>JBILGK010000005.1:0-137878 GCA_044351065.1 Cyanobium sp.
GGAGATGGTGGATGGCGAATGCCTGAAGGGTGACCTGCGCCAGCTGCTGGAGCAATTGCCCGAATTGCAGGGCCGTGTGTTGAAGATGCGCTACGGCATCGGCGGCGACGAGCCGATGAGCCTCACCGGCATCGGCCGCATCCTCGGCATCAGCCGCGACAGGGTGCGCAACCTGGAGCGGGACGGACTCAACGGCCTGCGCCGCATCAGCGATGCGGTCGAGGCTTACGTGGCCTTCTGAACCTGGTCGGCTGGGGTGGGCTCTGCCGCTCAGGCCATGGGCACCAGTTCCGGATGAAGCTGTGCCAGGTCTTGGGTGCGCCGCTTGAGTTCCTGGAGCAGCAGGGTGATAGGCGCGGCCTGCACATGGTCGCGGTGGACCACCAGGGCGGTGCGTTGGTGGAAGGCCAGGTCGTAGGGCAGCCGCCGCAAGCCCGGATTGAGGCGCAGCATCGGCGGGGAGGCATACGCCAGGGTATGTCCATCGGCGGTGCGGCCATCCCAGCGGGCCACCTCGTAGCGATTCAGCCGCACCGGCTTGCTCCACAGCCCATGGGTGCGCAGGTGGGCCTCGCTATGGGGGTACCAGCCTCCCTCCACCCCTGCGCTGGGGAAACGTCGCAGGTCGGTGGTTTTGAGCCAGCTGTGACCCATCAGCGGGTGGTCGGGGGAGGCCACCAGCCAGACCGGTGCGGCGTAGAGCTCGAAGCAATGCCAGTCGCGCTCCTGGGGATTCGGCAGGTCGTCGGCGGCAGGGGTGATCCAAGCGTCGATCACGCGATCGCGCAGCAACTCCAGGGAGCGGGGTAGCTCGAGCTGGTCGGCCGGGCCGGCGATCCAGCCCGGGGCAGCGGGCAGCCCGATCATTCGGCCGGAGACCGCACTGATCTCGAGCCGCAGCGGTGCGCGCCCCAGGAAGCGATGCAGTTGATGCAACTGCCGCTCGAACGCCAGCAGGGTGGTGTCTCCGCGCACACACCACTGGCCCCGCACTTTTTGCAGAGAGAGGCCCAGCAGATCGGCGACCTGCTGGGCCTGGCGGCTGATCGTCGGCTGGCTGCAGCCGTTGTAAGCCGCGGCGTCCCGACCGTTGCCGAGCCACAGGATCAGGTCGAAGCCTTGCAGGACCTCCGGGCTGATCATCTGGCCAAGGGCATCATGCGCAAGTCGCGGGTGTGCGTCATCAGGCAGGGGATCGGCGTTGTCTGGCACGCATCGCTATGCGCATGATCAGGCGGCTCCGCTTCTCTCTTGGCCCCAACCTTATCGATTGCCCCACGGCCTCCTTGCAAAAGTCACCGCGTGCGTAACAGACACTGCCTCCCTATTCATTTTTTGAATCAGCGGCAGCCGATTTGTCCATTCATTGGTTGATGAACTCACCTTTGCTCAGCCGGCCGCGCGCCCGTCTCTTCGCTCGTCAGACTGTTGACCCCGGGTTGAGGCATCCCCCATCCCCCCACCGATGGCGCCGGATGAAGACTCCATGCGGCTGGCTGCCGTGGCGCCGTTGTTGCGCGGGAAGCTTCTGGTCTGGTGGGAAGTGCACGGCCGGCGCCGCCACGACCAGAAGCCCTGGCTGTTCTCCGCCAGCGGGTGCTGGCCGGCTCCTGGTGAGTTTCTGAGTTGCCTGGGGCCCTGGGTGGCCGAGGTGATGCTGCAGCAGACCCGTCTGTCGGTGGTGCTGCCCTACTGGCGGCGCTGGATGCAGGCCTTCCCCAGCCTGGAGGCCCTGGCGGAGGCGCCGGAGCGCGATGTACTGCTGCTCTGGCAGGGCCTGGGGTACTACGCCCGTGCCCGCCGCTTGCCCCGGGGGGCCCGCCGGCTGCTGGAGGGAGCCGCCGGTGCGGATCCCTGGCCCACCGATCGGGCGGGCTGGCAGGCCTTGCCGGGTCTGGGGCGCAGCACCGCTGCCAGCATCGTCTCCACGGCTTTCGACCAGCCGGAGGCGATCCTCGATGGCAACGTGCGACGGGTGTTGGCGCGGCTCACCGGCTGTGCCGATCCGCCCTCCCGCCGGCTGGCGGCCTTCTGGAGCTGGAGTGAGACCCTGCTGGATCCCGCCCGGCCCCGCGATTTCAACCAGGCGCTGATGGATCTGGGGGCCGGCCTCTGCACGCCCCGCAATCCCGACTGTGGGGCCTGTCCCTGGCGGGGGAGCTGCGCTGCCTACGCTGCCGGCGACCCCGCCCGCTGGCCCGTGAAGGAGACCGCCCGCCCCGTGCCGTTCCAGGTGATCGGAGTGGGGGTGGTGCGCGACGGTGGCGGCCGGGTGCTGATCGACCAACGGCTCAACGAGGGGTTGTTGGGGGGGCTGTGGGAGTTCCCCGGTGGCAAGCAGGAGCCGGGGGAGCCGATCGTCGCGACGATCGAGCGCGAACTCCTGGAGGAGCTGGCGATCACGGTGGCGGTGGGGGAGGAGCTGATCACCCTGGAGCACGCCTACAGCCACAAACGGCTGCGGTTCGTGGTGCACCTGTGCGAGCACCTCGCCGGCGAGCCCCGGGCCCTGGCCTGCCAGCAGGTGCGCTGGGTGGAGGTCGCCGAGCTGGATGCCTTTCCATTCCCCGCCGCCAACGCGCGCATCATCGAGGCCTTGCGGCGGCGGTTGTCACGCCCCTGAAGGGCGATCACCTCGCCACCCCATCCGAACAACGATTCGAAGACGCTGCGGTTCAGCAGGCCGCTCAGCAAGTCCGCAGGGGCCCGGGTCAGGAGGATCAGGCTGATCAGCACGAAGGTCCAGCCGATCTGCGCCATGCGGGTGCTGGGCACGTAGAGATCCCTTGCCCGCAGGTGGCTGCGCAGCCACGGACAGCGCAAATCACCCTCCCCAGCCCGCCTCGGGTTCACTGCCGCAAAGACGGGGAGAAACCGCTTGTTTGCCGATGCTCTTCAGTCGCCTGAAGCACCCCTGGCAATCGGGTTGCCTCCTCCCCTCCGTCCCGATGCGGGCGTCATCGATGCCTTACGCCAAAACCATCTCCCCAGATCCGCGCCTTGCGCCCCTCCCCCGCGAAGGCCAGCGCCACCCGCCAGCAGGGTTCAGGCACAAAACCCAGCCGCTCCGGCCACTCCACCGCCATTACCGCCCCCAGGGCCCGGGCCTCCTCCTCCTCCTGAGCAAAGAGCTCGGTGGCGGCGGCGGGATCCTCCAGCCGGTAAAGATCCAGGTGCACCAGGGCTGTGGCGCCGCCATCGGCCCTTCGGCCGCCGTAGTGCTGGGCGAGGGCGAAGGTGGGGCTGGTGATGGGCTCCCCGATCCCCAGCCCCTCCGCCAGCCCCTGCACCAGGCAGGTTTTCCCCGCACCCAACTCGCCGTGGAGCAGCAGCAACGCCCCCGCTGGCAGCACTACCGCGAGGCGCCGACCCAGCGCCCGGGTGGCCGCGGCATCGGCCAGTTCGCACTCCGCCGCCGCTGGCTGCGCATCAATCTGTGACATTCCTGTACATTGGGGGTCAAGCGAGCCCGAAGCCTCGGCGTCTCCGCAGATTTTGTCCGTCCCTCGGCCTTGCCGGAACCTTCCCGGGCTCCGCAGCCAGCACTCCGTGATCCCCTCCCGGCGATCACCTTTCCGCGTACCCGAACCGAGACCTCAACATGGTGGCAACCCCCTCCAGCCCTGCGGCTGAACTCGCCTCTCTCCAGGCTTCCTCCTATTTCGTCGCAGACATCGGCCTGGCCGACTTCGGCCGCAAGGAGATCGCCATCGCCGAGACCGAAATGCCCGGTCTGATGGCGATCCGCGCACAGTACGGCGCAGAGCAGCCCCTCAAGGGCGCCCGCATCGCCGGCAGCCTGCACATGACGATCCAGACGGCTGTTCTGATCGAGACCCTGGTTGCCCTCGGCGCCGAAGTGCGCTGGGCTTCCTGCAATATTTTCTCCACCCAGGACCACGCTGCCGCGGCCATCGCTGCCGGCGGCACCCCGGTTTTCGCCTACAAAGGTGAAACCCTGGATGAGTACTGGGCCTTCACCCATCGCATCCTCGAGTGGAGCGACGGTGGCACGCCCAACATGATCCTCGACGACGGTGGCGATGCCACCGGTCTGGTGGTGCTCGGCAGCAAGGCTGAGAAGGATCTTTCCGTGCTCGACAATCCGGGCAGCGAAGAGGAGATCGCTCTCTTCAAGTCGATTCGCGCCAAGCTCTCCCTCGACCCCACCTTCTACTCCCGCATCTACGTCAACATCCAGGGCGTCACCGAGGAGACCACCACGGGTGTGGCTCGCCTGTATCAGATGCAGAAGTCTGGCGAACTGCCGTTCCCTGCCATCAACGTCAACGATTCGGTCACCAAGAGCAAGTTCGACAACCTTTACGGCTGCCGCGAGTCCCTGGTCGACAGCATCAAGCGTGCCACCGACGTGATGGTTGCAGGCAAGCAGGCTCTGGTGCTCGGCTACGGCGATGTGGGCAAGGGTTCCGCCCAGTCCCTGCGGGGCCTCGGCGCCACTGTCATGATTGCCGAAATCGATCCGATCTGCGCCCTGCAGGCCGCGATGGAGGGCTATCGCGTCGTCCGTCTCGATGACGTCGTCGGGGACATCGACATCTTCGTGACGGCTACCGGCAACTTCCAGGTGATCCGCCACGAGCATCTGATCCGCATGAAGGATCAGGCGATCGTTTGCAACATCGGCCACTTCGACAACGAAATCGATGTCGCCTCCCTGAAGCAATACAGCTGGGAAAACATCAAGCCCCAGGTGGATCACATCATCCTTCCCAGCGGCAATCGCATCATCCTTCTGGCCGAGGGCCGTCTGGTGAATCTGGGTTGTGCCACCGGCCACCCCAGCTTTGTGATGAGCAACTCCTTCACCAACCAGGTGCTCGCCCAGATCGAGCTGTTCACCAAGGGTGACCAATACGGCAAGGAGGTCTATGTGCTTCCCAAGCACCTCGACGAGATGGTGGCCCGCCTCCACCTCGACAAGATCGGCGCCAAACTCACCGTGCTCAGCCAGGAGCAGGCCGACTACATCAACGTGCCGGTCGAAGGCCCCTACAAGCTCGAGCACTACCGCTACTGAGTTCCCCTCGTCTCACGCCCTGGAAGCCCGCAGGGCTTCCCACCCTCCGCCGGTTCCCATGAAGGGGCCGGCTTTTCATTTGCGTCCCACCGCCTCCGGGAGTCCGCCCATGGAAGACTGACGACGATTCGCCGCAGATCGTCCCTTGGCGCTGGAACTGATTCAGAAGCTCCCCGAGTTGATCGGCAACGCGGTGCAAGCCAACCCCGCCGCGGGCTACGGCGCGATCTTCGCGGCGATGTTTCTGGAGAACCTCTTTCCGCCGATCCCCTCCGAGCTGATCATGCCTCTCGGCGGGTTCTACGTGCGCAGCGGCCAGCTGGCCCTGGTACCTGTGGTCTTGGCCGGTCTGCTGGGCACCGTCCTCGGGGCGCTGCCCTGGTATGGCATCGGCCGTTTGGTCAATGAGGAGCGGATCGAGCGCTGGCTGCAGCGCCACGGCCGCTGGATCGGCATCAGTCCCCAGGAGCTGCACCGCAGCCGCCAGTGGTTCAACAGTCACGGCACCGCCCTGGTGTTTTGGGGCCGTCTGATCCCGGGCATCCGCACACTGATCTCAGTGCCGGCGGGCATCGAGCTGATGCCCCTGCTGCCTTTCCTGATCTGGACCACCGCCGGCAGCCTGATCTGGACCCTGCTGCTCACCCTGGCGGGTTACGCCCTGGGCGAGGCCTACGTGAATGTGGAGGTATGGCTGGATCCCGTGGCCAAGTTGATCAAGGTCCTGCTGGTGGGGGCGGTGCTCGGCTTCGCCGCCTGGTTGGGGCTGCGCACCTGGAAGAAGCGGCAGGACAGCCACTGAATTCCCGATCCATCAGGGCCCCCGGCTCCACCCAGCAAAAAGGCGCCCCTTGGGGGCGCCCCGGATGGCTTCGTGCCGGTTTCTAGCCCGGCTGGCTCACTGGCACAACCCCCGCGGGCGGGCTTGGCTGGTCGGCGTTCAGAACGGAACCTCCTCCTCGCTGGGTTCGCCGCCGCCGAAGCCCGCCGCCCCTCCTGATTCGTTGTCCCGCCGCGAGCCGAGCAGCTCGAGTCGGTCGACCCGCACCACCGGCTTGCTGCGCTCCTCCCCGCTGGCCTTGTCCGTCCAGCGATCGAGCTTGAACGAGCCGATGATCCCCACCAGGGATCCCTTGCGCACGTAGTTCGCGGCCACCTCGGCCTGCTTGCCCCAGATCTCGAGGTTGAACCAGTCGGGTTCGTCGTCGCGACTGCGGCGGTTGACGGCAAGGGTGAGGTTCGCGACCACACTGCCGGATTCGAGGTAGCGGACCTCGGGATCGCGGCCCGCTCGGCCGACGAGGGTGATGGAGTTGACGCCCATGGCTTTTCTCTCTGGGTTCGATGGATCAATGATGCGGCACCCGTCGCCGAGGGCCACGTTGGCTTGGTTCCACCACCCGTCACGCCGCCCCGTCCGCTCGGACCGGTGGAGGGACGGTCCTTAGGATCCGCTCACCCCCCTTGCCACCTAAGTCCTCCGTGTTCTTCCGTCGCTTCCAGCTCTCCCGGGACATCGGCATCGATCTGGGCACGGCCAACACCCTCATGTACATCTCCGGCAAAGGGATCGTGCTGCAGGAGCCCTCGGTGGTGGCCATCGATCTGGAGCGCAACCTCCCCCTGGCCGTGGGCGAGGAAGCCAAGCTGATGCTCGGCCGCACCCCCGGCAACATCCGCGCCGTTCGGCCGCTGCGGGACGGCGTGATCGCCGACTTCGATGCCGCCGAGCTGATGATCAAGAGCTTCATCGAGAAGGGCAACGAAGGACGCGGTGTGATCGCCCCGCGGCTGGTGGTGGGCATCCCCAGCGGCGTGACCGGTGTGGAGCGCAGGGCCGTGCGCGACGCTGGTCTGGCCGGAGCCCGCCAGGTGCATCTGATCGACGAGCCGGTGGCGGCGGCCATCGGCGCTGGTTTGCCGGTCACCGAGCCGGTGGGCACGATGATCGTCGACATCGGCGGTGGCACCACCGAGGTGGCCGTGCTGAGCCTGGGCGGCACGGTCCTGAGCGAGTCCGTGCGCGTGGCTGGCGATGAGCTCAGCGAGGCGATCAGCGTCTTCCTCAAGAAGGTCCACAACCTTGTCGTCGGCGAGCGCACCGCTGAGGACATCAAGATCCGCATCGGCTCCGCCTTCCCCGACGACGCCCATGACGAGACCTCGATGGACGTGCGGGGGCTGCATCTGCTCTCCGGTCTGCCCCGCACGATCAACGTGCGCGCCGGCGACGTGCGCGAAGCGATGGCCGAACCGCTCAATGTGATCGTCGAGGCGGTCAAACGCACCCTTGAGCGCACCCCGCCCGAGCTTGCGGCCGACATCGTCGATCGCGGCATCATGCTCGCGGGCGGCGGTGCCTTGGTTCGGGGCATCTGCGACCTGATCAGCCACGAAACGGGCATCCTCACCCACGTGGCCGAGGAGCCGCTGCTGTGCGTGGTGAACGGCTGCGGCATGGTGCTCGAGGATTTCGAGCGCCTCAAGCGGGTGCTTGACACACCCGACTTCACCCGCCCGGCCGCCTGAGCTCCATGCCGGCCTCGCGCTGGGTCCGGCTGCGCGCCCTGCGGCCCCTGCAGCAGAGCTGGCCCTGGCTGCTCCTGCTCGCAGCCCTGGTCGCGATTCGCCTCAGCAAAGGGGCCGGCTTGGTCGATCTCTACGCCCTGATCAGTCGCCCCTTCTGGCCCGGCAGCGCCCAGAGCGAATGGCTTCGCTCCGCCGCCCGCACCGAGCAGGACCTGCGCCTCAGTGCCCTGGATCGCGACAACCGTCGCTTGCGTCGGTTGCTGGCCTTGCAAAAGGATTCCGCCGATCGGCTGCGCGCTCCGGTGATCTCCCGCGAGCCCGTCGGCTGGTGGCAGCAGCTGGTGCTCGGCTCGGGGTCCCTGGCCGGTCTACGCCCCGGCCAGACGGTGCTGGCCCCGGGCGGGATGATCGGTCGGATCAGTGCCGTCACCCCCGCCACCGCCCGCGTCACCCTGCTCACCGATCCTTCCAGCAGGGTGGGGGTCTGGGTGGCGCGCAGCCAGACCCACGGCCTGCTCAGCGGCGTGGGCACCGGTCGCCCCCAGCTGCACTTCCTGGAGAAGGATCCCCAGGTGCGCCCCGGCGATGTGGTGGTCACCTCCCCGGCCAGCACCCTGGTGCCTCCCAATCTGCCGGTGGGGGTGATCCAGACCCTGGAGATGGGCGCCGACCCGGCGCCGACGGCGGTGGTGCAGCTCAGTGCGCCGCTGGAGGCCGTCGACTGGGTGCAGGTGGTGCGCCCCTGATGGCGCAGCTCTCCCGCCAGCCCCTGTTCTTGAGCACGGCGCTGCTCGTTCCCTGGCTGACCCTGGCTTCGCCCGCCTGGCTGAAGCTCTCCGGCGTTCCCCCCGCCTGGGGGGTGCTGTGGCTGCTGCCGTGGGCACTCGTGGAGGGTCGCTTCTGGGGGACCCTGGCCGGGGCCGGCCTCGGCCTGCTCCTCGACTCCCTTCACCCCGGCCCTGTGACCCTGGTGCCCGGCCTCTCCCTCCTCGGCTGGTGGTGGGGCAGGCTGGGCCGACAGGGGCGGGCCATTCAGGGCAGCCTCAACCTCGGCCTGCTGGCCCTCTTCGGCAGTTTGGCCCTGGGGCTCAGCCTCATGCTCCAGTGGGGGCTGCTCTGGCATCTCTCCCGGCGTGCCGTCGGCGGGGTCGTCGGTGAGGTCCAGCCGGCGCTGCTGGCACTGCCGGGCTGGAGTTGGGAGGATCTCGGCAGCGCAGGTCTCCATGCCCTCTTGGCCCAGACCCTGCTCACCGCCCTGCTGGCTCCGATGCTCTGCTCTCTGCAATTGCTGCTCTGGCGCCAGCTGCTCTCCGGCGCCCCGAACCGTTGATGGCTTCGCCCTCCGCTTCGATCCGTCGGCGACACCTCCTGCGGGTGCTCGTGCCCTTGGCCGTTGCCCTCCTCGCCGGCTGCACCCCGAGCGGCGAGCCCCAGAGCGGCGAACCCCAGAGGGGCAAACCCCAGAGCGGCAAACCCCAGCCACCCCGGCGCGAGCTGAACGTCTGGACCCTCGACCTGGCCCCCCGTTTCAGCCCCTACATGCGTCGTGTCATCGCTGCCTGGGAGCGCCGCCACCCGGATGTGCGGGTGCGCTGGACCGACGTGCCCTGGAGTTCGGTGGAGCGCAAGCTGCTGGCCTCGGTTTATGCCCGCACCGCTCCCGACGTGGTGAACCTCAACCCGGTCTTCGCCGCCAGCCTGGCCAGTCGCGGCGGGCTGCTCGACCTGGCCACCGTTCTGCCGGCCGGAGCTGAACAGACCTACCTGCCGGGCATCTGGGCGGCGGGGCGGCAGGAGGGGAAGCAGTTCGCCATTCCCTGGTATCTCACCTCCCGGGTGAGCTTCGCCAACCGGCAGCTGCTCAGGCAGGCCGGGCTGGCTGCGCCGCCGCGCCTCTGGCGCGAGGTGCCCGCCTACGCCGAGGCGGTCAAGCGCCGCACGGGTCGCTATGCACTCTTCGTCACCGCGGTGCCGGACGATTCCGCCGAGTTGCTCGAGTCGCTGGTTCAGATGGATGTGCGGCTGCTGGACGGGAGGCGCCGCGCCGCCTTCGACTCCCCGGCGGGCCGTGCTGCCTTCAGCTTCTGGAGCGACCTCTACCGCCGCGGGCTGCTGCCGCGGGAGGTGGTGAGCCAGGGTTATCGGCGGGCGATCGAGCTCTACCAGGCGGGCGATCTGGCCCAGGTGGCCAGCGGTCCGGACTTCCTGCGCAACCTCCAGACCAACGCCCCCGGCATCGCGGCGGCCACGTTCGCTGCGCCGCCGATCACCGGGCCGGGGGGCGCCACCAACGTGGCCGTGATGAACCTGGTGGTGCCCGGGCAGAGCCGCCTGCCACGGGAGGCCGTTGACTTCGCCCTGTTCCTCAGCAACGCCGAAAACCAGCTGGCCTTCGCCGAGGAAGCGCGCGTGCTCCCCTCGGCTCGCCTGGCCCTGCAGCGCCTCGAGGCCCGGCTGCGCGGCGCTCGGACCGCTGACCCCCGGCAGCGGCTGGTGGAGGAGGCGCGCCTCCTGTCGCTGCGAACCCTGGCCACAGGCCGCGTGCTGGTGCCCGCCACCCCTGGCTTGAAGCGGCTCCAGACGATCCTCTACACCCAGCTGCAGCGCGCCATGCTCGGCGAAATGGACAGCCAGTCCGCCCTGCGCCAGGCAGCGCGGGAATGGAATCGCTATGCCGCGGCGCGCTGGCCCTGAGCCGCATGCGCAGGGATTCCGCAAAAAACCTTAAACTCCTCAGAACCCCTTCGCAGCAGCCGCGGCGGGGGCTGACCTGAGGCCCGGTCGAGGGGTAAGGTTGCGAATCTTCATCAGGCTTCATCCATCGAGATGCCCATGACTCTGGATGCTCGGTCCTCAGTCCAGCCCGATGGGCATCCCCCTCTACCGACGGACGGGCGATCCGGGGCTGACTCCGAGTTGCGCCCCCCCGCCCCCGAAGAGCAGCGAGCCACGATCCTCGTGGTGGACGACGAACCCGCCGTGCGCCGGGTCCTGCTCATGCGCCTGCAGCTCGCCGGCTATCGCGTGCTTTGCGCCGAGGACGGAGAGGAAGCTCTCAGCCTCTTTCACCGCGAGCAGCCCGACCTGGTGGTGCTCGATGTGATGCTGCCGAAGCTGGATGGTTTTGCCGTCTGTCGCCGGCTGCGGGCTGAATCCTGTGTTCCCGTCATCTTTCTCTCCGCCCTCGATGCCATCGCCGAGCGCGTGGCCGGCCTCGACCTCGGCGCCGATGATTACCTCCCCAAACCCTTCAGTCCCAAGGAACTGGAGGCACGCATCGCCACGATTCTGCGCCGGGTGGGCCGCGGCTCGGCCGCCAGCGAGCCGCGCGATCTCCCCGCCGGCAGCGGCGTGGTGCGGGTGGGGGATCTGGTGGTCGACACCAACCGCCGGCAGGTCACCCGCGATGGCCAGCGCATCGCCCTCACCTACACCGAGTTCAGCCTGCTGGAGCTCCTGTTCCGCGAACCCGGACGGGTGGTGCCCCGCGCCGAGATCCTCGAACAGCTCTGGGGTTACCCGCCGCGCCGCGCCGCCGACCTGCGGGTGGTCGACGTCTATGTCGCCCGCTTGCGGGGCAAGTTGGAGCCCGACCCCCGCAACCCCGAACTGATCCTCACCGTGCGCGGCACCGGCTACGCCTCCCAGCGCATGGGCGACTCCCTGGCCGCCGCGGTCTAAGCAGCCCAGACCCCCGGCCCGGCCCCGCAGGCTTCGCGCTCCTGCAGGATGGGCCCCACTTCTCTGCCCTCCACCCTGCCTTGTCGGAGCTGCGCGACAACCGCCTGAGCAAGGCCCTTGAGCTGGAGTCCCTCGCCGCCAACAGCGGCCTCCACGGCCGGGCCCCCTACGCCCTTCGCTACGCCCCCACCCACACCGCCGCGGCGCTGCAGGACGCCCACGCCGATCTGGAAAAGGGCGCCGAGCGCGACGTGACCGTGACGGTGGCGGGCCGCATCCTCACCCGGCGGGTGATGGGCAAGCTGGCCTTCTTCACCCTTGCCGATGAGAGCGGCACGATCCAGCTCTACCTCGAGCGGGCCACCCTCCAGGCCGCCGATCCCGCCCCCGCTGCCGATCCCGCCCAGCCGGACGCCCCCGACAGCTTCCAGCAGATCACCACCCTCACCGACGCCGGCGACTGGATCGGCGCCACCGGCAGCCTGCGCCGCACCGACAAGGGCGAGCTGTCGGTGAAGGTGCACGCCTGGACCATGCTTTGCAAGTCGCTCCAGCCCCTGCCCGACAAGTGGCACGGCCTGGCGGATGTGGAGAAGCGCTACCGGCAGCGCTACCTCGATCTGATCGTCTCCCCTCACACCCGCGAGACCTTCCGCCGCCGCGCCCGCATGGTGAGCGCCATGCGCCGCTGGCTCGATGAGCGGGGCTTCCTGGAGATCGAGACGCCCGTGCTGCAAACCGAGGCCGGCGGCGCCGACGCCCGCCCGTTCACCACCCACCACAACGCCCTCGATCTGCCCCTCACCCTGCGCATCGCCACCGAGCTGCACCTCAAGCGGCTGGTGGTGGGCGGCTTCGAGCGGGTGTACGAGCTGGGCCGCATCTTCCGCAACGAAGGGGTGAGCACCCGCCACAACCCTGAGTTCACCTCCGTGGAGATCTACCAGGCCTATGCCGACTACCACGACATGATGGACCTCACCGAGCAGCTCATCGCCACCTGTTGTCAGGCGGTGTGCGGCGGCACGGTGATCGAGTACCAGGGAACCCCGGTGGATCTCACCCCCCCCTGGACGCGCGCCACCATGCACGAGCTGGTGGCAAAGCACACCGGGCTGGATTTTCACCGCTTCCGCAGCCGCGACGAGGCCGCTGCGGCCATGCTCGAAGCCGGGCTCCAGGTGCCGGAGTCCGCCGACAGCGGCGGCCGCCTGCTGGTGGAGGCGTTTGAGCAGCGGGTGGAGAGCTCCTTGATCCAGCCCACCTTCGTACTCGACTACCCGGTGGAAACCTCGCCCCTGGCCCGCAGCCACCGCAGCCAGGAGGGCCTTGTGGAGCGCTTCGAGCTGTTCATCGTCGGGCGGGAGACCGCCAACGCCTTCAGCGAGCTGATCGATCCCCAGGAGCAGCGCGCCCGCCTGGAGGCCCAGCAGGAGCGGCGCCGCGCCGGCGATCCCGAGGCCCAGACGGTGGATGAGGACTTCCTGCACGCCCTCGAAATCGGCATGCCCCCCACCGGCGGCCTTGGCATCGGCATCGATCGGCTGGCCATGCTGCTCACCGACAGCCCCTCGATCCGCGATGTGATCGCCTTCCCGCTGCTCCGTCCCGAACCCTCCCCGCTCGGCTGAGGGGGGAGTCGCCGCCGGGGCGGGACCGGTGCAGTGAGATACTGGACACACCTAGGCATTCTTCCCCAACCGGGGTTCTCGGTCCCATGAGTGGTGAGCGCGTCGGTTTCCGCTTCAAACACGCCGATGCCGTCGTGAAGCGCAACCCCCAAGGCCGCTCTCGCAGGGGCTGGGTGATGGAGCCGGTGGAGCAGACCACCAGTCGCGGCACCAAGATGCCTGCTTACCGCATCCGCTGGCGGGATAGTGAGCGTCCCGAGATCGTGCTGCAGCACATGCTGATCGCCGATCCCGACCCCACCCCGCCCCCCGAGGGCGTGAGCCTGGTGCCCCCGGCCCCCAAGAAGTGAGAGCCCCGGGTCTTCCTGCCCATTCGCTTCAGTCTTTCTGCCCCGATCAGCTCCAGCCGCGCAGCCGGTAGGCCAGGCTCCCGAGGTGCTCCTTCAGCACCAGGGTGGTGGTGGCCAGGGCATCCGCTGTTGGCAGCAGGGAGAGCCCCACGCTGGCCGGGGTGGGGCGGCCCAGGGTTCGGCGCTCCGGTAGCAGGAAATCGCAAGCCACGGGCACGATCGTCAGATCCGTGCGCTGCTGGAACGTTGCCGTGGCACGGGGCAGGTGGGTGGCGCTGGTGACCAGCAGCACCGAGCGCCACCCTCGCTGCCGCGCGATCTGCTGGAGAGCCGCCGCCTCTTCGCCCGTGTTGCGAGCCTCTCCGCTGGCCACAATCCTTTCCTTCGGAACCCCCAGCTCCATGGCCAGCCTCGTGGCGGAGATCGCCTCGCTGGGACTGGGATCGGAGGCTGTGAAGCTGACCACTCCCCCCGAGACCAGCAGCCAGGGCGCCCGGCCCTGACGCAGCAGCGCCACCGCGGTGAGCAGGCGATCTCCCGCCTCCGCCACCTCCACGCCGCGGCGCGGCGGCAGGGCGGGCCGCAGGCCGCCCCCCAGGACCATCACCGCATCGGCGCGGGGCAGCGGGCTGGGGGTGAGCCGTTGGGCCCGCTCCTCCAGACCCCACACCAGCTCGCGGCTGAGCCACGGGGTGGCGCTGAGCCAGAGCAGCGTCAGGCCCCCCGCCGAAACCAGGGGCGCCCAGGTCCGGCGGCGGCCCACCAGGGCCGCCAGCTGCAACATCAGCGCCAGTCCAAGGGGGTAGAGGAACAGCGGCAGCAGTTTGGAGAGAAGGAACGCCATCCGACGCGCTCAGGGCCTCCCGTTCACGGGCCCATGCGCCGCTTGAGTTCCTGCAGCTCCAGCCGGGCCTCGAACGCCGCCCAGTCAGCCTCCAGATTCGTGAGCGGGTTCGGGGCGGGTGGCGGTGGTGAGGCGGTGGTCGATCCCCCCGCGGCGGAGGGTTGCCTAGGCATCTCCGCCAGTTCCTTCTCCACCGCTTCGAAGCGGTGGCCCAATTCCCCCAGCTCCTGCCAGCGCCGACGGCCCTCGTCCATCAGGGTGGCGATGTGGCCCTCGGCCCGGAGCGCCAGGTCGTCGGCCCCGGCGCCGCGGGCCCGTGCCACCCGTTCCTGCCAGCGCCGGACCTCCTCCGCCAGCTCGATCAGCCCCCGCCGCTGCCCCTCGGCATGGGCTTGAAGCTCCAGACGCCGTTGTCGCAACTGCTGCTGGCGGTCGCGGTCGCCCTGTTCCCGCAGCCGTGCCTCCTGCTCCGGGTTGGCCCGCAGGAACGCTTCCAAGGTGCTGTCCAGCCGCGCCTCCAGCTCCTCAAGCCAGCTGCCGCCGCTCATGGTTGCGTCTCCGGAGCGGCTTCCCCCGGGGCGCGGGTGATCAAGGGAGCCTCGATCTCCTGCTGCAGGGGGGTGATCGCCGCCTCGCGGGAGCGCAGCAGCAGCTGGGTGAGGCGGGCGATCGCCCCCTCCCCCAGATCCTGCCCCCCGATGCTGTCGAACGCGTCTCGGTAGAGCTCCTCCAGCCGCTCGATCAATCCCTCTCGCACGGCCCGCATCGCCTGGCGTTGTTCCTCACGGCTCATGGCTGACGCCCCACCCCTCCAGCTTTCTGCGAGTCTGCCTGGGCCGCGGCAGCTGGCACCAGCAGCTGCAGCGACAGGTCGCCCGGGGGATCGCTCCAGGCCTTCCCCGGCCGCCAGCCCCCCGCCGCTGCCAGGGCTGCAAAGCCCGCCGCTGAGTACTTGTGGCTGTGCTCCGTCACGAGCGGTTCGCCCGCCGAGAAGCGCCAGCTCTCGCCGGCCAGCCGCACCGTCTGAGCCCGCTTGCTCACCAGCTCCATGACGATGCGGCTGGCAGCCGGTTCCCAGCGGGCTCGGTAGTGGAAGGCCTCCAGGTCGAAGTCCCCGTGCAGGTCGCGGTTGAGCCGGCGCAGCAGATTCAGGGCAAAGGCCGCGGAGACCCCCGCGGCGTCGTCGTAGGCCGCCTCGAGGCGCTCCACCGCCTTGGGATGGTCGATTCCCACCAGCAGGGCGCTGTCGGGTCCGAGAAGCCTGCGGAACTGCTTCAACAACCCCGCGGCCTCCACCGGTTCGAAGTTGCCGATCGAGCTGCCGGGGTAGAAGCCCACCCGGCGCCTCCCATCGAGCTGCGGGTGGCGGGGCAGCGCCTCCAGCCGGCTGTAGTCGCAGCACACCCCGAGCACCGGCAGGGAGGGGTGGCGCCGCTGCAGGTCGGCGCAGGCCGGGGCCAGGTGGGCCGCGCTGATGTCCAGCGCCACATAGGCCTCCGGTTGCAGGGCGGCCAGCAGCGGGCTCACCTTGCGGGCGCTGCCCGCGCCGAACTCCACAACCACCCCGGGGCCCAGACTGGCGGCCAGATCCACGGCCCGCTCCTCCAGCAGTGCGGTTTCGGTGCGGGTCAGCGTGTATTCGGGCTGCGCGCAGATCGCGTCGAACAGGCGCGACCCTTCACCGTCGTACAGCAGCCAGGCGGGGAGCTGCTTCGGCGTGCGATTCATCCCCACCCGCACCAGCTGGGCCATGTCCGCCGGTTCCGGGTGCAGGTCGAGCAGGGTCGGCTCGTGGCTGGGGGGAGGGGAGGCGCTCATCGATCCCGGGCCAGGCGCAGGCCCGCGGCCATCCAGCGGCTCGCCGGCGGGAAGAAGTTGCGGTAGCTGGCCCGTCCGTGCCCGTCGGGGGTGAGGAAGGAACTTCCGCGCAAAACGAACTGGGAGGTCATGAACTTGCCGTTGTATTCGCCCACGGCGCCGGCCGCCGGGGCGAAGCCCGGATAAGGACGGTAGGGGCTGGAGGTCCACTGCCAGAGCAGCCCGAACGCCCCGGGCAGACCGGCACGGGCCGCCGTCTCCCACTCGGCCTCGCTCGGGAGCCGGGCTCCGGCCCAGCGGGCGTAGGCGTCGGCCTCGAACCAGCTGAGATGTCGCACCGGCGCCTCGGGCGGGCGGGTGCGTCGGCCGGCCAGGGTGAACTCCCCGTCCCCCCGCCAGTAGCGGGGGGACTGCCAGCCCCGCGCCTGCACCACTTCCCAGCCCTCGCTCATCCACAGCTCGGGCCGCCGGTAGCCGGCGTCGGCGATGAAGGCGGCGTATTCCCCGTTGCTCACCAGCCGCTCCGCGACGGAGAACGGCTCGAGCCAGACCCGGTGGCGGGGGGCCTCGTTGTCGAAATGGAAGCCTCCTTCCTCCGGGGGGTGGCCGATCTCCACCAGGCCGCCGGCAAACCCCCGCCAGGCCGAGCCCCGGGCCGTCGGGCCTGAACGGCTCTCCCAGAGGCCCTCGGGACTGCCGGGCCCCTCACCCCAGCCCGGCTCGAGAGGGTTGCGGGAGAAGCCGTCGAGAAGGTCCATCAGCAGCAGCTCCTGGTGCTGCTGCTCGTGCTGCAGCCCGAGATCCAGCAGGGCCAGGAGGGGGCTGCCCGGCTTCTGCAATCCCCTCTCCAGGAGATCCAGCAGCGCTTCCAGCCCCTCGTCCACGCGCTGTCGCCAAGCCAGCACCGCCCCGATCGGCGGGCGCGTCAGCAGGCCCCGCGCGGGCCTGGGATGGCGGGCGCCGATGGTGTCGTAGTAGGAGTTGAACAGGTAACCCCAGCGCGGGTCGCTCCCTTGCCAGCCCGCCAGATGGGGCTGCAGCAGGAAGGTTTCGAAGAACCAGGTGGTGTGGCCCAGGTGCCACTTCGGTGGGCTGGCGTCCGCCATCCCCTGCAGGCAGAGGTCCTCGGGCTCCAGAGGAGCGATCAGGGCCTCGCTGCGGCCCCGCACCTGTCGCAGCCTTTCCCTGCTTGGGATGAGGTGTGCCTGGAACCGGGCCGCAGGGCTGGAAGGGGGGGCCTGGCCCATGGGCGCCGGGGAAATTGACAGAGAAGTTACGAGCTTTCCCTACGATCCGACCCGATCAGCGTGACAGGGAACGTCCAACGGCATGGTGGGTTTCAGCGCCCGTTTCCCTCGCATTCTTGCGGGTGTGCCGACCGGACCGGCTCGGCGGATTGACGCACGGATCGCGCCCGGCAGGATCAGGGTCTCTCCCAAACCTCTCCGGCGGAGCGAAAGGCGGACCATGGGCGGCAGCGGCGTATGAGCATCAGCGCGGCTCCGGGCCAGTCGGTCGGCGGGCGCTACCGGCTGGAGCGCCGCCTGAGTGAAGGCGGCGCGGGCCAGGGGGAGCTCTGGCAGGCCACCGACACCCTTGCCGCCGACGCGCCGGTGGCCCTCCGTCGCCTCGGCCCCGACACCGATCAGGCGCGGGTTCTCGCCCTTTGGGCGCGCCTGCAGGCGCTGCTCCATCCCCAGCTGCCCCGCTTCGGAGGGGCCATCGAGGAGGGCTCCGATCTGTGGCTGGTTCGGGAGTGGCAGAGCGGCCGTCCCTTCGACCAGCTGCTCCAGGCCCGTTCCGAACGCCAGCTCGTCTTTGGCGCTGGCGAAGTCCTGCTGCTGCTGCGTCAGCTCCTGCCGGCGCTGGTGGCGCTCCACGGCCAAGACCTTCTCCACGGCGACCTCAGTCCCGCCAACCTGCTGCGCCGCGACAGCGACGGTCTGCCGGTTCTGCTGGATTTCGGCCTGCTGCGCGGTACCTCCGGCGGCGAGGTGGCGCTCGGCACCACGCCGGGGTACGCCCCGCCCGAACTCGTGCGCGGCGATCCCCCCCAACCCTGGATGGATCTCCATGCCCTCGGGGTGGTGGCGCTTGTGTTGCTGAGCGGCGACGGTCCCGAGACCCTCCTGGATCCGGTGACCCTCGATTGGCGCTGGCCCGCCAGCCTGGACGGCGAACCCGCCCTGGCGGCCGCCCTGCGCCGGATCCTGAGTCGCAAGCCGGGGGAGCGCTTCGACTCCGCCGCCCAGGCCCTGCAGGCCCTCCAGGCCGTGCCGATGCCCGACAGCACAGGCCCGGTGCCGCGATCCGACCGCACCGTCGCGCTGGTGCCGCGCCCCGAGGCGTCCGCTGAAGCCGTCGTCAGCGAGCCGGAAGCCTCTGTACCCGTCGCCGAGATACGTCCGCCCGCGCAGCGTGAGCCGGAGGAGGAAGCCCCGGTCGAACCCCCCGGGCGGCCCCCCCTGCGCCTGGTGCCTCCACCCCCACCCTCCGCCACCGAGTTGCGGGCCGCCCGCGCCCGCAGCCGGGAGGCGGCGCGCGAGGAGGCCGCCGAGGGGGGGCTCTGGCCGGTGCTGATCGCGCTCGTCCTTTCGGCCGTCGCCGGCACCGCCCTGGGCTGGTGGTGGCTCAGCCGCGGCAGCCTCCGGCTCCCGGGCCCGGCCGACGTCAGTGAGCAGACCACCAGCTTGCCGCCGGCCGAGGTGGATCAGCGCCAGCAGCTGCTCAATCGCCTTCGTGCCCTCCAGATCGATCGAAGCTGGTTTCTGCGCCTGGTGGATGCCGCCCTGCTGAACCAGTATCCGGAGCGGCGTGGTCGCCCGCCGGGTGATGGCCTCGAGGATGCGCCCCTGCGCCGGGTTTGGAACGACCTGGCGGAGGAATGGCTGGCCCGGGTTGAGCAGCTGCCTCTGGTCCTGCGTCAACGCCTCGGCAGCTTCAGCGACGCCGATTGGACCGGCCGTCAGCGGGAGTTGGTGGCCCAGGGGCTCAGCCCTTCGGTGCTGCGCCAGCTGGTTTCCGGCAGCGCCCGCAGCCTGCTGCCCTCCCTCGTTGGGCCGGATCTTCCGCCCGAACCCTTCCGCCAGCTCTGGTATGCGGCCGCCCAGCAAACGCTGGAAAATCTCCGCATCGAGCCGATCGATGCCCCCTCCGAGACCACCCGGGTTCAGACGGCCGAGGTGCCCGCCAGCGGCGCCCGTCTGTTTGCCATCCGTGTGCCGCCGAATCATGGCCTTGCCCTGGGGGTGAGCGGCACGCCGCTCCTGCAGATGAGCCTGTTCGCCGCTGATGGAAGCCCCCTGGCCCCCCGCGGCCCGCTGCGCGTGGTCACCGTGGGCTCGCAGAAGAGTTCGCCGGTTCAGCTGCTCGTGACGAATGACGGGGTGGCGCCCACCCGCATCAGCCTCTCCCTGCGGGCCGACCCGCCCCCGCCCTCCGCGGTGCCCGAGCCTCCCGTTCCCGGAGAGCTTCCCTCCCCTCCGGAGAGGGGGGAGGGGCAGGCCAACCCCCCGGCCTCACGACCGGAATCCGGGCCCCCCGAAGTCACGCCGTCCGAGCCTGCGGCGCCGCAGGCCCCGACGCCCCCAGCTTCCGGTCCGGAGCCCGCCACCGAGGGAGCGGAAGGGGCTCGTCCCCGCTGAGCCAGGTGCGCCCGATCAGAGCCTTGCGATCGCGGCCCGCGCCTCCTTGGCCTCGACGCGCCGTTTTTCCTCGTGACGCTTGTCGTGCAGCTTGCGGCCGCGGGCCAGTCCGAGGTTGATCTTGATCCAGGAACCCTTGAGGTGCAGGTTGAGGGGGATCAAGGTGAGTCCCTTCTGCTCCAGGGCCACCCGCAGTTTTTCGATCTCGCGCCGATGGGCCAGGAGGCGCCGCACCCGCAGCGGTTCGTGGTTGAAGAAGCGACCGGCGTGGCTGTGGGGCGAGATGTGGACGTTGTGAAGCTGCAGTTCGTCGCCCCTGATCAGGCAGAAGCCGTCGCGCAGATTCGCCTGCCCCGCCCGAATCGACTTCACCTCGGTTCCCAGAAGCTCGATGCCGCACTCCAGGGTCTCGAGAATGTCGTACTGGTGGCGCGCAAAGCGGTTGTCCGCCAGCAGGCGATGGGCGGGATCCCCTGCGCCGCTGCCGCCCTTCCTGCCGGGACCCTTCGCCATTGCCTCTCCATCAAGGGACTCAGGTTAGGGTCTGGCTCTCTGGTTGGACTTTGACCGGAGCTCCGAGGGCAGCCCCGGCATCCTCAGGATCGAGCCCTGCGGATCCGTGCGGGGGGCTCCGGCTTAAATCGCTTTCGGTCTGGTGTAAATGGTTTCGTTGAAAATAGAGCGGTCATAAAAGCTTTGCGGCAGCAAGGGGAGCTTGCGAGGGGTGCAGGCAAGCTTGCCGGCGTCCGACAGGCCCGCAGCCGATGCGGCGGCAGGGGAGCTGTCGAGCAGTATGTCGGCGTTTCGGATGGACGACTCTCTTTGGGCGGGGCTTCCCTCCAGGACAAACAGGCGATGCTTGGGCTTTTCAAAATAAAAATAATATTTATAATCGGCGACGATCTGCAGGCTTCTCCGGCTCTCGGAAGTGATCCGCCTCGTCAGCGTATCCAACAGATCGCTGCGGCGGCAGTTCGCATTGAGGGGCAGGTCTACAGCGCGTGCCGCAAGGACCGTTGCGCTTGGTACAAGGATGATCAGGGCCAGACCGAGCTTGAGGGCGCGCTTCATGCGACTTTCGCTGAGCAGCGCTGCGACCGCAGCGAGCACGAAGGGCATGATCATGCCAGCGTAGGGTCCGACCTCTCTGACAAAGAGCCCAAACGAGAGATAATTGAGAAAAAGGCCAAGGATGATCGGTGATCGCAGCAGTTGCTTGTAGCCCAGGCAGGTAAGTAGAAGCAGAATGGAGATGGCGATATTGTCGTAGGGAGACCGCAGGAAGGAGGGGGCAATGTGATCGCGGACAACGCCGGAGCTTTGAATGGCAAGGTAAGCGCTAACTCCTCCAAGACTCCCTATCCAGACAGCCACCGGCAGCGCGAAGCAAACCAAAGCGAGCAGCGGCAGCCACATGGCTCGGGGCCGATCCCGTTCCGCCTGGCTGGAGAAGCGGTGGCCAAGGGCGACAGGGACGACAACCGGGAGCAGGAAGAGGGCTCTTGGTGTGGTGAGAAAGGCAAGCGCAGCGCTGCCACCAGCAACCAGCCAACGCAACCAATCATCACGCTGCGCAAGCCTGCCGAGGCTTGCGAGATACAGTGTCAAACAAACAAAAAAAGTGGCCATCATATCCATCCTTCCTCCAACCATATTTCGATTTACGGAAATATCAAGAACGGCAAAAAAACTATAGACTAGAATCCAGGCTCGGGAAATATTGCTATTCTTCAGGGTGAGGGCAATAAGCAGAATGCTCAAGTAGCTGAAGGCCAGGTTTGGCAGGCGAAATAGCCAAGCATGGAGTCCAAATAGGCGTATAAAAGCTGACTGAAATAGGAAAAACATCGGTCCGTATCTGTTGATTTCTCCGCTTTCCCCTCCTGGGATCAGGTCGAGCACACGCCCCTGTCCCTGGGCGAGATTAAAGGAGATATTGGCCAGATAAGCCTCGTCATCCCAGGAGGGGAATGTGATTATTGTGGCAAGATTTACCGCCAATGAAATGAGTAGGACGAGGCCAAGTAGGGCCAGGAGCGACTTGTTTTTTGGAAGCCAAGCTGAAAGCCAATTCACGGCAGTAATCTCCGCGAAGCTCCTGTCTGGCAAGGAGCTGCACTGCGGCGGTTGTCATCCTGGTCCTCATCAAAAGAATGGACTGCAGGCAGGCTTTTGGGAGGGATTGCCTCTTCGCTTCGCAGGGTCTCCGGCTGTTTGCCGCATCCCATTGAAGACGCTTTGCGTGGGTCTATCTGGCCGCTGGCCGCTTCGAATTGAGCTTTGTTTAAAATGGCGATTGGCGAATAAAGGGGCCACATTTGCCAGGGGAGAGGATGGATTGTCAACTCCATCAGTCGGCAGGATCGCACTGGCGCTGATCTTAATTGCGGGCCCATCCGCCAAGCTGGTTGCGAACGGGGCCCCATCCGGGTCATCGCAACAAAGCTTGCATGCCGCGGGCTTGTGGCGGTTTCGCTTTTCGAAACGCCACCACCTCCCGTCTTGATAGTAAAACGATATCCTGGGGTTATGGCCATCGTATCCTCACAAACCAAAACCCCGCAAGA
Organism: Cyanobium sp.; assembly: GCA_044351065.1. Taxonomy (GTDB): domain Bacteria; phylum Cyanobacteriota; class Cyanobacteriia; order PCC-6307; family Cyanobiaceae; genus Cyanobium. The sequence continues at coordinate 22,106 of JBILGK010000005.1, forward strand.
CCCTAGCAGCCGTCCCCCTTCTCTCCCCGGCGAGCGCCTCGTCGATCCGGCGCAGCGACCGGGGGAAGACGTTGCAGCCAGCGACCCGCGGGCCCGGGAGGATGGGCTGCGGCCGCGCCGCCTGGCGGAGTACATCGGCCAGGCCGATCTCAAGCAGGTTCTGGCGATCGCCGTGGAGGCCACCCGCAGCCGCGGCGAGGCCCTCGACCATGTGCTCCTCCATGGACCGCCCGGCTTGGGCAAAACCACCATGGCGCTTGTGCTGGCTGAAGAGTTGGGGGTTCGCTGTCGCATCACCAGCGCTCCTGCTCTCGAGCGTCCGCGTGACATCGTCGGCTTGCTGGTCAATCTTCAGCCGAATGATCTGCTGTTCATCGATGAGATCCATCGCCTCAATCGCATTGCCGAGGAGATTCTCTACCCGGCGATGGAGGATTATCGCCTTGATTTGACTGTGGGCAAAGGTACCGCCGCCCGCACGCGCAGTCTGTCCGTGGCCCCCTTCACCCTGGTGGGAGCCACCACGCGGGCGGGTGCACTCAGTTCCCCGCTGCGGGACCGATTCGGCCTGATCCAGCGGCTCGAGTTCTACAAGCTCGATGATCTGCAGGCCATCGTGCAGCGGGCTGCCTCCCTCCTCCAGGTGGAGCTCACGCCAGGAGCGGCCCTGGAGGTGGCCCGCCGATGTCGCGGCACCCCCCGCATCGCGAACCGCCTGCTGCGGCGGGTTCGGGACGTTGCCGCCGTCTCGGGCCGCCAACGGATCGGCCCCGAGTTGGTGGACGAAGCCCTCCGCCTGCATCGCGTCGATGAGCGGGGCCTGGATTCCAGCGATCGCCGGTTGCTCACCCTCCTGCTGGAGGGTCATGGTGGTGGGCCGGTGGGTCTGGAGACCCTGGCCGCGGCTCTCGGAGAGGATCCGGCCACCCTGGAGTCTGTGGTGGAGCCCTATCTGCTGCAGATCGGCTTCCTGCAACGCACCCCGCGCGGACGGGTGGTCACCGACGCCGGCCGGGATCATCTGGGCGGTTCGCAGGCCACGGCGGCATGAGATCCCTGCTCTGCCTTCTCCTGGGGGTTCTGCTGCTTCTGGCACCCGCCGCCCCGGCAGGCTCTGTTCCGATCGAGGATCCCTCCTTCGAGCGAGCCCTGGCGGCCAGTCGGGAGGGTCGCTTCGGCGAAGCGTTGCCCCTCTGGAATCAGGTTCTGGAGCTGTCTCCTTCCGCTGCGGCTGCCTGGAGCAACCGGGGAAACGTGCGCCTGGCCCTGGGCGACCCGGAGGGTGCGATCGCTGATCAGGAACGGGCGATGACGCTGGAGCCAGACAATGTCGACCCCCACCTGAACCGCGGTGTGGCCGAGGAGGCCCTGGGCCGCTGGGCTGCAGCTTCGGCCGACTATCGCTGGATTCTGGCCCGCGATCCGGAGGATGCCTCCGCCCTGTACAACCTGGGGAATGTCAAAGGCTCGCTGGACGACTGGGCTGGGGCTCGCCGTTGTTTTCAGTCGGCTGCCCTGGCCCGCCCCGCTTTTGCTCTGGCCCGATCCAGCGCCGCCCTGGCGGCGTTTCAAATGGGTGATCTGGAGGAGGCGGAGCGGGAGTTGCGCAACCTGATCCGCCGCCATCCCCTCTTCGCCGACGCGCGCGCTGGCTTGACCGCCCTCCTCTGGCGGCGGGGCGCCCAGGGGGAGGCCGAGAGCCACTGGGCCGCCGCCTCCGGTCTCGATCCTCGCTACCGCCAGGAGGAATGGCTGCGCCAGATACGGCGCTGGCCCCCGGAACCCGTTCAGGCTCTGGCCCAGTTTCTGGCCCTCGCGCCCGCGTCCCCCGCCGCGTCTCGCCGATGACCGCCTCCCCCCTGCGCCCCAGCCTCGATCGTCCCCCCGTGGCCCCCCTCGACTGGAGCGGCCCGGGGCTTGAGGAGAGGCTGCAGGCCATCCTGCCGGAGTTGATCCAGCTGCGCCGCCACTTCCACCGCCATCCCGAGCTCAGCGGCCATGAGCAGCAGACCGCCGCCCTGGTGGCCGGGGAGCTGCGGCGCTGGGGCTGGGAGGTGCGTGAGGGGGTGGGGCGCACCGGCGTGGTGGCGGAGCTCGGTCCGCTCGGGGGCCCGCTGGTGGCGGTGAGGGCGGACATGGATGCTCTGCCGATTGAGGAGCGCACGGGTCTGGAGTACGCCTCCACGCGGCTGGGTCTGATGCACGCCTGCGGCCATGACCTGCACACGACCGTGGGATTGGGGGTGGGCTATCTGCTCAGCTCCCTGACCGATCGTTTGGATGCGCGGGTGCGGCTGTTGTTCCAGCCCGCGGAGGAAACCGGTGAAGGAGCGCGCTGGATGGTGGAGGACGGGGCGATGGACGGGGTGCGGGCCCTGTTCGGACTGCACACCTTCCCCCATCTGGAGGTGGGCCACATCGGCGTGCGCCATGGCAGCCTCACCGCCGCGGCCGGCGAGTTGGAGGTGGAGGTGATCGGGGTTTCAGGCCACGGTGCCCGTCCCCATCAGGGCACCGACGCCATCTGGATCGCCGCGCGGGTGGTGAGCGGCCTGCAGGAGGCGATCAGCCGACGGCTGGATCCCCTCCATCCCGTGGTGGTGACCTTCGGCCGGATCGAGGGCGGCAAGGCGTTCAACGTCATCTCCGACCACGTAAGGATGCTGGGCACCGTGCGCTGCCTCGACCCCACCGTGCACGCGCAGCTGCCGGACTGGATCGAGGACACCGTTCAGGCCCTCTGCCAGGCCCATGGGGGTCAGGCCCGGGTGCGCTATCGCTGCATCGCCCCGCCGGTCCACAACGACCCCGCCCTCACCCGGCTGGTCGCCGAGGCCGCCACCGATCTTCTCGGCTCGGAGCGGGTGGAGTGGCTGGAGCAACCCTCGCTTGGCGCGGAAGACTTCGCTCACCTGCTCGCCGGCACCCGCGGCACGATGTTCCGGCTCGGGGTGGCGGGGCCGGAGGGATGCACTCCCTTGCACAGCAACACCTTCAGCCCCGATGAGGCCTGCCTTCCAGTCGGGGTTCGGCTGCTCACCCTCAGCCTCTTGCGTTGGATGGGATCCCCCTGCTGATGCTTCCTCCCGTGCCGGGCCGGGCCGGCGCCCGTCGCCTGAAGGCCCTGCTGGCCCTGTCCTCGCCTTTGCTGATCCTGTTGGCGCTTCTGGCCCTGCTGACCCGCCCCGGCAGCGACCGCATTCAGGTGGTTCCGCCCTTGGCGATCGGCACCAGCCTGCTGGCGACCAGCTGGCTGCGCCGCCGCCGCCGCCGCCGGGAAATTCTCCGCGCCCTGCGCCAGCCTTTGGCGAGGGATGGCTCGGGGGATGCGAAGAAAGAGGGACGAATATGTCTCAGATGACTACAGCTTTTCGGCTGGGCATGTTGATTCCGTCTGCCTATCCTTCCCGCCAGATACGCTCCCCCCATGGGTTGGATTCGCACTCTCGCGGGGCTTCTGAGTCCCTTCCGGCTGGCGGTACCCCCTCCGCAGGGGCCGCCCGAGATTCTCACCTGGCACCGCCAGGCCCTGCTGGCCTTCCTGGAGGATCAGCTGCCGCATCGCCCCTCGATCCTCGACACGGCGCCGGGCGACTTCGCGTTGGCCCTGCTGCGCCTGGATCCCCGCGAACTCATGCTCATCGGTCTGGACGCCAGCGAATGGCAGCAGCTGCGTGCCCAGTGGGTGTCCCAGGGGATCTGCACCCGCTCTCTGGAGGTGCACCTCGATGCGGCCCGCTGGGTGCTGCCCCGACTCACTGCCACGGTGCGGGAGCGGATCGGTCGATTTGATCTGGTGCGCCTTGGCCAATGCGAGGCCTGGCCTTCGGCCTTCCTGGAACTCGCCCATGCCGGCGCGCTGTTGCGCCGTGGCGGCTTCCTGGTGATCGACGGCCTCTCCCCCCGCTTCGGCGCGCACCGCAGGGCCGAGCCCCCGGGCTACCGTCTGGTTCTGGAATTCGGCAGTGGTCTTGTCTTCCAAAAAATCAGCCATTATTCCTCCCTGCACGATTGGCAGCGGCCCGGCACGGTGTCCGTTCTGCCCCCCCGTCCGGCGTTGCCCGTCTGAGAGGCCCTTCCCGTGAGCGTCCCCGATCTGGAGCGCCTCCGCCAGGCCATCGGCTCCGGGGATCCGGCACTGTCGATGCCTGCCCTGGCGGGCTTGCGGGAGTTGCCTGAAGCGGAGGCCATCCCGCTGCTGCTCCTGGGACTCGAGCAGAATCCCTTCGTCGTGCGCTCGTTGGCGTGCGCGGGGTTGGGGGTCAAGCGCAGCGAAGCGGGTCGGCAGGCCCTGGAGCGGGCCTTGCGGCACGACGAGGATGCCAACGTTCGGGCTGAGGCGGCCAATTCCCTGGCAAGCTTCGGAGTGGAGACCACCTGGCCGCTCCTGCGCGAGGCCTTTCAGGCCGATGGCCAGTGGTTGGTGCGCTGCAGCATCCTGGCGGCCCTGGCGGAGCACGAGGCGATGCGTCCCGATTGGCTGCTGGAGCTTGGCCGGATGGCGATCACCGACGCGGATGGGACCGTCCGGGCGGGTGGTGCCGAGGTGCTGGGGCGCCTCCTCGTCGACGGCCGCGGCGAGGCGGCAGAGCTGGAGGCGGCCCGGCAGGTCCTGCGCACCCTCCAGGGGGATCCAGACCATCGGGTCGTGGCTGTGGCGCTGAATGGCCTGCAGGCCTGAGGCGGGGCTCCGCCTGCGGCTGCTAGGTTTCAAAGGCCACTAGGGGTGCCTGGCAGCGCGCTTGCCGCGTCTTTCCGCTGGGCTGAGATCACACCCTCCGAACCTGATCCGGGTCATGCCGGCGCAGGGAAGTGCGGAAGCGCTGCGATCCCGCTCCCCGGCAGGTTTCCTCTGCTCTTCTTTCCCATGCGCCGTTCCTGGATCGAGAAGCGCCAAGGCCAGGTCAATGTCACCCAGATGCATTACGCGCGCCAGGGGGTGGTCACCGAAGAGATGGCCCATGTGGCGACGCGCGAGAACCTGCCGGAGTCGCTGGTGATGCAGGAGGTGGCCCGCGGCCGGATGATCATCCCGGCCAACATCAACCACCCCAACCTTGAGCCGATGGCGATCGGCATCGCCAGTCGCTGCAAGGTGAATGCCAATATCGGTGCTTCGCCCAATGCCAGTGATGTGAGTGAAGAGCTGCACAAGCTCACGATGGCTGTGAAGTACGGGGCCGACACGGTGATGGACCTCTCCACCGGTGGCGTCAACCTTGATCAGGTGCGTACCGCCATCATCGACGCTTCACCCGTTCCCATTGGCACCGTGCCGGTGTATCAGGCTCTAGAGAGCGTACACGGATCGATTGAGCGGCTGAGTGAGGATGATTTCCTCCATATTATTGAGAAGCATTGTCAGCAGGGGGTGGATTATCAGACGATCCACGCGGGTCTCTTGATCGAGCATTTGCCCAAGGTGAAGGGCCGTCTCACCGGCATCGTCAGCCGCGGCGGCGGCATCCTGGCTCAGTGGATGCTTAGCCATCACCGCCAGAACCCTCTCTACACCCGCTTCGACGACATCTGCGAGATCTTCAAGCGCTATGACTGCAGCTTCTCGCTCGGCGACTCCCTGAGGCCCGGCTGCCTGCACGATGCCTCTGACGAAGCCCAGCTGGCGGAGCTCAAGACCCTTGGGGAGCTCACCCGGCGCGCCTGGGCCCATGACGTGCAAGTCATGGTGGAGGGTCCAGGCCATGTGCCGATGGATCAAATTGAGTTCAACGTGCGCAAGCAGATCGAGGAATGTGCCGAGGCCCCCTTCTACGTGCTGGGCCCTCTCGTCACCGACATCGCCCCCGGTTACGATCACATCACCAGTGCGATCGGCGCTGCCATGGCGGGTTGGTATGGCACGGCCATGCTCTGTTATGTCACGCCGAAGGAGCACCTGGGTCTGCCTAACCCGGAAGACGTGCGCAACGGACTGATCGCCTACAAAATCGCTGCCCATGCTGCCGATGTAGCCCGCCATCGCCCCGGTGCCCGCGATCGCGATGATGAGCTCAGCCGCGCACGCTACGCGTTCGACTGGAACCGCCAGTTTGAACTCTCGCTTGACCCTGAGCGCGCGCGCGAATATCACGACGAAACCCTCCCTGCCGATATTTACAAGCAGGCAGAATTCTGCTCAATGTGCGGTCCAAAGCACTGCCCCATGCAGACCAAGATCACCGATAAGGATCTGGAGGAGTTGGAACTGGCGCTTGCTGCCCAAACGAATGTGGAACCGGCGGCTGCGCCGGCTCAGCGGGAGTGAGGCGGGAGCAATCTTCGGCGTTGGCAGGACCAATGTCTTGGCTTGCCTTCACCGCTGCCATTTCCTGAGGTTCAGCAGGTTGCCGATCGATCGTTTGGTGAGCAGGGCACCCGGCTGAGCCAAGGCCGCTTCCACCCCTAAGCGCAGCAGGGATGGCAGGGATCCGGCCGCGCTGCTGAGACGGTCGATTTCATCCTCCAATGCTCGGAAATGACGAGCCTTAAATGCATCTTTGGCGCGGGGGTCAAAGAGATTGGGACGCCGTTCAATCGCTTTCCGGGCCAGTCGCAGCGAGCGTCGGTAGAGGCGCGCCCGTTTGCTCGTGCCGATTCGGTCCCAGGAGTGCCCTCGGTCATGTCTATGAACCGTCGCTACAGGCCCTGACTGTTGGCTCGTACCGATGCTGCCTGTCGCAGCAAGTCTCATCCAGAGTTCTGTATCTTCGCAGACGGCCAGGTCCTCGCGGAACATACCAAGCCTCATCAGGCAATCTCGCCGCACTGTGATGCCAGAGGTATGCCACCAATCGTTGCGAAACAACCAGCCCAATGGATCTTTTTCAATGCAGCGCCTTGTTTCTGCACTCGGCACCAGGCTGGCCTCCCCGCCATGATCGCTCTCGATCAGTACAGCCTCATAGACGGCGTGCAGGTTCGGCTGGGCCTCAAGCAGCCCCACGCACTGGTCGAAGCGATGGGGAAAGTATTCATCATCGGAATCAAGGAAGGCCACGTACTTGCCTGTCGCCCGCTGGATGCCCAGGTTTCGGCTGGCGCTGATACCACGGTTTTGATGGCCGGGATGGTGGAGCGCTTGGATGGTGTTCTCGTGCGCGGCTGCGCGTTGCTGAATCAGTTCCCACGATCCATCGCTGGAGCCATCGTCGACCACCAACAGCTCCAGATCGGGATGGTTTGTGGCGAGCACCGAAGCCAGGCAGCGATTGAGGAACCCGCACCGGTTGTAGACCGGCACGATCACCGAGACCCGGGGAGTGCTGCTGGGGATGCTGCTCAAGCTGTGGGCCAGGTGAAGAAGATGTTGCCCCAGAAGTCTTCGGGAATCGTCTCGTTGACCTCGTGACCGTTGCGCAGGATGTGGGCTTTGTATCCCTGGTCGAGCAGATAACGGGTCGTGCGGCTCGACGCGGAAGTTTCGACCATCACGAGGCGTGGGTGCAATTGTTCAAACACTTTCCGGCCCCCCTCAATTACTTGATCTTCTGCTTCTTCCACGTCAATTTTGACGAGATCCACATGGTGCAGCTCAAGACGTTCTACCAAGGCATCAAGGTTTGTCGCGGGACAGGTGATCGATCTTTCCTCGGAGAGATAGCCCCGTTCCCGCGCCATATCGTGCAGAACGATCGAGCCCAAGCCGCTGAGATTGCCAACCGGATTGTCCATCGGCAGATAGAAGGTGATTTCGGAAACCCCGGGCCGGCAAATGGCTTCGTTGATCACAGTCGCCCGGATCTTGGGGTTCAAGGAGGCGCTGCAGCGGATGCGTTCGGCGAGCTCCGGGTTGGCCTCGATCGTTACAATCCGTTCAACAGACGGCTGGCGTGCAGCCAAGAGGAAGGACCAGAATCCATGGTTGGCTCCAATATCCAGAAGTACATCCCCTGGGCGTAAATAGTGTGCGCAGTGCTCGATCTCTTCGGCTTCATATAGGCCACGCTCGCCAAAAAGATAGGGTTTGAGCATGTGATCATTCAGGTCGCAACGGAGGTTGATTGCAGGGTTGCCAATCTCCAGATTTGCCGGGCATGCGCCAGCCTGATCCAGGTAATGCTTGAGGTAGTCAAAGAGGCGCAGCCGAAGGCCCTGGCTGGGATGGGGCTGGGGAGTGAGCAGAATGCGAAACAGGCCGCTCCGATAGACCCACTCACCAAGTTTCACTCGCACATTGCGCCGAGATGTGCTCTCTGACTGGAGCATGTTGCGAGGTTGAAAAAATTGAAGTTAGCACATTGATCGAGCACCCTAGTCCAGCTGCAGTACGCCCCGGTTGCGCTCTCTGCGCAGTTGGTCCTTGGCGGCAAAGCGGGCTCGGCAGTCGCCTCGGGGCACCAGCACGCAGGCCACATATTCGGAGGCCTCCGTCAGGGCCGCACGGATTGCCTTGGCGGCTGGAGTCCGTTGCACACGGGAGTTGCTGTTGCCGAAGTTGAGGGTGCCAGCAGCCCCGGTGATCACCTGGCCGGTGCGCCCCATGTTCGGGAACAGGAGCAGCGCAGCGCCCGCCGCCGGCAGGAGGTTCACCCCCTGCTCGCTGCGGCTCGCCACGTTGCTGGCGCGACCCTCCACCGTTCGCTGGGCCACGATTTCGCCCGTGCTGCTGTCGACGACGCGGATGTCGATGGCGACATAGTCCTTGGTTTCCACCTGGGCGTTGTTCTTGCCGAAGCCGAGCAGCCCGAAGTTGCTCCCGCTGCCGACTTCGTCTGTGTTGGTGTCATAGGAGGTGACCGTGCCCAAAACGATGTAGCGGGCGCCCGTCAGCTGGCCTCGGCGCGCTGCGTTGGGGCCTTTGCGCACCAGGCCCAGTTGGGTTAGCTCCTGCTCGGAGAGCACGGCCTGGGCGTTGCTGCGCTCCACGACCTGCAGGTCGCCGGTGCCCTGCAGCTCATTGGCCAGCAACGCCGCCAGATCCGCCGCCACGGGCCCCTGCCACCACCAGGTGGATTGCGTGACGGTGTTCTTGAAGTCGGGCACCGAGACTGTCGGTTTGCCCTGGGCCAGGACTGACGCCGGGGCGAAGCCCGTGCCGGCGACAAGGCCCAGGCAGCACAGACCGATCAGGCAGTGCCAGCGTCGAGGCCGGGCGATGGGAGGCATGGGTGGCACCACGGCCAGGCACAGTGAATGGCCATTCAAGCAAGCCGGGCCGGCGGGAGTCACTCCCGGAACTGGACCGCTCGATCCGGGTTTTGGTAGTGAGGCGCACCATTCGCGCTCTTCGCTGTTCGGTTCACTTGATCCACCCACCCCCGCGCCGCTCACCCTCCGGTGACCGCGCTCTTCCATGACCGCCTCCCTCCCCCGTCCGCAGGAAGACCAGGCTCCTGGCCCCAGACCGGCGCCGATGTTCGAGCTCATCCCCTACGAAAAGTTTCGCGACACCCCCGCGGTGCGCTTTTTCGACATCACGGTGCCCACCTCCAACGCCCGCGACCTCGTGGTGCACAGCGGGCCGGCCGTCAGCCCGCCGGATGATCCGCAGACCGGTGCCTGGCAGTTCTACCTGCATCCCCATCAGGAGGACAACCTGTTGGCTCTTCACGGGGGGCGCACCTTCTTCCTGGTGAACCTCGGCTGGAACTATCCGTTCCACATCGTTCGCTTGGACAGCGGCGGTGACATCCTCCGCATCCCCCCCGGCACCTTCCATCGCTCCGTGTCCGATCCCGACGGTTCGCTGGTGCTCAACCAGGCGGTTCGGGACGAGGGGGCCAGCGTCTTGCGCGAGTTCCGCGTGTACAACAGCGCCCGCATCCCCCGTCTGTTCGCCGTCACCTCCCGCACCGCCCCCCTGCCGAAGCTCCACGGCGTCAGCTGGTAACCGGCTCCTCCTCCAGACGCAGGTCGATCGTCACATCGTCGGGGTGCAGCTTGCCCCGCCAGACGGAGGCCTGCTCTGGCCAGGCGAGATTCTCGTCCAGCTTTTCGAAGCGGGCACCCTCCGGGTCGAGTTGATAGCTCACCCGCGCGTCCGGGGTGCGCAGTTGCAGTTGCAGGGGGAGATGGGGTTCGATGGCCGGGTGCAGGCAGGGGTAGAGGCGCTGCTGGCGGAAGCGCACGGCCAGCAGCGCTTCTTCCCCGCTGGCCTCCGGCGGCGGGAGGGGGAGAGGCCGTCCGTTGAGCCAGAGTTCGCAGCCTTTTCGGAACGCCGCATTGGTGCTCACCTCGAAGCGACGCAGGGAACCGTCCACGAAACGGCTGGTGAAGCCTCCCTCCCGCGGGAAGTCGCAGATCAGGGGCCAGGGTTCGAGGGCCGGTCGCAGCTCCAGCCGACCGGCCCCCTCCGCGCCGGTGTGCCAGGTGAGCAGCGGTGGGAAGCGCCACTGCCAGATCTGCCGGAACTCCTCCTTCTCCAGGGCCAGGCCGTCCTCCGAGAGCTGGGTCAGCAGCCCCTCCAGGTCACGCCACAGCCGGCTGGGCAGCAGTTCGCGGTCATGAAGTGCCCGCCCCCAGTCGCGCAGGCGCTCTGGACGATGGGCCGGGTTGAGCAGGTGGGCTGCCAGGGCGCTCCACAGCAGGGCGATGGTGCTGCTCCAGGCCACCTCCGGCAGGCTCTCCAGGGCCCTGAATTCCACCAGCCCCAGGCAGCCCGCTGGTGTGCCGGGATTCCAAAACTTGTCGAAGCTGATTTCACTGCGGTGATTGTTGCCGCTGCGGTCGGCATGGAGATGGCGCAGCGTTTCGCCGATCAGCTCGCGATGGTCGCCGCGGGGATCACCGTTCTCCCGCTCGCCAGCCCTTTCCAGGCAGCGGTAGGCAAGCTCCAGCTCGACAATGGTGCCAGCCGCCTCATCCGGGCGCGGTGATTGGGAGGCCGGCCCGACGCAGGGATGGCTGAACAGGTAGGCCAGGCTTGGATGGTGTTGCCAGGTACGCAGGATCCCCACCAGCCAGGCGGGCCTGGGGAAGAAGGGATGCTCCGCCAGGTTCGGACCGCCCCAGAGCAGGTGGTTGCCGCCGCCGGTGCCCTGTTGCCGCCCGTCGGGCTCCTCCTTCCAGCTGCGCAACCCCACCGTCGCGCCCGCCTTCTCGATCCGCCTCAGCCAGTCGTCGTACTCAGCCCAGCCATGGCAGACGGGCAGGTTGATCTCCAGCACGCCGGGATCTGCCGTCAGGCCCAGCACCTGCCAATGGCCCTCCCCATCCCAGGGGAGTACGCCGGAAAGCCCCGGTGCCGCCAGATCGCCGAGGCTGTCGGCCACCGCTTGCAGCAGCTGGGTCAGGGGGATTCGGCTCAGTGGCGGCAGAAACAGCTGCCAGTCCTCCGGGCCGATTTCCAGGGTCAGCACCTGACGGGGCACCCCCTCCGGCAGATGCTGGAGGGGGAGCCGCAGGCCTGCAGGGCCCGGGGCACTGCTGAGCTCCCGCAACTCGTCCGCCAGCGGCCAGGGATGGGCGATCCAGCGAGAGGATTCCTCCGGATCTCCCTCCTCCGGTGGTTGTGTGGTGAGCGCGGCCGCCCAGACCCGCCGGGCGGGGTCGAGCGGATCGCGCAGCGGCAGAGGGCGCAAATCCAGGCCCAGCCGGTGACCCAGTCGGTTCAACCAGCTCAGACCTTGCTCCGGCTCCGGCAGTCGGCCGGTCAGTCCGGGCTGGCAGGCGGAGGGCCAGCGCACGGGCGGGGTGCCGTCGGCGCCGATGATCAGCCGCAGGGCCCAGCGTGGATTGACTTCGCCGTCGTAGCACTTGCCCGGGCAGTAGAGCAGGGTGCTGCCGGGCCACGTGTGGAGCTGCAGTTCCCGGGCCAGGCGCCGCGCCAGGGGCAACTTTGTGGGGCCATCGGCACTGACACTCCACTCAGCCCCCTCGGGCCTCACCGGAACCACGGTGGGCTCCCCGCCGAGGGTGAGCCGGATGCCGCGGGCTGCCAGCCGGCCTTCGGCCGTGCGAGCCACCTCCTCCCTCCATCCCATTGGATCTGGCGATTCAGCTGCCTCCGATCATGCTGCAGCTCCGGACCGGCACCGGCATCACCTTCCAGATCCGCTCGGCGTACTCCCGGATGGAGCGATCACTGCTGAAGAAGCCGCAGCGTGCGGTATTCAGCAGGGACATCGCACTCCAGCGGGGGGGATCCATCCAGGCCGCATCCACATCGTTCTGGGCGCGGCGGTAATCGCCGATGTCGGCCATCACTCGGTAGGGATCGCTGCCGCAGAGATTGGCCAGCAGGGGGTGGAACAGTTCGCGGTCGCCTTCACTGAAGTGGCCTGAGCCGATCAGGTCGATCGCCTCCTTCGTGAGCGGCTCGTTCTCCAGCCAGGGCATCGGGTGATAGCCGGCCTGGTTGAGGGCGGTCAGCTCGGCGGCGGTGTGGCCGAACAGGAAGAAGTTGTCCTCCCCCACCCGCTCGCGGATCTCAACGTTGGCACCGTCGAGGGTGCCGATCGTCAGCGCCCCATTGAGAGACATCTTCATGTTGCCGGTGCCCGAAGCTTCCATGCCCGCCGTGGAGATCTGCTCGGAGAGATCCACCGCCGGATAGATGCGCTGGCCCAGCTTGACGCTGAAATTGGGCAGGAACACCACCCGCAGCCGTCCGTCCATGGCCGGATCCATGTTCACGATGTCGGCGATGCCGACAATCAGGCGGATGATCAGCTTCGCCATCGCGTAGCCGGGCGCCGCCTTGCCGCCGAAGATCACGGTGCGGGCCGGCAGGTCTTCGCCGGAGCGCAGGCGCAGATAGCGCTCGACGATCTGCAGAGCCGCCAGGTGCTGGCGTTTGTACTCATGGATCCGCTTCACCTGCACGTCGAACAGGGAGGCCGGATCCACCAGCACGCCCGTGTCCTGTCGGATCGTGCTGGCCAGACGTTGTTTGGCCTGCTCCCGCATCGCCTGCCACTGCTCCAGGAAAGCGGGATCCCGGGCAAAGGGTTCGAGTTTGGAGAGCTGGTCGAGCTCACGCCGCCAGCCGTTGCCGATCGCTCCGTCCACCAGGGTGGCCAGACCGGGATTGGCCACCGCCAGCCAGCGGCGGGGGGTGACGCCGTTGGTGATGTTGGTGAAGCGGTCTGGCCACAGGTCGGCAAAGTCGTGGAAGAGGTTCTTCACCAGAAGTTCGCTGTGCAGCTGCGCCACGCCGTTCACCTGATGGCTGCCCACCACTGCCAGATTGGCCATTCGCACCTTGCGCTGGGGCCCCTCCTGGATCAGGGACAGCTTCTCCAGCAGATCCGGCCGGCCGGGGTACTTGAGGCGCACCAGCCGCAGGAAGCGGGAGTTGATCTCGTAGATGATCTCCAGCTGGCGGGGCAGCAGATGCTGGAACAGTTCCAGCCCCCAGCATTCGAGAGCCTCCGGCAGGAGCGTGTGGTTGGTGTAGCTGATCGAGGCGGTTGTGATCGTCCACGCGGTGTCCCAGTCGACACCGTGCACGTCGACGAGCAGCCGCATCAGCTCCGCGACGGCGATCGCCGGGTGGGTGTCGTTCAGCTGGAGCGCGTATTTGCGATGGAAGTCGGTGACGGCCAGTCCCTGACCCTTGAGGATGCGGAACATGTCCTGCAGCGAGCAGGAGACGAAGAAGATCTGCTGGCTGAGCCGCAGCCGTTTGCCCTGCTCCATCTCATCATTCGGATAGAGCACTTTCGTGAGCGTTTCCGACTGGACCTTCTGCAGAACCGCTCGGGTGTAATCCCCGGCGTTGAAGGAGGCGAAATCAAAGGCGTCGGGAGCCTGGGCCGACCAGAGCCGCAGCGTGTTGGCGGTGTGGACGCCGTAGCCCAGGATCGGGGTGTCATAGGCCACGCCGATCACCGTGTGGCCGCCGATCTCCACCGGGTAGCTCCACTCCGGTCGGATCAGCTCCCAGGGATTGCCCCGTGCCAGCCAGGGGTCGGTGCTCTCCATCTGGCCGTTGGAGCCGATCTGCTGGCGGAAGATCCCGAACTCGTAGCGGATGCCGTAGCCGATCGCCGGCAGCTCCAGGGTGGCCATCGATTCCTGGAAGCAGGCGGCCAGCCGTCCCAGTCCTCCGTTGCCGAGGCCGGGCTCGGGCTCCTCGGCGATGAGTTTGTCGAACGAGAGGCCCAGCTCGGCGCAGGCCGCTTCGGCCTCCGCCCGGATTCCCAGGTTGACCAGGTTGTTCTCCAGGTGTGGCCCCAGCAGGTATTCCGCCGAGAGGTAAACCGCCGTGCGCACATGTTGGCTGGTGTAGGTCTCGGCGGTGTCGACCCAGCTGTGCAGCAGTCGGTCGCGCACCGCCAGGGCCAGGCAGAGGTAGTGGTCGTGCACGGTCGCCAGGGAGGGCGACTTGGCCTGGCTCGAGAACAGATGGCGGCGCATCGCTTCGACCAGCGACGTGCCGGAGCCAGCCGGGGAGGGGGGTGAGGTGAGGGTCATGGGCGATTCGCGCGGGGGACAGGGGATTGGCTGGTGCCTTCCTGGCAAGGCGCGAAGGCAGGTGCTGCACCAACCGCTACCGAGCGTCTGGTCTTCAGGTGAGCCTCACGCTGTCAGCACCTCCGCTTCGATGGTCCAGGTCATGTCGCTCTCCACACGGGGGGGGCCGGAGAAGGTGCCGTTCACCGCCGCGGTGAGCTGGGGTTTGGAGGAGGTGGCCAGCACGATGTAGCGGTCGTCGATCGCCCCCTTGCCGCTGGGATCGAAGCCGCGCCAGCCCGCCCCGGGCAGATACACCTCCGCCCAGGCGTGCAGGTCGTAGCGCTTCGGCCTTGGCTCCACCAGGTGATAGCCGCTGACGAAGCGGGCCGGCAGTCCAACACAGCGGCACGCCTCGATCATCAGCATCGCCAGATCGCGACAGGAGCCCACCCGCTCCTTGAGGGTGCGCCCGGCCGGCCAGGCGGGCCCGAGGTGGCGCTGGGTGTACTTGACCCGGTCCTGGATGATCGCCACCAGCTGGCTGAGAAAGGGGAGCGCCCGCTGCTCGCAGCCCATCAGCGCGTCCTGGGCGAGATCCACCGCCGCGGGGTCGTGCTGGCCATTGGACAGCCAGCCCAGCAGGGCGCCACTGAGGTCGAGATTGAGGCGGCCGACGGGGTAGGGCAGCTCCGGCTCCTGCTCCTCCAGGCACAATTCCAGGGCAGGGGGGGGCTGGGTCTCCACCTCGCTCTCCGCCCGCAACAGGAACACGTCGGTGCTGCCGAAGAAGCGGGCCCGCAGGATCTCGTCGCCGCTGGAGGCCAGCAGGGGATAAAGGCTGGAGGGCTCCGGCGTGATCGAGAGGTCGAAGTGCAAAAGCCGCTGGAAGCCGTGCCCCCTGGGTTTGAGGCAGAAGCGGTGGGGGCCGAGCAGGACCGGTGCGCTATAGCGGTAGGTGAGGCTGTGGGTTATGCGGGCGCGCATGACGGCTCGGACTGTGCCTGGCTTTCGTCGTTGTTGGCAGCGATGAAGTAGCGCTTCTCGATCAGACTGTGCATGCGGTTGAAGTCCTGCTGCAGTTGGTCGATCGACTCGTGCAGGCCATGCGCAACCAGTTCCTCGATGTGTGTGAAGCTCCAGCGGGCCAAGGTGAGGCCTGTGAGGCATTCCAGTTCATCTGGCGTACCGCTCAGGGCGGTGCCTCTGATGATGCGCAGGGTCTCGCTGATGCGCTCCAGGCAGTAGCGGACGGAGCGGGGGAAGTGGGGATCGAGCAAGAGGAAGGCGGCCACCGCCTGCGGCTCGATCACCTGCTGCTGCGACTGGCGAAACATTTGGTAGGCGCCGGCACTGCGCAGCAGGGCGATCCACTGCAGCTCGTCCAACACCCCGCCGACGCGCTCGTGGATCGGCAGCAGCAGGAAGTACTTCACGTCGAGGATGCGGGTGGTCTTGTCGGCCCGTTCCAGCAGCCGCCCGAGACGGCTGAATTGCCAGGAGAGATCACGGCTGAGGGTGGCGTCCGTGATGCCGTAGAAGAGCTGGCAGGCGCGCCGCACCTCACGCAGCTGCTCCTGCGGCGGTTGCTGCCAGAACTCCGGCTCCTGCAGATTCCAGTAGGTGCCGTTGAGCTGCTCCCACATCTCGGTGGTGATCACATCGCGGATCTGGCGAGCGTTCTCGCGGGCGATGGCGATGCAGTTCACCACGCTGCTGGGGTTTTCCGGATTGCGCACCAGGAACTCCACCACGTCCTCCGGGCTGACGCCGGGCTGCAGCTGGTCGAACAGTTCCCGCTCGCCGCTGGCCTCGATCAGGGGCAGCCAGGGTTCGGCGCTGCCGGGGGGGCAGTCGAGGGCCAGGGCTTCGCTCACCTCAACGAAGCGGGCCACGTTCTCGGCGCGCTCGATGTAGCGGTGAATCCAGTAAAGGGAGTCGGCGACGCGGCTCAGCATGGAGGCAGCTCCTGGGGGGCCCGGGTGGCAGGCTCCTCGACCATGACATCGTCGACGATCCAGGTGTCCTTGCAGCCGCCTCCCTGGGAGGAATTCACCACCAGCGAGCCGCGCCGCAGGGCCACCCGGGTCAGCCCGCCGGGGGTCACCCAGGCGCCCTTGCCCCGCAGCACATAGGGCCGCAGGTCCACATGGCAGGGGTACAGCACCCCTTCGCTGAGGGAGGGCACGGTGGAAAGCTCCAGGGTGGGCTGAGCGATGTAGTTGCGAGGGTCGGCCTCAATCTTGGTGGCGAAGCTGGCGATCTCCTCGGCGGTGGCGTGGGGCCCGATCAGCATTCCGTAACCGCCGGCCTCCGCCACCGCCTTCACCACCAGCTCGCCCAGGTGCTCCAGCACGTAGGCGCGCTCCCGGGGTCTGGAGCAGAGATAGGTGGGCACGTTCTCGATGATCGGCTCCTCGTCCAGGTAGTAGCGAATCATCTCGGGCACGTAGGCGTAGATGAGCTTGTCGTCAGCCACGCCAGTGCCGGGAGCGTTGGCAATCGCCACCCGGCCGGCGGCGAACACCTCGATCAGGCCCCGCACCCCCAGCATCGAGTCGGAGCGGAACACCGCGGGATCGAGGAAGTCGTCGTCGATCCGGCGGTAGATCACATCCACCGGTTCCAGACCCGCGGTGCTGCGCATCCACACCCGTCCCGTCTCGCAGACCAGGTCGCGACCCTCCACCAGCTGGATGCCCATCTGCTGAGCCAGGTAGCTGTGCTCGAAGTAGGCGCTGTTGAACACCCCGGGCGTGAGCAGCACCACCTTCGGCGTGTCGGTCCAGGGGGCGAGTTCGCGCAGGGTCTGCAGCAATTGGGAGGCGTAGTTGTCGATCGGAGCCACCGCCCGGCCGCTGAACAGGCTGGGGAAGATGCGTTTCATCACGCGCCGGTTCTCGAGGAAGTAGGCCACCCCCGAGGGGCAGCGCAGGTTGTCCTCCAGCACCCGCCAGGTGCCCGCGCCATCGCGCACCAGATCCAAACCGGAGATGTGGCACCAGCGATCGAGCGGCGGCCGGATCCCCCGCATCTGGGGGCGCCAGCCGTAGGAGCTGACCACGTCTTCCTCAGGCACGACGCCGTCGGCCAGGATGCGCCCCTCCCCGTAGACGTCGGCCAGGAAGCGATCGATCGCCTCCAGGCGTTGGATCAATCCCTTCTCCAGCCGCTGCCACTCGCTGGCGGTGATCAGTCGGGGCAGGGGATCGAAAGGCAGGATGCGCTCCACCCCCTGGCTGCCGGAATCATTGAGCCGGAAGGTGGCTCCGAGCCGCTTGAGCAGCATGCCGGCGGCGGCGTGGTTGTGGTTGAGCTGATCCAGCCCCATCCGGCCCAGGGAGGAGAGGAGGGGGCGCAGGCCCTCGCGCGGCTGCTCGGTGGCACTGAAGTACTCGTCGTAGCCGTGGTTGGGGCGATATTCCGTGAACATGTCGTCGCGCTCCGCTGCCGGGATCCTGCAGCGCCGCCAGGGGGCAACCTGGTAGTGATTGCTACGGGATGCGATGCCGGGTGGGCCTGGCCATGGCGGCAGCGCGTGGATGAGCAGATCCCCACAGTTGTTCCCCAGGTGGTTCCCAGCGCTTCCCGGACCCTTGAGGTGTTTGGCGGGTCGATGCAGAGCGGCGCCGATGGGGCGTTGGAACAGGCATCTTGATGGTCATCGAAAACAATCTGGCGCTGGGCGTGGGTTCTCCGGAAGGTCAAGCCCAGCCCCCGGGACCTCGGCTGAATTCTTAAAAAAAGCAGGGTCTGGCTGGAAGTGCAAACTTGGGATGTGCAGCCTGCGGATGAGTGTGTTTTTCCTCCGTCCCCATGATGCGCATGGTCCCTTGCAATCCACGCAGCAGGCTTTCCCCCTCTGCTGGGCTGGTCCTGCTTGTGGCGATCCCCGCCATCGCAACTCCTTCCCTGGCCCAAAACGTCGTCGTCAATGGCGGCTTTGTTCCCACCTTCCCGAGCGACTATCCGAATCCCACCCCCTCCGCTGGCATCAACGCCGGGACTGGGGATGGCGGCACCTTGCCCTCCCGCGTCACCTTCCAAGGCTGGACGGTCACCGATAACCCCCAGAATGTCAGCGGCTGGGTCAACAACCTGATGTATGTCGTCTCTGATGGCAACACTTCTCTCGCTACGGCGCCGGCCTGAACGCCGCCCAAAAGAACGGCCGCCGCAACTGGACTCTGTTTTCCACAGGTCCAACCCAGACCGTCAATAGCGTCGATGGCTCCGGCTGGTACATCGCCTCGGATGGCGATCCCCAATTCAGTGGATCGATCAAGCAGGAGCTGACGGGGCTCACCAGCGGTACCACTTATGACGTGAAGTTTTCGCAGGCGGCCGGACAGTTCGACTGCTATCTGGAGAACAACACCTGCACCGATGGCCTCTACAACGCCAACACCACCAACTGGTGGGAAGTGACCTTTGGCGGCAACACCCAGTCCTCGCAGACGATTAGCAAGGCGGCTAACGCTCCAGTTTCTGGCTGGCAAGAGCAGGTGCTGAGCTTCGTGGCTTCCGGATCCAATGCGGTTCTGGAATTCATGGCTAACGGCACGCCCGGCGCCCAGCCCCCCATGGCCCTGCTCTCAGGAGTCAGCGTCACGCCCCAGGGAAGCCCGCCCAGCCCTCCCGACCCGCCCATCCCTCCTGCTCCCTCTGCGGTGCCAGGGCCCCTGGGTCTGCTGGGCTTGGGAACCTTTTTCGGGGTGAGTCGTTCCATGCGCCGCCGGCTGCGGGCCCGCGCCTGATGCTGTACTCGCCTTTGCTGGCGAGCCTTGCGCCGCCGCTCCAGCTGCTGTTCACCGAGTTCGCCAGGCTCATGCTCTGGCTGAGCTTGGTGATCGCTATCATCGTACCCTTGGAGCGGCGTTTCCCCCAGCGGCGTCAAAGTTTTTTGCGTCAGGATTTCGGTTTCGATCTATGGCTTTATTTTCTGAACGGTCTCCTGCCAAAGCTCCTGCTTGCCCTGCCGCTTTCTGCACTTGCCTGGCTTTTACATTCCCTGGAGCAAAGTCAATATTATGCTGCAGTGGCGGCGATGCCGGTGCGCCAGCGTTTTCTGCTCGCCCTGATTGTTGGTGATTGCGGGGCCTATTGGGGCCACCGCCTCAGCCACGAATGGCCCATGCTCTGGCGCTGGCATCGCCTCCATCACAGCGCCGAGGCTCTCGACTGGCTGGTCAATACCCGTGCCCACCCTCTTGACCTGCTTTTCGGTCGCCTTTCCGGCCTGATCCCCATTTACCTGCTTGGCCTAGCTCAGCCCACCGCCCAGAGCTTTGACTTGATTCCCATTCTCTATACAGTTCTGGCAACGATCTGGAGTTTTTTCGTGCATGCCAATCTCGGGTTACGGTTTGGTTGGCTTGAGGACTTTATTGCCACCCCAGCTTTTCATCACTGGCATCATGCCGCCGACGACGAGGTGGCTGCTAATCGCAACTATGCGCCAATGTTTCCCTGGCTGGATCGCCTTTTTGGAACTCTCTGGCTGCCTTCCGTTCGTTGGCCGGAACGCTATGGCTTGCCATCTCCTCTCGGCCCGCCCCAAGGGCGTCAGAGCAGAAAGTAACGCTGCGCCATCGGCAGCACCTCCGCCGGTTCGCAGCTGAGCAATTCCCCATCGGCAAACACTTCATAGGTTTGCGGATCCACCTCCATCTTCGGCAGGGCCGTGTTGTTGCGCATCTCCCGCTTGCCGATGCCGCGGGTGTGCACCACCGGCGCGCAGGGCCGCCGCAGGCCCAGGCGGCGCGGCAGGTCGTCGTCCAGAGCCGCCTGGCTCACGAAGGTGAGACAGGCGGGGGCCAGGGCGGCGCCGAAGGCGGCGAACATCGGTCGGCCGTGTACGGGGCCGGGGGTGGGGATCGAGGCGTTGGCGTCCCCCATCTGTGCCCAGACGATTGAACCGCCCTTGAGCACCAGCTCGGGCTTGACGCCGAAGAAGCCCGGCTTCCACAGCACCAGATCCGCCAGCTTTCCCACCTCCACCGAGCCCACCTGGCTGTCGATGCCGTGGGCGATCGCCGGGTTGATCGTGGTCTTGGCGATGTAGCGCTTCAGGCGGGTGTTGTCGTTGCGCTCGCTGTCCTCCGGCAGGGGTCCGCGCTGCACCTTCATCTTGTGGGCGCTCTGGAAGGTGCGAGTGATCACCTCCCCTACCCGCCCCATCGCCTGGGAGTCGCTGGCGATGATCGAGAAGGCCCCCAGATCGTGCAGGATGTCTTCGGCCGCGATCGTTTCGCGTCGGATGCGCGATTCAGCGAAGGCCACATCTTCCGGGATGTGGGGATCGAGGTGGTGGCACACCATCAGCATGTCGAGGTGCTCCTCCAGGGTGTTGCGCGTGTAGGGGCGCGTGGGGTTGGTGGAACTGGGCAGCACGTTGGCTTCGCCGCAGATGCGGATGATGTCCGGCGCATGGCCGCCGCCGGCCCCTTCGGTGTGAAAGGTGTGGATCGTGCGATCGCCGATGGCGCGGATCGTGTCCTCCACGAAGCCCGCTTCGTTGAGAGTGTCGGAGTGAAGACACACCTGCACGTCCATGCGGTCGGCCACCGCCAGGCAGCAGTCGATCGCCGCCGGGGTGGTGCCCCAGTCTTCGTGGAGCTTGAGGCCGCAGGCGCCGGCCCGGATCTGCTCCTCCAGGGCCTCCGGGGTGCTGGCGTTGCCCTTGCCGTAGAAGCCCAGGTTCACCGGCAGCCCCTCGGCGGCCTGGAGCATGCGGGCCAGGTGGAAGGCGCCCGGGGTGCAGGTGGTGGCGTTGGTGCCGGTGGCCGGGCCGGTGCCCCCCCCCAGCAGGGTGGTGACGCCGCTGGCCAGGGCTGTTTCGATCTGCTGGGGGCAGATGAAGTGGATGTGGGTGTCGATCGAGCCGGCGGTGAGGATGTGTCCCTCGCCGGCGATCGCCTCGGTGCCCGGACCCACAATGATGTCCACGTCTGCCTGGACATCGGGATTGCCCGCCTTGCCGATCGCCGCGATGCGGCCGTCTCGCAGGCCGATGTCGGCCTTGACGATCCCCCACCAGTCGAGGATCAGGGCGTTGGTGATCACCGTGTCCACCGCCCCTTCCGCCCGGGGGGTCTGGGCCTGGCCCATGCCGTCGCGGATCACCTTGCCGCCGCCGAATTTCACCTCGTCGCCGTAGTGGGTGAAATCCTTCTCCACCTCGAGGATGAGCTCGCTGTCGGCCAGGCGGAGCCGGTCGCCGGTGGTGGGGCCGTAGGTCTCGGCGTAGGCGCGGCGGCTGATGCGATAGGGCATGGGGGGAGGGCGGTGGGGCCGCGGCGGAGATCGTGGGGTTCGTTCAGTCGAGCGGGCCGTTGATCAGGCCGTTGAAGCCGAATACGCGGCGGGCGCCGGCGAAGGGCACCAGCTGCACCTCGCGGCTGTCGCCGGGTTCGAAGCGGATGGCGGCGCCGGCTGGGATGTCGAGGCGCAGCCCGCGGGCCGCGTCCCGGTCGAACTGCAGGGCGCTGTTCGCCTCGTGGAAGTGGAAGTGGGAGCCCACTTGCACGGGGCGGTCGCCGCGGTTGGCCACGGTCAGGGTGGTGACGGGGCGGCCGGAATTGAGCTCGATCTCGCCAGGCTCCGGCAGCAGTTCACCGGGGATCAGGGGGGGCATGGGGCTTGGGGCGGGGGGACGGTCGGCTCGGTGGAGGGTCAGCGGATCGGGTCGTGCAGGGTGACGAGCTTGGTGCCGTCGGGGAAGACCGCCTCGATCTGCACCTCGTCCACGAGCTCGGCCACCCCCTCCATCACCTGGTCGCGGCGGAGCCAGGTGGTGCCCTCCTGCATCAGCTCGGCCACGGTCCGGCCGTCCCGGGCGCCCTCCAGCACCAGGAAGCTGAGCCAGGCCACCGCTTCCGGATGGTTCAGCCGCAGCCCCCGCTGCAGGCGTCGCTCCGCCAGCAGGGCTGCGGTGACGACGAGGAGTTTGTCTTTCTCCTGGGGGGTGAGGTGCATGGAAACGGCGGTGATTTCTCCACTCTGGCAGCGCTGTGGGCCTCCGCCCGTTCAGGGCGGACCACCAGGCGGCGGCCGGAGGCCCACGGCTCAGGCGATCGGCGCGAAAGGCTCCTCCTGGAATGGCCACACCCGAGGGGGTTGCGGCGGCGCCAGGCCCCGCTCGGCGCGGATGCGGGCCCAGATCCGGGTGAACCAGAGCCGGGCCGCCTGGCTGGAGGCCCCCCGAAAGCGGGCCACCAGGCCCTGCCGCAGGGCCCCGCAGGCCATGGTTCCCTCCAGGCCGGCTCGGTCCTCCCGCGCCGCCGCCAGCAGCGCCGCCAGCGCCTCTGCCCTCAAGGGTGCTGGCGCCACCCACACCAGCGAGCCGAACACCGCGTTGCCAGCCATGCCGTGCTCCCCCTCCAGCGCTTCGCCCCCCAGCTCCAGCCGGTCCACCACTTCCCACTCCGCCGGCGTTCCGTCCGCGGCCAGGCGGCGCACCTCGAGGTCGGAGCGCCAGCGCCCCGCGCCCAGGGCCTCCCCCGCGGCGGTGCGCCCCAGCCGCACCACCTCCGCCCCCAGCCAGCTCGCCCCCGCCGCCAGCTCCACCCGAGCCTCCTGCTGGAACAGCCCATCGGCGAAGAGCACCAGCTCCTGGGGCAGCCACTCCAGATCGGCGCCCGGAGCGACGCGCACCACCAGTTCCTGCCGCGCCCAGCTTCCCCGGGGCGCGAGCCGGGAGCGGCCGATCGTGCCGTACACCTTCTGGGCGGCCACCGTGGTGAGCAGGGCCCGGCTTTCGGCTTCCAGATCGAGGCTCACGCTGAGGCGGTCGCCCCCCACCAGCCCGCCGGCGGTGTGCAGCAGCGGCAGCTCGCAGCGACCGTCGAGGCCGGCGAAGGCCCGCTGCACCTTGAGCGGCGCGGTGGCGCCCCCCTGAAAGCCGGTGCTGCCGCTCGCGTTGCGACGGAAGACCAGGGCAGCGCGGCCATGCCAGGGGGTGAAGGGGGCGTGCATCGAACCCGGCGGGGTGAAGAGCAAGGCCACACTGTGGGAGCGGATGGCCCGTGGAGGTGGCGGTGGCCGACGATTTCCCAGACCCCCAACCCCCCCTGCCGCTGACCCGCCGGCTGGATCCTCCCCCCGCCGACCCCGGGCCGGCGCCGCTGCGGCTGGCGCTCAGCGCCGAGGAGCGCACCCGTCTGCGCGGGCTGCGCCACAGCCTTTGCGGTCGTGCCCTTCTGCTCCAGTTGCCCCGCGGCCACGCCCTGCGCCCCGGCGAGTGGCTGGCCCCCGAGCGGGGCGGCCCGGCGGTGCGGGTGGAGGCGGCGCCGGAGGCGCTGCTGCTGGTGCAGGCTCCAAACCCCCTGGCCTTGTTGCAGGCTGCTTATCACCTCGGCAACCGCCATGTGGCCCTCGAGCTGCGGGAGCATGAGCTGCGGCTGATCGAGGATCCCGTTCTGGCGGACCTGCTGGTCCGAAGGGGGTTGATGGTGGAGCGTCGCCAGGAGCCCTTTTTGCCGGAGGGCGGGGCCTACGCCGGGGCGGACCACGACCACGCCAGCCCCGTTCCCACCCCATGAGCGCCGCGCGGCTGCGCCTGCTCCAGTTGGTCAGCCCTGCCCTGCCGGTGGGGGCCTTCAGCTATTCGGAAGGGCTGGAGGTGCTGGTGCAGGCGGGCCGGATCGTGGAGGCCTCCGCCGTCACGGCCTGGTTGGAGGCGGAGCTGGCCCGGGGCCTGCTGCCCCTGGAGGCTGCCGCCCTGCCGCCCTTGATGGCCTCTCTGGGGGACTGGCGTGCCGGGCTGCCGGGAGCCTGGCGCACTGTGGCCGACCTCGACGGTTGGCTGCTCGCCCAACGGGAGGCGGCTGAGATGCGCGCCCAGCAGAGGCAGATGGGGGGTTCGCTGCTGCAGCTGCTGGCGGATCTGGGTTGGCCTCTGCCGGCCCTGAGCACAGGAGAAGGGGGCGTGGAGGGAGGGGGCGGGAGAGCGCGATTGCCGCTCGGTTGGACCGCCGCCTGGGCCTGGGCCGGCCTCTGTCTTGAGCTCGAGCCGGTGATGGTGGTGGAGGCCTACCTCTACGGCTGGTGCGCGAACCAGATCAGTGCCGCCGTCCGGCTGGTGCCGCTGGGGCCCACGCAGGCGCAGCGCTTGCA
Organism: Cyanobium sp.; assembly: GCA_044351065.1. GTDB lineage: Bacteria > Cyanobacteriota > Cyanobacteriia > PCC-6307 > Cyanobiaceae > Cyanobium. The sequence continues at coordinate 46,556 of JBILGK010000005.1, forward strand.
GCTGGCCCTGGCTGAGCGGCTGGTGGAGCGGGCCACCGCTCTGGTGGACAGCGATCCCCGCGAACTGCGCAGCGGCGGTGTGGGGGCGGGACTGGCACAGTTGGGCCATGGGGCCCTCTACTCCCGCCTGTTCCGCAGCTGAACCCGCCACAATCACAGCCATGGCGAGCAGCAAATTGCGGGTGGGGGTGGCCGGCCCCGTCGGTTCCGGCAAGACCGCGCTGGTGGAGGCCCTCTGCCGCAGCCTGCGGGAGCGACTGCAGCTGGCGGTGGTGACCAACGACATCTACACCCAGGAGGATGCCCAGTTCCTCACCCGCGCCGGCGCCCTGGAGCCCGAGCGCATCCGCGGCGTGGAGACCGGCGGTTGTCCCCATACGGCCATCCGTGAGGACTGCTCGATCAACCGCGCGGCGGTGCAGGAATTGGAGGAGGCCTTCCCCGGGCTCGATCTGGTGCTGGTGGAGAGCGGCGGGGACAACCTGGCCGCCAGTTTCAGCCCGGAGTTGGTGGATCTGTGCATCTACGTGATCGATGTGGCCGCCGGTGACAAAATTCCGCGCAAGGGGGGGCCGGGCATCACCCGATCCGATCTGCTTGTGATCAACAAGATCGATCTGGCGCCGCTGGTGGGCGCCAGCCTGGCGGTGATGGAGGCCGACACCGAGCGCATGCGCCCGGGTCGGCCCTGGTGCTTCACCAACCTGCGTAGCGGGGAAGGACTGGACCAGGTGGTCAGTTTTCTGTTGCAACATTTACCAATGGCGGGATCTTCACGGGGCCAGGCGGCTGTTTGAGGTCTTCATTTGCGCGTCTCGCACGGGCCGGGACTGATTCTGTATCAGCGGCGACATTGCCTCGCTTGGTCGCTCCGTAGTTTCGCGGAGCCGTCAGACCCTCGGCACACTTTCACCCTCTGCGGATGAACATGATCCCGTTCCTTTCCCGGCGTGTTGCCTCCGGTGCTGCGGCAGTCGGAGTTTCCCTTTCCCTCGCGGCTTGTGGCGGCGGCGGAGGTGGAAATTACGACGGTGAAATCAAAGTTGGCATCCTCCACTCCCTGAGTGGCACCATGGCAATCTCCGAAACCACCTTGAAAGAGGTTGAGGAGATGGCCATCAAGGAGATCAACGACGCTGGTGGCGTCAACGTTGGTGGCAAGAAGTACAAGATCACTGCCATCGCCGAAGATGGCGCCTCGGACTGGCCCACCTTCGCTGAAAAGTCTCAAAAACTCATCGACTCCGACAAGGTTGCCGTTGTGTTTGGCGGCTGGACCTCGGCAAGTCGCAAGGCGATGATGCCCGTGTTCGAGGCCAAGAACCACATGCTCTTCTACCCGATCCAGTACGAGGGTCAGGAGTGCTCGCGCAACATTTTCTACACCGGGGCCGTTCCCAACCAGCAGGCTGAGCCTGCGGTGGATTGGCTGATGAAGACGTACGGCGGCAAGTTTGGCAAGAAGGTCTATCTCGTGGGTTCAGACTACGTCTACCCACGTACCGCCAATACGATCATCAAAGAGCAGATGAAGGCCCTCGGCGGCGAAACTGTCGGCGAAGACTACATCCCCCTTGGCAACACCGAGGTGGCGCCTATCATCGCCAAGATCAAGAAGGCTTTCCCGAACGGCGGTATCATTATTAATACCTTGAACGGCGACTCCAATGTGGCGCTGTTCAAGCAGTTCAAGGCCGCCGGTATCGATCCGGCTAAGTACCCGATCATGTCCTTCTCGATCGCGGAGGAAGAGATCCGTCAGATCGGTCCTGAGTATACCAACGGCACTTTTGCTGCCTGGAACTTCTTCATGAGCCTGGATACGCCAGCCTCCAAGAAGTTCACCCAGGACTTCCAGGCCATGTACGGCAAGGACCGCGTGACCGGAGACCCCGCGGAATCCGCTTACAACATGGTCTACCTCTGGAAGAATGCCGTCGAGAAAGCGGGAACGTATGACGATCTCGACAAGGTGCGGAGTGCGATGATCGGCATCACCTTCGCGGCACCGCAGGGCGAGATCAAGATGTTCCCCAACCATCACACATCAGAGCGTGTGTTGATCGGCGAAGCGCTCCCTGACGGCCAATTCAAAATCCTCTCCGATTCCAAGACCGCCGTTCCCCCGATTCCCTGGAACCAATTTGTTCCCGAGACGAAGGGATATACCTGCGATTGGACACAGAATCGGCCTGATGCAGGTAAGTTCAGGATGTGAGTTTTACCAGTGGCCGCTCTCGCAGGCGGCCACTTTTTTTCTATACATCGGAGCCATTACTGTTGGAACTCTTTTTCTCTCAGGTCCTGGATGGTTTGAGCATCGGTTCGGTGCTGCTTCTTGCCGCCACGGGTTTGGCCATCGTGTTTGGACTGATGGGCGTAATCAATCTCGCCCACGGCGAATTCATGATGTTGGGCGCGTATGTGACCTTTGTTGTTCAAGGTCTGTTCAAGCCCTTGCCGGGATTCCTGTTTGAATTGTATTTTCCTGTCGCCCTATTATTCGCCTTCCTCGTCACCGCTCTTATCGGTGCCGTTCTGGAGAGAACCCTGATCCGTCGCCTGTACGGACGACCCCTGGAAACCCTGCTCGCCACCTGGGGAGTGAGCCTGGTTTTGATTCAGTTGATTCGCAGTATCTCAACGGCGATGTTGATCGGTATCATTGCCGTCGTTGTGCTCGGAATTTTCGGCACTCGCCTCCTGACAAAACGTCTCACAGATCGCCCTTTTCTTCCCTACGTCACGGGACTCCTTTGGGCTCTTGCCACCATCCTCGGCCTGGTTTTGGTGAACCTGCTTGGTTCGGTGCGGCCTCTGGCAAGTCCATGGTTCGGTCCTCGCAACATCGACGTAACAGCGCCCAAGTGGTTGCAGGGTGGTTGGGGAACCATTGGTGGGGTTGAACTTCCCGGTATCCGCGTTTTCATCATCCTCCTTTCTGCCGCGTTGTTGTTGGCAACCCTTTGGTTCCTGAGTCGAAGCGTCTGGGGTCTTCGAATGCGCGCCGTCACACAGAATCGCCAGATGAGCAATTGCCTGGGCATTCCTACCGACCGGGTGGACTCCATCACGTTTGCCCTGGGTTCCGGCTTGGCAGGTGTGGCTGGAGCTGCTATTACCCTGCTTGGATCTGTAGGCCCAAATCTGGGCGCGTCTTACATTGTCTCTTGCTTCATGGTGATTGTATTGGGTGGAGTTGGTAATTTGGCGGGAACAGTTTTGGCTTCTCTTTTGCTGGGCATCATTCAGTCCGTAATTGGTTCAGGCAGTATTTTGTTGATGTTCCCCGGCATGCCCGCATCGATCAAGGGTGTGATTGAATTCTTTGCCACAACAAGCATGTCTCTTGTATTGGTGTTTATATTCATTATTGTCTTCCTTCAGTTTCGTCCCAATGGCATGTTCCCTCAGAAGGGCCGATCTGTTGAGGCTTGATTTGTACTTCCATCCAGTTTGGATTGTTACCTGTACCCAGACCTCTTCCCCCCGGCGATGAATCGACCCCTTCTCAAAAAACTGCTTCCCTGGATACTTCTAGTGGTAGCATTCTTTATCCTTCCACTTGTTCTTGAGCCTTTCCGGCTGAATCTCTTCGGCCGTTACTTTGCTCTTGCAATCACCGCCTTGGCCATTGACGTCATCTGGGGCTATACGGGTATGCTTAGTCTTGGGCAAGGAATCTTCTTCAGTCTAGGTGGCTACGCTGTTGCTATGTACTTAATGCTCAATACGAAGAGCGAAGCCGGTGGTAATGGTATCCCTAAATTCTTTGAGAACTATGGTGTTGACCAGCTTCCCTTCTTCTGGCAACCCTTCTGGTCGCCTACCTTCACCCTGATCGCCCTATGGTTTGTGCCTGCCTTGATAGCGGGCTTGGTTGGATACCTGATCTTTCGAAACCGGATCAAGGGTGTGTACTTCTCAATTATCACCCAAGCTACCTTGATGGTTTTTTATCACTTCTTTAACGGTCAACAGAAGCTTATTAATGGCACTAATGGTCTTAAAACGAGCACCACAGAACTTTTTGGGGTTCTGGTTGGTTCCTCTGAATCACAACTGTGGTTCTACCGTATAACGGTCTTGTTGTTGCCGCTAGCTTTTGTTGTTTGTCGCTATTTTACCACAGGTCGTTTTGGCGATGCCCTGATTGCCATACGAGACGACGAGCAGCGACTTCGCTTCACTGGCTATAATCCCGTCCCTTTCAAGACCATCGTTTTCATCGTTGCCGGAGCTCTTTGCGGTGTTTCCGGAGCACTCTACACGGTGCAATCTGGAATTGTTTCCCCGCAGTTCATGACCATATCAATGTCTATTGAGATGGTGATTTGGGTCGCTGTTGGCGGCCGTGGCACCCTTGTTGGCCCAATCATTGGGGCTGTATTAGTAAACTACATGCGTAGTCTGGTCAGTGAAGCTTTCCCTGAGATGTGGTTATTCGTGCAGGGAGCGCTTTTCATCTTTGTGGTTACGCTCATGCCCGACGGCATCTACGGATGGTTTAAGTCTGGAGGCATTCGCTCCTTGATGGCTGCTTTTGGTAAAGCTCCAGCCATCGAGACCTATCCTTCCCTGGCTCAGGATGAAGAGGTGCAACGTGAAGCCCAAGCCCTGACCAAGAACTGACCTTCTCTCCCCTCTCAAACACTCTGCCCTGTGGCGATGAACCCACCGCTTCTCGAAATCCAGGATGTCAGTGTCAGCTTCGATGGCTTTTTTGCCTTGAAAGATCTTTCGATTCAGCTCATGCCTGGAGAGCTGCGATCGATCATCGGTCCTAATGGAGCCGGCAAAACAACCTTTCTTGATGTGATCACCGGCAAGGTGCGTCCCAGCAAAGGTCGTGTTGAATTCAAGGGAAACTCATTGATGGGCTACAGCGAGCAGAAGATTGCAAGGCTCGGCATCGGCCGAAAGTTTCAGACCCCTAGAGTATACGACAACCTTGATGTTCTGCGCAATCTTGAGTTGGCTGCAGCACCGGCAAAAAATGCCTTTTTATTGCTTACGGCAAAACTTCCTGACGAAGTAAGAGATCGAATCCACTCGATCATGAGTTATGTTGGCCTCGCTCCTTTCGCGCGTACGAAGGCAGGCTCGCTTTCACACGGTCAGAAGCAATGGTTGGCGATCGCATCCCTGGTGGCCCAATCGCCTGAGCTGATCCTTCTCGATGAACCCGTTGCCGGTCTCACCGATGAGGAGACCAGCCGCACAGCCGAGCTGATCAAGCAGTTGGCAGGCGATCACACCGTTGTTGTAATCGAGCATGATATGGAATTTATCCGGGACCTCAATGCTCCGGTCACCGTCTTGCATCAAGGCACAGTCCTCACGGAGGGTAGATTGGATCAAGTCAAGAATGACCCTCGAGTGATTGAAGTTTATCTTGGCCAGAGTTAATCCTTCGTTTTCACTGCATCCCATTTCACCCGCCCTGCTTCCGAGCTATGCACAGCACTGCCACAGCCCCAGAGGCGCAACCTGTTAGCAAGAACCTCATCCTTTCTGTCTCAGGTCTCAACGTCTACTATGGTCAGAGCCACATTCTTCGCAACGTCGACCTCACCATTCCCGAAGGGGAGATGGTCTGTCTTATTGGTCGCAATGGTGTGGGAAAGACAACTTTCCTTAAGACCATCATTGGTTTGTTGCAACAAAAATCTGGCAGTATCGTCTACCAAGAGCGCTGTCTGCTCAGTGAACCTCCCTATCAGCGAGCCAGGCAGGGAATTGGCTATGTCTCCCAGGGCCGTGACATTATCCCCCAGCTCACAGTGAAGGAAAATTTGCTGCTTGGTATGGAAGCTCTCCCAGGCGGTCTCAGTAAGAATCGACATATCGACCCGATCGTCTTTGACCTATTCCCGATTTTGGAAAAGTTCTTGGCGCGAAAGGGAGGTGATCTGAGCGGAGGCCAACAGCAACAGCTGGCGATTGCCCGCGCCCTGCTTGGCAAGCCCAAGCTGCTGTTGTTGGATGAGCCGACCGAGGGGATTCAACCCTCCATTATTCTTGATATTGAGCGGGCTGTGCAGCGGATTATGCGAGAAACCGGAATCAGTGTGCTCTTGGTGGAGCAGCATCTGCACTTTGTGCGGCAATCCAGCTATTACTACGCCATGCAGCGTGGCGGCATTGTCGCCAGCGGTGTCACGGCCAGTCTCTCCGACAGCATTGTGCAGGAGTTCCTGACGGTATGATGCCAATTGCTGGAGCAGCGAAAGGCTCTGCCTTCAGCTGCAGCCGCGATTGAGCATCCAGGGCCGAGCCCCTTGGCTGGTTTTCAATTTGGCTTTGGATTCCGAGGGGCCGCTGCTCTTGCGTACGATCTTTGGCTCACGGCTCTCCTCCTTCAGGCGTAGCGGCCCACAAAGCGCCACGGGTGGACTGAACAAGCGCATGCCTTCTGTCCCACATTCCGGGCATTGTGTATTGACGCTGCGCTGGTCGATGGATCGCCAGATCTCGTAGTCTTCGCACCCTTGCGGGCAGCTGAATTCGTAAACCGGCATGGCAGTTTGGCTGAGGAGCAAATGTTGTGGCGGGGTTTAACGGCGATGGGAAGGGGGGAGTCGCGCTCCCCCCTTCTTTTCTATCGCCGTCTATTTGGATCAGCGGGGTAGTATGTCTTGATCGAAGATTGAGGTGGGGATAGCAAGCGTGGCGCAAGCATTGGGAATATCTACGATGCCGCTGATGCGGCCTTCCACAGGAGCGCAGCTGAGCAGCAGATAGGCCTGCTCGCCGGTGTACCCAAACTTCTTCAGGTATTCGATGGCGTTGAGGCAGGCGCGCCGGTAGGCGATGTGCACATCCATGTAGTGCTGTTTGCCTTCAAACTCATCGACTGAGATCCCTTCGAATACCAGGTAATCGGTGAAGTGTGGTTCGACTGGGCTGGTCTTGAACATCGGGTTGATCATGCCGTACTTAGCCATGCCCCCTTTGATGATCTCGACGTGCAGATCAAGATAGCCCGACATCTCGATCGCGCCACAGAAGGAGATTTCGCCATCTCCCTGGGAGAAGTGGATGTCGCCCATCGAGAGTTTGGCACCTTCGACGTAGACAGGAAAATAAATCCGCGTGCCTTTGGTGAGGTTCTTGATGTCGCAGTTGCCGCCATGCTCGCGCGGTGGCACGGTGCGGGCGGCCTCGTTGGCCACACGCTCGAAATCCGCAGGGCTGAGGGTGCCGAGGATGGCGCTGTTGGGGTTAGGAAGGGCGGCCAGCACCGGCTCACTTCCGGAGAGGCCTGCCCCATAGGTGCGGCGATCCGGTGCGGTGTTGACGAGTTCGGTTTCGCGTCGATTCCATTCCTTCAGCAGCTCGTGGGAGGGAGCGCAGCCGATCAGGCCCGGGTGGGTGATGCCGGCGAAACGAACCCCGGGGATGTGGCGCGAGGAGGTGTAGATGCCTTCGAAATCCCAGATCGCCTTGGCCGCCTTGGGGAAGTGATCCGTGAGGAATCCGCCGCCGTTTTCCTTGGCAAAAATACCGGTAAATCCCCATTCGTCGCCCTGCAGAGCGCCGACATCCAGGATGTCGACCACGAGGATGTCGCCCGGCTGAGCGCCATTGACCCAGATCGGCCCACTCAGAACATGCACCACCTCCAGATTGACATCTGCAATGTCCTGCGGATCGTCGTTGTCCTTGATCTGTCCATCTGTCCAGTCCTTGCATTCAATGCGAAAAACATCCCCTGGATTGACGGAAACCACGGCCGGAATGTCGGGATGCCAGCGGTTGTGACCGGGCATCTCTTGTTGATCCATCGGCTTGGTCAGATCAACCTTGAAAAGGGTTTCAGGCATGGACAGACGTCCGAATACCGAGCGATCCAACGCCAGTCCCCAAGGCTGCCGAAGTAGCCGTTGCTACCGGAGGATTGATTCAACGCCTGCCCCGTTGAATCCTGGCGGGTCGATCGTCGAAGTCCCCTCGCCGGCAGAGGTTGTTGCGCAGCCGTGCCAGCCAGGGCCCCGGGCTTCGGCCCATGCGGAGTTCTTCTCCTCCTGCAAACGGGAACAGAACCTGCCAGCTCGTTGTTCCCGTTGTGCCCTTCGCCTGCTCTGCGGCGCGGATCGGTCGGCCAAAGAGGTTGTCGTAGGCAGGCCAGCCGGGGGCATCGGGCAAGCTGCAGACGGCGTTCAGCTCCTGCATCTGTTCGCCCGCCTCGCTGTGCACCCGCACCGCTCCGTCGAGCAGAGCGTTCGGCTCAGCCGTTCGAAAGGAGTGTGCCAGTCGCACCGTGACACGATCGCTGCGCACCAGCACATCGCCCACCTTGGCCCGGCTGAGCGGCGTCTCGCCCGCGCCAGTGCAGCCCCCCAGGCAGAGGCCCGCGGCCACCACCAGGGACACCCTCCTCCAGCCTCCGCTGCGGGATCGAGTTCTCACCCATTGGTTCCCCATCCTGTGCTCTCAGGTATGTGTTGTTTATCACCCGTCGCGGCGGTCTGGTTGGATGGCTCCGTCCACACTGGGGCATTGCTCTCTGCCCGTCCATGCCCCCCGTCTCGATGCGTGTGCTTCCCCTCGCCACCGCCCTGGCGACGGCTCTGCTGGGCCTGCCCCGTCCCGCCCTCGCCCAGACCTGCCAGTTCCTGGCGCCGGTGGGCGGCAATGGCGTCACCAACATCGTGACCAAGACCATTGGCCCGGGCAATCCCTTGGGCCGGCCGAACTGGAACACCGATTTCTTCGTCACCCAGTCGTTCAGCTCCTTCAAGCTCTTTTTCACGGCCGATTCCTCGGTGAGCGCCACCTATCCGATTCAGGGCTATCTGAAGTTCACCGACGGCTCCAGCCTGCAGGTGATCAATGAGAAGTTTGCGCCCCAGATGGGCACGGGCCGGCATTGGGATGTGCCGGCGGTGCCAGGCAAGACCGTGAGCCAGGTGAACTTCAAGATCGGCGCCAGCGGTGATCAGGCGGCCACCGGTTTCACCTACCGCATCTCCGTGCAGGGCTGCAACTGACGCGGGCTCCCCTGAACGGCGCCCTCAGGATGCCGCCTTCCCACCCCGCAGCAGGTCGCGCCAGAGGGCCTCGGCCTGCTGCGGCGAGGGCGCGGGCAGCTCCCTGCCCTCGAAAGCTGCCACCGGGCGGCAGCCCAGGCTGTTGATCAGCACGGCCCCCTCCCCTGCCCGCAGGTCGTCCGGCTCCAGGCGAGATTCCACCGCCACACCCCGTTGCAGGGCGAGGCCGCGCAGGATGCCCTCCAGGCAGCCGCTGCTGGCCGGCGGCGTGTGCCACCTCCCCCCAACGCGCACCATCAGGTTGGCGGCGGTGGCGCAGCAGAGCCCTCCGGCGCTGCTCGCCAACAGCGCATCATCGGCGTCACGCTGCAGGGCCTCGCGGCGGGCCAGCAGGGAGCTGCCGTAGGCGAAGGTTTTGCAGCGGCTGAGCTGGCTGGCGGCGTTGCGCGTCTCCAGCCGGCTCAACACGAGCCGCACCGGCTCGAAGCGGGCGACGCCCGGGCCGTAGCTGAGCCAGAAGCGCGGACCGGCGCCCGGGCCCTGCACATCAGGAGGCTCCAACCCGCGGCCACCGCCGCCGCGGCTGACGTTGAGCCGCAGGATGCCCGTGGGCGCTCCGCTGCGCGTCACCGCTTCGGCCACAAGCGCTTCCAGGCGCAGCCTCGGCGGCGGTGGCGGCAGCTGCAGCAGCTCAGCCGCCGCCTGCCAGCGTCGCCGGTGCTCCTCCAGACGCCAGGGCCTGCCCCCCTCCACCAGCAGCGTTTCGAAAAGCCCGTCGGCCAGCAGCAGCCCCCGGTCGTTGAGGGGCAGGCTCAGCGTTGCCGGTGATCCCCAGCGGCCCGGCGGTGTGGTGGGATCCCAGGGATCGCCGAGCCAGGCGATCGGCCCGCTCACGCCAGGGCCTCCAGCAGCGGCTGAATCTTCCAGCCCATCTCCACCGCTTCGCCCGCGGGGTCGGAGTCGGCGACGATGCCGCCCCCGGCGTGAAGACGCAGCCGGCGGCCCTTCACCATCAAGGTGCGGATCAGGATGCTGCTGTCGAAGCTCCCATCGGCCGCCAGGTGGAACAGGGAGCCGCAGTAGGGCCCCCGCGGCACCGGTTCCAGCTCGTCGAGCCGACGGCAGGCGCGCAGCTTGGGGGCGCCGCTGATCGAGCCGCCGGGCCAGCTGGCCCGCAGCAGATCCACCGCGCTTCGCCCCGGCGCCAGCCGGCCGGTCACCACCGAGGTGAGATGGTGCACCTGGGCGTAGCTCTCCAGCCCCACCAGCTGGGGCACATCGATCGAACCGGGCAGACACACCCGCCCCAGGTCGTTGCGCAGCAGGTCGACGATCATCACGTTCTCGGCCCGGTCCTTCGGATCGCAGACCAGCTCGGCCGCGGCGTCGGCGTCGGCGATCGGGTCGGCGTGGCGGGGCCGCGTTCCCTTGATCGGTCGCGTCTCCACCCGCCCGTCGGGCTCCAGGCGCAGGAAGCGCTCCGGCGAGGCGGAGACCACCGCCTCCTCGCCGGCGATCGCCAGGCCGGCGAAGGGGGCCGGGCAGTGGTGGCGCAGGCGCCCGTAGAGGGCCAGCAGATCCGGCGGTTCCGCCAGGAGCGCCTCGCAACAGGCGGTGAGGTTGGCCTGGAACAGATCGCCCGCCGCGATCCATTCCCGCAGTTGCCGAACCCCATCGGCATAGCGCTGCGGGGTGGTGTGCCAGTGCCAGTCCGTCAGGGGCAGGCCCGGCCAGGGGGGAGGGCTGGCGGTTTGCGTGGCTGCCGGCGGGGCGAGGCTCTCCACCAGGGCGGCCATCGCCTCCAACCGGCGGCCCTCATTCCCCTCCAGCCAGAGCCGCCGACGGTGGCGGTCGAAGTGGAGCAACGGATCGAAGCGGGCGCACCAGAGGCTCGCCATGTCACTGGGCTGCCAGTGGGGGGCCGGCTCACTCCAGGCGGCGGCCTCGTAGGACAGCCAGCCCAGCCAGGCTCCGCCCCCCGGCTGAGCCACCAGAGCATCGAGGGCCGCGAAGGGATCCCGGGCACCGCTCTGCCCGGGCAGGCCGCGGCATTCCAGCCGCTCCCGCGGCTCCACCCCCAGCACCGCCCGGCGGCCGAGCGCGCTGCCATCCCCCTCCAGCAGCACCAGGGCGTCGCGGCCGAGCCGATCCGCCAGGGTCAGGGCCAGGGCCCAGGGCTCCTGCCAGAGCAGCTCGCGGCGCAGGGGGGCGGAGGGGAGCATGGCGACCGGCCTAGCGGGCCGACTCCTCCCCCGGTCGGGTGGTGCCGGCGGCGCTGGCCAGATCAGGCCGGCCCGCCTCCCGCAGCGCCGCGTCGCGGATGCGGCAGCTGTCGCAGAGCCCGCAGGGCTCGGCGCCGCCGGCGTAGCAGCTCCAGGTGGCCGCGATCGGAACCCCCAGCCGCAGGGCCTCTCGCACGATCTGGGTTTTGCTGAGGGACAGCAACGGCGCCCAGAGTTGGGGGCCGTGGCCCTCGCGGCCGGCCCGGGTGGCCAGGTCGGCGAGGGTCTGGAAGGCCGCCAGGTAATCGGGCCGGCAGTCGGGATAGCCGGAGTAGTCGATGGCGTTCACCCCCAGCACCACCCGCGCGGCGCCGCGGGCCTCGGCCAGACTGAGGGCCAGGGCGATGAACACGGTGTTGCGGCCGGGCACGTAGGTGCTGGGGATCACCCCCGGCTCCACGCCGCCGCTGGGCACGGCGATGGCGGGGTCGGTGAGGGCGGAGCCGCCCCAGGCCGCCAGGTTCACGGCCACGCAATGGTGCTCCTCCAGCTCCAGGGCGGCGGCGAGGGCGGCAGCGGCCTCCAGCTCGCGGCGATGGCGCTGGCCATAGTCGAGGGAGAGGCCGATCACCCGCAGGCCGGCCTCCCGCGCCAGGGCGGCTGCGGTGGCGGAATCGAGGCCGCCGGAGAGCAGGGCGATCGCAAGGGGCTGGGCCATCGCTCCATTGTGGAAGTCCGCCCGTCTGGCCAAGATGCGGGGGGACCCGCCGCACCTCGCTTGCCCTGATGCTTTCCCCCCCGTCGCTCGTCCGCCCCATGGCCCTGGCCATCGGCGCCGCCCTGGCGGTGGCCGGTGCAGCCCGGGCCGTGCCTCGGCTCGACCTCAGCCGCTACCCTGCGCCCCCGGCGGGCCAGAGCCGCTGGGTGATCCAGCTCCCCGGGGTGCTGCCCCCCAACCCCGACCCGGCGATGTCCGCGAGCCCGGCCGACTGGCGGGTGGAGCTGATCGTGGGCCGGGAGGTGCAGGTGGACTGCAATCGCCACTTCTTCACCGGACGCATCGCCTCGGAGTCGCTGCCGGAGCTGGGCACCAAGGTGTACCGCGTCGGCCAGGTGGGCCCGATGGCCTCCACCCGCATGGCCTGCCCGCCCGGTGCGCCGAAGCGGCGGCAGTTTGTGGTGATGGGCGGCAAGCCGTTCGTGGTGCCTTACAACGCCAGCCAGCCGATTGTTGTCTTTGCCCCGCAGGAGTTGGAGGTGCGCTGGCGCCTGTGGAAGGCCGCCCGTGAGCAGCGCCCCGCCCTGAAGCTGTGAGTGGGATGAAGTCTCGCGATCCCCAACCCACCCCGCCGGCCACCGACCTGGCGGAATCGCCCCGGCCGCCCCGCCGCAACCCCTTCGAGGGCCTGCTGCCCCTGCTCACCACCGGTCTGGTGGTCCTGGGCGGCGGCTTTTACTGGGGCTGGACCAGCCGGGCCGGCCTGAAGCCCAGCCTGGAGCAGCTGCGGGCCCAGGAGCAGGAGCAGCTGCTGGCGCTGGGCTGGAAGCAGAGCGCCGACGGGGTGCTCACCCGCTGGTGCAGCGAGGATTGCAACCCGCCGCGGCTTTACGGCGGCGGCAAGGCGGCGGTGTTTGAGGTGTGGTGCCGCCAGCGGCCGTGCGGCAATATCCGCGCCACGTTTCAGGTGATCAATGGCCAGGGCAAGGCGATCGGCACCACCACCGCCACCCGGACGGGCCTGCAGGGCGAGAGGTTGCGGCTGGTGGTGGTGAGCCCCGATCCCCGGGCCGCCCGCTTCGATCTGGAGCAGTTCAGTGCCCAGGCGATGGTGTTCTGAACGCCGCGGCTGGCGGCGAGGTGCCCTGGCGGCTCTCGCCCTGATCAGCCTCGCCCTCGGCGGCTGCGGACGCCCCGGGGCCTCCATGCAGCCGGCGGTGACGCTGCAGGTGCTGATCTCCTCCGGGCGGATCTCGGAGCGGTTCAACCGGGCGCACCTGCGCCAGGTGGTGGATGGGGAGGTGGCTGACTTCAGCCGCTCCAATCCCCGGGTGAGCCTGCACGTGCGCTACGTGCCGGAGGAGGAGGTGCTGACCACGATCCGCAAGCGCTCCGATCTGGGCACAGGCCCTGATCTGATGATCAGCCGCGTTCCCCTGGCGCTGCTGATGGCCAGGGAGGGCCTGAGCCAGCCCAGCGGCCTCACCGACCAGGAGCTGGGGCCGCTGCGCCTGCGCCATCTGCGGGAGTTCCGCGCCGGGGATCGCTATGTGGCCCTGCCCTTCCTGCTCCAGCCCAATTTGGCCTGCTACAACCGCCGGGTGCTGGCCAAGCCGCCGCTCAGCCTGGCGGAGCTGCTGGCGCTCGGTGAGGCGGGGCGCCGCATCGGTCTTTCCCTGATCCTGGATCAGGTGAGCTGGACCGGCTCGAGCTTCGGCGCCCAGGATCCGCTGTTGCGCCTGTTCGACACGCCGGCGACGGAGCCGGCCGGCCGCGCCCTCAGCAGCACGGATCGCCAGCGTGTTTTGAACTGGCTGGCTTGGCTGTATCGCGCCAATGTCAATCCCAACCTCCAATTCTCGGATACAAACGAGGATCTGGCGGAGCGTTTCATGGCGCGCGAACTCGACTGGATCAGCTGCAATTCCGCGGTGATTCCGACCCTGCGCAAGGCCCTGGGCAAGGATCTGGGTCTGGCTGTGCTGCCCGGCGCCAGCGAGAAGCAACCGGCCCGGGCCGTGGCGCGGTTGCAGATGATCAGCTTCGGGCGCGATTCCTCGGCGGCCCAGCGTGAGGCTGCCCAGGACTTCGCCCTTTTTCTGCTGAATGACTACAGCCAGAATGTGCTGATGACCCGCACCGAGGGCATCCTGCCCATCAACGCCAACGTGATTGTGCCGGTGAAGCGCTCCGATCTGCTCGCCGCCATTCAGCAAAGTGAGCTGTCCGCCATCGTGCCCACTTTCCAGCGGGCGGTGGGGGTGCGCCTGGAGCGGGTGCCGTTGAGTCGTCTCATCAAGCAGAACGTTTACGGGGAGATACCGCCCGCCGAAGCGCTCGCCAAGATCGAGGCCCTGGCGAGAAGCCGTTCGCGGATTGCGTCGCTCCGCTCGGAGGTTCCGACGGGCGGTCGCCGCCGTGACCCTTCCTCTCAGGATTGAGGCCGATCCCCATGGTGGACAACCTTTTTCATCTGTTCGGCGGTTGGCTCGGGCTGCTGACCCGGGGCTCGGTGCTCCTGCAGGTGGTGTTGGTGGCGGTGGTGCTGTTGCTCTACCGCTCGGCCCTGCTGCATCTGCGCCTGTCCCGCGCCAACGGGCGGCGCCTGGCGCTGCTGGCGGTGCCGATCGTGGCGCTGCAGCTGCTGGCCCTGGTGATCAGCGCCCTGGGACGCCCCGTCGGTCTGATCAACCTGGCGGCGACGCTGCTGCTGATCTGGGCGGCGCTCACGGCCCTGCGGCTGCTGCTGCGCCGGTACCAGCCGCCGGCGGAGGTGGAGGGCTACTGGCAGCGGGCGGTCTTGCCCCTGTATCTGGTGCTGGTGCTGGTGGCGTTGGTGGATCGGATCGAGGGGTTGCACACCGTGAGCGCGATCCCGTTGCTGCGGATGTTCGGGCAGAGTTTCTCGGTGGGCAGCCTCGTGCTGCTGGTGTTGCTCCCCTATTTCCTGGTGGTGCTCTCGGAGTTGCCGGTGGTGCTGCTCGGCGGCGCCATGGGGCGGCTGGCGGGGATGGGGGCGGGCAACCGCAAGGCGTTCGAACTGTTGCTTCGCTATGCCCTGATCGGCATCGGTCTGCTCTGGTTGGCCAACCAGCTGGGTCTGAATTCCACGGCCGTCGCCGCCATCGCCGGGGGGCTTTCGGTGGGCCTGGGCTTCGGCATCAAGGAGGTGTTCTCCAACTTTGTGAGTGGGTTGTGGCTGCTGTTCGAGGGATCGGTGCGGCCCGGCGACGTGCTGGTGTACGAGGGCGATCCGTGCGAGGTGCGCAGGCTTGGGCTGCGGGCCGCCACCCTCTGGCGCGACAGCGACAACGCCGAACTGCTGGTGCCCAATCAGACGTTCTTCACCGCCACGACCACCACCTACTCCGGCACCGACTCGCTGCGCTGCGCAAGGGTGGTGATCCGGGCGGCCTACCGGCATGAGCCCGAGGCGGTTCTCCAGTTGATTCTGGAGACGGTTGGCCGCCAGCCGCGGGTGCTGGCGGAGCCGAAGCCCTACGCCATCCTCTGGAATTTCGCCGAATCGGGGATCGAGTATGTGGTCTTTTACTGGATCGCCCACCCGATGGATAAGGCCACGATCGCTGGCGAGGTGCGGCGCGCCCTCTGGCATACCTTCCGCGAACACGGCATCGAGATTCCCCTGCCGCAGTATGTGGTGCCGTCGGGGGAGCACCGTTGACCTGCGCCCTTCAGCGCAGCCCCAGCCACTTGTGGCTCTGCAGGCTGAGGCGCCAGGCGGGGTGGGCGCGCACGAAATCGATCGCCAGCTGTTTTCCTTCGCCGGCGTCCCAACCGGGCTGGAGCAGCAGGGCCGGGGCGAGTGCGCCGCCGCGGGCTTGCCAGGCGGCGGCGGCCATGGCCTCGGCGAAGGGCGGATCCTCCGGCCCGTGCACCACCACCTTCAGTTCGTGGCAGGCGGCCAGCAGCTCGCTGCGGGGTGGCTGGTGGCGTTTGGGGGAGAGGGTGATCCAGTCGAAGTAGCCGCTGAGGGGGTCGACGCCGCTGGTTTCGAGGTGGAGGGGCAGGCCGGTGGGCTGGGCTTTGGAGCGGGTGGCGGCGCGCAGGGCGGCGCAGAGCTCATCAAGGTGGTGATGCAGGGGTTCGCCGCCGGTGATCACCACGAAGGCGGCCCCGGCCGCGGCGGCAGCGCCGGCTTCGGCGGCCAGCTCCGCCAGGCTGCGGCGCGGATGGGGGGCTTCGGGCCAGGAGTGCTTGGTGTCGCACCAGGGGCAGCCCACGCTGCAGCCCGCCAGGCGCAGGAAGAAGGCGCTGCGCCCCGCGTGCAGCCCCTCCCCTTGCAGGGAATGGAAGGTTTCCACCACCGGCAGGGTGGCGTCTGCGGGGGAAGCGTCTGCAGGGGGGGCGGTGGCCGCTGGCGTCACCGGGGCGGACACGGGTGAGGGAGGGAGGCTGGAGGGGGGCGACACCAGCCAGCCTGACATCTCCTCCCCAGCCCTGGGCGCCGCCTCCGCCAGACCCGCGCCAGGCTCCACCAAAGTGGCCCCGCTGAAGATCGGCGGTGTGGAGACCAGGGTCAGAAAGTTCTGGCGGGTGGCGCGGCAGAAGAAAGCGGGCGCATCAGGCGTCGCCCTCGCTCAGGGCTCGGCTCCGGCCCGGCTGGCACTGCGCTCTGAGGCCGCCAGCGCCTCGCCCGGGCTTCGGGGCAGCCGCTGCTGCGCCGCCTGAATCAGTCCGCGGAACAGCGGGTGGGGCTTGCCGGGCCGCGAGAGGAATTCCGGGTGGTACTGGCAGGCGGTGAAGAAGGGGTGGTCTTTCAGTTCGATCAGCTCCACCAGCCGGCCATCCGGGGAGGTGCCGCTGATCTCGTAGCCCGATTCGAGCAGCAGGCTGCGGTAGGCGTTGTTGAACTCGTAGCGATGGCGGTGGCGTTCATAGACCACCTCTTCGCCGTAGAGCCGCTGGCCGAGGGTGCCCGGGGACAGCCGGCACGGGTAGACCCCAAGCCGCATCGTGCCGCCCAGGTCAACCACGTCCTGCTGCTCCGGCAGCAGGGCGATCACCGGGTGGGGAGTGGCTGGGTCGAGTTCGGTGCTGGTGGCGCCCTCCAGGCCGGCCTGGTTGCGGGCCCACTCGATCACGGCGCACTGCATGCCCAGGCAGAGGCCGAGGAACGGCACACGCTGCTCCCGGGCCCAGCGGATCGCCGCCACCTTGCCATCCACGCCGCGGTTGCCGAAGCCGCCAGGCACCACCACCGCGTCCATGCCCCGCAGCAGGGAATCGGCGCCCTGCTCCTCGATCTGTTCCGCGCAGATCCAGCGAAGATCCAGGGAGGCGTCGCGGTCGAGGCAGGCATGGCGCAGGGCCTCCACCACCGAGAGGTAGGCATCGTTGAGCTGCACGTACTTGCCCACCAGCGCCACCTTCACCGCCGGGCCGGGGCTGCGCAGCTTGCGCACCAGTTCCGCCCAGCGGGCCATGTCGCTCTCGTGGTCCACCAGCTGCAGCACATCGAGCACCTGGCGGCAGAGGCCCTCCTGCTCCAGGGTGAGGGGCACGGCGTAGATGCTGTCGGCATCGAGGGCCTGGATCACCGCAGGGGTGGCGACGCCACAGAAGCCGCCGATCTTGGCCTTCAGCTCCTCTCCGAGCGGCCGGTCGCTGCGGCACACCAGCACATCCGGCTGGATGCCGATCGAGCGCAGCTCTTTGACCGAATGCTGGGTGGGCTTGGTCTTGAGTTCGCCGGAGGTGCCGATGTAGGGCAGCAACGTGACGTGCACGAAGGCGGTGTCGTGGCGGCCCACGTCGCTGCGGAACTCGCGGATCGCCTCCAGGAAGGGCAGCGACTCGATGTCACCCACCGTGCCGCCGATTTCGGTGATGACCACATCGGCACCGCTGTTGGCCGCCACCCGATGGATGCGCTCGCGGATCTCGCCGGTGATGTGGGGAATCACCTGCACGGTGCCGCCGTTGTAGTCGCCGCGGCGCTCCTTGTTGATCACCGCCTGGTAGATCGAGCCGGTGGTCACGCTGTTCAGGCGTGACATGGCGGTATCGGTGAAGCGCTCGTAGTGGCCCAGATCGAGATCGGTCTCGGCGCCGTCGTCGGTGACGAACACTTCGCCGTGCTGATAGGGGCTCATCGTGCCCGGATCCACATTCAGATAGGGATCGAGCTTCAGAATCGAAACGCTGTAACCACGGCTCTTGAGCAGCCGCCCCAGGCTGGCGGCCACGATCCCCTTGCCGATGCTGGAGACCACCCCGCCAGTGACGAACACGAACTTGGCGGTACGAGGGGGCACGGGCGCATCTGACTGACCCGTGAATTTACCAAAATCCGATTGCAGCCCAGTGGTGCAGGGCCACAATGGCGGCCGTTCCGGGCTTTAGGGCTCCCCCTGTCCCCGGCTGGCTGGACACTGTGGGAGAGGGCCCAAGTCCTCAACCCTCCAGAAGGCTGCGCAGCATCCAGGCCGTTTTCTCGTGGATCTGCAGGCGCTGGGTGAGCAGGTCGGCGGTGGGCTGGTCGCCGGCTTCGTCGGCGCTGGCGAACACGGCGCGGATCGTGCGGG
This sequence comes from Cyanobium sp., assembly GCA_044351065.1. GTDB lineage: Bacteria > Cyanobacteriota > Cyanobacteriia > PCC-6307 > Cyanobiaceae > Cyanobium. The sequence goes on from JBILGK010000005.1 coordinate 65,037, forward strand.
CCACCGCCTCATGGCCGAGCACCAGCTCCCGCACCATCTCCAGGGCGGTGGGGCTGCCGGCGGTTTCCGGGATCGAGGTCAGGCCGGCGATGGCCGAGCCGCCGTAGGGGGCCGGGTAGCCGAGGGTGCGGATCCGCTCGGCGATCGCGTCGAGGGCGTTCCAAAGCTCGGTGTACTGATCCATGAACATCAGGTGCAGCGTGTTGAACATCGGCCCGGTGACGTTCCAGTGGAAGCCGTGGGTCTTGGCGTAGAGCACCGTGCTGTCCGCCAGCACGCGGCCCAGGCCTGCGGCGATGGCGGCGCGCGGCTCGGCCGGGATGCCGATGTCGATCGGGGGGGCGCCGACGGGGGAGGTCTGTGGAGTGGAAGTGGGGATCATGGCAGGGAAGGGCCGCGCGCGGGCCGGAATCCGTGAACAGGGGGGCAAGCCTAGGAACCCGCCTCACTCCAGGCTGGTGAGGTGGTCGCGCATGCGGCTGCGGTGACGGGGATGCTGCAGCTTCAGCAACGCCCGGCTTTCGATCTGCCGCACCCGCTCGCGGGAGAGCTTCAGCCTCAGGCCGATCTCGGTGAGGGTGCGGGGGGTGTCGTCCTCCAGGCCGTAGCGCTGCCGGATCACGGTGGCCTCCCGGCTGGTGAGCTCCTCCAGCAGCGTCTCGAGGTCGTTGTGCAGCTGCTCGCGCGCGAGGGTTTGCTCGGGGGTGGCGTGGTCGTCCTCCAGCAGCTCGCCCAGGTCGGTGTCCTGGTCCCGGCCGACACGCACGTCCAGGGAGACGGGTCGTGGCTGGCGCTGCAGGGTGTGGCGCACCACCTCTTCGCTCAGGCCCAGCTCGGCGGCCAGCTCCGTCAGGCGCGGGCTGCGCCCCAGCCGGGCACTGAGCTCCCGCTGGGCGCGTTTGAGCCGGTTGAGCTTCTCGGTGACGTGCACCGGCAGGCGGATCGTGCGGCTCTGGCTGGCGATCGCCCGGGTGATGCCCTGGCGGATCCACCAGTAGGCGTAGGTGCTGAAGCGGAAGCCGCGGGTGGGATCGAAGCGCTCCACCGCCCGCTCCAGGCCGAGGGTGCCCTCCTGCACCAGATCGAGCAGCTCCAGGCCGCGCTTCTGGTATTTCTTGGCCACAGCCACCACCAGGCGCAGGTTGGCCTGGATCATGCGTTCCTTGGCCCGCTGGCCCCGGTGCAGGGCGCGGCGCAGGTCGGCCAGGGCGAGGCCAGCCCGCTCCGCCCAGGCGCTGCTCGCGTCCGGGGGATCGGCGGTGTCGCGACAGGCCAGCAGCCGCTCCCGCTGCTGCACCCGCCGGGCCAGGATCAGCTCCTCCTCCTGGGTGAGCAGATCCACGCGGCCGATGTCGTGCAGGTACTGGCGCACCAGATCGGAGGTGGAGAGTGAACCTGCCACGGCGCACCGGTGGGAAAGTCCAAGGTTGCATCGCCCGTGAGACAGGGGTGTGCCTCCATGGGGTTTGCTTCGGAATTGCCCCAGCGGCGACTTGAAGGTAACAACATGTAAAAAAGTAACTGACTTGCTTCGTGGCCGGGTACTTTGCGAGAAATCTCGTTGATACTCATGCCAAGAACACCTAATGGTTGGGCCCGTTTTTTCTCCGCGTGCCACAGCGCGAGATCGGCCGGTTCTGGGGCTGGTGAGGCCCGGGGGCAAGGGCGGGCTCTGCCGCTGCCTGCCCTGGCTCTCGGTGGGGTGCTCGCGGGCGGGCTCGCTGGCGCTTTGCCAGCGGAAGCCCTTGTCATCCAGCCCGGACTACCCCCCTATCCGAGTGGCTATATCGCGGTGCAGTGCGGCTCGACCGGTTGGTTTTTGCCCCCCCTGTATTTTTGGGCCGCCGGGTAAGAGACGCCTCAAGAAAGTGTTCATTGTTCTCGACCCGCCCGGCAGTGGGTTGACAACGTTCACCACCAGCTTTGCCTATGACACTTCGCTGCTCGCCTTCGATCGGAGCTCCACCAGCCTGCTGTGCGAACTCCGGTCGGGCAGTGCCACCCCGTTCTGTCCCCCAACCCCCCCAGGCCAGGGCACGATGCCCTTGGGGGAACTCCCGGAATTCGACGTGGATCAAACCGGGTTGACCATCACGGAAGGTTCTTCGGACCAGCCGGGCACGGTCACGGTCGACTTCACCTCCCCCACACCAATTTCCTTCTCGGGGGAAATAAATTTCCTGGCCCTGGCCTTTGATCTCCTGGCCCCCATCGGCGCGAGAGCCACGGTCACCTACAGCCCAACGCCCACGGCCGATGCCACGTTCTCGATCACGAACTTCGGTTGTGATGTGGCGTGCGGCTCCAGCAATCCTTCCGCCTCGATGAAGTTCAACACCGCTGTCGAGGTGCCCGGGCCGTTGGCGGTGGGGGGGCTGCCGGTGCTGCTGCACACCACCCGTCGGTTGCGCCGCCGCCTCCAACTCGCCGCTCGCTGACCCCTACCCGCCCTCCTCCTCCACCCAGGTGCTGGCCACATGTAGCTCTCGCAGCTGCTTGTCGTCCACCCCGGCGGGGGCGCCGGTGAGCAGGCAGCGGGCCTGCTGGGTTTTCGGGAAGGCGATGGTGTCGCGGATCGATTCCTCGCCCGCCAGAAGCATGGTGATGCGGTCGAGGCCGTAGGCGATGCCGCCGTGGGGCGGGGCGCCCATGTCGAGCGCCTCCAGCAGGAAGCCGAACTGGCGCTCCGCCTCCGCAAGGGGCAGGCCGATCGCCTGCAGCACCTGGCGCTGCAGGGCGGAATCGTGGATGCGCAGCGAGCCGCCGCCCAGCTCCAGGCCGTTGAGCACGAGGTCGTAGGCCCGGGCGCGGGCGGTGGGCAGCCGCTCGGCCCAGGCGGCCGGATCGGAGCCCAGGTCGTCGGCGTTGGGGGCGCAGAAGGGGTGGTGCAGGGCTTCGAGGCGGTGTTCGTCGGCGTTGAACTCGAACATCGGGAAATCCACCACCCAGAGGAAGTTCCAGGCGTTGTTGTCGCGCTCGGCCGGCACCAGAGCGAGCTCGCGGGCCAGGAACTGGCGCACCCGATCGAGTGCCTTGTTCACCGTGGCCGTGTCGCCGGCGCCGAAGAGCAGCAGGGTGCCGGGGGTGGCGCCGGTGCGGGCCAGCAGCTCCGCCTTCTTCTCCTCCGAGAGGTTTTCCTTGATCGCGCCGATCGTGTCGATCTCGCCGTTCTCCCGCACGCGGATGAAGGCCAGGCCACCGGCGCCGGCCTTCTGGGCTTCGCTGAACACATCGCCGCCGGGTTTGATGCGCACATTGCTGATCGCCTCGTTGCCGCCCGGCACCGGCAGCACCTTCACCGCCCCACCGGCCGCCACGGCGCCGCTGAACACCTTGAAGCCCATGTCCGCCACCAGATCACTCACCTCCACCAGCTCCATCCCATAGCGGGTGTCTGGCCGGTCGGTGCCGTAGCGGGCCATGGCGTCGTGCCAGGTGAGGCGGGGGAAGGGCAGGGGCAGTTCGATTCCCTTCACCTCCTTCCAGATCGCCGCGATCAGGCGTTCGTTGAGGGCCAGGATCTGCTCCTGATCCAGGAAGCTCATCTCCATGTCCAGCTGGGTGAACTCCGGCTGGCGATCGGCCCGCAGGTCCTCATCCCGGAAGCATCGGGCGATCTGGTAGTAGCGCTCCATGCCGCCCACCATCAGCAGTTGCTTGAACAGCTGGGGCGACTGGGGCAGGGCGAACCACTCGCCGCCGCACACCCGGCTGGGCACCAGGTAGTCGCGGGCGCCTTCGGGGGTGGAGCGGGTGAGCACGGGGGTTTCCACCTCCAGGAAGCCCTCGCCCGTCTCCGCCGGCCCGGCCCCGGCCAGGAAGGCGCGGATTGTTTTCACCACCTGGTGGCGCAGCCGCAGGTTGGCGGACATGCGCTCGCGGCGCAGATCGAGATAGCGGTGGCGCAGCCGCAGCTCCTCGCGGGTGTTCTCCTCGTCGTGTACCGAGACGGGGAAGGGGAGGTTGCCTTTGACGGTGTTCAGCACCGTCAGGGTGTCGGCCAACACCTCGAGGCTGCCAGTGGCCAGGCGCTCGTTCACCGATTCGGCCGGTCGCGCCCGGAGGGTGCCCGTCACCCGCAGCACGGTTTCGTTGCGCAGGTGCTCGGCCACGGCGAAGGCCGCCGGCCCCAGCTCCGGATCCACCGTCACCTGCACGGTGCCGCTGCGGTCGCGCAGGTCGATGAAGATCACGCCGCCGTGGTCGCGGCGCCGGTCGACCCAGCCATGGAGGGTGACGGTGCGCTCCCCATCCTCCAGCCGCAGCTCGCCGCACCACTGGCGCGCCACGATCCCGACCGGCTGAGGGGCTGGCTGGTCGGGGATGACGGGGCTGCCCATGGGCCAAGGGGGGAGCAAGGAGTGGATTCTCCCATTCGCTGCGCTGGCCCCCGATCTCGGCCAGCCGCCCTCGCGGGAGCGGGCAAGAGCCGGAGGTCAGGGTTGAACGGGCTTGAAGTCGCGAAAACTTTGCAGCAACTGGGTGAAAGTGTGGGGGCGATGGCTTTTGAAGCCGGCCTCATCAACGAATACAAAGTCGTAGCTCACGTCGGACTGCAGGGCGTTGAGATCGGCAATCCACTGGGCCAGGCGTCGCATTTTGTGGGGCACATCCACATCCACCAGGCCCTTGGTTTCGACGATGACCACCGAGCTGTTGCTGAGCTTGACAATGAAATCGGGGTAGTAGTTGGAGAGATCACCATTGGCCTTGGTGTAATCGAGCTTGAAGCCGATGGCGAGGTAATTTTGGCGAAGCTGAGCGCATCAGGGCAGCTGTCAAGGAATTCGGCAAAGGAGAGTTCAAGATCGCGATCAGCGACGATGCGATTGAAGACGCTGCGGTGGGGCACGAGAAAGGGCTGGGGCTTCACCATGAAGGGGCGTGTGGCGAGCAGGCTGAGCTGGCCGACGATCTGGGCGCCACCGCGATCGTGCACGGTGACGGCGTTGATCGCTTTGGTGAAGGTGTCGAGAATCGCGCGGGTGGCTGGCGGTTCGGCGAGGTTGCGGAGGGTGTTGGCCGCTTCGAGATCGATGGATTGGCCGAAGAGATCGTGCTGGATGAAGCGCTTGAGATGGCCGTAGAGGGTGGCCTGGCTGCTGAAGAGTTTGGTGTTGTGGCAGAGGGTCTGGGCGAAGTAGCCGAGCACGTTGCGGTAGTCCACCACCGTGGCGGGATCAAGCACGGTGGTGTGGCTGACGTCGCCGGTGCTGATGTCGCGGAAGACGATCTCGCGCAACTGATCATCTGAGAAGGTTTGGTAGGTGAGGGGTTGAAAAGGGATGCTGCGGGGATCGAGGGCTGAGAGGGCATTGGGTTGCCGCACCACGCGGGGGCTGAGGATCGGCAGGGGGATGTCGAGGGCGCCCAGATCTTTGCTGGTGGAGTCGCGATCCACTTCAATTGAGCTGACGGCCGCGGCGGTCGGTGCTGAACAGATCCGTCTGCAGCTCCTCCATCGCATCCACTGGCTGCTCGGCCCGGGGCTCATCCACCTGCTCGAAGGTTTGGAACGGCAGCACCACGTTGCAGACCGTGTTGGTCTTGCCGTTCCAGACCAACTCCACCTGGCGTTTGTCTTCAAACAACAGGAAGCGGTATCTTTCCGGTAACGGCTGATCCGCCTCCAGATAGCGCATCACCTCCTGGCGTTCCTGGTCGCTGAGGCGGGGCATTCGGTGCGCTGGGGGCGGAGGGTAGTTTATGGAGCATTATGGGCCATCGCCGCTACAGCAGCCGCGGTTCTTCCAGCAACAGCGCCAGAGCTTCGTTCAGTTGCAGTCGGTTTCTGGCGGTGTCTGAGAGGAGGAATCGGGACTGAGCAACAAGGAATCGAGCTTGGATTCCAGCGCGGCGAGCCGTTTGTTCTCGTTCTTCAGCCGCTCGATCTCTTTCTCGATCAGCTTCGTTCGCCGCTCGCTTTCTTTCTCTCGCCTCTCGCTCTCGAGCACTCTGATCTGCGCGTCGATTGTTGGATGCCAGTTTAACCTCGCCAACCAGCGCCGCCATGGCGGCAAGGAGGAGAGGATTTCCGATCTGCTGATTGACCTTGAACTGCAGGAATCCGAAGAGATCGACATGGCTGTAGGAGCTGAAAAAGAGGATCAGGATGATCAGCAGGCCCGCCGCCAGGGAGACCCAGCCCGCCGGATCCAGAGGTGGCGCGTTGCCTGCCGATTCTTTGGCGCGGGCCTCTGTCGTGTAGGACATGAGATTAGCCGGGCCAGCCGGCGAAGCACCTCTTTATAGTACATGCGTACGATGCTTGATGCTCGTCGCGACTCATCCCTCCGGCGGACGGAGATCCTCCAGCACCAGCGCCAGGGCTTCGTTCAGTTGCAATCGGTTTCTGGCGGTGTCTGCGAGGAGGAATCGGCACTGAGCAACAAGGAATCGAGCTTGGATTCGAGCGCGGCGAGACGCTCGATATCGTTCTCGATCAGCTTCGTTGGCCTCTCGCTCTCTTGCGCTCGCCTCTTCCACTCTTGCTCTCTGATCTGCGCGTCGACTGTTGGATGCCAGTTTAACCTCGCCAGCCAGCGCCGCCATGGCGGCAAGGAGGAGAGGAATTCCGATTTGCTGATTGACCTTGAAGCGCAGGAATCCGAAGAGATCGACATGATTGTAGGAGGTGAAAAAGGTGATCAGGATGATCAGCAGGCCCGCTGCCAGGGAGACCCATCTCGCCGGGTCCAGCGGTGCGTTGTCTCCCGATCCTGTGTGAACGGCCCCTGTCGTGAAGGACATGAGATTAGCTGGGCCGAACGGCAAGTCATCTCTCTATAATACTGGTGTACTAGCCAGATGTATGGAAAGGCTTGCCTTTCGTGTTCGGGATCCTCAACGCACGCCTTCAGCCGCCTGGGGGCGGCTACGGCTCCAGTGCCGCCAGGGACTGTTCATCCTCCAGCGCCGCCAGGCCGCCCTCGCCCCTCAGCGCCGAGGCCAGGTCGGCCACGCTGCGGCCGCTGATCGGATCGATCCAGTCGGGCGCGATCTCCGCCAGGGGCACCAGCACGAAGGCCCGCTCCCGCAGCCGCGGGTGGGGCAGCGTCAGGCGGGGGGTGTTCAGACGCCGATCCCCCATCAGCAGAAGGTCGAGATCGAGGCTGCGGGGCCCCCAGCGCTCGCCGCGCACCCGGCCGAAACGGCGCTCGGTGGCCAACAGGCGCTCCAGCAGGGCTTCGGGCTCCAGCGCCACCGCCAGCAGGGCGCAGCCGTTCACGTAGTCGGGCTGGGGGGGGCCCACCGGCGCGCTGCGGTACCAGCGGGAGCGGCCCAGCACCCGCACCCCCGGCCTGGCGTCCAGCGCCGCCAGGGCGCCCTCCAGGGTGGCCCGTGAGTCGCCCAGGTTGGCGCCCAGGCCGATGGCGGCCCGGGCCGGTGCAGGGGGGCTCATGCGGCCGGCGGCGGGGCGGTCATCCGGCGTTCGCGCGGCGGCGGACCATCTCGATCGCGACCCGGCCGTCGAAGCCCGCGATCGGCGCCGCCACCTTCGTGAGGCTGGAGCGCACCTCGTGCACCTCCGGGAAGGCCAGCACCGCCTCGCAGATGCGGGTGTTGAGCCGCTCGATCGTGCGGAAGCGGCTGCTCTCCACCAGCGCCTTCACCCGCTCGATCACCGCGGCGTAGTTGAGGGTGTGGGCCAGCTCGTCGTCATCGCCGGTGCGGGAGAGATCGAGCTGGATCTCCAGGTCGACCTCAAACCACTGGCCCAGCTCCTGCTCGGCGTCGAAGAAGCCGGTGTAGCCCCAGGCGCGGATGGCAGAGAGGCGCAGCGTGTCCACGCCTCAGCCCCGGCGGTAGAAGGGGCGCTTCACCACCCGGGCCGGCTCGGCCTTGCCGCGGATCTCCACCGCCAGCTCCGTGCCGATCTTGGCCAGCTCCGCCGGCACGTAGGCCAGGGCGATCGCCTCCCCCAACGTGGGCGACCAGCTGCCACTCGTCACCTCCCCCACGACCGCCTCCCCGTGCCGCACCGGGTAGCCGTGGCGAGCGATGGCCCGGCCCTCCAACTTCAACCCCACCAGCCGTTTGCCCACCCCCTCGGCGGTCTGCCGTTCGAGCGCCGCGCGGCCGATGAAGGGGGCCGGCATCTCCAGGTGCACAAGCCAGCCCAGGGACGCCTCCAGGGGGGTGGTGGCCGCGTCCATGTCGTTGCCGTAGAGGTGCATGGCGGCCTCCAGGCGCAGCGTGTCGCGGGCGCCGAGGCCGCAGGGGGCGACCCCCTCCGCCAGCAGGCGGTCCCACAGCGCCACGCCCGCCGCGCGGCTCAGCAGCAGCTCAAAGCCGTCCTCGCCGGTGTAACCGGTGCGGCCCACGAACACGGGCGCGCCCTCCAGGGCGCCGCCCCGCAGGGTGAGATCCCGGTGGCCGAAGCGGGGCAGGCCGGAGAGGTCGGCGCCGCTGAGGGCCTCCAGGCGGGCGGGGGCCTCCGGGCCCTGCAGGGCCAGCAGAACGCCGTCGCCCTTGCGGTCGCGCACGGCGATCCCGCGGGGCTCCAGCTGCTCGCGGATCCAGGCGGTGTCCGCTTCGGCGCAGGCGGCGTTGATCACCACCACCAGCTCATCCGTCTCGCCCCCCTCCGCCTGCACGCGGCCGCGGTCGTAGATGATCAGGTCGTCGCGGATGCCGCCGGCATCGTTGAGCAACACCGTGTAGCAGGCCTCCGCCGGGCCGATGCGGAACAGGTCACTGGGGACCAGCCCCTGCATCGCATCCTTGACGCCGTCGCCCCGCAGCTCCAGCACGCCCATGTGGGAGATGTCGAACACGCCGCAGTGCTGCCGCACCGCGTGGTGTTCCTGCACCAGGCCGCCGAACTGCACCGCCATCTCCCAGCCCGCGAAGGGCACCATGCGGCCGCCTGCCGCCTTTGCGGCGTCAAAGAGCGGCGTGCGCGACAGGGTTTCCGCAGCGGGGGAGGGGGCGGCCATGGCGGGCACGGGGCAACTGTGGCGGGATCCTATGGAGAGGCGGGCGCTGCGGCTGTTCTCGCCAAGTCTGGAGAAAGGCTGACAATCCGGTTTTCCCCATGGTGTTCGGCCCTGGGAGTGACTACTTTGAGCGGCCCGGGTTCTTTTCGGATGGGCAACCGTCCCAGCTGCCGCAGCTGCCGCCACTGCACCCCTCCCGTCGGGGTGGAGTTGGGCTGGTGCCAGCTGCGCCAGCTCCCCATCCACCCGGAGCTGGTGGGAGATCTCTGGTGCCATCACTGGACGTCCCGGCCCCCGAAACTGCCGCTGATCGCCCCCCTGGCCGGTGCCCGTGAAGCCCCTGCGAATGAGCAGCTCACCCTGGCTGGCATGGGCCGAGAGGACGGTTGATGGTGAATTTTTCGGCAGGTAGCCCCAGCTACCTGCCATGGAGGTAGAGGATCCTTTAGATATAGGGATCCTTTCCTTCTCTCCAGCCCCGGAGGCCTAGCGCCTTGGTCGCCAGCCCCACATCCACCACACCGATCGAGTTGCTGGTTGCCCAGGTGGAGTGCGAGATCATCACACTGCCCACCGGCGCACCGGTCTTTCACCGCGGGTCCCGCGCCAACGCCATTTATGGCGTTCGTCGCGGCATGGTGGAACTCTGCGGCGAGGGAGGTGAGAAAACCTGCTTTCGCCCCGGCGAACTCTTCCACTACCTCGATATCGTCTGGCACGAGGGGAAGCATCGCAACGACGCCCTGGCGCTCACCCCGGTGGAAATCCTGCGCCTCGACCGCCTGCGTTTCCTCAACCTCCTGCACAACCACCCCACCCTGGCGATCCTGCTGATCGGGCAGCAGCACGATCGCCTGCGGGAGCAGCGGGCGAGCGGCACCTGCTGTTACTGAACCTTCAGCGATCCTCCGCCTGGCTGGCGCCGAGCAACAGCAAGAGGCTGCGCACCACCTTTGCCGCCAGCACGGAGCTGACGCCGCTGGCATCGAGCTGGGGGGCCAGTTCCACCACGTCGGCGGCCACCAGCCGGTGGTGGCGCAACTCCTCCACCAGGGTGGCGAAGTCGCGCCAGAGGAAGCCGCCCGGCTCCGGGGTGCCCGTGCCGGGCAGCACCGCCGGATCGAACCAGTCCAGATCCACCGTGAGGTAGAGGGGACGACCGCGCTGGGGCCGCAGCTCCGCCGCCAGGCGCTCAAGGCCCACCAGGCGGCCGCTGCTTCGCAGCTCGGCGAACTCCTCGCGGGTGCCGCTGCGGATCGCCACCTGGAACAGGGCGCCGCTGGGCAGCACCTCCAGGCAGCGGCGCATGGCGCAGGCGTGGCTGTGGCGAGCCCCCAGCCATTCCTGGCGAAGGTCGGCGTGGGCATCAAGCTGCAGCAGCACCAGGTCGGGATGGCGCTCCGCCACCGCCGCCACCGCACCGCTGCTGATCGAGTGCTCCCCTCCCAGCATCAGGGGCGCCAGGCCCAGGCTCAGCACCTGGCGGGTGGCCTCGTGCACGGCCGCCACCACCGGCTCCGGCGCGCCGAAGGGAATGGCCACGGCCCCCAGATCGGCGAAGGGGAGGTCTTCCAGGTCGCGGTCCAGTTGGGGGCAGTAGGTCTCCAGGCCACTGCTCACCTCCCGGATCGCCGCCGGGCCGAAGCGGGTGCCGGGCCGGAAGGAGGTGGTGCCGTCGTAGGGAACCCCGAACAGGCCCACCCGACAGCCAGCCGGATCGCGCCGGGCGCCCATGAAGACGGCGCCGTCGTCGTCGAACAGGCCTTCGGGGGCGGCGGGAGGAATCATGGGGCGAGGTCCCGTTCGATGAAGGCGGGCATCGCCTCGAAGCCGCCCCGCTGCCAGCGGGGCGACCAGATCTGGCAGCCGTCGGCGACGGCGGCGGCCCGATCGGGCCGGGGCTCGCGATAGCGGGGCCCATCCACGGCGGCGAAGCTGAAGCTCCACCAGCCGCTGGGGTACATCGGCACCCAGCCGTAGAGGGGATCGGCGTGGCCGAACACCTCCCGCAGCACCTTGACGGTGTCGACGTGCACCTGCCGGAACGCTTCCGGCGATTCGCTCTGGGTGGCGAACACCCCGCCGGGGCGCAGGAGGCGGCGGCAGTGCGCGAAAAAGGCGCGGTTGAACAGCCCCTCCGCCGGGCCGGCCGGGTCGGAGCCGTCCACGATCACCACGTCGTAGCTGGCGTCGGCGGCCTCGGACACCCAGGCGATGCCATCGCCCACCGTGAGCTGGAAGCGGGGATCGCTCCAGCAGCCGCCCCCGATCGACGGGAGGTGCCGCTGGCTCCACTCCACCACCAGCCCGTCGATCTCCACCAGATCGAGATGCCGCACCTCGCTGTGGCGCAGGCATTCGCGAGCTGTGCCGCCGTCGCCGCCGCCGATCACCAGCACGCGCTCGATCGACGCGGCGCCGCACAGGGCGGGGTGCACCAGCGCCTCGTGGTAGTGCCGCTCCTGGCGCTCGGCCGTCATCCAGCAGCCGTCGAGCAGCAGGCCTTTGCCGTAGCGCTCGCTCTCGATGATCGTGACCCGCTGGAAGGGGCTCTGCCGCTCCTCGAGCACCCTTCCGGCCAGGCCATAGCGCACGCCCTCGTGCTCCTCGTCGATCCAGTCGTGCATGGGGAGGGGCTGGCGGAGTGGGGTGTGTGCTTCCCAGCTAAACCGCCCGCGGCACCCCCTGTCACCGCAGCATGAACCTCTGCCGCGTTCACCTCCCTGGGCCCCGACGACCTGCCGATCGACGCCACCGGCGTACGGATCCCGGTGGCGGAGCTGCGCTGGCGCTTCTCCCGCGCCTCCGGACCCGGCGGTCAGGGGGTCAACACCACCGATTCACGGGTGGAGTTGGTGTTCGATCTGGCGGGCAGCTCGGCGTTGCCGGAACCGTTGCGACGGCGGGCCCTGGCGCGGCTGCAGGGGCGCCTGACGGCCGGCGAGCTGGTGGTGGTGGCCGCCGAGCACCGCTCCCAGTGGCGCAACCGGCAGTCAGCGCGCCAGCGGTTGGCGGAGCTGCTGGGCCGCGCGATCGCCCCACCCCCGCCGCCGCGTCGCCCCACCCGGCCCACGCGGGCCTCCCAGCGCCGCCGCCTGGACGCCAAGCGGCAGCGGGGCGACCTCAAGGCGGAGCGGCGGGAGCGCCGGCAGCCGCCCGGAGACTGAAGGAGCGGGGGGCCGGTTTCCCCTCAGGGGGCCGCGGGGTCGGGCCGGATCGCCGCCTCGGCCCGAAGGGTGGCCTTCGCCTCCCGCCACAGCCCCTCCAGCTCCGCCAGGCTGCGCCCCGCCAGGTCGCCCCCCAGCGCCGCCTCGACACGGGCGAAGCGATCGAGGAAGCGGCGGTTGGTGCCCGCCAGCCCCTCCTCCGGATCGAGGCCGCACCAGCGCCCCACGTTCACCAAGGTGAAGAGCACATCACCCAGCTCCGTTTCGGCATGGGCCCTGTCGCCGGAAGCCAGCGCCTGCTTGAGCTCGTCCAGCTCCTCGTGCACCTTCCGCCACACCCCATCCAGGTCGTCCCACTCGAAGCCGGCGGCGGCGGTCTTGCGGGAGATCGCCATCGCCCCGGCCAGGGCCGGCAGCCCCCGCACCTTGCCCGCCAGCCGCTCGCTCAGGGGGGCCGCGTCGGCGGCCTCCCGCCGCTCCTGCGCCTTGATCGCCTCCCAGTGCCCCCGCACTGCGGCGCTGTCGGCCGCCTCGGCGCCGGCGAACACGTGCGGATGGCGGCGGATCAACTTGGCGCTCAGGCCCCGCGCCACCCGCTCCAGGTCGAAGCGCCCCGCCTCGCTGGCGATGCGGGCGTGGAGCAGCACCTGCAGCAGCAGATCCCCCAGCTCCTCCTCCAGGTGGCGGTCGTCGCCGTGGCGGATGGCGTCGGCCACCTCGTGGGCCTCCTCCAGCACGTAGGGGATCAGGGAGGTGTGGGTCTGCTCCCGGTCCCAGGGGCAGCCGGCTTCGGGATCGCGCAAGCGATCGACGAGGGCGATCAGTTCCGCCAGGGCGTCGAGCGGATCGGGCTGGGTCATCGGCGGCGGCCGGGCGCGGCTCCCATCCTGCTGCGGCCGGGGAGGGGGTTCCGCGGCGGGCCTCGCCGCAGTTTGCGCAGTCGGCGCAGGGGCCGCGGCAGCCGGGGGATGGGGTCGCCGTCCTGGAGCAGGTGCAGCCAGCTGCTGGCCTCCACCCCCACCAGCGCCGGTAGCAGCAGCGGTTGCTGGTCGCGCCAGAGGCGGGGCAGGGCGGTGAGCAGCTGCGCCGCCGAGGGCGCCCCGAGGGGATGGGCCAGCTGGCTGAGCAGGGCCACCGCGAGCGCCAGGTAGGCGAGCCGGCCGGCGCTGCCCAGCAGGGGCGTGTGGGAGAAGGCGGAGCGATGGCTGAGCACGCGCCGGTAGGGCCACCAGAGCAGGGCCAGGGGCCCCCAGCGGCGGGTGGCGCGGGAGCGGGTGTCCAGGTCGGGGGAGAGCCAGAGGCCGCCCACCAGGAATCCCACCGCCGCCAACAGGGCCGCGGCGGGCCCCAGCGCCGGCCACCACAGCAGGCCGAAGGGCAGCGCCAGCAGGCGGGTGGCGCGGTCGTGGTCGCGGCCGCTGGCCATCGGCGCCGGGGCAGGGTCTGGCCGGAGGGTAGGGGTGCTGTGGGGCCAGGCAGGGGCCCCGCCGCGCCGGTCAGGCAGAATGGCCAGCAGGCGCGATTAGCTCAGCGGTAGAGCAGCTGTCTTACACACAGCATGTCGCTGGTTCGAATCCGGCATCGCGCATCCAGCCATGGCCCACGGCAGCGTCTCGCTGGAACGGCGTGCGGCCAGCACAGGACGCCGGCTCAGGCCCGGCTGGTTTTTTCAATCCGGTAGGTCTCCGACACATAGCCCTCGCGCATCCAGTCCCGCGACCGGCGCAAGCGGCGGAAGCCGCCGACTTGTTCGATCAGAAAAGGCACCACATGCTGGGTCTTTTCATAGGCGTTCCAGCCGCGGCCTTCCTGATTGATGTGCAAGAAATGCCCCTCGGTTTTCTGCTGGATCAGCTGCAGGTAGTGCACGGCGATCTTGGCGTCGATCTCCGGCAGCGAATCCTGGTTGATGATCAGGGAGAAGTGGTTGTCGGGGGCATGATCCAGCTGCCAGAAGGGCAGGACCTGAACCCGGGCGGGCCCCGGGGGCTCGCCGTGCAAGCGCACAGCGTCAACACCCAGATTTTGGAGGAGATACCAGGCCTGAATCACGCTGACCGTAGGGATGTCGTAGAGGTGGATCTCCTCCATGCCGGCCCGGGCCAGGTACAGGGTCAAGGAACCCATGCCGCCTCCGATCTCACAGACCACCTTGCGTTCGGAGTTCGCCAGCAGATCCAGGGCCTGCACCGTTGTGTGGATCGCCTGGAGATTGCGCTCGGAGAGTATGCCGTCGTCGAAGCGGATGCCGTAGGCCCCTCCTCCCGCCTGCGGGGGGGCCAGATCAAAGGCAATGCGCGACTGGATGCGTTGGCGCAGGTCGTCCAGGTCGATGGTTTCGTAGCCCCATTCCCCCTGTTCGGGGCATTGGACCGGCAGGCAGCCGATCGCCTCGGCGAGGGCGAGCAGCTTGTCGGTGACGTTCAGGGCGAGTTGCCGATTCAGGAAAGGAGAGCCGGCGCTGGCCTCGAAGCCGACGACGAGGGGGGAGCGACAGACGTTGAGGAGGATCTCCGACACCTGCGCCGCATCGCGCGCCTCCAGGGCGGCTTCGAAGGCCGAGTGCCCCCGGGTGATCTCCCGCCACATGTCCTCGCCGCTGCCGGCGCCGAGGGCGCTGGCTTCGCATTTGATGGCGTGATAGTAATCAATCAGACGAGCGAGGATCAGGTCGTGATCCGGCCCGGGCCGGTCCAGGCGCGAGGCGAAGCGATCGGGCAGGTGAAGTCGGGTGAAATCATGCAGGAAGCGCCGCTGGTCGCGGCAGCTGAAATAGCCGGGCCGCTCGCACAAGGGCTGCAGAGCCCGCCGGAACGACATTTTGAGTCTCATGCCGAGACGTGTGCTCATATCCGCGGGGCTGGCAGGACGAATTCAAGAGCTCGCATAAAATCGAGCCTAGGTTATTGTACTGAACTGGCGTTAGACGTCAAGGGAAATTGCGGTGAATCCGGGCGCCCCCGCTGTGCTGGTGAAGGCTACTTGTGGCTCTCAGGGATTGCCTGCTGCCCAAACAATGCGCCCCTGAGGAAGGGGCCTCCCCCCGGGAAGCCCGAGGTCTTCCCGGCCGAGTTCCGGGATCGGCGGCCTGCTGGGGCGCAGCCGCCGACAATCGAGGTCTCAGCCCTCCGGGTAGAGCAGCTCGGAGAGCTCATCGGGGTCGACGTCGTAGACCCGCGCCAGGGTGGTTTCGATCGCGCTGGTCACCACGTCGGGGAGGAAGCGCATGGCGTTGAGGGCGTCATCGGCGATGTCATCGGTGAGGAGTTTCTCCCCGCCCAGCTTCTCGTCGTTGATCACGGCCATCACCCAGCTCTGGTAAGCGGTGACGAGGTCGGCGAACTCGAGCTCCGGGTCGTTCAGATCCAGGGCCATCGGGGCGTCTCCGGGACGGTGCCTCCGCAGTCTGCCCATCGGTCGCCCCTGCGGCAGGCTGGGGGGCGCGGCGCCTTCGCCCCTCCCCCGTGCCTGACGCCTCCCCCGCCGCCGACCTCGCCCTGCAGGCCAGCCTGTTCGAGTTCGCGATCCGCGAGCTGGTGCGCCAGCACCGGACCAGCTTCCCGCCACTCTGGAGCGTGGAGAGCTGGGCGAAGCTGCTGATCTGGTTGGCCCTCAACTGCGGCTGCGGCACCGATCCGGCCGCCCTGGAGCGCTTCGCCGCCAGCCTCGGGCCGGCCCTCAGCGCCCGCCTGCGCCGCGAGTTCTTCGCGCGGGAGCTGGAGGATTTGAACCTGCGGCTGCTGGCCGACCCGGCGGAAGCCGAGGCCCTGGCCCTCCCCCTCGACGCCCTGGCCGGTGCCCCCGACCCGGCGGGGGTGGCGGAGGCCCTGGCGCGGGTGGGTCTGGCTGGGCGGGTGGCGCCCCCGGACTGCTGGCGGCGCCATGAGGCGCTGCTGGCCCTGCCCTGGCTGCCGCAGGCCGGCCCATGAACCTGGAGGAGAACCCATGCAGCTGATCGGGGAGTACCACAACCGCGGCTATCGGATCCTGGCGGAGGCGGTGCTGGGGTTTTTCGACCGCCGCACCGACCTGCAGCGGCCCGGCGTGTCCTTCGGCGGCGATCCCCATGGCCATCCCGAGGGCCTGCCGGACAAGGTATCGACCGACATCAGCCTGGTGGGGATCGACCGCTCCGATGTGGAGGCCCACGCCCTGGCGGAGGCGATCCTGCGGGGGGTGTCGGCGGGTCTGCAGCGCTGGCTGGCGGAGCGGCCCCTGTTCCTGGAGTGCTGCCCGGAGCGCTCCCTGTTCGTCTGCCCGCTGTTCAACCTGCAGCGCTACGCCCCCGGCGAGGGCTTCCGGCGCTGGCACTGCGACTGGAGCCTCGAACCCGACGCCACCGAACCGCAGCGGCGGGTGCTGGCCTGGATCCTCTACTGCAATTCCCTGCCGGAGGGGGGCACCGAATTCCACTGGCAGGAGCACCACGTGGAAGCGGAGGAGGGCAAGCTGGCGATCTTCCCCGCCGGCCTCTCCCACCTCCACCGTGGCCGGGTGAGCGAGAGCCACAGCAAGACGATCGCCACCGGCTGGGTCAACGCCGGCCGGCTGGAGGATTACGTGGCGCGGCTCACGGCGCCGGGCTGAGGTTCAGGCGTCGGCCTCAGGCGGAGGGCACGATCAACCCCTCCAGCGCCTGCTGCAGTTCGGCGGTGAGGGTGGCGACAGCGGCGCGGCGGTCGGCGCGGTACGCCTCCAGGCGGCCGTCGACAGCGATCGGCGCACCGATCCGCAGCCGCACCCGCCGCGGGCCCAGGCAGGGGCGGCGCATCGGGTCGCCCCCGAGCAGCCGGCAGCGGCTGTCCCAGAGCAGCAACAGGGTGTCGGCGAAGCGCTCCTGGCTGGGCAGCTCCTTCACATAACGGCCGCTCACCGCCACGAAGCTCTCCACCAGACGCATGTGCCAGAGGCGCCGCTCCGTCTCCTCCCCCAGCCGGTCGGCCAGGCCCCGCTGCAGCGGGCAGCGGGCGTTGGTATCGGCATCGGCGGGGTAGAGGCGCTCCCAGCCGGCCTGCTCCAGGCGCCGGCAGCGGCAGGCCAGATCGCCGCTGGGCCGGATGGCGAAGGAGTCTTCCGCCACCTCCAGGGCGGTGCCGAGCAGCCGCCCCAGCCGCGCCGCCAGCCGCTCGTTCGCGTCCAGCGGCGTTTTCAGCTCCGGCAGGGGGCGCTGGTAAGCGCTGCGGTAGAACCCCTCCAACAGGGTCAGCATCCGCTCGGCCAGGGCCAGCAGGCGGGGGTAGAGGGCGGCGGCCTCGGCCCGACGCAGCGCCGGTGGCGCCAGGCCCGCCTCCCGCTCCAGGGTGCTGAGCAACGCCTCCAGCTCCCGCCAGATCGGCCGGCTCCAGGCGTACTGCACGCCGATCGGCAGCACGGTCATCGCCTCGGGCCGGCCGGCCTTGCGCAGGTCGTCAGCGGTCCAGAAGGCGAGTTGGGCGAGGCCCGGCTCCAGGGCGCTCACCACCTCGTTGTGACCGTTGGTGGCCCCCTCCGGCGCCGCCGCGAAGGGGTGGCGGCCCTGCAGCAGCAGCTCGCGGGCCGAGCGCAGGCCGGCGCTGTCGAGCCGGCCCCGCTGGATCGAGCTGCCCCCCAGTCGCGGCAGCAGCCAGCCCACCAGGGGACCGGCCCAGAGGGGGATGCCCCGGTCGTAGAGGAAGTGGGCGTGGGGGCGGCCCCGCAGGCGCACCCCCTGCCGCCGCGCCAGCCGCGGCAGCTCCCGCCAGAGCAGGGCCGCCAGGCAGATCGGATCGCTGACGCTGGGATGGCGGAAGGCCAGCATCAGGCGGCTCTGGCCCGCCTCGAAGGCCTGCATCGCCGCCACCAGCCGCTCGCCGCCCTCCACCTGCAGATCGGTGATGGCGCAGCCGTGGCGGAGCACCAGGGGCAGCAGGGGCCGGGCGAGGGCCAGCACGCGTCGATCGAGGCGGGGGGGCAGGAAGGCGAGGGGCGGGGCGACGGGCATGGCGTCAGGGCAGGGTCAAGGGGATGGGGTCGAGTTGGCCGGTGCGCTTCACCCCCAGCCGGATCGGCCGCGGCGCGCCCCGCTCGGGCAGGAAAAAGGCGAGGGGCGGCCTCAGTCGGGCAAGACCGTTGGTCTGGCCGATGACCTCCATCCCCTGGTCGGGTGGGCTTGCCCCGGGTCACCAGTCGCAGCTTGCGCCGCCCGACCTCCCCTTGCGCCATGCCCGCCAGCGGGCAACTCCAGCGCCAGCAGGAGCAGGCCGCGGCGGCGGGTCATGGCGTGACGGGGGATTGGCGCAGGCGGCCGAGCAGCCGGCGGCGCAGCCGCTCCAGCGCCCAGCCGCCTGCGAGGAACAGCAGCCCCGGGCCCATCAGGCTGGCGGAGCGCCCCAGCTTGTCCATCACCTCGGAGCCGTAGAAGGCCAGCAGGGTGAGCGCCAGGGTGGCGAAGCCGAAATTGATCCGCTCGCCCCGGCCGTCCCGCAGGCCCCAGGCCACCAGCAGCAGGCCGCTGATCGCCCACCAGAGGTAGGGGATCAGGCTCCCCCACAACGGTGCGGCGCTCAGCTGGAAGAGCGGAACCTGCAGCAGCAGCCAGGCGGTTGCCACCCCCATGGGGGCCAGGGCGGAGGGTCGCAGCCGCCAGGTGAGCAGCAGGGGGAGGCCGATCGCCACCGCCCAGCCCGGCAGCAGCAGCGCCAGTGGCGCCCAGCCCTGGCCGGTCTCAGGCAAGCTCCCGAGGCTGAAGGTCCGCACCGCGGCAACGGGCAGCAACGCCAGGCCGCCCAGCCAGAGCAGCACGCGCCGCGCCGGCGAGCGGTCCGCCCCCGGAGCGGCAGCCAGCCCGGCGAGGCACAACAGCAGCAGACCCGTGCCGGGGATCTGGTGGAGCACCGGCGACAGGGGGGCTCCCAGCGGCCGCTGGGCCTCCAGCCGCACGACCCATTCCGCCAGCAGCCAGGCGGGGCCGAGCAGGGCCAGCAGCGCCAGTTGGGGCCACTGGCGCAGCAGCTGCCAGCCCAGGCCGGCGCCGATCGCCCAGAGCAGCAGACCCCGGGGCCAGGCCGCTTCGAGGTGAAAGATCTGACCGGCCAGGAAGATGCCGCCTCCGAGGCCGACCGTGCCCAGCGCATGGAGGGCGGTGGCCAGGGCGGGGAAGCCGGGGGTGGCGGCGATGGCGGCGCCGTGGCTGGCCAGCAGCAGGGCCAGCAGCAGGCCGAACCGCGCTCCCGGCCCCAAGGCCTCCCAGTGGGCGGAGACGAACAGGAGCAGCCCGGCGGCCAGCAGGGCGGCACCGAGCGCCAGCGCGATCCGCACCGGTGCCTGCAGGCTGTGGGTGGGCGCCTGGCTGTCTTCCCACTCCCGGATCGCCGCCGCCCGGGCGGGCTCGATCAGGCCGGCGTCCTGCCAGCGGCGCAGAAGTGACTCCGGGGGGGTGGTCATGGGCCTGTGATAGCCAGGCGGCGGCAGATTGGTGTCTGTGGGGGTGCGCTGGCGACGAGATCCCACGGCTGGCCAGCTGCTGGTTGGGTATCCAGATGGGGTCGGTGTGAGCGGTTGTTGTGCTGTTGGCATCGGGGAGAAACGTTGCCACCACGCGTTGCGCCCTGGCGTGAAGAATCGTGTGGAGTCGCTGGCGCAGTCGCCGACGAGATCAAATCTTGCAGTAAAAACATTGGTTGTGATTGCTGGCTCTGTGGGCTAGGCTCTCGCGGACTCTTTTCGGAGATTCATTGGAAGGGGCTTGCCAGTCCATGTTGGTTTCCTGTTGGGCCCAGCAAGGGGCAAGCAAACCCTCCCGTCAATAGGGTCATCCTCGTTTTCTTTGAACGTCAACCGTTCAATGTCTCACCCACGCCTCCTCCATGGTTTTGACTGCTTCCAGCCCCTCGAATGGCGGCCTTTTTTCCTTTGTTGACCCCATCCTGAAGCGCCTTGGTGAATCGGACATTGGCTGGGCAATTGCCGAAGCATTTGCCGCCGAAAAAGAAAGTGTCGCTTCAATAGAATCTCTTTTTGCCTGGATGGCAGATGGTCATCTCACGCAAGACTTTTACGCGTTGTTTTTCCATTCCTGGAAGGTCACCCATCTTAAAATGTTGGCGATCTATGGCCTCTCCTGTCGCTTGCAGCGCTTGGCGGTCCAGCATGGGGCGGGTTTCGAGCGCGATTGCCTGATGCTGGCAGCGGTTCACAATGCGGCGACAAGTTATGAAGACCTTGGCCTGGATTACGAAGGCTTGACCCATGCTGAACTTTATGACCAGCTTGTGGCCAACTTCTTGCCCGATGACCAATGGGTCCGATCGCGCTGGTGCCTGGCACCCGCCAAGCTTTTTCAAGAGTGGGTCTATAAGAATATGGTGGTTCAGCCCGAGCTGACTGGGCTGCTGACAAACCTCTTCTCTGAGATTTACAACCATGCTGAGTATTCCATCGCCCAGCGTTCGTTCGCCCAGCGGCTTGAAAGGCAAGGCGAAATGCCCCGTTCGCAACAAAAGAAGGCTCTCTGCTACATCGATGTTCACGTGAGTGATGCCACCGAAGAGGAGCATTTCGAGGTGGTGCTGGAGGCGATCCAGCTCTATAGCAAGGCAACATCGATTGCTGTTGATAGGCTGCAAGCGCTGAGTATTTTCCGAGAGTACCTGTGCAAAATCGGACTAATTATGGAGATGCTAGAAAAAAATGGGAGGGAAATGTCGTGCAACAGGGAGATCGCCTGTGTCCATTCCTAGCTCTGCCGGGCCAAGCTCCGTTCCGGGAAGCACCATCGTCGACAGCCTTGCCTATTGGGCCACATGCCAACCCACGCGGCCCTTCCTTTGCGAAGGAGAGCAAACCTTCACCTATGGGGAGTTTTATGGACTGGTTGGCCAATGTGCCAGCACTCTAGAAAAGCAGGGATTTCGATATGGAGATCGCATCGTTCTTTATTTGCAGCGCAAGAGTGCCTATATAGCGGCTTATTTTGCGGCCCTGTCTAGGGGTGTTATTCCTGTGTTGATTTATCCAGAGCGGCCGGCTTCATTTGTTCGTTTTGTCGTCGATGCCGTGGCGGCAAAAGGAGTGTGGACTCTCGATAAGTGGACGGGAGAAGGAGATTGTTTTTCCGTCATTCCCTGGTTGGATGAGGCGGCTGGCACGGCGCCTGATCTGGCCAATATTCGTCATCCAATTGCCTATCTGATGTTTACAAGCGGTACCACGAGAGTGCCCAAAGCGGTCATGACGACCCAGCAGAACGTAATGGCTGTCACGAAGACGTTGATCGAGCAAGCTGGAATGCCCCCAGGTGTCAGGGAGGTGATTTTCATGCCGCTTGGTTCTACAGGTGGCTTGGGTCATTTGCATGCGGTGTTAATGCTTGGTGGAACCATTGTCCTCTTGCCATGGTTTATGGCTGCCATTGGTGATCCAGAACTTAGGACGTTGCTGGCTGTCATTGAGCGCGAAAAGATAGATGGATTCTTGGCTACGCCACGACTCGTGCGAATGCTACTCGCAGAACACCGCTCCGAGTTGTCTGCTTCTGCCAAGAACCTCCGCTACATGCTGACCAACGTCTCGCCGTTGGAACGCGAACTGATCGTTGATCTCTTAAATCTTCTACCAAACTTGCATTTCTGCACGTATTATGGACTTACGGAGGCAAGCCGAAGCATCTTCAACCCATGTCGGCGCCAGCCTGGCTATGAACATGCCACCGGTTTCCCTGTTCCAGGGGTAGAACTCAAGCTCACTGCTGTCGATCCTCATTCGCAAGTGGGTGAAGTGCTGTTGCGGGGTCCGAATCTCTTCGCGGGTTATTGGGGTGAAGAGCGGCAATCACTTGTTGAGGATGGTTGGTTTCCAACGGGTGATCTCGGACGTATGGATGAGCAGGGAAGGTTGTATGTGTTGGGTCGTAAAGAAGAAACCATCAATATCGATGGGCTAAAATTCTTGCCCATTCAGGTCGAATCTGTCCTTTCTCAGTACCCTGCCATCCAGGCGTGTGCTGTGGTGGCTCTGCCCGATCCGTTGAGTTATCAGCGGGTAGGTGCAGCGGTTCAGCTGAGGGACCCAGACGCGAGTCTTGAAGAGAAGAATCATATCGCCGATGCGATTCTTGCCCATTGTCGCGATAAGCTAGACTCTTATCAGCTGCCCAGCAAGGTGCATATTCTGCCGGAATTGCCGCAGACGGATCTGGGGAAAGTGAAGCGAGGCGAATTGATCTCCATGCTTGATTCTGGTCTTTATTCCTTCCCTCGCCCGTGAAGAAAGCTTTGTCATGGCAGGCATCATAGGCATTTTAGGGGGCATTGGTCCCCATGGCCATATTGCGTTTGAGCAACATCTCCTGGCAAATTGTTGCCAGGCGAACCGCGAGCAGGACTATCCGCCATGGCTGTTGTTGTCTCTCCCTTTGATTCCAGATCGAACGGCAGCGCTTTTAGAGGGTGGACCCTCACCCGTTCCGATGTTGCTGTGGGGTTTGCAGCAATTGGCTATGACCGCCGACTTTGCTGTCATGCCATGCATGACAGCCCATGCCTTTTATCCTGAGCTGGCGGCAAAGGCTGTGCTCCCTATCCTCAATCTTATTGATATCACTATTCTGCATCTGGCCAGTCTCGCTTCCGAGGACTCCACGATTGGTTTGCTCGCAACAACGGGCACTTTGCGTTGCGAACTCTTCCCCAAAGCAGCCCAACGACTCGGCATCAATCTGCGCTGGCTGTCGCTTCTCGATCTCCCCGATGGAGAAGGCTTGCAAGAGCAACTCTGTATGCAGCCAATCTATGGTCATCCGGTTGAGCGCGGTCTGCGTTATGGGGGGATCAAGAATGGCTTTGCTCAGAATCCTTATTCCAAGCAGCCATACCATGAAGCGCTGGACGCGGCGGGACGACGACTTTGTGCTGCTGGAGCTGATCTGCTTGTTGCTGGCTGCAGTGAGCTGTCCCTGGCCATGAAACCGTCGCCATGGCTGATCGACCCGCTTGTCATTGCGGCCCGAGAGGCGATTGCCCAGGCGCAAGCAATACAGTCGCCCTTGGCCTGTCCCAAAACCCCGTGAAACCATGCTCCGCCCCACTGTTGAGCTAGAAAGCCTTTATCGCAACATCCTGCGCCAGAACCCCCTGTCAGCTTTTCAGGTTTATGCGAATACGATTGCCAAACGCACGGGCAATCGATATGCATTTGGCAGCTTGCCTTTCTATCTGCCAGAAGTGACGTATGTGGAAATTGAGGCGAGTGTCCGGGCGATCACCAATGTGCTCGCGAGCCCCATGTACCGGGATCGCATGCTTGCTGAGACGCCCTTCTTGCCCTATCCAGCCCTGAGGCGTGAGGATTTGATCGGCAGTGTTGATTTTCACCTCGGGGAGCAAGGGCCAAAAATCATCGAGGTTAATTTTAATGTTCCCGGGCTGATCGGCTTTGCTGAGTTGCTAGAGGCTACTTATCACGGCATAGTGCATGTCGGAGGTCGTAAGCATCTGTGTGCGGATCTGATGAAGGCCTTGGCCGAAACCGTTGCCTGCGCTCACGGAGGACGGGTTGCCATCGCCGTAAGCCATTTGCCGATGAGTCGACCATTCCTCACGCATTATCGGATGCTTGCCGAGACCATGCGAGCCTTGGGTGTGGATGCAGATCTGGTGGATGCGCGCGATGTTGTGCTTGGCTCTGCAGGGGAACTCCTCTGGGATAGCCGCAGGTACGATGCCGTTCTTTCCCTGGTGATCCCGGCAACCTGGGAGCAGCACTCCGCCGAGTTCTCCTCCTACACGGCTGCCTATGAGGCCTCCCCTCATCGCTTCTTCCCCAATCCGGTCGGCGGCCAGCTTGGCAGCAAGTTGTTGCTGACAATGTTGGACGATCTGGATGCTTTGGTCCCCGATTCCATCGAAAACGAGCGGGCATGCCTGGAACGCATGACGTTGGCTGCCAAACCCCTGAATTCGTTTGCGAACGAAGAGGAGGCCGTCGCTGCTTTTGGCGGCTTGTGCAGGATGGTGTTGAAGCCAACCCATAGCTATGGCTCCCAGGGCGTTTTTGTGCAGCCAAGCAAGGCCGACCTGGGCAGGGTGTTTAATCACTTGCGAGACAATTATATTGTCCAGGAGTACTATGCTCCGCTCCGCTATCCTGCCCTCCAGCCTGACGGTTCTTTGTTGATGGAGCAAACCCGGCTTGAGCTGCGTACGTTTTTCGTTGGCGGACGGATTGCTGGGGCGACTGGTTTTGAATTCGGAAAGGGCACGCATCAATGTCCGATGGTTCCTGTGGTTCTCTATGGATGAAGGCCGGATCGGATCTTTTCCCCTTTGACATCGCCCGCTTCGCCCGCCTCCCCACCAAGCACCCTGGCGCCGACGCGGATGCTGGTGTTCGGCGACAGCCTGAGTGATGTGGGCAACGCCCATCGCCAGTGGGGCGACGAGGCCTTCCCCTGCCCGCCCCACTGGCGCGGCCGCCGCTGCGATGGTCCGCTGTGGGTGGAGCGGCTGGCGGCGCGCCTGGGCCTGCCGGAGCCGCGTCCCTCCCTGGCCGGCGGCGACGCCCACGCCTGCGGGGGCGCCCGCTCCGGCGCGGGCCTCTCCCCCCGCCGCGGCGCCCCCAACCTGTTGGAGCAGGTGGCGCTCTGGCGGGCCGGCCGCGGGGAGGCGCCCGTGGCCACGCATGCCCTGGCGGTGCTGCGGGCCGGCGCCAACGACTACCTGGATGCCCCGATTCCCGGGGTGGCCCCGCGGGTGAACGCCAATCTGCTCACGGCCGTGGGGTGCTTGGCGGATGCGGGGCTGCGGCGCTTCCTGGTGCCCAGCGAGCTGCCCTGGGGCTGCAGCCCGATCGAGCTGCCCGGGGTGGGCCCGGCCGAGCGCGCCGCCCTCAACGCCGCCATCGCGGCCCAGAACGACGCCCTGCGGGAGGCGCTGCGGGGGCTGGTGGAGCGGCGCGGCCTGCAGGTGGCCCAGCCCGATTTCCATGGGCTGCTCCTGAAGGTGCGGGCGGAACCGGCCGCCCATGGCTTCCACGAGATCGCGCGGCCGGCCCTGCTGGAGCCGCTCCGCTCCCAGACCGCCCCGGACGCCGCCGGCGTGCTCTGGTGGGACGGCTGGGGGCACCTCACCAGCGCCTTTCACGAGCTGCTGGCGGCGGAGGCGGGGCGGGTGTTGGGGCAGATGGCGTAGGGGGGCGTCAGCCGTTGCTTGCCTGATCAGACCACAATGCCTTGATTGGTGTGATGGCGAGTTCCGCTCGGGGGAAAGCGATGGGCTGTTTCTGCCGAAATGAGGATGAAACCACTGGCAAACCAGAGGCTGACCAATTGACAGGGGTGGAGAAATCAGTCAGAAGGGTTGCCGGCAGCCCGCCTTCGCCAGGCCCATCCCAGTACAACCGATCCCAGTGGCGGAAGACGCCACCCTTGCCGGCCACCCGTTGCGGAAGCACCTCCCTGCTCTGCGCCCCAGCCGCTTTGCGGCCCGCTCGCCGCAGCCGCCGCGCCTGCCGCCAGGCGAGCAGCGCGCCCGCCAGGGGCAGGGGGGCGGGCACGGGATCCAGTGGGGGGGCGTCGAAGCCGGGGCTCTGGGGGGTGAAGCTCAGCAGTTCGCCCGCCGTGGTGCTGCCGCCGGTGGACACGAAGATGGTGCCGCTGGGCGCCACCAGAACGCCGGTGGGGAGGTTGAGCGCCGCGTCGAGCAGTTCGCGGGCGTTGGTGGCGGGGTTGTAGCGCCAGAGGCTGCCCGTGCCCGCCGGGTTGAAGAAGCTCTCGGCGTACTGAACCAGATACAACCAGCCGTCATCCCCCAGGGCCATGTCCATCACGTTCGTGAAGCCGTCGGTGAGGGTGATGGCGGAGCCGGGGCTGCCATCCGATTGGAAGATCGAGGCAGAACCCGGGCTGAAGGGAAAGCCCGGCAGCTGGGTGTAATACACCGTGCCATCACCACGCACCGCAAGCCCGGTGGGCACGCCCTCCCCGGGCACGTCGCCGAGGCCCGGCACGTTGACGGGCGTTTCCAGGGGGAGATCTTCCAGCAGCTCCACGCTGTTGCTGATGTCGTCCACCTTGAGCAGGCGGTTGGAGCCGGCATCGGTGATGAAGCTCTGGCCGTTATGCCAGGCCAGGGCGAAGGGGTTGCTGAAGGGGGGCGTGTGGCTCGGGTTGGCCGTCTCAAAGGCGCCCAGATCGGCGAGTGGTAACGGAGCGGAGCCCGGGTTGGCGTAATCGAAGCGCACCAGATTGGCGAACAGGGTGCTCGCGGGTCGGGTGGCGGGATCTCCCCGGAAGCCGAACACCCCCAGCAGGCTGCCGTCCGCCCGGAAGGCCACATCCTGGAGTCCAGCCACTGGCGAGAGGGCGTTCTCGCCGCGGGCGATGGAGTCGAGGCCGCTCCACAGCCGCTGGTAGCTGCCATCCACGGTGTTGAAGCGGCCCAGGGCGCCGGTCTTGCCCCAGCAACGCAGGTCGGTGGGAGGCCCGGGGGGGGCGCTGGGCACGGTGCAGGAGGATGGGGTCAGGCCACCAGCGCCGCCTTCCACCACCAACAGGTGGCCGTCGGGATCCAGGGTCAGGCCGCGCGGGTTGAGCAGGTTCTGCACCAGCACCTGGCGGCTGTAGGTGGGGATGGCCTCGGCGGCGGCCGGCAGGAGCGCTCCAGCGAGCAGTCCGCCGGCGAGCAGGGTTCTGGGGCGGAGCCGGCAGCGGCGGTGCAAGGCGGGGAGCGGCATGAGCGGAGCGAGCCCTGCGGCCGGGGCACTGGGTGGGAGGTTTCAGTATTTCGCAACCATCGATTCGTTGGGGCCCCACACTCAAGCGGGTGCCTGGCTGGAGGTCGGCTCCGGCAGCAGGCCGCGACGCTGCAGCGGTGTCAGCTTGGCAAAGCGCCATCCCTGCTCCGTCTGCTCCAGGGTGCCGTTGCTGCGCAGCTTGTTGATCAGGGTGGATGTGGAGCCGCGCGAGAGGCCGGCGATGCTGGCGATCTCCTGCTGGGAGAGCGGCGGCATCGGGTGGCTGGGGTCGCCATCCGGGCTGTTGATCGAGGCCAGGAGCTGCAGGGTGTACAGCAGGCGGGTGGTGGCGTCTTCGTTCATGAGCATCAGCCGATTGCCCAGGTTGCAGAGGCGCTGGACCTGCAGATAGGTGATGGCTTTGCTGAAACTGGCGCTGTTCTTCAGGGCCTCTTCCAGTGCGCCCTGGCGCAACTTCATCACGGTCATCGCCGTCAGCGCCACCACGTCCACCGTGCGCACCGGCTTCGGCGACAGCAGGGCGAGATCGCCGATCAGGGCGCCGCTGCCAATCAGCGACAGCACCACTTCATCCCCCGCGAGCGAAAGGCAGCGGGCCTTGGCCAAGCCGGATTCGACCAGATACACCTCGCCGCCCCAGTCGGCCTGAAAGATCAGTTGGTGTCCGGCGGGAATCTCGATTTGGCGATGCTCCGCCAGCAGCTGCTCCCTGGTTTCGGGATCAATCTGCTCGAGGATTCGGAACGGCACGGCCATCGCGCCTGTGGCATCGGAGCGGACGTTGCCAATTGTACGGGGCTGGCGCGGTGACTGTCATACAGATGTCATTTGCCTGTCGGCAGGCGCATCGGCGCCCTTCCGCAAGTGAATTTGTCCGTGTCGGCGGGCAGGCAGCATCGCCTGGCGGGAGGGGCGATCGTATCGGCATACCGGTCACCGGTGATCCTCGCTTCTATTCCGCAAACAGGACACAATCATGAAGCTTGCTTCCCAGCGCGATGGTGTGTGTGCCGATCCGACTGATGTCAGTTACGCACCAATCACTGGTTCGGATCCGATGGCTCTGAACAAGTCTTTTGCCGCCCATTCTTTGCTGGCTTTCTGGCCATCTGCCGCCCAGGTGCTGGATGGCCGCAAGCCGGCAGCCGCTGTGGTTGCCCCTCTGCCCCGCCCTGCGCCTCAGCAGACCGCCGCCCAGTGTGTGGATGCGCTGGCCAGCCAGGCCCTGCTCCATCAGGCCGTGCAACATCCCTACCTGTTGGCTCTCGCCAGCGGTGAGCTGCCCGATACTCGCTGGGCAATGCAGGATTTTGCGCGTCAGTATTACGCCTATTCTGCTCATTTTCCCCGCTATCTCACCGCTGTGATTTCCAAGCTGGAAAATCCAGCCCACCGCCTGGCGCTGCTGGAGAACCTCACCGAGGAATCCGGCCAGTATGAACAGGAGGAGTTGGATGAATTAGCGGCGTTTGGCATCGAGTCGGAGTGGATTGTGGGCCTGCCCCATCCGGAGTTGTTCCGCCGCTTCCGCCGCGCCCTCGGCGTGCTGGATGACGATGCCAGCCCGGAGGCGATCGAGATGATCTGCTGGCGCGAGCAGTTTCTGGCGATTCTCTCCAACGGCAGCGCGGCTGAGGCCCTTGGAGCGCTGGGGTTGGGTACTGAAACGATCGTGCAGACGATCTACCAACCCTTCGTGGAGGCCATCGGCCGCATCGGCATGCATCCGCGCGACAGCGTCTTCTTCCCGCTGCACACCGCGGTGGATGACCACCACCAGGCGACGCTGCGCGACATCGCCATCGATCTGGCCGCCACGGAGCAGGGGCGGTTGGATCTGGCCAAGGGGATGCAGAAGGCCCTGGCCCTGCGGTGCTCCTTCTGGTCGTGGCTGCACCAGCGCGCCCTGCAGCCGGAGTGATTGCCGATCCCCATCTCTCCCTCCGCTCCCCCCTCTTTGCCTCCCATGAACCCCACCGCAACCCCCACCGCGCTGGAGGCCGGCATCCGCAGCCGCCGGCCCCCCTGCCAGCCCCCGGTCGCCAGCCTCGGCTGGCCCGCCAACGATGCGGCGGCCCTGCCGGTGCACTACCAGCACAGCGACAACCGCCTGGGCGTGGATTTCCTGGTGCACCGCCTGCCCTTCGAGGCTCTGCAGGCCCTGGATCCGCGTCTGATCCGCATCCCGCCCGGCGCCTGCAACGAGAAGCATCGCCACGCCCATGAGTCGATCTTCGTGGTGCTGGAGGGGGAGGCGGAGATCCTGGTGGGCACGGAATCAGTGCGCCTCCAGCGCGGCGGCATCGCCTTCGCACCCCGCTGGATCGTGCACCAGAGCCGCAACATCAGCGCCGAGCGGGAGCTGCTGCTGCTGGCGATCACCGATTTCGGCCTCACCAGCTCCGTGCTCGGCGATTACGACCGCCAGACCCGCCTGCGGTTTGAGGGCAAGGATGCGTGCCATGGGGGCGACTCCCACCCCACCCCACCGCGAACCGCCAACCCCGAATCCGCCGTCAGCAAGACCTGCACCTGCCGCGCACGGTGAGTGGATCCAGCGCCTCCCGCGCCTGCTCTCCGGGCCAACCGCAGTACCCGGGTCGCGGGGGCTGGGGTTGGCTTTTCTGGTTTTGCGCAGCCTGGCTGAGGCCAAGACCGCCGGGAATCACGAGGCTGCGGTGGCCCGTCAGCAGTTGTTCCCTGGTTCTGGGGTCCATGTGGCCTGGCACCGGGGGTTGGGTTGGGAGCAAGTCAGGCTTGAGTGGCGGCCAGGCTGTCGCTTTCGCTCGCAGACCAAGTGACGGCGTGCACGGTGATCGGTGTTTCCCTGCCCTTGACCTGTAGGGAGCCCTGGTTTTGGGTGAATCGGCCGATCGACTCCGGGAGCTGGATGTAGACATCCTGGCTGATCAGGATGTCGGTGTCGAGCTCTTTGTTGAGCGCTTCAAGCCTGGCCGCGATATTGACAGTGTCACCGATCACGGAGTATTTCATGCGCTTCTGGCTGCCGAGGTTGCCCACCACCACTTGGCCGCAATGGATGCCGATCCGCGCCGAGAGTCGCTCGATGCCTTTGCGCCGCCACAGGGATACCAGGCCTTGTTGGTCCCATGTGTGGTTGAGGCGCTCCAGGGCGGCCTGCATCGCGATGCCACAGCGAACGGCGCAGGAGGCGTGGTCGGCGATGTAGAGCGGTGCTCCGAAGACAGCAAAGATGGCATCGCCAATGAATTCAATTACGGAGCCATTGTGTTCGTCAATAATCTCGTTCATGGCGCCTAGATACGTGTTGAGAATATGAACCACCTGCTGTGGGGACAGCTGCTCGCTGATCGTGGAGTAACCGCGCAGATCCATGAACAGAACGCTAACGACCCGCTCCTCGCCGCCCAGTTTGAGCTGGCCGCCCTGACGCAGCACTTCAGCGGCGATTTCACTGCTCAGGAAGCGGCCGAAGATGTCGTGGATGAATTCCCGCTCCTGCAGTTGTGTTGCCATCCAGTCGATGTGGCGGCTCATCAATCCCAGTTCATCGTTGCGGTGCAGGCCGATGCGTGTGTCGAGCTCGCCGCCGGAAATGGCGGTGGTGGCATCCATGATGCGGCTGAGCGGCTCGCGCAGATTCCGGCCCACGATCGAGGCCACCCCGGCGAGCAACAGGATCGTCAGACCGAAGGACACCGCGACATCGCGCAAGACCTCGCGGCGGATCTGATCCATGCGGCTGGCATTCACATCCACTCCGAGCACAGCCAGGCTTTGCCCCGCATGGTTTTTCACGGGCGCATAGCCGGAGAGGGTCAACCCGAATCGGTCACGGGTGGGGTCCCTGTCCACCACGGGCTGGCGGAATCCCTTCAGCATCTGCGGGACTTCGCTGGCGTCATAGGCCTCGCCGGGACGCCCCGCGGTGCCTTCGCGCACGACATCCACCAGAAAGCGTAGTTCGGTGGGATTGAGGGTTGGTTCGAGCAGGTAGATGCTGGCGATGTCCCGATGCCTCTGCATCACAGCGCCAAAGCGCTTGGAGAGGATCTTGGCCTGGGCCTTGGCCGGGCCTGGCGGCGACGACGGCACCAACCGGTCGCCATCAATCGACACCGATAGGCTGTCGGCGGTGACCAGCAGGTATTCGCGGATTCCCTCCAGCTCCCGCTGGACGTTCGACTGGTAGGTGCTGACGCCCAGCACCGTGATCGAAAGCAGGGCGAGGCCGCCGTAAATGCTCGTCAGGCGCACGTGCAGTCGGCGCCAAAGGCGCAGAGTGCTCAGTCCGTCCGCCAACGGGAGCCCCGCGGTTGGCTCATCAGCGATGCGGAGTGCCGATCGAGCTCCCATGCCGAAGGGCTGGCCCCTGAGATGAAGCGAGGATAGGCCTGCAGGGCCGACGAGAGTGCGCGGTGCAGGAGCAACCAGTGGCGTGAGGCAGAGCCCATGGGACGGCGCCCGATGCGCGACTGTTCGTGCCGTCGGATCGCCGCCAGCGATTCATCCCGCCATCCTGAGGGCAAGCCCTGCGCCTGCCCATTTGAAGCACCTGTTCCCCCTGCTCACCGCTACCGCCCTGCTCCTGGTCACCGCTCTGCCCGGCAGTGCCTGGGCAGGAGCCGCCTTCAACAAAACCCTCAAGCTTCAGGGCATCAGCTTCCAGGTGCAGAGCCGTGGCGAGGGCTCCCAGCAGCAGCTGACGATCTCCACCACCGGCGCCAAGCCACCGATCAAGGCGATTCAGCAAACGGTCAACGGCCGGGTGGTGGGGGCCGAGGTGGCGGACCTCAACAGCAACGGCCTGCCCGAGATCTACGTGTTCGTGCAGGGGGTTGGCAGCGGCAGCTATGGCGAGCTGGTGGCCTATGCCGTGATGAAGGGCAGCGAACTCTCGCCGATCACCCTCCCGGAACTCACCGGTGCCAACGCCAAGGGCTATCAGGGCCACGACGAGTTCCAGGTGGTGGAGGCTTGCCTGGCACGCCGTTTCCCGATCTACAAGCCGGATGACAGCAACGCCAAAGCCAGCGGCGGCCAAAGGCAGATCTGCTACAAGCTCAAGGCCGGTGAGGCGGGCTGGATCCTGCGGCCCACCAGCGTGCTCCAGTTCTGATGATGCGGTGCCATAGAGCCGCATCGGCGGGTGTGCTGACGACCAGCGCTTCCCCGATCAGCGCTGGATCACCCACCTCCTGCTGGATGCCCACGCCGATCGCCTGATGCTCGAGAACCGCAGCCGGATCCTCAGCCAGCCGTGAAGGCCGAGCCGCATCCCTCAGGCCCCGCTCCGGCTGGCTCGCTTACTCACTTGGCGGTGGCGGGCTATCGCTCCCTGCAGCAGCTCACCCTGCCGCTTGGGGGCCTCACGCTGGTCTGCGGTGCCAATGGCAACGGCAAGAGCAACCTCTATCGCTCCCTGGGGCTGATCGCCGCCGCCGCCCGCGGAGATCTGGTGGCGGCCCTGGCCGCCGAAGGCGGTCTTCCGGCGGTGTTCTGGGCTGGTCCGGAGCGCACCTCGGCAGCGATGCGGCGCGGTGAGCCGCCGGAGCAGGGCAGCAGTGGGCGACGGGAGGCTGCCCGGCTGCGGCTGGGCATCGCCGGCGAAACCCTGTCCTACGCCATCGAGCTCGGCTATCGCGCCGACGACCACACCAGTGCCTTCGTGCTGGATCCCGAGATCAAGCGCGAGTGGATCTGGGCCGGTGGGCCCTTCCATCCCCGCAGCCTGCTGGTACAGCGCACCGGTGCAGTGGTGGAGCGCTTCGGAGATGGGAGCCGCAGCCAGCCGATCGCCCTGGAGGTCTCGCCCCACGAGAGCCTGTTCACCGCCGTGGCTGATCCGCTTGAAGCCCCGGAGGTGTTTCAGCTGCGGCGCATGATCCTGAGCTGGCGCTTCTACGACAGCTTCCGCACCGATCGCCAGGCTCCCGCGCGGATGGGGCGCATCGCCACGCGCACGCCATCACTTGCCGCCGCTGCCTTCCCCGGCTGCCTTCCCCGGCTGCCGCCTGACGGTGGACATCACTGCGCCACTGTTTCGCTTGCAGCTGTATCAACCCGGATTGCTGCGGCCGCTCGACGCTGGGGAGCTCTCCGATGGCACCCTGCGCTACCTGCTGCTGGCGGCGGCCCTGTTCAGCCCGCGCCTGCCGCCGCTGCTGGTGCTCAACGATCCGGAGAACAGCCTCCACCCCGACCTTCTGGCCCCCCTGGCACGGTTGATCGCCGCAGCGGCCGAGCGCACCCAGGTGTGGGTGGTGGCCCATGCCGAGACACTGATCTCTGCTCTGGAGGCCACCCCCGGCTCCACGCTGCTGCGGCTGGAGCGTGCCGCCTGGCGCTGGCCGAGCTGAGCCGATCCTGTGGATTGAAAGCACAACCCCCGCCCAGTTCTCTGGCCCCAGCCGTCAGCAAGGTTTGTTCGAAGCCCAGGGCGGCAAAGGGGTGTTCACCTGGAATGACGGCAGTAGCACTCGGCTGTGGGTCAAGATCGATGAGGTGGCCAATCCCTATGCCCAGTGCGACGACCACCGCACCAATTTGCGGGAGAACGGCGAAGATTCCTTCTGGAAACGGGGCGGTAGCTGTGTGGATGTGCGCACCACCTTCAACCGCTATCAGTCGTTCACCTGCGCCAATCCCTCGGAGCGCCTGGGGAGCACTGATCTTGTGGCTTTGTTCGTTCGCACCATCCCAGGTAAGGCCGCCCGCCTTACGATGGACCCATGACCACCATCACCCTCTCCAGCAAGGGGCAGCTCACCATTCCACGCCAGCTCCGCGAAGCGCTGGGCATCGCCGCTGGTGCCAGGCTCCAGGCCAGTATTGATGCCCATGGGCGGCTGGTGCTGGTGCCCAGCCGCTACGAACCGGAAGACCTGTTTCGCCATCGGCCGCCGCTGAGCCGGGTGATGAGCCTGGAGGAGATGGATCAGGCCATCTCCGCCGCTGTGGCCAGCCCCGATTCCTGAGATGCGCACCTTCGACACCAACGTGGTGGTGAGGCTGCTGATCGGAGACGATCCGATCCAGACCCCGGTCGCCGAACGTGCCTTTCTCGACGCCATCGCCGGCGGTGGTGTCTATCTCCCGGATGTGGTGTTGGCCGAGGTGGGCTGGGTGTTGCGGGGCTACGGGCTGGATCGTGAGAGCCGCTATGGCCTGCTGGAACGGCTGGTGCGCACCCGAGGAGTGGTGGTGGATGACCTCGACGCCGTGATCGATGCGCTGGAGCGGTTCCGCCACGGCAGCGACCTGGCGGATCAGCTGATCCTGGCCCGCGCCGGCCGCCTCCAGGCGCTGCCGGTGCTCACCTTTGATGCCCGCTTCTCCGCTTCGGAAGGGGTGGAGATTTTGAAGGTCTGACCTACTGGCTGGTGATGGGGGCCATCAGCACCATCGTGATCCAGGCCCGGCGCTGAGCGCGTGATCCTCTCCTACGACACCAGCGCCTGGGGGAGCCGTGGCCGTTTCTCCGATGGCTTTGTCCTGCGCGGCGACGTGTTGCTCTGAGCTCAGGTCCTGGATCTGCAATGCCTGGAGCGAAGTGCCCCACCAGCCGCTGGATGAAAGCGCTCAGCGCCTTCATCGGTTGGCTTCGAGCCGGTAGGGATGCACCACCCCGCCCAACGTCAGCGGGAAATCTTTCCCATTGCGGGTGGCGAGGGTGAAGTCGCCGCCACGGGCCGTGGCCAGGATGATCGCGTCCGGGATCTTCAGGCCGTGCTGCTGACGCCCCCGCACCGTTTCGGCCGCGATCGCCCCATCCAGCGCCAGGCGCGGAAAGCTCTCCAGCCACCCCTGCACGCGGCTGGCTTCTCCCTCGCGGCAGCCACCTGCGCTCGCTCCATTCCTCGCGTAGGGCGTTCTGCAAGTCCAGGGAACCCTCGGGACGGTCGCGCCAGAGGCCGAACACCTCCGCTCGCGACAGGCCTCGCTGGCGGCAGAGGGCATCGAGCTGATCGCGCTCGCCGTCGGACAGGTCCACGATCGTGCGCACCGTGATGCCGCTATCTGATGACGTCATCCCAGGCAAGGCTTCAGCGGCCACAGCGCCATGGCCCCGGCTCAATCCGCATTCACCTCCTTGGGGTCTTTCCCCCCATTGCGCTTTATCGCAAAGCATCTCCAGCGGGTGGGGTTTCACACTGGCCCCGCGCCCCTTGGAGAGGATGGAAACCTGCCGGCCCGCCTGCCTGTTTTCGAGGACGCCCCTCCGCCTGTCGATCTCGCTTCGTGAGGCCACCGATCAACGAGTGATTGGCACGCTCTTTGCTGCCAAGCGAAGTGGAGGGGCCAGACCCTGGTCACCAGCGACAAGAATCTGCAGGTGCAGAGCGATCGCTCTGTCATCTACACCCCAGCTGCACCCCAAGGTGTGGGTGCCTGTTTGACATGATTAGTGGTGTTTTGCCTCAGTGTTGCGAGGATCAACAGTCTCTTTCTGATCTTTGGCTCAACTTCTGAAACAATGCCGAACTATTGTCCCCGGATAAGGGGTCTGCCTTCTGCCTGAATGGGAGTGAGAGCTTCTGTCTTTGCCCTTCGCAAAACCTCACCTGGGGAGCTGAGTGCTCCAAGGAGGGGCTAGCGACGCTGGAGTTCGTTGCTTTGGTCGGACTAGAAGCTCATCAATCGTGCTGGGGTAATCGGAATGAAGAGGAAAGAACGGCCTTCGCCATGACAATCTCTGACAATGCGGTACTGAGTTTCTGCCCTAAACGCTCGGGCGATGTCAGCGTCCTCAGGATCAGCCATCGTTGTCCGCAGCGGTGCGCGAGCCAGGCTGGATCGAGTCTCTGGCTTGGACAACACAAAAAACACCCCAGGCTGGCTGGGGCGTGTTGTGTGGTCGATGCTGCGCTGTTGCCGTGACCCGCTCACTACAAATGGTTCCGATCGAACAGGCGTTGGGCCGTCACTCAGCGAATGATGCGACGGCGGAGCTTGCGGCTCATGGAGTAGGTGATGCCGACCCCAGCAAGGGGGAGAGGTCCAGGAACTACAACCCCAGCGGTAAAGATAGATACGCTGTTGGTTGCTGATGCATTAATATAGCTGAAATCAATGTCTTGATAGGTGCCTAGCATTTGAACGACAAATCCGCTATCCTGGTTGTTGGCGCCATTCGTAATGACGGTATCGCCACTTGCGGAGGCATTGTTTGACTGCAAGAGGCTGAATGGATCGCCAAACTTGAAGGAAGTATTGGCGTCAAACCAAGTGAAGAACAAGTAGGGATTGGTGACAGGCTGTGAGAAGGAAACCTTGAATGGCTGGGTGGTATTCGCGGTTGAGCCAATGCCAACGCTTGATACGGATGTGCGCGTGAAGTTATTGGTTCCGAGGCCTGTGATTCCATCATTAGTAAAAACATACCCAGTTTGTTCCGACGCCAAGCCACTGCCAACTGTATTCAAGCTGACAGTAACTGTCGGGGGGGGGCATGGGCTGACGGTGCCAAGATTCGCTGAAATCGGACTCCCGGGGGCGACGTTGGGAGGCGTGAAGACGGGGGTGCAAACCGTTAGGGCATGGGCCTGACCAGGGGCCAAGGCAGCAACCATGGCACTGGCGGCTGCCGCTGCGAGGGTTGAAGCAAAAAATCGTGTCATTGTTAGCAAGTTGGTGTTGATTTGCTGGGACTAACTTGTGCGACTGTATTCAACAAAGCTCGCAGCATTCAGCGAATATGCATTGGAAAAATGCAATCAGCAGATGCGCGTGGCATGCCCAGGCACAAGCGCCGCGAACGTAACAGGAGCAAATCCGTGTTGCCTGTGTGCCGCATTGGCACTGTCAGCAATCCCTTGCACGCACCACAAAAGGAGGGGGAGGTGCGTGCTTTTGCTGCAGCTTTTGCACGATTGCGTAAGTTTGGAGCCATTGTCCGCCCTGGTCTTCGCGGATCACCGGATGGCTGCCTGAACTCGATCGACCCCCAAGGTCAAACACCTGTTTGCGGCCCCAGCGCACGAGGAAGCAGATGCCGCCGTCGAGGGAAGCCAGGCCAGCCGCGGCTGATTCGGGCGCTGCCTTGCGCTGCCTGTAGACCACACAGCGCTGGTCCAGTTGGTCCTGCCCCGCCTTGGGCAGCAGCCTTTACCTGAAGGCTTGGCCTCGATCCCTGCAACAGCAGGTTCCAGCTCGGCGATCCGCGGGTTGCGCGCCTGCGACGCCGATGCCAGGAGCTATCCCCGGGCCACCCCTACCCCCAGCGGCAACCCCACCCGCTCGATGTGGCCCCGCAGCCCGTCGTGCTCCAGGCTCTCCCAGTGGGTCACATCCACCGTGTAGGGGATCGGCAGCTCATCGAAGGCGCCGGCCAGGGCGGCGCTGCAGTCGTCGGGGCTGCTGAAGGCCAGATCGATGTCGGAGCCGGGGCGCTGGCGGCCCATGGCGCGGGAGCCGTAGAGCTTCACCCAGCGGATCGAGGGGAAGCGCTGCAGCACGGTCGTGATCTGCGCCAGGGTGGTGGGAGGCAGGCCGCCAAGGCCCTGTGGCTGCATCGGCGGCGCGCTTGGCGGCTCCGTCATGGCCGCTGCTCCAGGTTCTGCGCCAGGCTTCGCAGGGCCGGCGCGAACGTCCCACAGATCAGGACCAGGGCCCGCTGGGCCCGCTTCAGGTCGTAGGTGTGGGCCATCAGGTTGCGCTGCTCCAGCATGTCGATCCACACCTGGCCATCGGGCAGCAGTCCGGCGGCGAAGGCCTCGCGGATCACCTGGCGGGGCAGCGGCGCATCGATCCCCTCGTACGCCAGCAGATCCTTGAGGGTTTTCCAGCCCAGCTCGAAGCTGAATTCATAGGCCTTGATCACGGCCATGCCGATCACCTCGCTGGCG
This sequence comes from Cyanobium sp., assembly GCA_044351065.1. Lineage (GTDB taxonomy): Bacteria > Cyanobacteriota > Cyanobacteriia > PCC-6307 > Cyanobiaceae > Cyanobium. Next base: position 102,678 of record JBILGK010000005.1, read on the forward strand.
GGGTCGGCGTCGAGGGCCGCCAGGGCCGCCTCCAACTGGCCCAGGGCCCGCCCCAGGCTCTCCAGCCGTTGTCGCCAGCGCAGCTCCGCGGTGTCCATCTAGCCACTCTGGCGGCTGCCGCCACGCCGCGCCGCCCCCTTGCGCCGCCGCCCGGCGCCCCTTTGCGACGATGGAACCCTGCCGCGCCGCCCGCCTGTGTCCGAGGACGCCCGTTCGCCCGTCGACCTCGCCCTGGCTAAGACCTATGACCCGGCCGGCACCGAGGCCCGCTGGCAGGCCGCCTGGGAGGAGGCCGGCGCCTTCCATCCCGATCCGACGGCACCGGGCGAGCCGTTCGCGGTGGTGATCCCGCCGCCGAATGTGACCGGCAGCCTGCACATGGGCCACGCCTTCAACACGGCCCTGATCGACACGATCGTGCGCTTCCAGCGCCTGCGCGGCCGCAACGTGCTCTGCCTGCCCGGCACCGACCACGCCTCGATCGCGGTGCAGACGATCCTCGAGAAGCAGCTCAAGGCGGAGGGCGGCAGCCGGGAGCAGCTGGGCCGTGAGGCCTTCCTGGAGCGGGCCTGGGCCTGGAAGGCGGAGAGTGGCGGCACGATCGTGGGCCAGCTGCGTCGCCTTGGCTACTCGGTGGATTGGCAACGGGAGCGCTTCACCCTTGATGCCGGTTGCAGCACGGCGGTGGTGGAGGCGTTCGTGCGGCTGCACGAGCAGGGGCTGATCTACCGGGGCGAGTATCTGGTGAATTGGTGTCCCGCCTCCGGCTCGGCGGTGAGCGACCTGGAGGTGGAGATGAAGGAGGTGGATGGCCACCTCTGGCATTTCCGCTACCCCCTGGTCGATGGCCCCGCCGCCGACGGCCGCACCCACCTGGAGGTGGCCACCACCCGGCCGGAAACCCTGCTGGGCGACACGGCGGTGGCGGTGAACCCGGCGGATCCGCGCTACGCCGCGCTGGTGGGCCGCCGCCTGCGCCTGCCGTTGGTGGGGCGCGAGATCCCGATCGTGGCCGATGGGCACGTGGATCCGGAGTTCGGCACCGGCTGTGTGAAGGTCACCCCCGCCCATGACCCCAACGACTTCGCCATCGGCCAACGCCACAACCTGCCGCTGGTGACGGTGATGCACCGCGACGGCAGCATGAACGAGGCCGCCGGCCGGTTCGAGGGGCTGGATCGCTTCGACGCGCGCGCGGCGGTGGTGGCGGCGATGGAGGCGGAGGGCTGTCTGGTGCGGGTGGAGCCCTACCGCCACAGCGTGCCGTTTTCGGATCGGGGCAAGGTACCGGTGGAGCCGTTGCTCTCCACGCAATGGTTTGTGCGCACCGCGCCGCTGGCGGAGCGCTGCCGCGGCGCCCTGGCCGACCCGGCCGGGCCGTCGCCGCGGTTCGTGCCGGAGCGCTGGAGCAAGGTGTATCGCGATTGGCTCACCGACATCCGCGACTGGTGCATCAGCCGCCAGCTGTGGTGGGGCCACCGCATCCCCGCCTGGTTTGTGGTGAGTGAAACCGGAGGGGAGATCACCGACGCCACCCCCTATCTGGTGGCCCGCAACGCCGAGGAGGCGCGGGCCCGGGCGGAAGCCCGGTTCGGCGGCGGCACCCACGCCCACCCTGTTGTGCTGGAGCAGGACCCGGACGTGCTCGACACCTGGTTTTCCAGCGGCCTGTGGCCCTTCTCCACCCTCGGCTGGCCCGATGCCGCCGCTGCCGATCTGGTGCGCTGGTATCCCACCTCGGTGCTGGTGACCGGCTTCGACATCATCTTCTTCTGGGTGGCGCGGATGACGATGCTGGCCGGTGCCTTCCTGCAAGACGGCGAAAAGCCGCTGGGCGGCCGTGACACGTGGATGCCGTTCCGGGATGTCTACATCCACGGCTTGGTGCGGGATGAGAACAACCGCAAGATGAGCAAGAGCGCCGGCAATGGCATCGACCCGCTGCTGCTGATCGAGCGCTACGGCGCCGATGCGTTGCGGTTTGCCCTGGTGCGTGAAGTGGCCGGTGCCGGGCAAGACATCCGCCTCGATTACGACCGCAAATCCGACACCTCAGGCACGGTGGAGGCGGCCCGCAACTTCGCCACCAAGCTCTGGAATGCCACCCGCTTCGCCTTGATCAACCTGGGTGGCGAGACGCCGGCCAGCCTGGGGGAACCGGATTCCAGCGCCTTGCGGCTGGCCGATCGCTGGATCCTGTCGCGCCTGGCGCGGCTGAACCAGGAGACGGCGCAGCGCTACGGCAGCTACGGGCTGGGCGAAGCCGCCAAGGGCCTCTACGAATTTGCCTGGAATGAGGTATGCGATTGGTATCTGGAGCTGATCAAGCGGCGCCTGCAGGTGCCGGCCGATCTCGAGGGTGCGGCTCGCGTCGCCGCCCTGGCTGATCAACGCACCGCTCGGCAAGTGCTGGCCAAGGTGCTGAACGAATTGCTGGTGATGCTGCAGCCGTTGATGCCCCATCTCACGGAAGAGCTGTGGCATGGGCTCACCGGCGCCAGCGAGGCCACCTTCCTGGCCCTGCAGCCCTGGCCCCGGGCTGATGTCGCAGCCCTCAACGTCCAACTGGAGGCGAGCTTTGCCGAGCTGATCGAGGCGATTCGGGTGGTGCGCAACCTGCGGGCGGTGGCGGGCCTCAAGCCCTCGCAGCCGGCCCCCGTTCGTTTCGTCACCGGCCGTGCGCCCTTGGCGGAGCTGCTCAAGGACGCAACCGCCGACATCACCGCCCTCACCCGCGCCGCCAGCGTGGACGTGCTCGATGCCGCCGCCGCCGAAGCCGCCCCCGCCGCCCGTGCCTTGGCTGGCGTGAGCGGTGAGCTGCAGGTGCTGCTGCCGATCGAAGGCCTGGTGGACATTGAAGCCCTGCGCGGCCGCTTGGAGAAGGACATCGCCAAGGCGGAGAAGGAGATCAAGGGCCTCTCCGGCCGCCTCGCCAACCCGAACTTCGCCGACAAGGCCCCGCCGGAGGTGGTGGCCGAGTGCCGGGCGAATCTCGCTGAAGCCGAGGCCCAGGCGGAGCTGGCTCGCAAGCGGTTGGCGGATCTGGGCTGAGGCCGGAGCGCTTCGCCGTCCGGCCTCGGCTCACACCGCCCACAGCTCCGCCAGGTCCAACCGCAGCCCGGGCAGCAGCTCGCCATCCTCCAGCGGGGTTGCGGGCGCAAGCCGCTCGGATGTCGCCGAGGAGGCGGGGTCGGCAGGAGCCCGCCAGATCTCCACCGCCTGCTGCTCGGGAAACAGCAGCCAGGCCAGCCGGGCGCCATTGGCCAGGTAGGTGGTCATCTTGCGACGGAGGGCCGTCGCCCCCCGCGGACCCTCAACTCCTTCGGAGAACCCTGCGGCTACGCTCGGGCTGGCCAGCTCGATGACCAGATCGGGCCAGAGCGGAGGGAAACTGCGCCGCTGCTCTGGCATGAGGGTCTGCCACCGCTCCAGCCGCACGGCGGATGCATCCGGGCTGAGCACCGAGCCTCGGGCAGACGGAAGCCAGTGGAGCTGTCGAAAACCTCCCAGTCCCCCTGCTGATCCGCCCAGGTCTGCAGGCGAGCGATCAACCTCGGGGTTGGCATCGCACACCTGGGCGAACTGCTCCGGGCTGAGCTTCAGGGCGGGGGGTGGGAGCAGCGGTGGCAGGCCGGCCCCGGCAGCTTCGGCAGTGGCTGGCGGTGGGGCGAGCGTCATCTCCCCGAGGCGTGCTGGCGATTGCAGGTTGGGAGCTGGTCGGTCACTCCGGGTTGATGATTCCGGCTTGCTCTGCAAGAACATGGCCGGCTCCTCCAGCCTCAATGCCAAGAACCTGGAAGCGCTGGGTGCGGCCAAGCTGGCTCAACTGCTGCTCACCCTGAGTGAGGGCGATGCGGGCGCCAAGCGGTTGTTGCGCCTGGCCCTGGCGGAACAGAAGGGCCCGGCGGAGATCGCCCGGGAGGTGCGCAAACGGCTGGCCACGATCGCCCGCTCCGGCAGCTTCCTCGACGACCACCAGCGCGACGGGCTGCTGAAGGATCTGGAGCGGCAACGCCTGGCTTTGAGCGGACCGATCGCCGACCACAACCCGGCTCTGGCGGTGGAGCTGTTCTGGGATCTGCTGGCGTTGGCGGAGGGCCTGTTCGAGCGCTGCGACGACAGCGACGCCGCCGTGCGCGACTTCTTCCATCAGAGCAGCGCCGCGCTCGGCCAGGTGGCCCAGAAGGCCCCCGGCGAACCCAAGGCCTTGGCCGATCAGGTGTATGCCGCGATTGTGAGCAACGGCTACGGCCAGTTCGATCCAATCCTGCGCGATTTGGGGCCGGCCCTGGGGCCGGAGGGACTGCTCCATCTGCGCCAGCGGCTGGAGGCCCTGCGAGCCCGCGACACCAACAACGAGCGCGCCAAACCCCACCGCGACCTGACCGTGCGCATCGCCATGCTCGGCATCGCCGATGCCCTGGGTGATGCCGAGGCCTATTGGGCGGAATACCGCGATCACGATCCTGGGGCTCTCACTGTGCCGGCGATCGCGGCGGAGGTGGCCCAACGGCTTACCTCTGCCGGCCGGGCTGAGGAGGCGCTGACGCTGTTGCAAGGGGCTGACCCTGGCCTGGTCAAACGCCGCGCCGGCGCCGAGGACTGGTGTGATGCGCGTTTGGCGGCGCTGGAGGCCCTCAACCGCCAGGACGAGGCGCAGCAGCAGCGCTGGGAGTATGCGCTGATGGAGCTGTCGCCCCGCCACCTGCGCGATTTCCTCAAGCACCTGCCGGCATTTGAGGACGCAGCGGCCGAGGAGCGGGCCCTCGATCTGGTGACCGAGCACGACGACCTGCAGGAGGCGCTGTGGTTCCTGCTGCACTGGCCCGAACCGCGCCGGGCCGCCCGGCTGGTGCTGGCGACGCCAAAGCCGCTGAATGGCGACTTGTATGCGTTGTTGGTGCCGCTGGCGGAATTGCTGGAGAAGAATCACCCGCTGGCGGCCAGCCGTTGCCTGCGGGCGATGGTTGATTTCAGCCTGCTCAGGGCACGCTCCAAGCGCTATTCCCACGCCGCTCGCCATCTCCACACCTGCCATCTCCTGGCTCGCGGGATCAAGGATTGGGGCGACTTGGAGCACCACAGCACCTACGTGGCCCGCCTGCGCCGCGACCACGGCCGCAAGCATGGATTCTGGCGCCTGGTGCCGAAGGAGGTGGCGCCGGAAGCGGAGCCGGAGGCGAAGCCGACAGGAAGCAGCAAAACGGCCCAGGGAGATGGCCCAGGCCAGGCCGCCAGCCCTGCCGCCAGCGATGGCCAGCTGCAGCCGGGCCTGTGGTGAGATGAGCGTTGCCGCGGCGCTGCCAGGCGCAGACCTGCTGCCCCACAATGGCTCTTGTGATGGCAACCCGGCCAGCGTGACCCCGCGGGTCTTCCTCTCCTATTCCCACGATTCCGAGGCCCACAGGGCCTGGGTGCGACGGCTGGCGGAGCGGCTGCTGGAGGGCGGCGTGGAGGTGACCCTGGATCAGTGGGACCTTCCCTTCGGCGCCGATGTGGTGCGCTTCATGGAGCTCGGCATCCGTGACGCCGACCGGGTGCTGATGGTGTGCACGGCCAACTATGTGGCCAAGGCGGAGGAGCGCAAGGGTGGCGCCGGCTACGAGGGCATGATCATCACTGGCCACGTGGCCCGCGCCACCGACACGATCAAGTTCGCGCCGATCGTGCGCGACCACGCCGGCGAGTCCCTGGTGCCGGCCTTCCTGGGCCAGCGCCTCTGGCTGGATTTCCGCGACGACGGGCTGTTCGAGGAGCGGCTGGAGGAGCTGCTGCGGGAGCTGCACGGGGCGCCGCGCTACCCAAAGCCGCCGCTGGGGCGCAATCCGTTTGCGGGGCCTGAGCTGGAGGGTGGAGCGAAAGACCAGGAGTCGCCTTCCCCCACCCCCGGCCCGCTGCGGGGCAGCCGGGAGAGGGCTGGCCATCGGCAGGGGGCCGGTGCCCAGCAGGGGGCCAAAGGCGCAGCCGCCTCTGCTGCTGAGGGGACTCCGGCTCCCGTTTCCGCTCCGCCCGCAGCGCCCGCCCCGTCGATCACTCCGGCGGCTGGCGCTCCTCCAGTCTCTACCCCAGCAGCTGCAGCCAACCCCCCGCCCCTGGCCCTGCGCCCGATCACGGTGACCACCGCCGCTCGCCTTCGCGTAGAGGGAAACCTATGGAGCAAGCGGTGGACGTTTGACCACCAGGATGTGCGGGTTGATGCCTGCGACGTTGATCTGGGGGAGGGGGAGAGCCTGAGGTTGATCCAGATTCCGGCGGGCGATTTCCTGATGGGCTCGCCCGCCAACGAGCCCGAGCGCTCTGGCGATGAAGGACCCCAACAAAGGGTGCGGCTAGGCGGCTTCCTGCTCGGCCAGACCCCGGTGACCCAGGCGCAATGGGGCATGGTGGCGCGCTGGCCAAAGCTGGAGCTGGATCTCAAGCCCTACCCTTCTCGCTTCAAGGGGGCCCGCCGGCCGGTGGAGTGTGTGAGCTGGGAGCAGGCGATGGAGTTCTGCCGCCGGCTCAGCCAGCGCACCGGCCTTCCCTTCACCCTGCCCAGTGAGGCCCAGTGGGAATACGCCTGCCGGGCAGGCAGCACCACACCCTTCGCCTTTGGCGACACGATCACTCCCGAGCTTGCCAACTACGACGGGAATTACAGTTATGCCAACGGCCCCAAGGGTGAGTATCGGCAGCAGACCAACCCGGTGGGGATGTTCCCCGCCAATGCCTGGGGCCTGCAGGACATGCACGGCAATGTGTGGGAATGGTGCCTGGACCATTGGCATGACAGTTATAAAGGCGCCCCTATTGATGGCAACGCCTGGGTGAGCGGAGGGGGGCAAAGTCGGCTGCTGCGCGGCGGCTCCTGGGTCGACCTCCCCGGGTTCTGCCGCTCGGCCTTCCGCTTCCACCTCCACCCCGGCCTCGCCGACGACTCCGTCGGTTTGCGTGTGGTCTGCCTCCCCCAGGGCTCTTCCCTTATCTCTTAATCCCTTAATCCCTCAACACTTGGCTGTTTCTTAACCCTGGCTGTTCGGATGTTCGATTGTTGGTTTGCGGCTGTTGGCTGTTGTGGAAGGGCGCCGCAGGCGCCTCGCCGCCGGGCCGCCCAGCTCGTTCACACCGAAGCCGGCCCGGGCGCCGAAGTCCCACCTGCGTCAGTAAGACTACTACAGTCTTGGAGGATGGGTGGAGCATGCGGATCACCAGCAAGGGTCAGGTCACCATCCCCCAGGAGATCCGCGAGCAATGCGGTCTGCTGCCCCACACCCAGGTTCGCTTCGTGGTGGAGAACGGACGAGTGCTGATCGAGAAGGAGTCCCCAACAGCCACGCGCGCTCAGGAGGGTTTGCAGCGGTTGCGACGGGCCCGGCCTCTGCGCAGCCGCCTCGGCACCGATGAACTGCTCGCTCTGACCCGCGGGGATGCGCAACCCTGATGGTGTTCGTGGATTCGAACGTGATCCTCGATGTGATCACCGCGGATCCTTGCTGGCAGCCGTGGAGTGAGGAACAGCTCCGCCGCTGGCTGGATCGCGGCACGCTGCTGATCAATCCGATCGTGTACGCCGAGATTGCCTTTGCCTGCGAGTCGATTGAGGCGGTGGACGATCTGTTGCCGGCCCATCTTTACGTCTACCGCCCCATACCCCGCGAAGCCGTGACCCGCGACAGGCGCCGTTATCGCCAGGCGTTCCCCGGCCTGATGCTCATCGCGCCCTCGGCCGCATGAGCCGGCGCACACCAGCTGTCACCACTCGACAGACCATGCGATTACGCGTACGCTAAACAGAGCGGTTCAGTCCACGATGCAGGCCATCTCTGCCAACGAGTTGAAGACCCGTGGCATTGGTGCCATCAGCGAAGCGCTGGAGCACGAGCAGGAGGTGGGCCTGAGTGTGCGCGGCCAGCTCCGTTATGTGGTGATGGATCTGGCGGAGTTTCATCGCTTGCGGGAGTGCGAGCTCGACCTCGCCCTGCAAAGCAGCAGGGCCGATCTAGCGGAAGGCCGCTGGCTGCAGGAATCTGTGGACGCCCATCTCTCCCGCTTGGAATCCCTGTTGGCGGAGCCTGAAGCCGCTCCCGAATGAAAAGCTGGCAGCTGATCTTCACGGACAGCTACAACCGTCGGGCAGCCCGCTTCCTGAAGCGCCACCCGGAACTGCATCCAAGCTACCGCAAAGTGCTTCTGCTGCTGGAGGCCAATCCCTTCCACCCATCCCTGCGTCTGCACCCCCTGCAAGGCAAGCTCAAAGGGCTTCATTCCGTGTCGATCAACCTCTCCTATCGGATCACGATTGAATTTCTGGTCGACGACAACCGCATCATCCCGATCGCGGTGGGGGATCACGACAGCGTGTATCGCTGAGGTTGGCAGGAATAGCCCTTGCCGCGGGGCTTAGGCTGATTCGCCAGGGTTGTTGTTGATCAACCGCTCCACCAGCTCCTGCACGAAGTTGCGAAACTGGGGATTATCCTTGAACTGTTTGTAGAACTCGGTTTGATCCAGGAACAAGGGGTCGATGGCGCGATTGAGGGCGGCTTGGAGTTCCATCGCGGCGGTGTTGGGGGTGTTGGCGCGGGCGTTGCGGTAGCGCGGATCCTGAGCCACCTGAGGGGCGATTTCGTCACGAATCAAGCGGCGGATACGGTCTTCATCGCTGAAGCCCGTGCCGTATTGCTCGTTGAAGCTGGTGAGGATCACCGAGAGTGGATCCAGTTCGGGTTCGGGCTTGAAACCACCACCAGAAACGGGGGCCGGATCCAGTGTTGCGTCGTCATCCGGCAACGGAATGGATCGTAGTGGCTTCCTGTCGATCCGGTAGCTGTCCAGATCGATCAGCTCCAGCATCCCTTTGGTGAGGTCGTCTTCTTCCGGGGCTGGCAGGGCGCGTACCAGCAGGGTGAGGAAGATCGAGAGCTTCTCCCATTCGGGATTGGCGTAGGTCAGGATCGTGGCAAGGAAGTCGTAACTGCGAACGAAGGCTTTTGCTTTGCTCTTGAAGGCTACCTGATTCTTTTCGTTGAGCTGCTCGGTATAGGTCAGGCGGCATTGGCTGAGGATGGCATCGATTCGCTCGTGCCGTTTGCCAGGGTTTCCCTGAACAAACAGGGCCACCGCGGCCTCCACCTGCTCCCAGCTGTAGACGCCGAGCTTGTCGAGACCATCGCGCAGGTCGTGGAGCTTGTCGGGATCGGTTTCTTCGCTGAGCAGGGTGGTTTTGTAGTAGTCGGCGAAGGCGGCTTCCACGGCGGCGGTGTTGTCCTGGAAATCGAGAACGAACACGCGCTTCTTGCCCGGAGCGGCGCGGTTGAGGCGCGAAAGTGTTTGCACCGCCTGAATGCCGCCCAAGGCCTTGTCCACGTACATGGCCTGCAGAAGGGGTTCGTCGTAGCCGGTTTGGAACTTATCGGCACAGATCAGGAAGCGGTAGGGATCCTCCTGGATGCGACTGGTGATCTCGCTGCTGGGGAAGCCATTGAGGGAGGCCTCGCTCACCGGGCCATCGCCGAAGTCGTGTTCGCCGGAGAAGGCCACGATCGGCAGGAAGGGGCTGCGCCGTTCGCGCAGATAGGTGCGTACCGCTTGGAAATACTGCACCGCCCGCTCGATGCCGCCGGTGACCACCATCGAGCGTGCTTCGCCTTTCATCTCGCGTAGGGGAAGCACATCATCGAGGAAGTGATCCACCATGATCTCGGCCTTGTTGCGGATGGCGGTGTCGTGGCTTTCCACGTAGCGGCGCAGCTTGGAGCGGGCGCGCTTGCTGTCGAACAGCGGATCGGCTTCGATCGTTTTCACGAGCCGGTAGTAGCTGCTGATCGGCATGTAGTACTGCAGCACATTAAGGATGAACTTTTCCTGGATCGCCTGCTTCATCGTGTAGGTATGAAAGGGGCGACGGCCGATCTTGCCGTCGCCATCGGGCGGCAGCGGGGTGCCGAAGAGTTCCAGGGTTTTGGGCTTGGCGGTGGCGGTGAAGGCGAAGTAGCTGGCATTTTTCATCAGCTTGCGGCTGCGCAGGCGCTCTTCGATCACCGTGTTCACGAAGTCTTCGACGTCGGTGTTTGCAGCGAGGAGTTGTTGTTCCGTGGTGAGGGCCTGGTTGAGGGCGGCGGAAGCCTTGCTGCCCTGGCTGGAGTGGGCCTCATCGATGATCACGGCATAACGCCGGCCTGGGGGGGCCTGGTCAAGCTGGCGGCAGAGTTCGGGGAAGGTCTGCAGGGTGCAGATGATGATCTTTTTGCCGGCTGCGAGGAACTGCTTGAGCTGCTCGGTTTTGGTGCTGCCCCGTCCAGTTACGGCGCCTACGGTGGCTTCCACTTGCCTGAAGGCGAGGATGTTGTCGCGCAGCTGTTCATCGAGATTGCGCCGATCGGTGACCACGATCACGGCATCAAACACCCGCTCACCGTTGTGGGTCACATCGCCCACCTGATGGCTGAGCCAGGCGATGGAGTGGCTCTTGCCACTGCCGGCGGAATGTTGGGCCAGGTAGCAGCGGCCGGCGCCATGGGCGGCCACATCGGCGAGCAGCGAGCGCACCACATCGAGCTGGTGGTAGCGGGGGAAGATCTGCTTGTAGGTTTTGCGGCCGGTGCGGCGATTGGGTTTTTCGATCACCTGGGCGTAGTGCTCCAGGATGTCGGTAAGGCTGCTGGGCGTCAGGATCTGTTCCCAGAGGTAAGCGGTGGCCAGGCCATCGGGGTTGGGTGGATTGCCGGCGCCACCGGAGGCGGTGCCGCGGTTGAAGGGAAGGAACTCGGAATCTTTGCCCTGCAGGTGGGTGCAGAACTCCACCTCCTGCTCATCGACGCCGAAGTGCACCAGGCAGCGGGCGAAGGCGAACAGCGGCTCGCGGGGATCACGATCTGTTCTGTACTGCTCAACGGCTTTTCGTACGTTCTGACAGGTGAGGTTGTTCTTGAGCTCGAAGGTGGCCACCGGCAGGCCGTTGACGAACAGGGCCAGATCGAGGGCGCGGCGGGTCTGATCGGCGCTGTAGGCGAGTTGGCGGGTGAGGCTGAAGCGGTTCTGGGCGAACAGCTCCGCGGCGCGGGAATTGCCAGGGGACGGGGTGCCATAGAAGAGCTGGATCTCGTGGGGGCCGTGGCGGATGCCCTTGCGCAGCACCTCCACTACTCCGCGCTGGCCGATCTGCTTCTCCAGGCGGGTGAGGAATTGCCGGCGTGTGGGCCCATCCACGCTGATCTGCACGGCTTCGGCGATCCGGGGCTGGGTGTCCTCCAGAAACCCCTGCAACTGCACCAGATCCAGGCAGAAGCTGCGGTCGTAGTGGCGCGGATCCCCCAGCAGCCAACCGGATCCGCCACCCACGGGCACGGCGGTGGGCGTGGGCCGGTGGGGTGGCTCCAGCAGGTGGGTGCGCCCGGTCATGGCGCGGGTGATCAGCGCTTCCAGGCCCTGCTCGCTGGTGTCGGTGGGCATGGGGCCGGGGAATCGGGGGCCTGCGCACAGTCTGGGGGATGGGGGCTACCAATGGAAGAAGCCAGGCGGGATCTAGGATCTGCGGGCCGGGCTTCACTGGCAGGCCTTACTAAGTTGTTTGCTGAGGCGGGGCTGTGGAGGGGGCTTTAGTAGATCTCTCGGGGATGGGGCACATGGGAGGGTTCCTTGGGAGGCTGGGCGATGGAGGGGCTCCCCAGCTGGACCAGTCAGGCTCTGGCTTTGAACCAGGGCCTACCCGCAGCGTGACCCGTCTCGATCAAGTACCCATCAAGCAAGAGGCTGCACCCACCCTTGTTGGATCAACACATGGCTGGCCAGCTGCATCTGGCGGGGAGAGAACTGCCGCTTCCGGGGATTCCAGGCGTAGGTCTGCTGCACCAGGTCTTCCAGGCAGCTGGGCCGCTCGCGGGTGTGCAGCCAGTGGACTGTGGCCAATAGTTCCAGACCGAAGGGGCTTTCGAAGCCAGAAACAAGGTCACACACCCGTTTGATGCGGGCTTTCGTGTCAGGGTGGTCGGCGAGAAACTCGATGGCTTGCTGCTGGGTTCCAGCCAAGATCTCCAATGGTTTGGATGGATCATCACCACCATCTCCGTAGCCCTCAATGAAGTTGCCTTCAATGACCTTCAGCACATGACGGAGGTTTTCGGAATGGGGACCGTAAGGCGCTTTGGTGTAGTGAAGCTTGAGTGGCTCGTCGGCTTCCTGCAGGAAGTACATGAGCTTCTGAATCTCCAGAAGCGACACGAAGGGATCGAGAAGGCCACTGAGGTAGCGATGCATCAGCACGATCAGTGCTGCAGTCCCTGGGCTCATCGAAGATGGGGCAAGACCTTGTGGCATGACTCACAGCTTCTGTTCAAGAATGGCCATGGCCCGAGCAAAGCTGGGGAGAAGAGCTGCCAACACGGCTGGCTGCAGTTTGCCCAGGACTTCATACGAGCGTTTACCTTTTCGATAGGCGTTTGAACAGGCTGATGTGGCGTTCTTCAATGCGTTTTCAACCGTATGTCGGTGACATGATTCGAGTTGCGTAGTTCGTGGAAGTTGATTTTCGTTGAGCTCTTTCCCGTAGTGTGCCCGCAGGGTTTCTCGATCAGCGGCGATCCATGTTTCCATGCAGGTGGTCATGAACAGCACCTGATCATCGGTGGCACCGTTGGGCTGTGCCCAACCATCTCGTTGCCTGAGGTGGAGCCAGGTTTGTTGTTGCCGTGGATCCGTGGGCATGGACAGTGGATCTTCGCTGTCAATCAGCATGCCAACGAAATGGTCGGGTTTTGCGCTGGCGTGAGCGGTTTGGAAGTCGTCGAAGGCGGCGCCACGACCACCGCAGGCTTTGAGCCTCGGCATGCGCCCACCGAAGCCCTGGCTTTTGAGCAGGCTGGCAAAGGCTTCACGGCAACGGGTATTCTCCGCCTTGGAGTTGCCGCCGCCTTCAATGTAGAGATGGGCACTCACCAGCGGGTCCCCCCCAGCTCGCCACGGATCCATAGCTCACCCAGGCGATACTTCTCCAGCCATGCCTGCAGCTCATCAGCCGCCAAGCGTGTCATGGACGTGGCGCCGTGATGCTTTTCGCAGACGACAACCGATTCCGGCTGTTCGCTCAAAGCATCCACCAGAATATCGGAGTGAGTGGTGATGATCAGTTGCGTGCGCAGTGATGCCGCCAGCAGGTGATCTGCAAGCTTTGGCAACACATCCGGGTGCAGGCCTAGTTCGGGTTCTTCGATGCAGATTAGTGGTGGGGGATTGGGATCGCAGAGGATGGCCAAGAGGCAGAGGTAGCGCAGGGTGCCATCGGAGAGACGGGTGGCAGGGATCACGAACTCTCCTTCTGTGAAGAAGACTTGCACCGTGCCGCCTTCGATCAGCACGTTGAACTCCGTGAGGCCGTCATAGAGGTCGCTCAGGCTTTCAAGGATGGAGCGCGCGGCGGCTGGATGGCGTGTCTTGAGGCGGTTGAGGAAAAGCCCCAGGTTGGCGAAATCTTCAGCCAGAACATCATTGGGTAGATCAGCTCTCTGGGGTTCGCGGAAGATGGCCTTGCGGCCAAAGGTCCATTCTCTGTAGATGCGAATGCGTTCGTAATTGCTGGCCAAGCTTGCAAACGCGGGATAGCTGTCTGGATCGCGGCGTTGGGCCAGGATGGAGCGATCCAGATCCAGACTGCTTGGATCGATATTCCGATAGATTGCGCCACTCCCCGCTTGTACGCGGATCACGGGCTGGCCTTGGGCGTAGTGGTAGAAGACTTCGGGGGATTCCTTTCGGTCGTTGTACTGGCTGGATCGCACGCTCTCTTGCACCAATCCGAAATTCTGGCCAACCGCCTGAAACGCCAAGTCATGGCGGAGTGGTTGAGATCCCATAGGATTTGCCACCACCCAGGCCATGTGGCCATTGGCTTCGGGAGCACCCTTCCACAGCCATTCCCTCACACCACCACCACGCCGCACCACATCCTGGTAATCGCGTGGGGCAGCCCGCATTAAGGCAATGGCCTCGATAAAATTTGACTTACCTGATCCATTCGGACCGATCAGCACATTCAGCGGCAGAAGATCAATCCCAGTGTGATCAGAGCCAAACGAGAGAAAATTGGTTGGTTCTATCCGCTTGATGAAAGGCGCTTTGGCTTCAGCTGTCATGTCAATCCTCCTTGGTATCGATCGGATCTGAGTCGGAATCATCCTCTGCTTCGTCTCCATCGTAGGCAGCGGCATCCGACTGGATCGGTGGCTCTACATCCTCTGGCAACCCCGCCTCCGCCTCCCGCACATCCAGCTTGCCCGTCACCACATCGGCAATCAGGCGGGTGCGGTATTCGCGGAGGAGAGTGATTTCGCTGTCGAGGCGCAAGGCAGCATTGTTAATGGCTGAATTCGCTGAGAGTAAGAAGTTGCAAAGGGCATTTTGCTCCTGTCGGGCTGGCAGTGGCACCTCGAAGCTAGCCCACGAATCTGTGCGCAAGCATTTTGTTCCGTGCCCTGCTTCCTCAACTAATCCCAGTATCTCCTTCTGGGCGCCCGAGAGGATAAAGGCTAGGTACTCCGCGCTGATGCCGACTCTCGGTACCAGACCCTTCATGTCTTGATTGAGCGTTACAGGAATCCGCGTCACCGCTACTGGAAGCTTGCGTGCCAGTATCATTCCGCGCACAACAAATAGAACTGCCGGAAAAGGGATTACAGCTATACCTGTCTCTCTGACTGCGGCGTCGCTTATGTGTGCGATGGAGCCAGTAACTTCGATCTTCTTCATGTCTCTTGGGCTGATCCAGGGTGTATCTCCAGTCCAGTAGCGCTCGGCTGACTTGCTTGGTGTCATCCCTCCGTAAACCTCTGCCAGGCTTCTTATTTTCATGACCTCCCAATGCTCCGGAATCTCCCCCAGCCAGGGAATCCCTGAATCCTTGAGCGGCACGGCGGGATCCAGCCCCCGCGTCACGGCGCGATGAATGATGGCCTGCTTCTGCTCCTGCAGCAGGGCGATGATGCGGCGCTTGGCTCCGATGGCGCGGTCCAGGCGGTTGGTGGCCCAAGCGAGGAAGCGGGCGATGGCGGCTTGTTCGGCGGCCGGTGGCAAGGGGCTACAGATTTGTTTGAACTGATCCCAATACAGTCGGTTCCTGTCTTTGACGATTCCCCTCGATGCGGCATCAATCTCTGCCAGGTAGTCGTCCGTCTTGAAGAGCCTGGAGAAATAGCCAGAGTCAATGCCAGGCAGGGCTCTGCACACCACATAAGCCGGGCTGACCAGGCCGCTCACGGGTGCGATCCCTGCGGCTCCCTGCCACATTCGCATCATGTTGTAGACAAGGTCGCCCTGCCCAGCTCGCTTGTATTTCGAGCGGTCGGACATCACCTGCTTGCGCTTGGATCTGCTGAAGTCGCGCACCCGCACACCCGTTCGCAGCGAAACCTCCAGAATCGGCAACTCGTTATCGCCCGAATCATTGCGCTGCTGGAACAACCCGCCATTGCGTCTGATCTCCCAATGCGCTGGCACCTCCCCAAGCCACGGCAGCCCTGAATCCTTGTACTCTGGATAAGGCTTCAGATTCTCAATCATTCAGTCGCATCCACAGGCCCAGCCTTCCACCCCCTGGCCATGGCGAAATCCCGGAGGTGTTTGCTGATTGTCTTGCGTTGTCCGTTGGTCTTCCCCGCGAAGTTCACGGATACATGTTCTGGATCAGGCACTCCATCGGGGACCACCTCCAGATTTTCACCCTCACATTCCTGGACAGCCACGGCCAAGACGCCGACCGACTGCAACCCCCGTTCATTGGTGTAACGACTCCAGGCAGCCTGGGCCGAGATCTGATCGCCATCGTCAAACGACAACCGATCTTTGTCTTTCGGTGTGGGCCGGAACGCTTGGGTGCTGGCTTGGTTGCCCTTTAGAAACGAAGGATGAATCTGGCGCAAGAGCGGAGTATGTGAATTCATGCCGGCCCCCCCTCGGCAGCCGCCGAGGGCTTCATTCCCCCATCAGCCAACACGCGCTGCAGCTTGACCCCAAGCGACTTCAGCCCGGAGACGTCGCGAAGGGAGACCTGCTGCTCGTCCACCACGCCGGAATCCAGATCCAAGGCATGCCACTCAGCCATGCCGCTCCTGGCATCGAACTCAATCGATAGATCCAGCCTCCCGATTCGCCACTCTGCCTCCACCCCACCCTCTGCTGTGGGATATAGACGGGGTGGCTCGCAATCATCGTGTTGGTGTTCCTCAAGCCACTGCCCCACCAAGTTCAGCAGCTCGGGATCCGGTGGCTGCCCCTCGCCATCCAGCCAGCCGGCCGGCAACTGCCGCAGCTGCTCCAGCTGAACCAAAGGGTCCAGCGCATCCAGTGGCTCGACTGTTTCTGCTTCTTCGATCCGCAGCAGCTGCTGGTTGGCATCCAGGCTGGCGATTCCTTTGATCAGGACCCAACGCCTGCCAAATTCGCTGACCTTCACCGGGCCGAGATCGTTGACCTGTTGATCGCTGATCACGGCAGAAATCATCCGGTCATCTCCTAGCACCAAGGTCATTACATGCTCTCTGGGCCGCACATCCCCGAGTTTTGCCAACACCCGCACCTCTTCGGTCAGCGGCTCACTGCCAGGGCGACTGAGCAGCAGGCGGCGGCGCAGCTCCCGGGTGAGCTGCACTTCAACGGCGCCTACTCCTGTGAGGCGGATGCTTTCCTCCGGTTGCAAGCCCCTGCCGAATTTTTCCAAATAAGACCAGGCCGCATCCGGCAGAAGGGGGGGAGGTCCCTGCCGTTGCTCCTGAACATGGGCAAGGGCATCCACAAAGCGTGCACAAGCTCGCCTGGCCTGATCCAGGTGTGGATCACAGCCAGCTAGCAGAGCATCGTCCTTGATCAGAGCCACTTCAGCCACAAAACTGCCTGGGCGAGTGCTCAGATGCAGCTCCAGATGTTCGCTGAATCCACGCGGCAGACGCTGGCGATTTGGATGCGTCTGTCTGTAATCATCCTTGGCGATTTCGAGAATGATCCCCTGGAGTGCTTCGAGATCCCGAAGCAGCGCCAGCGGCAGACTGTGGTTGCGAAATCTCTCCCCCTCGAAGTGGGGCTCCAGCAGAATCTCCTTGGTCACCTCAGTCCTCCTCTATGAGCCTTTCGGGAGGCCCCCACCTGGCAAGGGGGCCAGCAGGTCTGACTCGGCTCCATGCATCGCTCAGCTTTTCGCATGGACGCCACAGGCTTCCATGTTAAACGCAGCGTTGCGTATGGAGCCCTGGCGGCGCCATGGTGAAGGCTGCGTTGCATAAGGAGCCCCTCAGCCCGCTCCCACCAGCAGCCCATCCAGCAGGCCCTCGGCCTCCGCTTCGATGGCGCGGATGTCGGCGGCGATCTCGGCCAGGGTGCGCAGGGGCTTGGGTTTGTAGAAGTGGCGGGTGAAGCTCACCTCGTAGCCCACCTTGGTGGCCTCCGGGTTGAACCAGGCATCGGGGGTGTAGGGCAGCACTTCGCGCTGCAGGAAGGCCTCGATGCCGCCCTCCTCCAGCAGCGGGATCTGCTCGCTGTCGCGCAGGTCGGCATCGGGTTCATACTCCACCACGCAGGCTTTGCCGCCGATCTCCTGCGGGAACAGGCCACGCAGGGGATCGGCCGCCACCCGGCCGCCCTTGTGCACCTTGGCGATCACCGGCGGGGCGCTTTCCTCCCGCCAGCTCGCCTGCTTGAGCAGCAGTTTCAGCTCTGGGGCGCTGAGTTTGAGGCCCTGCAGCTTGAGGGCGTTCTGCACCTCGCTGCGGAAATGGTTGTGGTCGTCGAACAGCTCCTCGCCGAACAGCTCCCGCAGCGCCTCGGCCGCCGCCGCCAGCTGGGCATCGCGCTGCCAGGTGGCTGGATCCAGGAGCTTCCTGCGGCGCTTTTCCGGGATTCCCCCCTTGCCGCTGGGTTGGCTGTCGCCCTCGTCGTCGGCATCCTCGTCGTTGTCCTCTGCAGCGTCGTCGCCAGTGCTCCAGTCGCGCAGGCGCTGCTCCAGCTCCGGCCTGAGGCTGGTGAAGTTGTTCCGCAGGCCGTCGCCATAGTCGCCCCAGAACGTCTCGCGGATCTCCTGGTCGCCCGACGCGCTGCGGAGCGCCTCGATCGCCGCCCGGGTGATGCGGCTGTGCAGGCGCAACGGCCGCTCCACGCTCACCTTCCAGTAGCCAAACGCCTCATTGGCGAACACCTTGGCGTGTTCGCTCTCCTCCATCGCGTCATAGGCCGTCATCACCCGCTCGATATCGGCCGGGCCCAGTTCGCAGTTCTTCTTGCCCAGGTTCTTGCGCAACGGCTGAAACCAGCCGCTGGCATCGATCAGCTGCACCTGGCCCTGGCGTTCGGGCGTCTTGCGGTTGCTGAGCAGCCACACATAGGTGGCAATGCCGGTGTTGTAGAAGAGATTCAGGGGCAGGGCCACGATCGCCTCCACCCAGTCGTTCTCAAACAGCCAGCGGCGGATGTTGCTCTCGCCCGAGCCCGCATCACCGGTGAACAACGAGGAGCCATTGTGCACCTGGGCGATGCGGCTGCCCAGGGGCGAATCGTGATTCATCTTGCTGGCCATGTTGGCCAGAAACAGCATCTGGCCATCGCTGGAGCGTGTTACCAGCGACAACACTTCGCCGCGGTGATTTACCTGGAAGCGCGGATCCTTCATCTCCTTCTTGCCTCCCATGGCCTCCAGATCCTTCTTCCAGCTCTTGCCATAGGGCGGGTTGGAGATCATGAAATCAAACAGCCGCGCCGGGAAGGCGTCATGCGCCAGGGTGGACCATTCCGCACCGCCCATGATGTTGTTGGCGTTCTCCCCTTCCCCTTTCAGCAGCATGTCGGCCTTGCAGACCGCATAGGTTTCCGGGTTGATTTCCTGGCCGTAGAGGTGCGTCACCACCTGCTGGTCGTGCGCTGCTGCCAATTCGCGCAGGGTTTCCTCCCCCACCGTGAGCATGCCGCCGGTGCCGCAGGCGCCGTCATACAGCAGATAGCTGCCGCTTTTCACCAGCGCGGCGATCGGCCGGAACATCAAGGTGGTCATCAGCCGTACCGCATCTCGCGGGGTCCAGTGTTCGCCCGCCTCCTCGTTGTTGTCTTCGTTGAAGCGGCGCACCAGCTCCTCGAACACTGTGCCCATGGCGTGGTTGTCGAGCGCTGCCGGGCTGAGATCGATCTGGGGATCCAGAAATTTGCTGATCAGCGTGCCGAGCGAATCGGAGCGCGACAGGGTGGGGATGTGGTTGCGGAACTTGAAGTTCTCGAGGATGTCCTGCACATTCTCCGAAAACCCCTCCAGGTACGCTTCAAAATCTGCGCGCAGTTGCTGTTCGCTGCCGCGGCTGGTGAGATCGCGCAGCACGAAGGGCGAGATGTTGTAAAACGCCTGACCCGCCGCCGCCTGCAGCGCCGCATCCTGCTCCTTGATCTTGGCCGCATCCAGCTGTTGCTTGGCTGCCAGCACCTTGGCTTTGCTGGGCTCCAGCACCGCATCCAGCCGCCGCAGCACGCACATCGGCAGGATCACATCCGGATACTTGCCTCGCCGGAACAGGTCCCGCAGCACGTCGTCGGCGATGCCCCACAGGAACGACACGATCCGGTTGTGGGTGGCCTGGTCCATGGGCAGGGCATGATCCCGTCGCCGTCACGGTATCCCGTTCCCCACCCCACCAGTTGCTCCACATCCCCGCTGAGCGAGCTCTGGCAGGGCTGATCGGGGAGCGCATGGATGATTCCACTTCCCGTCAGTGGAAGCCGGCCTCTCCGCTCGCCTGGCGAACCCAAATTCGCCGGCAACGCCCCGCCGGCGGCACCAGCCGCATCACCCCTCCGCACCATCTGGGCAGTGGTCACAGGGAAGGTCTGCGCGCGCGCTCCGGGGGGCCTCGCCGGAACGCCCCTGGTGCACGGCGGTGGGCGTTGGGGCAACGGCGTCTTGCGCGGGCTGCGGGACCTGGCGAATCTCCAGTCCGATCGTTTTGAGCGCTTCCTTCACCTCCGCCTCCGCCTCCTCCTCCGCCCGCCCTCCTGCCTCAGTAGCGAATCCGCTCCACCTGGAAGCCTGCCTTGAGCAGCAGTTCCTGCACGCTGTTCGGGCCGGCGAGGTGGCCGGCGCCGACGGCGACGAACACCACACCGGGACGATCCATCCGCCGCTGGAGTTGGGCCGCCCAGCGGACGTTGCGTTCCTGGAGCAGGAGGCGGGCGGTTTGCGGCGTGGGTTTCAGGCTCTCGTCCATCAGTCGCCCGGTCTCTTCCGCCTCGCCGCGGGCCCAGTGCGTCAGCATCGTCCGCACGAGCGCCAGCGCCTCGTCGGGGTGATCGAGGAGTTCACGCAGGCCGGCCAGTTGCTCGGCCTCGGGGGCGGAATCGAGGAGGGAGAACTGCTCTTCCGGGGTCTCGAAGGCCGTGATGGTCTTGCCGGCGGTGCGAGCGGCCCGGCTCAGCACTTCCTCCGCACCGTTTTGCGGATCCAGCCCCGCTTTTGCATACAGCAGGGAGGCGGCCGTGACCGCAATGAACCAGGGCTCCATCGGTTCCAGCGCAGCGGCGGGCAGGCCGATCCGCTCCAGCCTCTGCACATAGGCCGCATAGTCCGCCGGGGTGAACCTCCGGGCCATGGTGCGTCCGTCGGGATCCACGGCGAGCCGGAGGATCAGGGGCGCGAGGGCGGCCGGGTTGTCCACAGGCAGCAACTCCAGCATCAGTTCGTTCGAGGCCTGAAAGGCGTCCGATACGGCCTCGTCGAACCAGGCCAGGTCTTTGGGGAGAAAGTGCATCGTGCCAAACAGATAGAGGGTGGTATCGGCATCGCGCACCACCCACAGGGCCGGATCTGCGTCCCGCTGCGCGGCCAGGGCGGGGGCTGCGGCCAGGTTGAGGGCCATCGTCAGGGCTGCGAGGCAGCGCGACAGGTGGAACTTCATCTGTGGGCGGGCTGGTTCGCCATCCTCGCTGCGGCCAGGGGAAGTGCAGGCAGAGCAGCAGGCGCCGATCGTCTACGTCCCTTCTCTCCAGCCTGGCGCGGCTGTTGGCCGATCCGTCTGTTCTTCCTACGGTGAGATTCCGGACGGAAGGACCATGTCCATCCTCAGTGCGATCACGGCGACGGAGGAGCGCTACCAGCAGCGGCAGGAGGAGCGCCGCAGCAATCTGGCCCGCATCAAGAGCGGAAAGATTCTGAGCATCGCGGCCAACACCCCGGAGCTGGTGCGCAATCGCATGAACCGCTTGCATGCCGATCCCGATTTCGTGCTGACCCTGCAGGAGCAGGGTCTGGCCTTTGATCCCCGGGGTCCGGGGCGCACCCCGCTGGAGTTCCCGCGCGCCCTGGAGCGGGTGCTGGACACCAACGACCTGATGGGTCTGCGCTTTTTCGAGCAGGGCCTGCGGGTGGCCCGGGCGGTGGGGCGGGTGCAGATCCGCGATGAGGGCGGCGATGCCCTCGGCTACGGCACCGGCTTTCTGGTCTCCCCCCGGCTGCTGCTCACCAACCACCATGTGCTGCCCACCGCCGCGCAGGCACGCCGTTCCCTGGTGGAGTTCAACTACCAGGAGAGTGCCAGCGGTGAGATCCAGGCGAGCGAGGTGTTCGACCTTGCTCCAACGGAGTTGTTCCTCAGCGACCTCGAACACGACTACGCCCTGGTGGCTGTGGCCCCCAAGCCGGAGCTGGCCGCCTATGGCTGGCTGCCGCTGATCGAGGACACCGGCAAGTTGCTGGTGGGGGAGACCGTGAACATCATCCAGCACCCCAACGGCGAACCGAAGCAGCTGGCGATCCGCAACAACCAGGTGGTGGACGAACTGGAGCTGTTCCTCCACTACCAGACCGACACCGACCCGGGCTCCTCCGGCTCGCCGGTGTTCAACGACCAGTGGGAGGTGGTGGCGCTGCACCACTCCGGGGTGCCGAAGCGCAACAAGGCGGGCGCGGTGGTCACCAGCGACGGGCGGGTGTGGCAGGAGTGGATGGGCGAGCAGCGCATCGCCTGGCTGGCCAATGAGGGGGTGCGGGTGAGTCGGCTGGTGCGCCACATCCGCCAGCAGGAGCTGCCCGCCGAGGCGGAGCCGCTGCGCCAGGAGCTGTTGCAGGCCACCACGCCCCCCCTCGCTCCACCCGTTGCCCCTGCAGCTCCCGCAGCTCCCGCGGTGGCGGCCGGCGCGGCCGTGTCCAGCTGGACGATCCCCCTGCAGCTGCATGTGAGCGTGACGGTGGGCACACCGCAGCTGGGATCCGCCGCCCCCGCCGGCGGAGTGGAGCAGGAGTCGCTGGGTCTGTTCGGCGGGCGAGCCACCGCGCCGGCCCCGGCTCCCCCCCGGGTGGCGACGTCGAAGCCGGGAGTGCCAGCGGCAGCCAAGGCGGAATTCCGGCTGGATTCCCTGGAGCGCCGCGTTTTCGACTGGCAGACCAGCCTGTCGTTGGCCCTGGCCAGCGAGCTGGCCTACAGCCCGGCGGCGGAGGTGGAGCGGCAGGCGCGGGCCTGGGGCTTCCACGACTGCTCCTTTGTGGAGGCGGGGGCAGCCCAGGGCTTCCTGGCCAGCACCGCCACCCTGGTGCTGGTGGCCTTCCGCGGCACCGAGAGCACGGCCGACTGGCTCAGCAACCTCAAGGTGCAGCCCCGCACGGTGCCGGGTCTTGGCAAGGTGCACGCTGGCTTCTGGGGGCAGTTCACCGCCCTGCAACCGCAGCTGGAGAAGCTGTTGCAGCCGCGCCGCAGCCTGCCGATCCTGGTGACGGGCCACAGCCTGGGGGGGGCGATCGCGGTGCTGGCGGCGGCCACCTGGGCGGCCGACCGCCAAGTGCGGGCGCTCTACACCTTTGGCCAGCCGGCTGTGGCCCAGGACAGCGCGGCAACCGCCATCGGCTCCGCCCTGGCAGGCTGCTATCACCGCCTGGTGAACGACGCCGACATCGTGCCGCGGGTGCCGCCGGGCTACCGCCACAGCGGCCATCTGCTGCACTTCGACGACAAGGGCCGGGTGAAGGACGTGAAGGACGCCACCGGCTCGAAAGAGGCCGCCCTGACCAGCCCCGGTGCTGCGGCCGCCGAGACGGCGATGCTCAACAAGGACGACTTCCTGGCCCTGCAGCAACGCCTGCGCGGCAGCGGCACGGTGCAAGCCCGCGAGGGCGTCACCGACCTGATCAGCGATCACATGATCGACCAGTACCTGGGGCAGATCCGCAAGCAGCTGGGGTGAACGAGCGGCGCCGCAAAGGGAGCGAGAGACGTCGCAGGCGCCGCGTGGTCAGAGAAACCGCGAGGGGAGCGAGCAGGGGCAGGGGGGCGGGGACGCAAGGCAGGCAATCGGGAATCTGCTGAGCCTGTCCGGCCTGGAGGGAGGTGATAGCAACATTGGCGGCACCACCCAGGCTATCGGTTGACTTGATGGCGAAGGCAAAGGTATCCCCGGGGTTGGCTGAGATCTTGCTGTATCCGGACTGGGTCAAAGGGCCAAAGGAATCACTGAGATTAACAAAGCCTGTGTCGTTGAGGATGTAGCCAAACTGATCCGAAAAAGCGGAAGAGTCCGAGGATGCATAAGCCCAGCGGAAGCCCAGGGCTGGGCTGGTGGCAGGCAGCTGCAGGGAGAAGGTAAAGATTTTTTCATCCCCACTGCCGTCCTCCGGGCCTTGCAGCGTCAGCGTGTCAGGAGCCCCGGAAGCATCAACAAATCCCGGATCATCTGCCGTCACCGTCCAGTTCGCCGGGGCGAAGCCATCGGAGAAGCCACTCACCGGGAAGGCCCGTGAAGGGGCAGCGGCGACCAAAACCAGCGCAAAGAGACCAGGAAGGGCCGCTGCCCTAACAAGGGCATCGCGAAATGAGGTCGTAAATGCCATGGTGGAGCCAGGTAAGTCGCGAAAGGATAGATAGCCTCGGGCACGGGCGAAACACTTTGGCGGATAAGCGTTGCTTATCGCGAAGAAAGAAGCCCGCCCCACGGCGAGCCACAAACGCAGCCCATAATCACTGAGAATCATGAAGATCACCAGCTCTGCTGCAGCGATATGCCCCGAGCCGCTAGTAGCAGTACGGAAAGACACCCTGCCTGGCATCGGGCAACGCCTGGAAGTCTGAGGCTGTGGGCTCAGTGCACTTGCCGCAATGGATCCTTCCCTTCCGAGTACTGGCGGACTGCTTTCGCCCTCCCCCCTCCTCAGCCCACTGGGGGGAAGCAGAGCCCTGGACAGCTACCTCGCCAGCGGCGCAGGGCTGCTGCCCGGCCTGGAGGATCTGGCTCTGGGGGGTGGCACCGCAGCCACACTGATCAGCGAGGCGCAGCTGCTCGATTGGTCGAAGGCGAGCGGCAGCAGCAGCGGCGCCTCGATCACCGGCCTGAGCGGCGACGGGGGGACAGAGGGCGCACTGGCGGCGAACGCCTGTTTCTCCATCACCACCACGCTGGGCTGCCCCTGCCCCCCTCCCTCCACACCAATTCCCTGCGACAAGCCGACGTCATCCACACCCAACGACTGCCCCTGCAGCGATGGCAGCTGCCAGGTGTGTCCAGCCTCGGGCTTCAGCTCGTTCACCATCAACACCGGCAGCGGCGACGTTCGCTCTGCCTCCGGCATCGGCTCCCCGCTGCAGTGGAGCAACAACACGGCGGCCACGGCCGGCGGCATCGTGGCGGGCAATGGCTGGAGCTACAGCACCACCCCGAAGCTGGTGCTGCGCCAGAGCGATTTTCTTGGCCCCCGCTCGATTGCGTTGCCGTTCAACGGCACGGATGTGCGCACCTTCGAGCGTTCGGCCACCGATGCCAGCCTCTACGTGCGCAGCGTCAGTTCCGGGGCCACCGATGTGCTGCGCGTGGTGGGCAGCGGCGCCAGCGCCGAGCTGCACTACAAGGGCGCCGATGGCAGCACGATTCGCTTCGGGGGCATGGGCACGGCGGTGGCGGCGGGCCGGCGGGGGCAATACCTGGGCGAGAGCGACGCGGCGGGCAACCGGGTGGAGGCCACCCTCAACGCCAACGGCAGCATTGCGGTGCGCCGCGGCTTCCAGGCGGGCAGCGCCACGGCGGATGAGGTGCAGCGCTTCACCTACACCGGCGCCACCAGCACGAGCGCGGGCCGCCTCAGCGAAATCCGGGTGGAGCGGGCCGATGGCACGCTGCTGCGGCGCACCGAGCTGAGCCACTACACCACCGCCACCAGCGTTGGCGGGGTGGTGATCGGCCGGGCGGGGGATCTGCGCGAGATGGTGGTGCGCGATGGAGCAGGGTCCGAGCTGGAGCGAAGCGCCTTCCGCTACAGCACCGACAGCCGGGGCCGTTCCGTGCTGGCCTATGTGCTCGACGACGACAGCCAGCGGCGGCTGGCCGCGGCGGGTCTGGATCGCAACACCATCAGCAACGCCCAGCTGGCGCCGTACGCCAAGGATTTCTACGCCTACGACAGCCAGAACCGGGTGAGCCGCCACGACCAGCAAGGGGCGGGTTGCACCACCTGCACGGGCGGCATCGGCACCACCAGCTTCGACTACTTCACCCGCACGGGCGGCGGCACGGGCTTCAACAGCTGGCGGTATCGCACCACCGAAACCGGCCCGGATGGCAACCAGACCATCCGTTACACCAATGGTTCGGGCCAGACGATGCTGGAGGTGAAGCGGGTGCTGGTGGATCCCGCCAACCCCGCCCTGGTGGGCAAGCAGTGGGGCACGTTCACCGCCTACGACGCCAGCACGGGCCTCCCGGCGTTGCAGGCCACGCCCGAGAGCGTGCAGCTACCCACCAACCTGGCGACGTTGGAGGCCTACGACGACCTGCTGAACCAGGTGGCGGGCAACTACCAATACCTGAGCGACAGCGAAGGGGCGATCACCCGCAGCAGCTACGGCACCAGCACCACCGCCACCGAAACCAGCGCCGGCGATGCGCGCGGCTTCCTCAAGGCGGTGGCGCTCACCCGCGGCGAACTGGGCGGCATCGTGCCCCAGACCAGCTACACGTATTTCAACCGCAGCATCACCCTGGCGGGGGCGGCGCCTCAGACGGTGAATCCGCTGGCGAGCGTCACCCGCTTCCGCAACGACGACGGCACGGGCGCCCAGACCACCAGCTATTCGTATGCGTGGTATCTGAACAGCACCCAGGCCTCGATGGTCACCACCACGCTGCCGCTGGTGGGGGCGGATCAGAACGGGCCGGGCACGGCGGCCGTGAGCCGCCAGGCGTTCGATCGGGTGGGGCGGGAGATCTGGAGCCAGGATGCCGATGGCTTCCTCACCTTCACGCAATACGACGCGGTGAGCGGCACGGTGCTGAAGCGGATCGTGGATGTGAACACCAGCCTGGGGGCAGGCGCGGGGGGCTACAGCGATCTGCCGGCGGGTTGGAGCACACCGCCGGGCGGAGGCCTGCATCTCACCACCACCCATGCGCTCGACAGCCTGGGGCGGGTGATCCGCGAAACCGACCCCAACGGCAATGTGGACATCACGGTGTACGACGACGTGGCCCGCAGCATGCGGCGCTACACGGGCTGGAACAGCGCCACGGGCCAGGCCACCGGCCCCACCGTGGTGACGCGCCAGGATGCCAGCGGCAGCTACAGCGAAACGCTCACGATGAGCGCCACGCCAGCCAGCAGCGGCGGCCTGCCCACGGGCACGGAGGCGATCAGCACTCTGCAATCGCTGAGCCGCAGCTACAGCAATGCGGCGGGCCAGCTGACCCACCGCGACGATTATTTCGATCTCAGCGGCCTCAGCTGGAGCACGGCGCCCAACCTGGGGACGGAGGGAGTGAACTATTACCGCACCCGCTACAGCTACAACAAGCAGGGCCTGCTGGAGCGCGAGCAAAGCCCCACCGGCACGATCACCTATTCGGTGTACGACGGCAGGCGCCGGCTGAGCAGCACCTGGATCGGCACGAACGACAGCACGGCCAATGGCCAGAAGTGGAGCCCGAGCAACAACACCGGCAGCAGCAACCTGGTGCAGGTGGCGGCCTACACCTACGACAACGGCGGGGTGGGCAACGGCAACCTCACCCAGTCGGTGGCGCTGCCGGGGATCGGCGCCAACCGGGTGCGCGAGTTCGCGTATGACTGGCGCGACCGCCAGGTGGCGAGCAAAAGCGGCGTGGAGGCCGTGGAGGCCGAGAGCGTGAACCGCCAGGTGAGCTGGCAGAGCTACGACAACCTGGGCCAGGTGATCAGCCGCGCCCAGTACGACGGCGACGGCGTGGCGATCACGGCCGATGCCGACAACGATGGCGTGCCCGATGCGCCGGATCCGGCCAAGCGCCGCCGTTTCTCGCGCAGTTTTTATGACAACCAGGGCCGGATGTTCCGCGGGCAGGAGTATCTGGTGGATCAAAGCAGCGGCGCTGTCTACGACGTGAAGTTGCAGAGCGACAGCTGGTTTGACCAGCGCGGCAACACGATCCAATCGCTGCTGCCCAACGGCCCGGCGCGGCAGAGCAGCTTCGATGGCGCCGGCAGGCTGATCCGCAGCGTCAGCCTCGGCAACCTGCCCAGCGGCAGCTGGGCCGATGCGGCCAGCCTGGCCAACTCCGTGGTGCTGGAGCAGCAAGACAGCAGCTACGACGCCAACGGCAATGTGATCCTCACCAGCCAGCGCCAGCGCTTCCACGACGCCGATCCAACCGCCACCGGCGCCCTGGGCACGGCGAGCAGCGGCATCCGGGCGAGGGTGAGCAGCAGCACCGCCTATTACGACGCCGCCGATCGGCAAACGGCGGCGGTGAGCGTGGGCAGCAACGGCGGCACCGCCTATAGCCGCCCGGCCGCGCCGCCGGCCGCCAGCGATACGGCCTTGGTGACCCTCTACGGCTACGACGCCGCAGGGCGGCTGCGGGATGTGACCGATCCGATGGGCCGGGTGCAGCGCAGCCTGTACGACGCCCTCGGCCGCCGCACCACCAGCATCGCCAACTCCACCGGCGGCGCCCCTGGCAGCGACACGGATGTGACCACCCGCACCACTTACAACGGCAATGGCCAGGTGGTGAGCATCGAGGCGGTGCAACCGGCGGGCACGCCAGCGCAGATCACCCAATACCTCTATGAGGCGCGCACGGCAACGGGCAGCGCGATCAACTCCAACGACCTGCTCACGGCGGTGCTGTACCCCGATCCGCTCACGGGAGTGGCCAGCGCCAGCCAGAAGGACAGCTATCAGCTCAATGCCCTCGGCGATCGACTCAGCGGCAGCGACCGCAACGGCACGGTGCACAGCTATGGCTACGACGTGCTGGGCCGCCGGATCAGCGATGCGGTGACCACGTTGGGCGCGGGCGTGGATGGAGCGGTGCGGCGGATCGAGGTGGGTTACGACGGCGCTGGCCTGGCGGCCCTCACCAGCAGCTACGACGCGGCCAGCGGCGGCGCGGTGCTGAACCAGGTGGGGCGGGTGTTCAACGGCTTCGGGCAGCTCACGATCGAATGGCAGAGCCACCTGGGCGCGATCGATCTGGCCACCACCCCGAAGGTGAGCTATGGCTACAGCCTCACTGCAGGCGGCAACCACAGCCGCCCCACCAGCCTCACCCATCCCGATGGCTACGTGGTGGGCTACGGCTACGACAGCGGCCTCGATGCGGCGATCAGCCGCCTCAGCCGCCTGAGCAATGGCGCCACCACCTTGGAGAGCTACCGCTATCTGGGGGCGAGCGAGGTGGTGGAGCGGGCCCGGCCGGAGGTGGGGATCACGCTGAGCATGATCAGCCAGAACGGCACCACGGGCGATGCGGGCGACCCATACACGGGGCTGGATCGCTTCGGGCGGCTGGTGGATCAGCGCTGGTTCAGCGGCAGCGGCGCCGGCGCGGTGGATGTGGATCGCTATGGCTATACGTATGACCGCAACAGCAACCGGCTGACGCGCAGCAATGCCTTGCAGGCAGGCCTGAGCGAGAGCTACAGCTACGACGGCCTGAACCAGCTGGCGAACTTCGATCGCGGCGGTGGCGTGAGCAGCCAGCAGTGGCAGTTTGATGCATTGGGCAACTGGACCACCTTCACCAAGGACGGCACCCCCGAGAGCCGCAGCGCCAATGCCCAGAACGAATACACCACGGTGGGCGGCACGCCGCTGAGCTACAGCGCCAACGGCAACCTCACCACCGACGCCGAGGGCCGCCAGTTGGTGTACGACGCCTGGAACCGACTGGTGAGGGTGAGCAGCAGCGGCGGCGTGCTCAAGGCGGCCTATGGCTACGACGGCCTGAACCGCCGCATCAGCGAACAGGTGGCCGCCAACGCGGCGGGCGATGCGGCCACGGCGGCCATCCGCGATCTCTTCTATTCGGCCGATTGGCAGGTGCTGGAGGAACGGCTGCGCAGCGGCGGCGCGGTGGGAGCCACAGCAGAGGCGCGCTATGTGTGGAGCCCGGTGTATGTGGACGCGATGGTGCTGCGCGAGCGCGGCAGCGAGCGAGTGTATGCGCTGCAAGACGGCAACTGGAACACCACCGCCCTGATCGCCGCATCGGGCGTGCCGGGCAAGGCGACCGGTGATCTGATCCAGCGGATGGTGTACAACCCCTACGGCGAGGTGTTCCTGCTGAACCCGGATTGGACAGAGCAGCTCGGCACGCCGCTGGTGCCCTGGCAGCATCTCTTCCAGGGGCTGAAGTTCACCGAAGCCACGGGGCTGGGCTATGTGCGCAATCGGGATTATTCGCCGAGTCTTGGGCGGTTTATCATGCTTGATCCGCTGGGGTTTGATGCGGGGGACAACAACTGGTATCGGTTTGTGGGGAATGGGCCGGTGGGGAGGGTGGATCCCATGGGCTTATTCTGCGGAGAATGTTTCCCGCCCTCACCTGGCTATCCCAACGAATATCAGAAGAAACTCGCGGGAATACGAATAACTACTGCCGGACAAAGTCCGACGAGCGAAGATGCTGGCCTTGAATTGCTGAATTCTATAAACACCCTCCAAAATATACAGGCAATTAGCAATATAGTGGCTGCACTTGCAATGGGTTCTGCGCATTTGGCTGAGACTCTTATTGAGGAGGCTGTGGGACAAGGAATGGACCTCTCTGGCTTGGCGCCTGGCATTATCGAGAAGGTCAGAAGAGCCCTTAGGCAAACTCGGGGTTACAGCATATTCGTACAGGTTCAATATGAATCCTGTGACCCTTGCTGTAGCTGGAATCTATTCATGCCCAGTGGGCAAAAATACTGGTGGCAGACGCATACGAAGTACCATATGTGCACCCAGGGAACGTCAGACCTTGGAATTAATACTTATGGTGGCGCTCTAGGGGACCCTCCCTCTAGTGCCAATATTTCAGCCTGCATCAGGGAAGCTCTTGGACGATAACCTTCTCGCAAGACAGATGCAAGTACACTTTTTGAGGCAATAGACTTGAAATGGGGTCGTATTTTCAAGCCAGGAGTGAGTCAGCGAAAAATCTGCAGACCAAACTTTCATTGGATTGTATCTCAGTTGCTTGAGTTGCTTATCGTTTGCTACTCAGCAGCGAGGAGCCGCCGGCTTCGCCAGAATTACCGGCAACACCCCCTTTCTGGCCAGGCCTCGACCGGCTCGGCCTCACCCAGGCCCTCGGCGGCCTTGCTCTCGGTCTGATCGCCCTCTTCTCCTCCTATGTCCACGTCACCCTCGCCGGGCGCAACGTCCCCATCCCCCAGCAATGGGGCATCCCCCTCATCGCTGCCTCGGTGGCGATCGTTTTTGTCGATGCTCAACTGGCGTCGCGATCCCGGCTACGAGCAGCGGATGAACGCCAATCGGATCGCGATCGAGCGGAGCAAAGAGAGAACGAAGCGGATCGAGAAAGAAACCGAGCAGATCGAGAACGAAATCTTGCAGCTGAGGCAAGAGACCGCCAGGTTGAGGCAACTGATCGCCAAAGAAAAAGCCTTGAGCGACTCCATCAGGCGGCTGTGCTTTCCGCCCGAGTCCAGCTCGATCCCTCCGATACCAACCGCGCCCGATTGCAAACCTTCCTGAATCTGCTGAGCCAATCTGCCCCAATAGATGCCGATCTCTGAATCCAGAGGCGCCCGCAAGGTCGGTCAAAACAGCGGCGCCCTGAGTCCAGGCTCGTTGCCCCTCCCGTTACGATGCAGCCACCCGCCTCGGCGACTCTCCGCAGGCTCTCGCCACCCCTGCCTTGTCCCCGCCATGGCCCGGGCTGACCTCCTCATCGAACTCGTCCGCGCCGGGGCCGAGGGCAACCAGGAGCTCTTTCGGCGCGCGCTGGAGGCCCTGATCACCGAGGAGCGATCCAAGCAACACCACGTGCTCGCTGATCGACTCGCCGCCCATCTCCAGCTCAACGGTCACAGCAAGACCACGGCCCCAATAGCCCCGGTCAGCCTCAACGGTGCCTCTCGCCTGCTCCTGGAGCTGCGTCCCCAGAAGCGCCTGGAGGATCTGCTCCTTCCAGCCACCGTGTCGCAGGCCTGTGCGGAGCTGATTGAAGAGCACCACAGGGCCGACCTGCTGCGGGCCCACAACCTCGAACCACGCCACCGGCTTCTTTTGGTGGGCCCCCCCGGCAACGGCAAAACCTCCCTCGCCGAAGCCCTTGCCTTTGAATTGGCAATACCGCTGCTCGTAGTGCGCTACGAATCCCTGATCGGCAGCTTTCTGGGCGAAACCGCCCTGCGCCTGGCTCAGCTCTTTGCCCAGGCCCGCACGCAGCGCTGCCTGCTTTTCTTTGATGAATTCGATGTGATCGGCAAGGAACGTGGCGATCAACACGAAACCGGTGAAATCAAACGGGTGGTGAGTTCTCTCCTGCTTCAGATCGATCAGCTGCCCTCCCATGTGCTCGTCGTTACCGCCACCAATCACAGCGAACTGCTGGATCGCGCTGTCTGGCGCCGCTTCCAGCTGCGTCTAGACCTGCCGCCACCAGGGAAGCAGCAACGTATCACCTGGTTTCAGAACTTTGAACAGCACACAGGTCTATCACTGGCCTACAGCCACGATCACCTTGCCCGCCGCCTCGCCGGCCTGAGCTACTCCGAACTCGAACAATTCAGCCTCGACATCCAGCGCCGCTTCATCCTCTCCATGCCCGCGGCCGACATGCGCCGCATCGTCGCCGAGCGGTTGCAGCAGTGGGGGGTGCGGTCTAAGGCCTCCTCGGTCAACGAGACGGTAAGACACGATGGCTGAGCGGCCGCTTCTGCTTCTCTCCCAACCCACCAAAGCAGGCAGGGCAAAAAAGGGTGGGGGCGGGGGCGGCCCATCCCCACGCACTGCGCAAGAGCAACTGCAACGCCTTGGGCCACGAATCGATCAACTGGTTGATGCACTGGAGAACAAGCGCATTCGCCTGCAGAGCACGGCCACAGGTCTTCAGCCTGAGGAAGTCTTGGTGTTGGAAACAGCCGGGGCAGTGGATGAGTTTTATAAAGCCGTTCAAAAGATCGAAGGCCTCGGCTTTGTCGCCGAGTTTGACGAAGACGACATTCCATCTAATGATAATTTCTTTGTCCTCAAGAAAGGGGAACGACAGCCCTATCGCGGCAGGGTCTATCTGATGTTCACCAATCAGAAGGCGTTCCAGCAACTAGTCCGTTTATGGAACAACAAAGATTCGCTTCCCAGGGGATATGCAAAGTGGCGAGATGTCTTCCTTCTGCTGCGCGATTTACGCTTTTGGTCTGCCCAAGATCGCCTGGAGGAAACTGGCGTCCTTGATGACTGGCGTGATCGGATCACATGGGAACGAGAGCATTTTCCCTGCGAAGTCGAACTCTTCTTTTACCCTTCTTCGGCTGATCGCTCAAGCGCTTCCGCCAAGGTTCGCTCTGCGGTCGAGGCAGTCGGAGGATCCGTGCATCACGAATCGGTGATCGCTGAGATCCGATACCACGCTTTGTCTGTGCGCTTGCCTGTTCAGGCTGTCGAACGCCTGCTTGCGGGAGAGCGTGATCTGCAGCTCATCCAACTCGAAAACATTCAGTTTTTACGGGCCTCCGGGCAGATGATCGCTCGCTGTCCAGCCTCCAAACCTCAGGCTCTACCTGATTTCTTCAAGGCATCATCACGTCCTCTTTCCTCAGCCGAGCCATTGGTCGCCCTGATCGATGGGCTTCCCCTTGAGCAGCATCAAGCCCTGGCTGGCAGGCTGCGTGTGGATGATCCAGACGATGTAGGGGCTGAGTACCCGGCGGAGTTTCGCCGGCACGGTACCGCCATGGCTTCCCTGATCATTTGGGGCGATCTCCATCGACCAGGAGAAGCTTTGGCCCAGCCCCTTTATGTGCGGCCCATCCTTCGTCCTTTTCATCAGCCCCGGTTTAGCGATCAAATCCCAAATGAAAGGGTGGCCGATCATGCCTTGATCGTTGATCTCATCCACCGTGCAGTGGTGCGCATCCTTGAAGGTGAGGGCAATGAGCCACCCGCAGCAGCAAGCGTGAAGGTGATCAACCTCTCCATCGGCATCGACGACCGCCCCTTCGTCCACAGCCTCAGCCCACTGGCACGTCTCCTGGATTGGCTGGCTTGGAAGTATCAGGTGCTCTTCATTGTGAGCGCCGGCAATGTTAAAGAAGCCATTCCCCTTGATCAACCGTGGGGCGAAATCGCCAATCAACCTCTCGAAGAAATTCAGCAAGCTTCCATGAAAGCCATTGCCGCTGATACCAGGAATCGGCGCCTGCTTTCCCCAGCGGAGACGATCAACGGACTTACCGTGGCCGCCACCCATCACGATGAGGGAGAGCCCGTGGACTGGCCCCATTGGCTGGATCCTGCGCCAGCTGGCTTTCCAAGCCCCTACAACCGGCATGGCCCCGGCTACCGCCGTGCTCTGAAGCCCGATCTACTGGCTCCGGGTGGCCGAGCTGCATTTAGGAAGCCTGAACTTGCCAGTAACCAAAACCTGAAAATCGTCGATCACCCCAACGCGCCTGGGCAATATGTCGCGGCGCCAGGAGCCAGAAGTGGTGATCTGAATGCCATAACCAAGATGGTCGGCACCAGCAATGCCACAGCGCTCATGAGTCGAGCCGCGGTGCAGCTGATTCCAGTTCTTGACGAGCTAAGAGCCTCATCATCTGATGGCGCATCTTTACCTCATGAAGTACCCGATGCCCTCTGGATAAAAGCTCTACTTGTTCATCGCGCTCGTTGGGGAAGTGCTGGTGGACACTATCAGCATCTGTTTGAGACGCCCGAGAACAAGCAACAGCTCAGAAACCAACTTGGCCGTTTCCTGGGTTGCGGCTTGGTGGACTCAGATCCCATCCGTGAATGCACAGCGACTCGCGTGACAGCCCTCTCCGGTGGATCACTCAGCGCTGAAGCCGGTTCCCTGCACCGCTTCCCCCTTCCTCCAAGCCTGAGTGGAAAACAGGGCTGGCGTTCCCTGACGGTCACCCTTGCTTGGTTCAGCCCAATTCACACCCTCAACGAGCGTTGGCGACGCGCCCATCTGTGGTTCAAATCACCCGATTCCAAGCTGAGGATTGGAAGTAAGGCACAACTGGAACGCTCTGGTGCCGATCACAATGCCGTGCAACGTGGCACTCTTCAGCACGAAGTCTTCGAAGGAGACAAGGTGTCTGCCTTTGTTGATGGTGACACCATGACAATTCATGTGAGCTGTCGCGAGGATGCAGGCCCGCTAACGGAATCCGTTTCCTATGCATTAGCGGTGACTCTTGAAGTGGATCCATCCATCGGAGAGATCTACTCTGAGATCCGTGACCGCATTGAGATCCGGGAGAGAGTAGTCGCGTCTAGCTAACTCATGGCCTGCAGGTGGGGCAAGCCCCCCATCCCGCCCCCGCAGCAGCGCCTGGATCGCCGCCAGGGAGGCGTTGTCCACCGGGAGCCAAATAAGGGCCTGCTCAAGGGGATGGCTGGATCAAGGGTGTGGCCATCCTGACGGGGGCATGCGGCGGTGGGCCGTTGGCTTGGCCACACATCCCCTGCGACGCAGGGCGTGCGACCGGGGGTGGCATTGGTTTGTGGGGGCTTCTGTTCGCCCCCTGCTCCCACCAGCGCTCTGTGCCTTCCTCCTTCCCCCCGTTTGGCGGTTCAGCCACCGGCAGCGACCAGCCCTCGCTTCCGTCAGACTCAACGCATCAGCAGCTCCCTTGGTTTGGCTTTGACCGCCTCGGGCTCACCCAGGCCCTCGGCGGCCTTGCCCTTGGCCTGATCGCCCTCTTCTCCTCCTATGACCACCTCACCCTCGCCGGGCGCAACGTCCCCATCCCCCAGCAATGGGGCATCCCCCTCATCGCTGCCTCGGTGGCGATCGTT
>JBILGK010000084.1:0-4940 GCA_044351065.1 Cyanobium sp.
CTCCGCCAGGCGGTTGGTGGCCTTCAGCAGCTGCGCCAGGTTGTTGAGCCGAATGGCCACGTTGGGATGCTCGCTGCCGTAGCTGGCCTCATCGATCGCCAGCGCCCGCCGCATCAGCGGCTCCGCTTCCGCCAGGCGGTTGGTGGCCTTCAGCAGCTGCGCCAGGTTGTTGAGAGCAGTGGCCACGTTGGGATGCTCGCTGCCGTAGCTGACCTCAAAGATTCCAACCACCCGCCGCATCAGCGGCTCCGCCTCCGCCAGGCGGTTGGTGGCCTGCAGCAGCAGCGCCAGGTTGTTGAGGTCCCTGGCAACGTTGGGATGATCGGGCCCGTAGCTGGCCTCATCGATCGCCAGCGCCCGCCGCATCAGCGGCTCCGCCTCCGCCAGGCGGTTAGTGGCTTTCAGCAAAGAGGCCAGGTTGCCAAGACAAATCGCCACCCTCGGATGATCGGGCCCGTAGCTGTTCTCATCGATCGCCAGGGCCCGCCGCATCAGCGGCTCCGCCTCCGCCAGGCGGTTGGAGCCATAGAGCAGAGAAGCCAGGTTGTTGAGGCGGATAGCCACCAGGGGATGATCGGGCTCGTAGCTGGCCTCATCGATCGCCAGGGCCCGCCGCATCAGCGGCTCCGCCTCCGCCAGGCGGTTGGTGGCCTTCAGCAGCTGCGCCAGGTTGTTGAGATCGGTGGCCACCTCGGGATGACCGGGCCCGTAGCTGGCCTCATCGATCGCCAGCGCCCGCCGCATGAGTGGCTCCGCATCGCTGTAGGCCGCCTTGAAATAAAGCAGTGTTCCGAGCTGTCCGAATAGTCGCTCCTTCGGCTCCGAGATCCCGGCCTGATCCGCAAACTCCGCCACCGCTTTGGCATGGGGCGCGAGCGGATCCAGCACACCCCAGTTGCGCACATCCCATGGCTCCCCCACAAATGCCGCATTCAGCCATCCCAGGGCGTGTTCGAGTTCGTTCGGTTCGGCTTCTTCCGGCTGCTGCTGCCAGAGGCGACCCACCTGCTGCACCAATCGGTGCACCGAGAAGATGGGTGCTTCCGCCGAGCGGTTCAGCAGCGAATAGCTCTCCAGCTGGCTGATCGCCTCCCACGCATCGCTGCCTGCCTGCGGATCTCCGGGCACCTCCACCTCCAGCAGAGACTCCGGAATCGGCTCCGGCGAGAGCCAGGCCAGCCGCCGCAGCAAGGTGCGGGCTGCTTCACTCACCTGCTGGTAACTGGTGAGCCAGGTGGTGGCCAGGCTGCGGTCGTACTGCATCAGTTGTGGCTCATTCCAGGCCAACACCACCTGGCGGTTGCTCTGCCACTGGCGGCGGTAGGCGCTCAGGCTGAGGCGTCGCTGGCTGATGTAGGCGCCGGCCTGCTCCAGCGCCAGGGCCAGGCCGCCCAGGTCGTCCACCGCAATCGCCCGGGCCTCGCTGGCATCGTCTGCCGCGATTCGGCGCCGAGTTGCCGTTCGCTCCAGCAGGAAGACCGTGGCCTCCTCCGGGGTGAGCACCTCCACCTCCTGGAGCTGCACCGCCGCGCTCCAGTTGCGCAGGCGGGTGGTGAGCAGCAGCTGGCCGGCGCTGAGCTGGGGCAGCAGGGTTTCCACCTCCGCCGCAGCCTCCGGGCTGTCGACGTTGTCGAGGATCAGCAACCAGCCGGGGTGGGCCTGCAGCCAGTGGAACACCGCCTGCCGCTGGGCGGCTTCTTCTGTGAGGCCCTGCTCGGGCAGATCGAGGGCTGACGGCTTACAAAGGCCGGCGAGGTTGCGGTTCAGGGCCTCTGCGCTGCCGGCGCTCACCAGCAGCACCGCGTTGCAGCGGCCGATCTGGCGCCAGGCGTGC
Source organism: Cyanobium sp. (assembly GCA_044351065.1). Taxonomy (GTDB): domain Bacteria; phylum Cyanobacteriota; class Cyanobacteriia; order PCC-6307; family Cyanobiaceae; genus Cyanobium. The sequence goes on from JBILGK010000084.1 coordinate 1,835, forward strand.
TCGATCGCCAGGCGAGTTTTGCCCACACCGCCCGGGCCCACCAGCGCCAGCGGCCGGCTGGCGTGCTCCAGCAGCTCCATCAGGGCGCTGCGGCCCTTGAACAGCGGCCCGATGCTCGCGAAAGGCAACGTCTGCGGCCGCCGGGTGAGGCCGGCTGCCACCAGCAGATCGAGCACAAAGGAGCGCAGCACCTCCACCGCCAATTCGTTCGGGTCGCTGAAGGTTGTGCCTGGATAACGCGCTACACCCCGAAGGCGATCGAGGTGGACCTGTTGCAACGCCTGTTCCTTGGCATCAACGCTGTAGCACTCCTCCCGCGGCGCCCCCTCGCTGGGAGTGGCGATGTAGAGCTTTTTGCCATGCAGCAGCGCCAGCCAGGCTTCCCACTGGGTGTAGGAGAGCGAGGGGCCATCGGGCTGCAGAAACTCCGCCAGCGGATAACGGCTCGCCAGTTCGAGATAGCGCGCCGCGATCGCCGCCACCGACTGGGGTTTGGCCATCGCCCCGGTCATGTCGCCCACCAGGTGGATCACCCCATCACAGCCCTGGATGTAGGTATCAAGCATCTCCAGGGTTTCATCGCCGGTGACGATGAAGTCCTCCTGCACCTTCACCTCCACATCCGGGCGGGTGAGCAGATGGCGCAGTCGAGTGCGATAGCTCAGGAACTCAGCCGAGACGGTGGAGAGGAACAGCTGAACCCTCGCCACACACCGCCGGCCCGATGGGCGGATGGTAGCGAGATCAGCTGCCCTCAGGCCACCGCACCCATGGCTTTTCCTGCCGGATCAACCGCGACAACCCCGATGCACTGTGGATCGGGCTGGTGACAGACGGCGTATTTCGTGATGGCGAGCGGGCGCCGGGGGGCCCTGAAGGAGTGAAAACCACTACTGCCCTCTGGTGGCCGAATCCTCCCCAGCGCCTGCCGTTGTCAGTGCGTCCGAGGCCAACCGCTCCTTTTCCGCCCTGTTGCGCGCCGTGGCCCGGGGTCAAACCTTCACCGTGCTGTCCCATGGTCGACCCGTCGCCACCCTCGCTCCGGTCAGCCCGAGCCCCGGCGGGATGGGGGCCTGCCGCCGTGTTCTTCTGGCGCGGCTCACCGATGCGGATGTGGTGGTGCCGGTGAAATACCTGGGGGGGTTGTTCCGCGTGCTCACGGCCAAAGCCCGCCGCCTGGCGCTGCGTGAAGGTGGTCAATCCCTTGCTGCCGCCCAATCATCCGCTGCTGGATCCGCTGCTCACCTGAACAGGAGACGCTCCGCCCGCCCTGATCAGAATGGGGCCCATGGAACTCCATGCCGACCTCTACCAGCGCGCTGTGCTGGACAGCCATGCCCTGGCCTGGCAGCCCTCGCCGATGGCCGGCGTGGAGCGCCGCCTGCTTGATCGCCGCGGCGGCGAGGTGGCCAGGGCCACCTCAATCGTGCGCTATGCCCCGGGCAGCCGCTTCGCGCGGCACTGCCACGGCGGCGGTGAGGAGATCCTGGTGCTGGAGGGCACCTTCTCCGACGAGCAGGGCGACTATCCAGCCGGCACCTACCTGCGCAATCCCGTCGGCTCCGATCACGCGCCCTTCAGTGCGCAGGGCTGCACGCTGCTGGTGAAGCTGCAACAGATGCATCCGTCCGACGGCCAGCGGCAGGTGGTGGATACCCGTACCGCCAGCTGGTTGCCGGGATTGGTGCGGGGATTGGAGGTGCTGCCTCTGCACGCCTTTGGCTCGGAACACGTGGCCCTGGTGCGCTGGGCGCCGGGCACGGTGTTTCAGCCCCACGGCCATCCCGGCGGTGAGGAGATTCTGGTGCTCGATGGCGTGTTCCAGGACGAGCATGGCCGCTATCCAAACGGCAGCTGGCTGCGCAATCCGCCCGGCAGCGTGCACCGACCCTGGAGTGAGGACGGTTGCACGATCTGGGTGAAGACAGGCCACCTCCCCAGCACCCAGGGACCCGATGGAGCCGAGGCGTGAGGCGCAGCTGCCGTGAGGACTACAGTTTTCCGATGGCCTGTGCTCCTGCCGGCCTGGAACTGTCGCTCTGGAGCTCTGCGATGCATCGCCGTCTCTGCCTTCCGCTGCTTCTGCTCATGGCCTTGGGCGCTACTCCTGCCACCGCCAAGGTGCTGGCGGAAGGCAAGCCCGCCAAGGGCTTTTATTGGCAGAAGATGGAGCAGAAAGGCGGCAAGATTGTCTATCAATGCCGAGCCTCCGGCGATTCGAAGTTCCAGAAGAGCGAGCGCTGCACATCCGCCGGTGCCGTGAAACCGAAGTGAGTCGTGCGGAGGGCCAGGGCCTGCGCAAGGCCGGCTTGCAAGGGTGCGGGGATGGTGGCTGCCGCTCCGGTCTCCTCGCCGAACGGGTGACGGTGACCATGCCTTCTGAGCTGGTCGCCGGGATCGACCGCATCGATGGCCGCCACCACCGCGGCAGCCTGGTGGTGAGTGATCCGGCCATCGATCAGCAAGCGGCTGGGGTTCCCCGGTTCTGCACGGTTGCCAACAGCAGGTTTCTGCTCCCGCTCAGTGAAACTTGCTGCGCCAAACTCTTTGAGCGTCAGCAGGCCGCACCGGCGGTTGCGTTCGATCCGGGGCTGGAGAAGCTGGTGCCCTTCTGAGGAGGGCCTCTGGCCTGGTGCCCGGTACCTTGTCGGCAGCCCGTCGCCCCGCCTTGAACACCGACCGCTGGTTTTACGGGGTGTTCCAGTCCGCGCCGGATTTGATCCGTTGGCTGTCCACAGCGCCCGATGGCACCATGCCAAGCGGGGCTGTACCCACGGAGCTGGACCGCCAGTACCGCTTTTCGGCGCCTGAGCTTAAGGCCGGCAGCCACCGCCTTGATGGTGTGCTCTGGCCCCTCGGCAGCGAAACCGGCTCAGAAGAGCTGCCGGTGGTGTTCCTGGAGGTGCAGATGCGCGCCGACCCGGGCTTCCATCACCGACTGGCGGCCCAGACCTTCCGCTTCCTGCAGCTCCATCCCCGCATCGAGCACTGGCGGGTGGTGGTGATCACGCCCCACCGGCGCTTCAACCTCGGGCCCTTCCTCCCCCTGCGGAGTTTTCTGGAGCAGGTGCAGTGGGTGAGCCTGGAGGAGCTCGGCCAACAGGAG
>JBILGK010000085.1:0-4933 GCA_044351065.1 Cyanobium sp.
GGAACGCAAACCAGCGATCGATTCGGCCCGGTGTGCCATCGGGGCTCGCTTCCCGCGTGATCACGGCATGGGAACGGCCATCGGGAGCCAGCCATTCGAAGCGGCACAGCCCCAAGCCCGTGGGGGAACAGGAGGCGAGTTCCGGGAGTTCCCAAGTCACCGGGAACCCTAGGGGCACAGCATTGCCGGGCCACAGGATAGGAGGCAAAGACGGAACGGCTGGCCAGAAGGCAGCAAACCGCCTCCTGAATTCAGGCGAAGACGATAGAGAAGGAAGCGCCGAACAGCGCTGGATGGCGTGAGCGTCGGCGCTACGAGCAACAGGCTCCTTGTGATGGCTCGTTCAAAAGGGAGAAGGGAAACCTGCTGACCAGAAAGCCTGCACCAAAGCAGCCGCACCAAGCCTTCTGGCCTGCACAAGCGTGAAAACCCAACAAGGAGAGCCACCGCCCTGAAACTGAATACCTCTTTCAAGTCACAATTAAATCGTATTTTAATACTCCTATACGATCTCGTCAGGCGGCGGTGGTTCAGATGGGTCAGCAAGTGCGAGAATGCCGTGCCGCCCCAAGCTGGTACTTCGCAAATCGCAGCTTCGCCGATTCATTCTCTTCACCCTCCAGCCCGCATCCGCCACGCCACCACAACCGCCACCGCAATCACCGCCAAGGGCAGCAGCCAAACCCACCACTGACGGAGGGGCGGCGGCGGTTCAGCACTCACGGCAAAGGGGGGCTGGCATCCTAAATTCTCCAACAAGTAAGGCGGCGCTACTTCCTTGATGAACAGGGCGCAGAGGGCAGGCCAGATCCACTCGGTATTGTAGGCATTCGGGCCATGCTTTACCCCGCCAAACGACTTGAACAGGTCGTCGTCGTAGGTTTGGGTGGAGGTGACGGCTTGGTTGTGGAAGGCCACCAGATCGCGCTTGGGGTTGGAGCTGGCGAAATACAGGGCTTTCGACGGACCGCCAACAGACGAAAAAGCCCCTCCACCCCCCTGCTCCGCCCAGAGTTGTGGCCGCACGATGGTGTCATCGAGCCCGTGCAGGATCGCGACGGGTTTGTCGATGTGGGGGCCGGTGTCTTGAATGCGTAGGGGTTCGGCGGTGAATGGCGCGTTGAACAGCTTGAGCAGGTTGATGACAAATCCCGGGATGCCCATCTCTGTGCTGGTGGCGGGATCGGAGGCGACGATCACCCGAGGCGTAAAGCGGCTTGCCGTTGTCGTGGATTTCAATGACGGCAGGCTGAGGGTGAGCAGCCCACCGAGAGAATGACCGAAGCCATACACCGCCACTGGGCTGCATGGCCAGTGGGCGTAGCGGGGGTCGCGGGCAAGGTCGTTCCAGGCGCTCTCCGCCAGCGTCACCGCGTTATGGAGCCAATCCTTCGGCGCGTAAGCCAGGCTCAACAGCACCGTGCCGATCAACTCGCTGAGGTTGCGCGCATAGTTGCGTCGAAACCAGCCGATCACCGTGAACACCAAGCGAATCAGCAGCCAGGGGAGCAGCACCCGGCGCAGATCTCGCACCCGCAACTCAGGCAGGTTGGCGTTCAAAGAGCGCAGCGTCCCGCTCTGCAGCCCCGTCAGCTCATCGGGCAGATCCTCCAACCGCAGGAGATCCTCCCGCTTGCGCCGCAGCAGCTTGAATGTCGTGCGTCCCCAGGCGGTGGGCGCCTGAGCTGACGGGGCGGATCGTGTCGCACCGCGTGGTTGTTCGCCGCCGGGCAGGGGCTCCTCCTTATAGGTGCTGCGTTGGAAATCGGGATAGAACACGATCCATCCTTGCTGCGCCAACTGCCGCATGTGCGCGTCGTAGAAGGACGGCAGACAGAGGGCGAAGCCATGCAGGTAGAGAATCGCCCGCAGGGGCTGAGCGGAGTCTTCTGCTTGCTTGGGCACATAGACCCGGATGAAGGTGCCGTCGTGATGGCGGCCCCGTTGAAACAGGCGACAGCCATCGCTGTCATCCGTCACCTCTTGCCAGTCGCTTGCAGGCGGAGGGGTTAGGGGATCGTCGGTCATGGTGTGAGACGTGGGAGGGAAACCTGGCCAGTCGCCGCGGAAGTGCGGGCGATGCTGGCCAGGCAATCAACGCTGCAGACGCGATGTCAGAAGCGCGTTTCGCCGGAGACGGTGGGAACAGAATAGACAACAGAGTCTGTGATCATCTTGAGATCGCTAGTGAAGTAAATCTGTCTTTGGGTCGGGGTGGCGACAAGCAGACCAGGGGTGCTGAGATTAGTCAGGCTGGCCACGCCGCGCCAGCCTGTGCCGCTTTGAGGCATGGCATCGGCGGCAGCGGCCGAGGGAGGAGCCTGGGGGCGCATCACGTTTACGCTGTAAATCTGCGTCTTTCCGGGAGAAATCTGCTGATTAAAAAAGCCAAAGGGGCCGGTTGGGCCTGCGATGAAGCCGGGATCCATGACCAGATCACCTGCTGCGTCAACGGATTGCGCCATGACGCCGGCTTGGCCCACGCCCTGGGTGAAGTTGGTAGTCTCCTCAAAAATGAGGTCAAATGTCACGGTCTCTTCTCCCCCTTCACTGGGATAGGACACCTGCACGAAATAGGCTTGCTCGACGTAAGGGATGCTGGGATCCGGAATTGGAATAAGGGGCTGGGACAATACTTCAAAACTGGACAGAGGGAAAATGGAAGCAGCCATGGGTCGGTGTTGCGATGGGATTGTTGAGGTGTGAGCGACGTGTTTCGTCGCCTGGCAAAAGAATCGCACCCCTTGGCCTTGTGCATTGTCGCTGGCTGATCTGCTATTTGTCACATCGCATCCAGTTACCTGGAATTCAGCTGATTTCCTCCTGTCATGCCGCTGACAGTTCGAGCCGACGGGCTTGTACGACAAACCTCCAGGCGTGTGTCGCCTCCATTGCCAGCAAAGTTATCCGCTCTTTTTTGCCGATCAACCATGGGGCCTAACCATGACTGATGGAAGCGAGTACCATGCTCCGTCAGACTTGGATAGAAATGCGGCACATACAGCAAGCAAGATTGCGCTTGTCTGGAGGCTCGGCAGGGATGCCTTCCCCACTCTTCCGCGCTTGCCCGATCGATTCGCGGGGTGCTGCGGCTCTCAACGGAACGCAAACCAGCGATCGATTCGGCCCGGTGTGCCATCGGGGCTCGCTTCCCGCGTGATCACGGCATGGGAACGGCCATCGGGAGCCAGCCATTCGAAGCGGCACAGCCCCAAGCCCGTGGGGGAGCAGGAGGCGAGTTCCGGGAACCGCGCACAGCGTCGGTCGCCGGGCCAGACGGAACACTCGGCCAGCGCATGGCGGAGGCGGGGCCGCCATCCCCGGGCCTCCAGTCGGCTCCTCGCCAGCATGTAATCCTCCCCCACCCGCAACGGCGGCACCGCTTCTGCCTGCAGAGGCAAGCCAACGAAGCTCTCCGCCATCAACAGGAACAGCAGTCCCGCACAGCTCGCCACACCCAGACAAACCCTCCGGCGGAGAACGGGTGGGCAGGCGCGTTCGCTTGGCAAGCCGATCATGGACGCCAAGCAAGCGATCAGCGGCGGGCCAAGAGGGTGCGCACCATCAGACGCAGGGTCTGGCGATTGCCACCGGCGGCCCGCCAGCGCTCCAGCCACTGCAGCAGCGGGGCACCCGGCACCGCCGGGCCCTCCCCCGCCGGTGGCGCCTGGATGCCCAGTCGGGCCAGGAAGGCGCTGGCGTCATCCAGGCACGATTCGCCGCTCCCGAAACCGTTCAGCAGCGGATCCAACGCATCCCAGAGGGTCTCCAATTCCTCGGTGCTCAACTCCGGCAGCGGATCGAGCCCCGCCTCGGGCCCGGAGCCCGCCATCGGAGCGCAGAGTGCCTCCGCCAAAGGATCGGACGAACCGTCGCGGCTTGGATCGGACGTCAGAGGTCTGGTGCGAACACGCTCCCAGCATGCCGCGGGCGGGTCTGCCTAGCCTGGTCCACGCCCATGCGGGGCTCGGCCGTGCTCAAACTCTGCCTCCAGCTGCTCGTCTGCCTCAGCCTGGCCCTGCGGCTGATCGCCCTGGCCTCGCACCTGCGCCGGGCCTGGCGGGGATCGCCCACTCCCCACGGCGAGGGACGCGCCCTGGCCCGGGCGTTCCGAGCGGAACTGCTGCGACGCGGTCAGCTCCCCGCCCGGCCCCTGGCACAACCCGATTGACCCTTCAGCGCCGTGATCGCGGCGGCAACAGGAAACGCACAGCGTGCAGCACCACGCCCCAGAGTTCGGCGGCAGCAGCCTCCTCCATGCCGCACAGCGGAATCGGCGGGCTGACGCCGTCGCTCGCCACCAGCCAGAGGCGAGCGCCGCGCCGCTGCAGGCGGCGCAACAGAAAAGCCCCCTCATGCACCGCCACCACCACCATGCCGGGGCGGGCCTCGACGCTGCGGTCGATCACCAGCAGATCGCCGTCGGCGATGCCGTCGCCCTCCATCGCTTCGCCACAAACCCGCAGGCAGAAGGTGGAGAGAGGGCGAGGGATGAGCGCCACGTTCAGATCGAGGCGCGCTTCCCCGTAGTCGTCAGCAGGACTGGGGAAACCCGAGGCGGGGGAGGACACGGCAATCGCACAATCCCTTGCCATAGTACACCTGAACTAAACGGCATCGTCGGCCGGCAGCAACCGCCAGGAGCCGCTGCCATCCAGCTCCAGCACCGTCTCGTGGTACTCCTTCAGCGTCGGGCGGTGACCCACGCTCACGAACGCCATCTCCCGTTGCACCAGCAGCTCGTAGAGCCGCTTCTCCGTCGCCACATCCAGGGCGCTGGTGGCCTCATCAAGCACCACGAAGGCTGGGCCGTTCAGCAGCAGCCGCGCAAAGGCCAGCCGCTGCTGCTCCCCCAGCGACAGCACCCGCGGCCAGTCCTGCTTGATGTCCAGATCGGGATAGCGACGCACCAGTTCCCCCAGCCGCACCTCCT
>JBILGK010000025.1:0-47237 GCA_044351065.1 Cyanobium sp.
GTGATGCCATCACTGCTGCCGGATCCCTGAGTTCTGCAACACAGAGCACCGCTGCTTGATCGCTCAGCGATGGGCCATCAGGCGTGCAGTCCTGCGCAGGGGCCGTCACGACCCCTGAACGCGTACGTTTTGGGATCCTTCCTGGCGGCCTTGATCTCTGTATTGAGCTGCTTGATGTCGTGCTCCAAAGCCAGCTTCATGTCGTCAGCCCAGCGATCCAACTTGTCGACCTCCTCTTCGAAATACTCACTGTTGCGAGCCTCAATCTCAGCCAGCTTGGCTGCGTGCTGCTGGGCCAGCAACGTTTCCAGCTGCTCGGAGCTCTCCTCACTGATCGTCGTCACCTGTCCAATGCTGGCGGGCAGATTCAGCAGCCGGTCGCACCAGTGAGCATCTAGGGCCTCGGCGGCACTCTCACCCTTCAAGCCGGCATCAGCAATGGCCGCGACGAGCAGATGTTCCTCCGTGTCCACCCCCTTCACGGTGATCTTGGTGGCCCGCAGCCAGCCACTCTGGGCATGGCGTTCCGCCAGGATTGCCACAGGGGCGCCATAGGCCTCGTAGTCGAAGACGACTTCGCTGCAGTCCAGGGGGCGCGCCATGGCCGTCTCGATCAACTGCTGCGCCAGAGGGTGATCGGTGCGGAAGAAGTGGGCGCCACGCTCCTCGGATTCTTTCCAATCGAACAGGTGATGCCCTGTGGGGCCCAGTGGGGGGCCACAGGGCCGGTAGATGAAGCCGGCCTCCGTGGCTGAAAACTCTGCTTCACCACCCAGCTCCTGCCTGGCTAGGGCCAGCAAGCGCCTGCCTCGCTCATCAAGAGCAGCCCGTGCTCTGTCGCGGTGCACTTTCAGGCGTTCCTGCACCTCCTCATCGAAGTGTTCGAGCACAAACTGCCGCGTTTCCTGCAAGCGATCCTGGATTTGCTGCTCCAGATCCAGCTGCAGCTGGCTGAACGCCTCTGTGATGGCGTCCTGGCTGCGACAATCCTGATAGATCTCGGCGATTCGGCGTTCAATATCCACCCCGGATTCCAAGGCGCCAAGCACCTGATCGCTGGCACCAAACACACCATCGAAGAGGTGAAACTTTTCGGCGAGCAGCTCATAGACGCGTTGATCGGCGGCGTTTTTCTGATTCAGGAAATTCACCACCACCACATCATGCTTCTGGCCATAGCGGTGGCAGCGGCCGATCCGCTGCTCGATGCGTTGGGGGTTCCAGGGCAGGTCGTAGTTGACCACCAGAGAGCAGAACTGAAGATTGACGCCCTCGGCCGCAGCCTCTGTGGCAACCAGAATCGTGGAACGGTCGCGGAACTCTTCAACGATCGCCGCCTTGACATCCACGGCTTGGCTGCCCGTGATGAAGTCTTGCCCTTGATGTCGCTCTAGCCATTGCTTGTAGATCAATTTTGAGCGTTCATCCTTGTTGTCGCCATTCAGCATGACAACCTTGCCTTCATAGCCGGATCGCTCCAGGAGCTCGAACAAATAGCTCTGCGTGCGCTGCGATTCGGTGAACACCACCGCCTTCTGTGCGCCTCCGAGCTCTGCGGCTTTGGGAAAAGCGGCCGCCAAGGCCTCGACCAGGGCATCGCCTTTGGCATTCCAATTGATCGTTTCCGCCAGGGCGACAAAGCCTTCCAGTTCTCTGATCTCCTCATCGAGCAGTTCTGCGTCGGAGACGCTGTTGTCATCTTCTGGTGGTGTCGCGACGTCCTCGTCGCCCTCCCATTCATCGCTGGTTTCACCAAAGCTCTCATAGTCAGGGATCCATGATGTGTCGCCATTTTCAGCCACGGCACCAGCAGAGGCGACAGCCGCACGTTTCTTCTGCAGCCGATCAAGCAGACCACGAAGTGTCTTGGCAATCGCGAAACTGGAGGATGCAAGCAGCTTGCGCAGCACCATGGTCATCAGGGTTCGCTGCGCATTCGGCAGCGCATACAGCACCTCTCGCTGCAGGTAGGTGGAGACGCCCTCGTAGAGTTTTTGCTCCGCCTTGCTGGGATGAAACTCCCAGGTGATCGGGATGCGCTGCGTGAACTTGATGTATTCCAGCACCTGCCTGCGCAGGGTGCGCTGACACACCGGGAGCAGCCTTAGCCTGAGTTCCGCATTACGGGAGTCTTCGTTGTCGGTGAGCACAAACTGCTCACGAAACGACAGCTGATCGCCAAAGATGTGAGGATCGATAAAGCTCACCAGGCCATAGAGCTCCATCAACGAGTTCTGGAGCGGCGTCGCTGTCAGCATCACCTTGCTGTAAGGCCGCAGAGCTTGCATCAGGGTCTGCGCCATCTTGTTGGTCTTCTTGTAGACATTGCGGAGCCTGTGCGCTTCGTCAATGACCACGAGATCCCACGGGTAACCCGTGACGGCCGCTGATCGATTGGCGGCAAAGTGGTACGAGCAGACCACGATGCGATCGTCTTGCTGGAACGGGTTGGCCTGCCCCGCTTTGACGATCTTCTTGGAGCTTGTGGCATCGAGAACCACAGCGGGAAGATGAAACTTTTCTTCCAGTTCCTGGGCCCATTGTTTTCTCAGCGTCGCCGGGACGATCACCAGAATGCGTCGCCTGCGTTCCGCCCAGTATTGGGAGAGCACCAGCCCGGCTTCGATCGTCTTGCCCAGCCCCACCTCGTCAGCCAAGATCACGCCCTTGGAAAAGGGGGAGCGCACCGCGAACAGGGCGGCATCCACCTGATGGGGATTGAGATCGACCCGCGCATTGGAGATCGCCCCCGACAACTGGTTGATCGAGCCCCCCGCTGAGCGCAGCGCCAGCTGCGTCGCCCAGTACTTGCTCTGGAAGGGGGTGGCTGATGTCGACCTGGAGAGTTGTGTCATCGCTCTACCTCCTGCCCTTACCAACACACTTCGCCCACTCCTGGGGATTACCCATCCCGCGGATGCGCTCGTTCTCAAAGGCGTCCTCCAGGGGTGCCGAGCGGGGGAAGCCCTGCTGGAACAGGAACTCCCCTGTGCCGGTGCACACGCCACTGTTCCACCAGCCCAGCCGCTGGGTCTCGCCGATGGCCGCTACCACCAGGCGGAGCTTGAAGAGCTGGCGGTAGTCCAACGTTCGGGGCAGGGTGCGGCTAGTTCAGCTCCCTCATGATGCCTTACGGCCACCCTTGGGCAATCCCTGGCAAATCCTTGCAGCCGCAGGGATCTACCGGGCGTCCGCTACCGGCTGGTAACGATGCACGGATCGACTAAACCCTGCATCCCACCACACCTTCGACGAGAACTACAGCAAGGTGGGAGATGTCGCCTGGAAAACCTGCGCGTCAGCACATCAAAGGCGAATCCGAGTAAACTTGACGAGACGCAACCTTGGCCCTCTTGTTCAGCGTGTAGGCAATGAGACCTGGAAGGTCCTCGTCGTCTCCGTGGACGTATTGATTGTATGCAAAGCTAAAAGTTCGCTTGGCCATCTATCTCTGAAAACCAGGGTGCGCTTATGGGTTTCGGCGCTAATCAGCCTGAGACGTGACAACTCCTTCTCTCACGGCCTGCCGAAAGGCCTCGCGCAGACCTTCCGCAACCTCCTCTTCGGTTTGGGCTTTGGGCTTCCAGTCGCCAGGGGCTTGAGGGGGCTTGCTGACGGTTGCCATGGCTGGGTGGTGGTGTGTGGTGGCATTCCGGACGGCTTGACGGCTTGCCTGGCCGGGGTTGAAACCGTTTGCCGCGGTTCAAGCAGGGGCTTCACTGCCCGTCAATCCTGGCAGCTAACAAGGTGGATGCGTGGTGAGCTTTGTAACCCTCACACCTCAAAACACCTCCAACCCCTCCCCACCCGGCAACACCGCCTTGCGCTTCGCCGATTCGGCGCAGCCTGCGGGTGTGGGGAAGATCTTGGCCGGATTCGCCAACCCATCCGGATCAAAGGCGCGGCGCACCCGTTGCATCGTGGCCAGGTCGTCGGGGGTGAACATCCACTCCATGTAGCAGCGCTTGTCGCTGCCCACGCCGTGCTCGCCGGTGATGCTGCCGCCGGCGTCGAGGCAGAGCCGCAGGATCGCCGCCCCCAGGTCGTGCACCCGGTCGGCCACACCGGGATCGCTGGCCCGATACAGGATCAGCGGATGCAGGTTGCCGTCGCCGGCGTGGAACACATTCGCCACCGGCAGCCCGTGGCTTTCGCTCAACGCCTGGATCTGGCGCAGCACCTCCGGCAGGGCATGGCGCGGCACCACCCCGTCCTGCAGGTAGTAGCTGGGGAAGCGCCGCCCCAGGGCCGAAATCGCCGACTTGCGGCCCTTCCACAGCCGCGCGCGTTCCTCCTCCTCCCACGCCTGCCGCACCGTGCGGGCCCCCGCTTCCTGGCACAGGCGGCTGGCGATCTCCACCGACGCCTCCACCTCCCGCTGCCCGCCATCGATCTCGATCAGCAGCACCGCCGCCGCATCGTGCGGATATTCCTCCACCCCCAGGTAGTCGTTCACCGCCTCGATGCAGAGGCTGTCCATCATCTCCATCCCCGCCGGCAGCACCCCCGCTGAGGTCACCAGCCGCACCGCCTCACCGGCCGCCTCCATCGAGGTGAAATCCGCCAGCAGCACCGCCACGCACTTCGGCGCCCGCAGCAGCCGCAGGGTGATCGCCGTGGCGATCCCCAGGGTGCCCTCACTGCCGATGAACACCCCGCGCAGATCCAGCTCGGGCGATTCCGCCAGGCCGCTGCCAAAGGTGGTGACCGTGCCATCGGGCAACACCACCTCCAGCGCCAGCACATGGTTGCTGGTGACCCCGTATTTCAAGCAGTGCACACCGCCGGAGTTCTCCGCCACGTTGCCGCCGATGCTGCAGGCCACCTGGCTGGAGGGATCGGGGGCGTAATAAAAGCCATCGCCCGCCACCGCCCGCGTCACCCAGCTGTTGATCACCCCCGGCTCCACCGTCACCGTGCGGTTGGCCAGATCCACCTCCAGGATCCTGCGCATGCGGCTGGTGGCGATCACCAGCGCCGGCTGCTCCGCCAATGCGCCGCCGGACAGGCCGGTGCCGCTGCCGCGGGCGATGAACGGCACCCCCTCCGCCGCACAGAGGCGCACCAGGGCGGCCACCTGGTCGCGGGTTTCCGGCAGCACCACCAGCGGCGGGGCGTGGCGGTGCAGGGTGAGGCCGTCGCAGTCGTAGCTGAGCAGCTCCTGCGGGGCGGACACCACCGAGCGGGCCGGCAGAAGCTCGCGGCAGCGGCGGGCGATGCGGGCCCAGTCCACGGGAGACGCGGCGGTGGAGGCGGAAGGGGGGCTGGCGATCGACACGACGGCGGACTGGGTCCGGGGGCATGCTGACTCAAGGGCAGGCCGGCGGTGGGGCTGGCAGGGCTTCGGCTGCAAAAAATTGCGCCGACCCTGCCCCGATTCGCACGGCAGCGGCGCTCCTTGGGTCAGGATGGAAGGTGCCCTGTCCTGTCCGTCCGCGGATCCCGCCTTGAGTTCGGCCCCCTCCTCCGCGCCCCCAAGCTCCGCGCGCTCCGCCGCTTCGCTCAACACCAGTCGCTCGCAGGAACTCTTCGCCGCGGCGCAGCAGCTCATGCCCGGCGGTGTCAACTCGCCCGTGCGCGCCTTCAAGTCGGTCGGCGGCCAGCCGATCGTCTTCGATCGGGTGAAGGGGGCCTATGCCTGGGATGTGGACGGCAACCGCTACATCGATTACATCGGCAGCTGGGGCCCGGCGATCTGCGGCCATGCCCACCCCGAGGTGATCTCCGCCCTGCACGAGGCGCTGGAGAAGGGCACCAGCTTCGGCGCCCCCTGCGAGCTGGAAAACCGCCTGGCCGAGCTGGTGATCGAGGCGGTGCCCTCGGTGGAGATGGTGCGCTTCGTCAACTCCGGCACCGAAGCCTGCATGGCGGTGCTGCGGTTGATGCGGGCCTTCACCGGCCGGGAGAAGGTGATCAAGTTCGAGGGCTGCTACCACGGCCACGCCGACATGTTCCTGGTCAAGGCCGGCTCGGGTGTGGCCACCCTCGGCCTGCCCGATTCCCCCGGAGTGCCCCGCGCGGTCACCGCCGACACCCTCACCGCCCCCTACAACGACCTGGAGGCCGTCAAGGAGCTGTTCGCCGCCAACGCCGGCGAGGTGGCGGGCGTGATCCTTGAGCCGGTGGTGGGCAACGCCGGCTTCATCACCCCCGAACCCGGCTTCCTCGAGGGCCTGCGCGAACTCACCAAGGAGCACGGCGCCTTGCTGGTGTTCGACGAGGTGATGACCGGCTTTCGCATCAGCTACGGCGGCGCCCAGGCCAAGTTCGGCATCACCCCCGATCTCACCACCCTGGGCAAGGTGATCGGCGGCGGCCTGCCGGTGGGCGCCTATGGCGGCCGGGCCGACATCCTTTCGATGGTGGCCCCCGCCGGCCCGATGTATCAAGCCGGCACCCTCAGCGGCAATCCCCTGGCGATGACCGCCGGCATTCGCACCCTGGAGCTGCTCAAGAAGCCCGGCACCTACGAGCGGCTGGAGACGATCACCCGCCGCCTCAGCGAGGGCATCGGCGCGGCCGCTCGCGACGCCGGCCTGCCCTATTGCGGCGGCAGCATCAGCGCGATGTTCGGCTTCTTCCTCTGTGAAGGGCCGGTGCGCAACTTCGAGCAGGCCAAGGCCACCGACTCCGCCCGCTTCGGCCGCCTGCACCGCGCCATGCTGGAGCGGGGCGTGTACCTGGCCCCCAGCTCCTACGAGGCGGGCTTCACCTCCCTGGCCCACAGCGACGCCGACATCGACGCCACGTTGCTGGCCTTCCGCGAGAGCTTCGCGGCGATCGCCTGAACGGCCCCGCTCCGCGGATGCGCGACCTGATCGCCATCCCGGTCCCCCCGGCGCTGGAGATCCTGGCGCTGCTGGGCGCCCTGCTCGGCCTGGCCCTGCTGCTGCGGGCTGCCCTCGGGCGGGAATGGCTCTACCGCACGATCTTCCAGGCCGATACGACGGCCGGCCGGCGCTTCGATCTGGCGCTGCTCGCCGCCATCGTGCTCAGCGTGCTGGCGGTGGTGCTGGAGAGCGATCCGGAGTTGCGCCTGCGCTGGTTCCCGCAATTCCGCGCCGCCGAGTGGAGCTTCACCGTGCTCTTCACCCTCGAGTACCTGCTGCGCCTCCTCTGCGCCCCCGATCCGCCCGCCTACGCCCGCAGCTTCTTCGGCCTGGTCGACCTGCTGGCCATCGTGCCCAGCTTCCTGGGGCTGGTGCTTCCCGGCGCCTACACCTTCATCGTGGTGCGCGTGCTGCGATTGCTGCGCGTCTTCCAGGTGCTCCAGCTCGGCGACTTCCTGCAGGAATCGGATCTGCTCTGGACAGCGTTGTGGGCAAGCCGCCGCAAGATCGCCGTGTTCCTGCTCGCAATCGTGGCGTTGGTGGTGCTGATCGGCTCGGTGATGTTCGCCCTGGAGAGCAACCTCAACCCCGCCTTCCGCAGCATCCCGGTGGGCATCTACTGGGCGATCGTCACCGTCACCACCGTCGGCTACGGCGACGTGGCGCCGGTGACACCGATCGGACGGATGGTGGCCTCCGCCACGATGCTGATCGGCTACAGCATCATCGCGGTGCCCACCGGCATCCTCACCGCCGAGCTGGGCGGTGCGGTCGCCCGGCGGCGGGCCGCCGACTCCCCCGCGGCCCCGGGCCCGCAGGACGGCGCGCCGGAGCGCCGCTGCCCCCACTGCGGGGCGCCCCATTGAGCCACCGCATCAGGCCTGGCGCTCAGAAGCCCAGGTTGCGGCCGCCGTCAACGGCGATCACCTGGCCGTTCACATAGCGGCCCGTGGTGGCCAGGTAGAGCACGCAGGCGGCGACATCGGAGGGAGCCCCCTCGCAGCGCAGGGGGATGCGGGCAAGGATCGATTGATCCCAGGACACCTGGTCCATCTCATCGGGTCGCAGCACCGGCCCCGGCGCCACCCCGTTCACCCGGACTTCCGGCCCCAATTCCCGCGCCATGGCATAGGTGAGCATCTGCAGGCCCGCCTTCGCGGCGCAGTAGAGGGGGAACCCCCCCAGCGGACGGCGGGCATGGATGTCGACGATGTTGACGATCAATCCCTGGCGGCGCCGCAGCCAGGGCAGCGCCGCCTGGCTCAGGAACAACGGCGCCTTCAGGTTGCTGCCCACCAGGTCGTCCCAGTCGGCCTCCCCGATCGCGCCCAGGGGGGTGGGGCGGAAGCTGGAGGCGTTGTTCACCAGCAGATCGAGACCCTCGAAAGCGGCGGCGGCCGCAGGCACCAGGCCGTCCCGCTCCTCCGGCCGCAGCAGGTCGGCGCGGCACAGGGCGGTGCTGCCGGGCCGACGGCTCTCAAGACGCTCCGCCAGCTGCTGGGCCGCCTCGGCGGAGCGTCCGTAGTGGATCACCACGTTGGCGCCGGCCCCGTGCAACTGCTCGGCGATGGCGGCACCCACCCGCTTGGCGGCTCCGGTCACCAGAGCGACGCGATCGGCAAGGGGGAGGGGGGAAGGGGTCATGGCCGATCCGGCGGGCCGTGCCCGGACAAATACCCACTCTCCGGTATCGCCGAACCCGTCGGATCCGACGAAGCTTCTGTTTAGTCTTCGCCGAACCTCTCGGATGCTCAGTTTCCGCTTCGGCCCCTATTGCCTGGCCGCAGACCACACCCTCTGGTGCCGGGGTCGTCTCGTCCCCCTCGCCCCGATGCAGCGCCGCCTGCTGGCCTGCCTCTGCGAACACCGCGGCCGGGTGATCAGCAAGAACGAGCTGATCGAAAAGGTGTGGGGTGATGCCAGCGCCAGTGAGATCAGCCTCGCCCGCACCGTTCACGGCCTGCGCCGCAAGCTCTCCGAGGCGGAACTCGGCCGCGACCTGATCCAAACGGTCTACGGCCATGGCTACGTCTTCACCCAACCGGTGGAGCAGCTGCCCCCCGAAACCGACGCCATGTGCGTCAGCCAGGAGATCAGCCTCGTCTGCTGAACGGCCGAACCGTCCCCATCGCTACCGGAGTCCTCCGCCCCTCCCCATAGCGTGAAGCCATTGCCAGCAGGGCTTTCATGGCCGCGGAGCGCTTCTTCCTCGAACTCGATCCGCCGGAGGCGGCGATGCTCGAGTGGCCCCATGTGGTGATCGTCGGGGGTGGCTTCGCCGGTCTGCGCGCCGCCCATGTGTTCAGCCGGCAGCCGGTGCGGGTCACCCTGATCGACAAGCGCAACTTCAACCTCTTCCAGCCGCTGCTGTACCAGGTGGCCTCAGGTTTGGTGTCCGAGGCGGACGTGGCCTCGCCGCTGCGCCAGATGGTGGGACAGGCGCCCAATGTGCAGATCCTGCTCGGCGAAGTGGTGGACATCGACCCGCAAGCGCGCGAGATCGTCTTCCATGATCATTGCTACCGCTACGACCAGCTGCTGCTGGCCAGCGGCTCGGGCAGCAGCTACTTCGGCCGGGAGGAATGGCGGCCGCTGGCGCCGCCGATGAAGATCCTGGAGCACGCCGACGAAATCCGCCGCCGGCTGCTGATGGCCCTGGAGGAAGCGGAGCAAACCCCCGATCCCGAGCGGCGGCGCTTCCTCCAGACCGCGGTGGTGATCGGCGCCGGGCCGTCCGGCTGCGAGCTGGCCGGTTCCCTGATCGAGCTGATGCACCGGGCTGTGCGGCGCGATTTCAAGCAGCTCCGCCCCGAGGACTGCCGCGTGATCCTTGTCGACCTGGTGGACCGGGTGCTGCCGACGATGCCGGCCGAACTCTCCGCCGCGGCCGCCTCCTACCTGCGCCAGGCGGGGGTGGAGCTGCTGCTCGGGGCGCGGGTGGAGGACATCGACCCCGGGCAGGTGCGGCTGCGCAGCCTGGAGGGGGAGCAGCGCCTGGAGGCCGCCACCGTCTGCTGGACCGCCGGCGTGCGGGCCTCCCGCCTCGGCCGGCTGCTGGCGGAGCGGTGCGGCTGCGCCGTCGATCGCGGCGGCCGGCTGGAGGTGGAGGCCGACTTCTCGATCCCCGGCCATCCGGAGATCCGAGCCGTCGGCGATCTCTGCTGCTACCGCCACACCCCCGACGGCAACCCCCTGCCCGGCATGGCCGGTCCGGCCGTGCAGGCCGGCGGCTGGGTGGCCCGCGACATCCTCGCCGCATTGCGGGGCGAGACGCTGGCCCCCTTCCGCTGGACCGATCTGGGCAGCATGGCGGTGATCGGCCCCTGGTATGCCGTCGCCGATCTGCGCGGCTGGCACGTCACGGGCCTGGTGGGCTGGATCCTCTGGGCCTTGGCCCACCTCGCCTTCATCCCCGACACCGAGAACCGCATCGCCCTGTTCAGCAAATGGATGTGGCAGATCGCCACACGCCAGCGCACCGCCCTGCTGATCACGGGCCGCCCCGATCAACATCTGGGGGTGGACGTGGGGCTGACCCGGGCGGAGCAGGGGGAGACACAGGGGCAACGGCAGGAAGAGTTGGCCGCTTAGTTCGCGCTTCCCACGCTTCCAAGCGCTGGGCGGGGTCCACCGGTTCCCTGGACATCCGGATCAACAGCTTCCCGGTTCTGGCGAAGTTGACCGCCACCACGGCCAGCGGCAGTGGGCAAACCTGCAGGCCCCGGCGCTACTCGCGGCCCGGCCCCGCTCCCTGGGAGGTGAACCGGCTGATCAGCACTCCCATCACGACGGCGATGTACAGGGGTCCGGCGATGCTGAGCAGCAGGCTCGCCATCTGGGCCAGGGGTTGCACCGGGATGATGTCGCCATAGCCCACGGTGGTGAGGCTCACGAAGGCGAAGTAATTGACGCGCATGAAGTTGCGCTCCCACGTCAGCGTCAGCGGCAGCTCCTGCGCCAGCGAACCGCCGAACCGCATCGGATCCGTGCTGTCGAGGGCGCTGCGGAAGCTGCCCGGCTGGAGCGACTCGATCACACAGAGCAGCATCCCGCCGCAGATCCCCAGCAGCAGATAGCCAGCCAGGGCACCGCTCACCACCAGCCTCGTCACCCGCACCTCCAGGGCCAAGCCGCTGACCAGACGCACCAGCGTCCAGAGGTAAAAGAAACCGAAGCTGAACGCCAGCAGAACGGCGGTGACCCCCACGTGGTGCGGCACCAGCAGCCAGTAGAGCGAGGCCAAAACCGCCGCCACCCCGAGCAGGCGATAGAGCCAATCCGTCGGCTGCGGCTCGCCGCCACCCAGCGCCCCGCCCAGCTCGATGCACAGCATCAGCGTCAACAGCTGATAGCCCGGAAAGATCAGGAACGAGCCGTTGCCCGGCAGCACCATCGTGGTCATCAGCGCCAGGCACAGCACCAGCAGATGGCGGTAGAAGCGATGGCGGCGGCGCGCCAGGGACGCCTTCTCCCGGCGATCGACAACGGGGGGGACGCGGGAGCGGGGGGAGCGGAACGCCATGGGGCCGAACGACTGCGATCAGGCTAGGGACGGTTTCCCGACTCCACCCAGACCCCTGCAGCGCGGCGAAGGGCGGCGATACTTCTGCCCGGAGCGATAGGCGCAGAGGGATGGCATCCAGTGGCGACCGCAAGATCAGCTTCCTGGGTAATTTCCCTCCACGTCAGTGCGGCATCGCCACCTTCACGCGCGACATCCGCCAGGCGGTGGCGCAGCAACGCCCGCATTGGCACACGCCGGTGCTGAGCGTCACCGACCCCGGCTTTCGCTATTCCTATCCTGAGGCGGTGCGCTTTGAACTGCCAGAGCGCAACCTTTCCAGCTATCAACGCGCCGCTGACTTCATCAATCTGTCCCACACCGATCTGCTCTGCATTCAGCATGAGTTCGGCATCTACGGCGGAGCGGCCGGCAGCCATCTGCTCACCTTGATCCGCAGGCTGCGGCTGCCGGTGGTCACCACCTTGCACACCGTCCTGCAGGAACCGCTCGCCGAGCAGCGACGGGTGATGGACGAGCTGATCCAACAGAGCGACGCCTTGGTGGTGATGAGCGAGCGGGGCCGTCGCATCCTGCGGGAAGTTTATGCCGCACCGGAGCAGAAGGTCGCTGTGATCCCGCACGGCATCCCCGACCTGCCGTTTGTGGATCCAAATTTCTACAAAGACCAGTTCGGCGTGGCCGGCCGGCCGATGATGCTCACTTTCGGACTGCTCTCCCCCGGCAAGGGTATCGAACATGGCATCGAGGCGCTGCCGGCGATCCTGGCGCGCCATCCCGATCTGGTCTACGTGATCCTCGGCGCCACCCACCCCAATCTGCTGCGGGCCGAGGGGGAGACCTACCGCCTTTCGCTGGAGCGTCTGGCGCGCGACCTGGGCGTGGCGCACAACGTGATCTTCGTCAACCGCTATGTGGACGATCAGCAGCTGAGCGAATACATCGGCGCCACCGACATCTACCTCACCCCCTACCTCAATGCCGCCCAGATCACCTCCGGCACCCTGGCCTATTGCTACGGCGCCGGCAAGGCGGTGGTGAGCACCCCGTACTGGCACGCCGAAGAGCTGCTGGGCCACGATCACGGCGTGCTGGTGCCCTTCCGCGACGGCGAAGCCATCGCCGCGGCCGTCAACGGCCTGCTGGACCAGCCCACCCGCCTGCACGCGATGCGCAAGCAGGCATACCTCAGCGGGCGGGAGATGGTGTGGAGCGCCGTCGGCGAGCGCTACGCCCAGCTGTTCGAACGGCTTCTGGCGTCGGGCGAGGGGCACCCCCGCAGCCTCCGACCCGCCGCCACCCTGGCGGTGGAGGGGGCGGAGCTGCCGATCTGGCGCTTCCAGCACCTGGAACTGTTGAGCGATTCCACCGGCGTCTTCCAGCATGCGGTGCACAGCGTGCCGGATTTCCACCACGGCTACTGCACCGACGACAACGCCCGCGCCCTGCTGTTCACCGCCCAGCTGGAGCACCTGGCGGAACCCCTCAACGGCCTGAGCCGCGTGCAATCCGCCGCGGCCGCTTTCCTGCACTACGCCTTCGTGAACGAGAGCGGGCGCTTCCGCAACTTCATGAGTTTCGATCGCCGTTGGCTCGAAGAGCAAGGGTCGGAGGACAGCCACGGACGGGCCCTCTGGGGGCTGGGGGCCATCGTGGGGCGCACCCGCCAGACCAACCTGCGCAACTGGGCCGCCCGCCTTTTCGAGCAGGCCCTGCCGGCCTTGGAGGGCTTCACCGCCCCCCGCGCCTGGGCCTTCGCGGTGCTCGGGCTGCATGAATACCTGCGGGTGCTCGACGGCGATCTGCTGGCGGAGCGCTGGCGCCTCGACCTCTCGGAGCGGCTGCTCCATGCCTTCCGCAGCCATGCCACGCCCGCCTGGCCCTGGCTGGAGCCGATCGTGAGCTACGACAACGCCCGCCTGCCCCAGGCCCTGATCCTCAGCGGCCGCTGGCTGCAGCGGCAGGACATGATGGAAACGGGCCTGCGGGCCCTCACCTGGCTGCAGGACGCCCAGCGCGCTCCCGAGGGCCACTACCGTCCCATCGGATCAGAAGGGTTCTGGCCCCAGGGCGGCGTCGCCGCCACCCACGACCAGCAGCCCCTGGAGGCCACCGCCAGCGTGGCCGCCTGCCTCGAAGCCCTGCACGCCACCGGCGATGACCGCTGGCGCCAGGAGGCGATCCGCAGCTTCGATTGGTTCCTCGGCCGCAACGACCTTCGCCGTCCCCTCTATGACGCCAGCAACGGCGGCTGCTTTGACGGTCTCCAGCGCGCCGACGTGAACCGCAACCAGGGGGCGGAGTCCACCCTGGCTTTCCTGATGGCCCTGGCCGACATGAAACTGCTCCACAGCGAATCCCTCACCGCCTCCCCATGAGCCACCTGTGCGAGGCCCCCCAAGGGGCGCTGCCCGTGGAGCGACTGGCGCTCCACCTGGAGCCGAACCACCGGCGCGTGCTGCTCCGCCCCTTCATGCCTTCGTTGGTGGTCAAGCCCACCAGTGGGCCGGGCGACCTGCAGCGGCTCGAGACCCTGATGGACCGGCTCGCCGCCCTGCCGGCGGAGGAGAGCGAGCGGGAGCTGGAGCGGCTGCGCCACCGCTTCGGCGTGCGCCATCGCACCCTGGAGAAACTGGCGCGCCAACGCTGGCAGGACGTATTGGCACCGCTGCAGCGCCAGCACCGGCTCGGAGGGGAGCAGCAACTGCTGCTGGGCTACTACCTCACCCATGAGTACGCGCTGGAATCGGCGGCCCTCTTCAACCCCTCCCTGGTGGCCCACCCCGACCAGAGCGGCCTGGAGCCGGGCAGCCTGCGGGTGGTGCTGAGCCTGCGCGCCACCGGCGAGGGGCACATCTCCTCGATCGAGTTCCGCAGCGGCGTGATCCGCCCCGACAACACCCTCCACCTCGACCGGGTCTCGCCCTTTGTGTATCAGGGCCAGATCACGATGCTGGAGAACGGCGCCGAGGGGAGCTATCGGGTCAGCTACGACGAGGAGAGCCTGCTGAGCGAGCGGGTGCTCTTCCCGGTGGCGGCGCGGGAGAGCAACGGACTGGAGGATGCCCGCTTCGTGAGGCTGGAGGGGGAGAGCCCCCGCTACCTGGCCACCGCCACCGCCTACGACGGACGGGGCATCCACACCCAGCTGATCGAAACCGACGACTTCCGCGAGTTCCGGCTGCGCCCCCTGCAGGGCTCAGCGATCCGCAACAAGGGGCTTGCTTTCTTCCCCCGCCGCATCCAGGGCCAGTGGTGGATGCTCGGCCGCCAGGACAGCGAGAACATCCACCTGATGACGAGCGATCGAACGGACTGCTGGCATGACTCCCGGGTGCTGCTCTGCCCCCAGGAACCCTGGGAGTTCATCCAGCTGGGCAACTGCGGCTCCCCCCTGGAGACCGCGGCGGGCTGGCTGGTGCTCACCCACGGCGTGGGGGCGATGCGGGAGTACTGCATCGGTGCGGCGCTGCTCGATCTGGACGATCCCACCCGGGTGATCGGCCGGCTGCGCCAGCCCTTGCTGCGGGCCATCGAAGACGAGCGCGACGGCTACGTGCCCAACGTGGTGTACAGCTGCGGCGGGCTGATCCACGCCGACCAGCTGTGGCTGCCGTACGCGGTGTCCGATCGGGCGACGCGGCTGGCCCGGGTGCCCCTGGTGCCCCTGCTGGAGCTGCTGTGCCAGTCGCCGCCCCGGGAAAGTCTCTGCCGGGCCGCGACACCTTCTCCCTAATGTGCACATGCGCATAGCCTTGTGTCATGGCTGCCGACGCTTGCCTGCCCTCCCCCCAGCTGCTGGAGCAGTACAGCCAGTTCTTCCGGCTGCTGAGTGAACCGGCCCGGCTGCAGCTTCTCTGTCACCTGCGCCAGGGGGAGAGGGACGTCGCCGCCCTGATCGAGGCCACCGGCTTTTCCCAATCCCACATCAGTCGCCAACTCGGTCAGTTGCAGCGCGCTGGCCTGGTTCGCTGCTGCCGCGACGGCAGCCGCACCCTCTGGCGGGCCGACAGCGATCTGGTCGACCAGCTCTGCACCCTGGTGCAGACCCGCCTGCGCCAGCAGCTGGAGCAGCAGAGACGCGAGCTGCCGGCGCTCTGACTGATTCCCGGCCCGGTGGGGAGATCTCCCTAGGGTGAAGCCAACCCCACCCAGCGTGATGGCTCGCGAACGCTTCTTCCTGGAACTCGATCCCCCGAAGTCGCTGCCGCCTGAGGCCCCCCATGTGGTGATCGTGGGGGGGGGCTTTGCCGGCCTCAAGGCCGCCCACTTCCTGGCCGGTCGCGCTGTGCGGGTGACGCTGATCGACCGGCGCAACTTCAACCTCTTCCAGCCCCTCCTCTACCAGGTGGCCACAGGGCTGGTTTCCGAGAGCGATGTGGCCTCGCCGCTGCGCCAGCTGGTGGGCCAGGCGCAAAACGTGCAGGTGCTGATGGGGGAGGTGGTGGATCTCGATCTCCAGGCGCAGGAGGTGGTGTTCAACGACCGCCGCTACCGCTACGACCATCTGATCCTGGCGACGGGGGCCACCAGCAGCTTCTTCGGCCACGACGAATGGGGGGAGCGGGCGATCCCGATGAAAACCCTGGCGGATGCCCAGAGGATCCAGCATCAGGTGCTCTCGGCCCTGGAGGAGGCGGAGCAAACCCCCGATCCCGCGCGCCGCGAGCTGCTGCAATCGGTGGTGGTGATCGGCGGCGGGCCCACCGGCTGCGAGCTGGCGGCCTCCCTGATCGACCTGCTGCGCCACACCCTGGCGCGGGATTTCAAGCAGCTCGATCCCCAGCACTGCCGCGTCACCCTGGTGGATCCGGGCGATCGGGTGCTGCGGGCGATGCCCCCCGATCTCTCCGGCGCCGCCGGCGACCATCTGCGCCGCGTCGGCGTGGAGCTTCTGCTGGGGGGCCGGGTGAAGGCGATTGAAGAGCAGCAGGTGGTGCTGACGCTGGGGGACCAGGAGCGCAGCGTGGCGGCCGGCACCATCTGCTGGACCGCCGGGGTGACCCCCTCGCCCCTCGGCCGGCTGCTGGCGGAGCGCTGCGGCTGTCCGCTGGACAAGGGGGGCCGGGTGATCGTGGAGCCCGATTTCTCGATCCCCGGTCATCCGGAGATCCGGGTGGTGGGGGATCTGTGCAGCTACAGCCACACCGCCGATGGCAAGCCGCTGGCGGGCATGGCCGGGCCGGCGGTGCAGATGGGCACCTGGGTGGCCAGCGACATCCTGGCGGCCAGCGAGGGCCGTCAGCGCCGCCCCTTCCGCTTCGTCGACTTCGGCAGCATGGCGGTGATCGGCCCCTGGTACGCCGTCGCCGACCTGCGCGGCCTGAAGGTGAGCGGCGCCGCCGGCTGGCTGCTCTGGGGGCTGGCGCATCTGGCCTTCATGCCCGCCCGGGAGAACCGCCTCACCCTGCTCACCAAGTGGCTGTGGATGATCGTGGTGCGGCAGCGCTCAGCGCTGGTGATCAACGAGACGGCGGCCTGAGCGGGGCCGCCGGCGGCAGCTGCTCCCGCAGGGCGTGATACAAGGGCACCGGCAGCAGCAGGCGGCTCACGTACGCGGCGAGCGCCGCGGCCACCAGCAAACCGGGCAGGAGCTGCTGATCGGCCGCCAGGCGCAGGCTGAAGAGCACGGTGAACACCGGCAGCTGGGTGGCGCCCGCCAGGCCGGCCGCCATCCCCAGGGCCGTGCCCAGCGCTCCGAGCCCCACCAACCCGGCGAGGCTGTGACCCAGCAGCGCCCCGAAGGCCAGGGCGGGATCCAGCAGACCGCCGGGGATGCCCACCCCCAGAGCCAGCACCGGTCCGAGCAGGCGCATCAGGAGGGCCGCAAGCTCCGCGATCGGAGTTTCAACGGGCATCCCCCCGGTGCCGCCGGCCTGGATCCACTGGCCCATCAGCCGTTCGCCATCGCCGCTGCTGCGGCCACCGCTGAGCAGGGCGAAGGCGCCCAGCAGGCCGCCGACCAGCAGGCCGAGGGCCACGGGGCGGGCGTGAAGCAGCGGCCGGCAGCGGCGGCTGAAGGCCAGCAGCAGCCGCCCGAAGACCGCCCCCAGCAGCCCTCCCAGGGCCCCGATCGGCACGGCCCAGAGCAGCTGCACCAGTTCCGGCACCGCGGCGCTGAGGCGACCGAGGGCAAACAGCGGCTGGCCGGTGAGGCCGCTGAACGCCGCCGCCAGCGCGCAGGCCACCAGGGCCGGCCAGAGCAGACCCGGGGTGAAGCGGCCGCCGAACTCCTCCAGCACGAACACGACCCCCACCAGCGGGGTGTTGAACCCACCGGCCAGGCCAGCCCCAGCGGCCAGGGCCAGACCATCCCGTGGCGTGAGGCGGGGCAGCAGGGTGGGGAAGCGACGGCGCAGGGCGGCGCCCACCGCCGCCCCCACCTGCACCAGAGGTCCCTCCCGACCGAGCGGCAGGAGCGCCAGGGTGGCCGCGGCCCAGAGCATGAAGCGCTGCAGGGTGGCCGTGGGGCCGAGCAGTGGAGCCACTTGGGCGGAATCCTCCAGGCAGACCATCGTCTGGGGGATGCCTGAGCCGGCGCCGCGTGACCAGGGGCCCCGCTGCAGGAGCAACAGGAGCGGCACCACCAGCACCGGCGCGGCGGCCAGGGCGAGGGCGAGCGGGGTCCAGGGACCGGCGCTGAAGGCGGGGAACAATCCGAGCAGCCGGTCCTGGCAGCGGGCGACCAGGTTGAAGGGCCAGCAGGCGAGCCCCACCAGCAGGCCGAGCAGGGAGAGGTGCACCAGCTCCCTGAGCAGCTCGCGCAGTGCCCTCACAGACCAGGGCTGCTCTGCATGATGCCGCCGTCGGCGAAGAGGCTGGTGGCGGTGATGTAGCTGGCGGCGTCACTGCAGAGGAAGGCGACCACGCGGGCGATTTCCTCCGGCTGGGCCATCCGTCCCATCGGGATGGCGGCATTGAGCTTCGCCAGGAGTTCGGGATTGTTCATCGTGGAGTCGTTGATCGGCGTGGCCACCGCCCCGGGGCCCACATTCACGATCGTGACCCCGTGGGGGGCGAGCTCCACGCCGGCGGTGCGGGTGAGCATGCGAACGCCGCCCTTGGCCACGCAGTAGGGGGTGTTGTTGGGCATCGGCCAGTCCTCGTGCACCGAGGAGATGTTGATGATGCGACCGCCGCCGCCCTGGGCGATCATCTGCTTGGCGGCGTACTGGGTGGCGAAGAACACGCCGCGCAGATTCACGTTCAGCACCTTGTCGAAATCGTCGGGTGTGGTGTCGAGGATCGAGGTGCGCGTTTCAATGCCGGCGTTGTTCACCATCACATCGAGGCGGCCGTAGCGGTTCACGGTCTCCTGCACCAGCCGTTGCAGGTCGTCGAGGTTGGCCACATCCGCCTGCACGCCGAAGCAGGTGCCGCCCAGTTCGCCGATCTCCTGCTCCAGGGCCTCGGTGGCCTCGGGGTGGGAGCGGTAGTCGATCACCACGCGGGCCCCCATGCAGGCCACCACCTCCACGATCGCCTTGCCGATGCCGCTGTTGCCACCGGTGACGATGATCACCTTGCCCTTGAGGTAGTTGGCGAGGGTTTCGAGGGCGTAGGGGTTGGTGGTGGTCATGAATCGCGAATCGCGCCAGCGGTCAGGAGGCGCTCCGACCATAGGGAGAGCGGGCCGGGGCGACCACCGATCCGGCAGCCCTGTACCTTCCTGCACCCCCGTAACCTCCGGCAGGCGATGGGCTGACATTCCCGGCGTCGTTTCTACGTTGTCGAGGAAGCTGCCGGGCGTTGCGACCCGGGCCGCGATACCCCGGATCCGCCTCCATGTCCGCCCCCCTGCTGCGCCGCGCCATCCACAGCGATCGCTTCCCCAAACCCGTGGCCTCCTACAGCCAGGGCTTTCAGGTGGGCAACACGCTTTTCATCACCGGGCAGCTGCCTGTGGATCCGGTGAGCAATGAGGTGGTCGGCAACGGCGACATCAGCGAGGAGTCGCGCCAGGTGATGCGCAACCTGATGGCGGTGCTCCAGGAGGCCGGCTTCCGCGCCGCCGACGTGGTCAGTGCCACCGTCTACCTCACCGATATCAACACGCTCGACCGGTTCGATGCCGTCTGGCAGGAGTACTTCCCCAACGCCGAGGCCTACCCGTCGCGAGCGGTGGTGCAGGTGGCGGCACTGGTGCTGGGCATCCAGCTGGAGATTTCGGCGATCGCCGTCCAGGGTTGAGCGCCCAACAAGCCACCCCCTGCCATGGATCCCACCGCCCCGCCCGCGCCTTCCACCCCTCCCGCCCCCCGGACGTACTGGCACCTCTGGACCGACCCCCGGGGAATCAGCCGCCAGACCCTCTGCCAGCTCGCCCCCTACCGGCTCGGCGTGCTGGGGCCGAACGACTCCCCCCAGTGGAACCTGGATCTGTTCGAGCAGGGCAACAGCTTCCTCACCCTGCTGCCGGTGGGCTGGAGCGCCGACTGGCATGAAAACCACGTGCCGAAGTGGATCTTCGTGCTCCGCGGCGCCTGGAGCGTGCAGAGCATGGATGGGCAGAGGCAGGTGTTCGGCCCCGGCGACTTCTCCTTCGGCGGCGACCAGGGGTGCATCGCCACGCCGGAGGGGGCGAAGGGGCATCTCTCCGCCCAGGTGGGGGAGGAACCCTGCCTGCAGCTGATCCTGCAGCGCAACGACGACGCCTGGCGCAACGCCCCGCCGGGCTTCTTCTCATGAACCGCCCCTCCCCCTGCACCGAAAGCCACGACCCGCGCTTTGAGGCCCTGGTGTTGTTCAACGCCGAGCTGGAGCTGCTGGCCGACGGCTTCCGCTGGCTGGAGGGGCCGGTGTGGTTCGGCGACCACGACTGCCTGCTGGTCAACGACATCCCCAACAACCGCACCCTGCGCTGGAGCGAGCGGCACGGCGTGAGCACCTTCCAGGAGCCCTCCGAGTTCGCCAACGGCCAGACCCGCGACCGCCAGGGCCGTCTGATCCAGTGCCACCACCGCAGCCGCTGCCTCACCCGCCGCGAGCTCGACGGCCGCATCACCACCCTGATCCGCGAAGCCCGCGGCCAGAGCCTCAACGCCCCCAACGACGTGGTGGTGAAAAGCGACGGCTCGATCTGGTTCAGCGATCCCCTCTACGGCCTGATGACCGACTACGAGGGCGGCCGCCAGGGCTCGGAGCAGCCCCCTGCCCTCTACCGGCTGGATCCCGAGAGCGGTGCGGTGGAGGCGGTGGCCACGGATTTCGAAGGCCCCAACGGCCTGGCCTTCTCCCCCGACGAGAGCCTGCTCTATGTGGCCGAATCCGGTGCCCCCGGCGATCCCAACCCGCGTCAGTTCCTCCGCCGCTTCCGGGTGAGCGACGACGGCCGCAGCCTCAGCGGCGGCGAGCAGTTCCACAAGATCACCCCCGGCTGGGCCGATGGCTTCCGGGTGGATGAGCACGGCAACCTCTGGTGCGGCGCCGCCGATGGCGTTCACTGCATCGCCCCCGACGGCAGCCTGCTGGGCAAGGTGCTGGTGCCCCGGCGGGTGTCGAACCTCTGCTTCGGCGATCGGGCGCACAGCCGCCTGTTTCTCTGCGCCAGCACGGCGCTCTATGCCCTGTTCACCAACACCCGCGGCGCCGCCACCCCATGATCACCGCCATGGCCAACCCCTCCCTCGAAGCCTTCCTGCAGCGGGTGAAAGGCGACCCGCAGCTGCTGGCGCAGCTGCAGAGCTGCCCCAGCCTCGACGCCATCGCCGCCCTTGGCGCGGGCCTCGGCTTCCATTTCAGCGGCGTCGATCTGGTGCGCCATCAGGCGGAGGCCACCCTGCGGCTCGGCGAGGACGACCTGCGGGCTGCCGCCGCCGGCGTCAGCCTGGAGGGTCACCTCTGGCTGATGCGGATCGTCTGGGGCTGAGCGGAGCGATGCGCCCGATTCCCCTGCTTGAACTCGCCGATGTCCGGGCGATCGTCGCGGCCGCCCAGCAGGCGGCCGAGGAGCACCTCGACGCGCTCGGACCCGCGCGGGTGAGCATCGCCGTGGTCGACGGCGGCGGTCACCTTCTGCTGCTGGAGCGCCGCGATGGCGCCTCAGCCGCCAGCGGCGAGACGGCCCTCGCCAAGGCGCGCATGGCGGCCCTCAACGGCAAGCCCACCGCTGAACAGGAGGCGGCGATCAACGGCGAGCGCCCGGCCCTGCTGCAGCTGGCCGCCATCCTCGGTCAGCCGGCGGTGGCCATGGCGGGAGGCATCCCCCTGCGGATCGGGGCCGACTGTCTGGGCGCCATCGGCGTCTCCGGCATGACCCCCGAAGTGGATCTGGCGATCAGTGAGGCGGGCGCGCGGCAGTTCCGCGCCCTGGCTGACGCCGCCACCACCGCCACCGCCGCCGCCACCACCACCGCCGCCGCCGCCGCCGCCGCGCAGCCATGAGCAACCCCCGGGTGCTGCAGTTCGGCTTCAGCAGCGCCGATGCGGCGACCGCCGCAAACTTCTACGTCCGTTTCCTGGGCTTCGAGGCCGCCGAGAGCCTGGTGCTCCAGCCCGGCCCCCAGGCGGAGCTGATCGGCATGCCCGGTGCCACCCTGCGGCTGCAGCGGCTGCGGTTGGGCCGGGAGTGCCTGGAGATCAGCGAGATCCTCGATCCAGGCCCCGGCTGCCGGCCCGGGCGGCCCATTCCCGCCGACTCGCGCAGCTGCGATCTCTGGTTTCAGCACCTCTGCCTGGTCACAAGCGATCTGGATGGGGCCCTGGCCCGGCTGCGGCCGGCCCTGGAGGCGGGTCTGGCGTCACCGGTGTCCCGCGCCCCCCAGACCCTGCCGGCCTGGAACACCGCCGCGGCCGGCATCAGGGCCTGCAAATTTCGCGATCCCGAGGGTCACAACCTCGAGCTGCTCGAGTTTCCGCCGGACAAGGGCGAGGCCCGCTGGCATGGGGCCGCCCGCAGCGACGCCCGGGCCACCACCCTGCTGGGCATCGACCACAGCGCCCTGGCGGTGGCCGACAGCGCCCGCAGCTGCCGCTTCTACGACGAACTCCTGGGGCTGCACCTCGGTGGTGATGGTGTCAACAGCGGCCCCACCCAGGATGATCTCGATGGCCTCGTGGACACCCGCGTGCGCATCACCTCCCACCGCTGTCCCGCAGGCGCCGGCATCGAGTGCCTCGACTACCAGCCCCCCAACCGGGGCCGGCCGATGCCGGCCGACCTCAGCGCCGCGGACCGGGCCCACTGGCAGATCCGCCTGGCCGTTGACGATCTGGAGGGGATCGCCGCGCGGCTGGAGAGCTGCGGCGGCACTCTCCTGAGCCGGGGCGTCGTGACGCTGGGCGGCGAGGCCGAGGCCCTCGGTTTCAGCCGCGGCCTGCAGGTGGCCGATCCCGACGGCCATCGCCTCCAGCTGGTGGCGACCTCCTAAAGGGGTGGGGCGGCGAGAAGCACCACCACGGAGCGGGACCCCACGCCGTAGCTCCCCTGCCCGATCACCGCGGCCTGGTCCCAGGGCACGATCCGGCTGCGGATTCCTGCACCGATGCTGGCCACGGCCAGGGGATCGGGGGTACGGTGCCAGCAGCGGCTTGGCGGTTCGGCATGGACATCACCGTGGTCGAGCTGCTGATCCCGCCCGCACCCTCCACCGCCTCCCGGGCCGCCCTTCTGGTGTTGCGCCTCTTCGTGGGCCTCTGCTTCATCCGCCACGGCTGGCCGAAGCTGCGCAACCTCAACACCTGGGCCACCGCCCTGAAAACGCCCGAGTGGCTGTGCTTCCTCTCGGCGGCTTCGATGTTCGCCGGCGGCATCGCCCTGATCCTCGGCCTGCTCACCCCCCTGGCCGCCTTGGCGATCCTGGTGTCGATGGCCTACGCCATGGTTCTGGAGATCGGCAGCGGCTTCCCCTTCATCGCCCCCGACCCTTATCAGATTCCCGCGGGCGACTACGCCGGCCCGATGGGGGTGGGCGAACCGCCGAGCTGGGAGAAGGCGGCGATGTATGTGGTGATGTGCCTGGTGCTGATCCTCTGCGGCGGCGGCATGCTCTCCCTCGACAGCCTGCTGCTGGAGGATCTGCTGCGGGTTTGGCTGGGGGTGTGAGGCTCAGGCCTGCTGGTGGAAACGCCAGCAATTTTTGCCGGCTCGCTTCGCCTCATACATCGCCCGATCCGCATCGCGCAGCAGGACCGACTCCGGCGGGCCAGGCTCCGCCCGCACGGCTGCCGCGTCCACGAGGACGCAGCCAATGCTCGCGGTCACGTTCATCCGCCACTCGCCATGGTGCAGCGGTGTGGCGATCGCCTGGATCACCCGTTCGAGCGTGGTCCCGACCTTGTCGGGATCGCCCGGGTTGCGCAGCAAGATCACGAACTCGTCGCCGCCCAGCCGGGCCAGCCCATCGGAACTGCGCAGCGTCTCCTGCAGGCGCAGGGCCACGCTGCGCAGCATCATGTCGCCGGCGGGATGCCCGAGGCTGTCGTTGATCCGCTTGAAGCCATCGAGATCAAGCAAGCACAGCAGCAGGCTCTCCAGTCGACCCGCCGCCAGGTCCTCCCAGGCGGAGCGGATCTGCCGGTCGAGTCCGAGTCGGTTGCTGATGCCGGTGAGCGGGTCGCGGCTCACCGACTGTTCCAGGCGACGGTTGTCCTCCTCCAGCCGCTGGCGTTGCCGGGAGAACTGGCGCTTCAGCCAGGCGAGGCCCGCCAGCAGCACGGCACTGAACAGCAGGGCCGAAAGGAGGGTGAGCAGTGCGATCTGCGAACCCAGCTGGCGCAGCAGCACCTGGGTGGGCGTGGACCAGGCGCGGACTTCAAGACGGCCGATCGCCCCACCGGCCTCAATCGCAACCGCCCGGGCCGTGATGCCGGCGCCGGGGCGGCCGGCGGGCCCGAAGCGCAGCTGCGGTTCCGTCCCCGGGCTCCGACGTTCCAGATGCACCAGAGGACGGCCCGTGAGATCGGTCACCACCGCCGCCTGCAGGCTGGGATCGGCCATCGCCTGCAGCAGCCGGGCCTCGATCGCCGCGTAGTCCCGGGTCACGAGGTTGTCGTCCAGGGCCAGGACCAACCCCCGCAGCAGCCATTGCATCGACTGCTCCTGGCTGCGCACCACCAACCCCTCGGAGCGGCGGTATCCAAGGAAACCGGCGACGGAGGAGAGCAGGGTGATGGCCAGGACGGCGGCGAAGAGCTGGCGGGAGGACGAGCCCTCGGCCAGCGGCTTCAGCCACGCGGGGAGAGCGGGCATCTAGGGGGAGGAGGTCACCGCCTGCCGTTCGAGTTGGAGCGCCTCAAGCCTGGCGTAATCCGCCGCGTACGTGCTCGGCACCGGCTGCGGGATCTGGACCTGGCGCAGCAGGGCGGTGCTGCCGGAATCGCGGGCCAGCGCCAACCAGGCCTGGCGGAGGCGTTCCCGCTCCGGGCCGGGAAGATTGCGACGCGCGGAGAAGGGGTGGGCTGGATATCCAGGGGTCTCGTACAGCACCCGCAGGCGTTCGCGGATCTCCGGCCGCTCGCGGCGCAGGGTGTTGTTGACCCCTCCACCCGCGACGGCGGGATCCAGCGCCACGGCGCGATAGACGTTGGAATGGCTGATCACGTACCGCGGCCGGAAGTCGACACCGAGGCCGGCCAGATGGGCTCGGATCAGGAGCGACGCGGCGAAGGCATTGGGGGAGGGGAAATGGACGACGCGGCTGCGCAGGTCCTGCACGCTCCGGGCCGGCGAATCGCGGTTGACCAGCAGGATGCCCCGCAGCGGCGACTTGCCGTCCCGCACCAGCGGCACATAGCTGCGGCGCACCATCAGCTGGTGAAAGGGATTCATGAAGGCGTAGTCGAAGCGCCCGTCGCGCAGCCCCTGCTCGAACTCCGGGATCGTGGCGGGAATCAACAGGTCGAAGCATTGCGAAGCCTTCTCGCCCAGGCGCTGCAGCAGGGGACGCCACAGCGCGTAGAGCTCCGCCGGGGGGATCTGGGGCACCACGGCCACGGTGCGCGGCGTGGCGGAACGGGATGGATCGCCGATGCATCCCGTCGCCGAGGGGGAGGCAGGCGGCGGGGCGGCAGCAGCCCCGGGGCGGGGATCCCTCGACCCGCACCCCCCCAAGGCGAGCAGCAGGGCCAGGAGCGGGGCGCATCGACGAGGATCGGGTCGCATGGGTTCATCCGCTGGGGGTTCCGTGGGCTGCTCAGTCCAGCCGCTGGCGCAGGTGCTCTCCCACCCGGATCGCGTTGGCGATCGCCGTGAGCGAGGGGTTCACCGCGCCGATGCTCGGGAAGAAGCTGGTATCCACCACATAGAGATTGTCGAGCTCGTGCGCCTTGCAGTGCACGTCCAGCACGGAGCTGGCCGGGTCGCTGCCGAAGCGGCAGGTGCCCGCCTGATGACCCACCGCCGCGAGGCCCATCGGGTTCTTGACATAGGCCTGGCGCTCCACCAGATGCTTCTTCAGATACAGCCGATCGAGCACCCCCTGCAGGCGGCGCCAGAGATGGTCGGCGGAGGCCTGGTTGTTGACCTGATACCGAAGATGGATCTGGCCGTTCCCATCCACCGTCACCCGGTTGTCGGGATCGGGCAAATCTTCGGTGGTGAGCCAGAAATCCAGGGCGTGCTCGGCGATCTGATCCATCGACCACTGGGGCATCAGGAAGGTTTCCAGCGGCGCGTAGCCCTTCATGATCGCGCCGCGCGTTTTGCCGGTCATCTGGATGTTGCCCATCGGCCAGGCATACTCGCCATCACCGAAGTACCAGTCGTTCACGGAGATCGTTTTCTGGAAGATGGTGGTATTGGGCTCATGGGAGAGCGCCACCGCCGCCTTGCTGTTGTGGAACATGTAATTGCGGCCCACCTGATCGGAGCCGTTGGCCAGTCCGCGCGGATGCTGATCGTTGGCCGACAGCAACAGCAGCCGGGCGCTGTTTGCGGCGCCGCAGCTCACCACCACGATGTCGGCCGAATAGCGCAGCTCCTCGCCATCGCGCACCACCTCCACCGCGCTCACCGCGCTTCCGCTGGCGTTGGTGTGCAGCTTCCTCACCTCGGCGCGGGTGAGCAGGAACAGATTGGCGTTCGCCGCCAGGGCCGGCCGCACGCCGCACACCTCCGCATCCCCCTTGGCATGCACCAGACAGGGGAAACCATCGCAGTTGTTGCAACGCCGACAGCGGCTGTAGGGCGGATTGCTCTCATCGAGCATCACGCCGCTGGGGGCATGGAAGGGATGCAGACCCGCACTGCGCAGATCGTCCGCCAGTTGGGCGATGCGGGGCTCGTGGGAGATGGGCGGATGGGGATAGGGCGCCGAGCTGGGGGGATCGGTGGGATCCTCGCCGCGCAGCCCGTGCACGTGGTACATCGCCTCGGCCCTCTGATACCAGGGCTCGAAATCGGCGTAGCGCAGCGGCCAGGCGGGGGAGAGGCCATCGGGGTGGGCGAGCTCCTCAAAATCCCGCTCCCGCAGACGGAAATGGTGGGCGCCATACAGCTTTGTGGCCCCGCCCACGAAGTAGTGCGTACCGGGCTGAAAGGGCTTGCCGTTGCCATCGAACCAGGTGTCCTTCGACAGGTAGCGGCCCTGCTGGAACACCGCATCGGCGTCCCAGTTCTGGGGCTCTCGGGGCAGCCAGTCGCCCCGCTCCAGGATCAGGATGCGCAGCCCCGTGGGGGCCAGCACCCTGGCAAGGGTGCCGCCGCCGGCACCGCTGCCGATGATCAGCACATCGAAGTGGCTGTCTTCAGGCTTCTGGAGCTGATCGAGAGAGGGCAGGGAATCCACGCAGGAGCGGCCGGTTTTCTCACGCTAGGAAGGGGAAAAGCCAGCGTCCGCGATTGTTACCCACCGCTGGGGGCCGCCCGCGGCGCCGGGATGGGATAGCGGTTGAGCTGCAGCACCATCTTGGCCACCATTGCCGTCCAACCCGTCTGGTGGCTGGCGCCAAGCCCGCGGCCGTTGTCGCCATGGAAATACTCATGGAACAGCAGCAGATCGCGCCAATGGGGATCGCGCTGGAACAACTCCGTTTCCCCCAGGAAAGGCCGGCAGCCCTCTCCATCGCGGCGGAAGAGATCCACCAGCCGCCGCTCCAGCAGCAGCGACACCTCCCAGAGGTTGTACCACTGGCCAGAACGGCTGGGGAATTCCACCAGAAAGCTGTCGCCGTAGTAGTGACCAAACTTCTGCAGGGCTTCGATCAGCAGATAATTGATCGGCATCCACACGGGCCCGCGCCAGTTGGAATTGCCACCAAACATCGCCACGGGGCTATCCCCCGGGCTGTAGGCCAACGTTTGCGATTCCGTGCCTTCGGTGATCGTATAAGGGTGCGCTTCATACACCTTGGACAGGGCGCGGATGCCATGGGGTGAGAGGAACTCCTCCTCATCAAACAAGCGCTGACAGATGCGGGCCAGGCGCTGCTTCGGCACCAAGCTGAACAGCAACCGGTCATTGCACCAGATGCCCAGGTTTTCCACCAGCCAACTGTGGGAGGTGCGCTCCCGCAGGAACCAGGCCAGGCTCTGGTTCACATCAAGCACCGGCAGACGCTTGACCACATCGACATCAAAGCTGGACACCGCCAGCAGCGGAATCAAACCGGAGACGGAGCGGCTGCGCAGAAATTCCGTGCTGCCATCAGGACGCTTGATGACATCGTAGTAGAAGCCATCCTGCTCATCCCAATTCACATAGCCGCGGCTACCAGGCGTATTCAACGTGATGGCGAGCTGCACGAAGTCATACACAAACCGCTCACAGATGTCCTCATATTCAACCTCCTCTCGGCTGAGCTCCACGCTGATGTTGAGCAGGTTCAGGCTCAGCGAGGCCATCCAGGCCGTGCCGTCGCATTGCTCGATGTGGCTGCCGTCTGCCAGCGGGAAGCGGCGATCAAAGACGGCGATGTTATCGAGGCCGAGAAAGCCACCTTCGAACACATTGTCGCCGGAACGGTCATTGCGGTTGGCCCACCAGCCGTACTCCAGGATCAGCTTGCGCAACGCCACCCGCAGGAAGCCCAGATCCGCCTCCTCCCCGTTCTTGCGGTCGATCTGGAAGATGCGCATCGCCGCCCAGGCGCCGATCGGTGGATTGGGGTCGGAGAGGGCCCACTCGTAGGCGGGCGTCTGGGCGTTGGGGGCGGTGTAGTGGGGCGAGCGCAGCAGGGTGCACTGCTGCTTGGCGGTGGCCGGATCGAAGCTGGCGAAGG
The DNA here is from genome assembly GCA_044351065.1 of Cyanobium sp. Classification (GTDB taxonomy): domain Bacteria; phylum Cyanobacteriota; class Cyanobacteriia; order PCC-6307; family Cyanobiaceae; genus Cyanobium. The sequence continues at coordinate 28,510 of JBILGK010000025.1, forward strand.
CCACCGCATGGAACATCAGGTCCCACTGGCAGAAGTAGGGGTACTCCCAGCCATCGGGCATCGAGATCACGTCATGGGCGTGCAGGCGCTGCCAGACGCTGTTCTCGGTGTGCCAGCGCTGCGGCGGTGGCGGCGGCGCGGTGGGATCCCCCAGCAGCCAGCGCTGCACACTCCAGCCGTAGTACTTCTTGCCCCAGAGCAGACCGGCGGCGGCGGTGGTGTGGATGCGCCAGTCCTCTTCGTCCAAACCGGGCGCCAGAGCGGTGAAGTAGTCGTGCCATTCCCGCTCGCGCGCCGCGAACAGGGCGTCGAAGCTGGCCGCAAAGGGCTCCGCCGCGTTCCCGGCCGCCCCGGCCGCCCCGGCCGCCGCCAGGCTGACGGGGCCCCGCAAGCGCAGAGCCACCTGCCACTCTTCCCCTGGCGCGAGGGTGCGCTGCAGCCAGCGGGCCGCCTTGCTGCCCTGCTGGGCGGGGTTGACCGCCCCCGCCTCCCCCTCGATCAGATGGCGGTGGAAGCCATCCTTCTGAAAAGGTCGCGGATTGGGCTGGCCGTAGAGGCGCTCGTGGTTCGTCTCGTTGTCGGTGAACAGCCAGGCGCCCTCCTCCCGGCAGCAAAGCTCATAGCGGCCCAGATCCCCCCCCGGCTCCGCGACCAGCGCATCCCCCTCCAGCCGCAGGGGCCTCTCCTGCTCATCCCCGTACCCCCACGACCAGAGGTTGCGCAGCCAGAGGGTGGGCAACAGATGGAGCAGGGCCTGATCGGGACCGCGGTTGATCACCCGGAAGCGAATGGCCAGGTCGTCGGGCGCGGCCTTGGCCACCTCCACGAACACATCGAAGTAGCGCCCCTCCTCGAAAATGCCGGTATCCTCCAGCTCGTACTCCGGCTGCTCGCGGGTGCGGCGGCGGTTTTCCGCCACCAGCTGCTCGTAGGGGAAGCGCCGTTGCGGATACTTGTACAGGCCCCGCAGGAAGCTGTGGGTCGGCGTGTTGGCGAGGTGGAAGAAGTAATCCTTGACGTCTTCACCGTGATTGCCCTCGCCGTTGGCCAGACCGAAGGGCCTCTCCTTGAGGATCGGATCCACCCCGTTCCACAACGCCAGCGAGAAGCAGAGTCGACATTCCCGATCGCACAGGCCCAGCAGGCCGTCCTCTCCCCAGCGGTAGACGCGGGAGCGGGCGTGGTCGTGGGGAAAGGACCGCCAGGCGTCGCCATCGGCGGAGTAGTCCTCCCGCACGGTGCCCCACTGCCGCTCCGGCAGGTAACTGCCCCACAGATCCCAGGGCACCTCTTCGAGATCCCGCTCCGCGATGCGTCGCAACTCGGACGACTGCAGGGGATCAGACCCCTCGGAGAGCGAACTCACAGCACCTCCTCCAGGGCGTCGCCGATGCGCAGCGCATTGGCGATCACGGTGAGCCCGAAGCCCACCGCCGGGCAGCTGGGGAAGACGCTGGCATCAGCGATCCAGAGGTTGGCGAGCTGATGGCTGCGGCCGTGCAGATCCACCACCGAGCCAGCGGGCTCGCGGCCCATGCGGCAGGTGCCGCAAACGCTGCCCATCGCCGGCAGCGGCGACTCACCGCGGGGATGGATGGGGAACGGCGTCACGGCCGAACAGAGGGGGTCGCTCTCCACCTTCCCGATCGTGTCGAGCCAGCGATAGACGAGGCGGTCGTGGGCTTCGCGGTTGTTGGGCACGTACTGGATCTGCAGGGAATCACCGCGCAACGTCACCCGGTTCTGGGGGTCGGGGCGTACGGCGCTCATCGCCCACCAGGTGATCGTGCGGGAGGCGAGGTTGCGGAGACCGGCGCGCGGCAGCAGCCGCGTGATGAGCGAAAGAACCGGAGGGGATTCGGCGAACAGGGCGTCCTGCAGCACGCCGCCGCCGCTCTGAATCGAGCCCAGGGGGAAGCTAACATTCTTGTCGCCCCAGTAGTAATCGGTGATGCCGAGGCTGGGGGCGAAGCGGCCGGAATGGGGCGCCGCCGAGCGCTGCAGGATCGCGGTGAGCTGGGGCTTCATCAGGTTGCGGCCCACCTGATCGGAGCCGTTGGCCAGCCCTCCCGGGTGTTGCTCGCTGGCGGAGCGCAGCAGGATCTCGGCGGTGTGAATGGCGCCGGCCGCCAGCACCACCTGATCGGCGGCGAACAGCCACAGCTGGCCGCCGATCTGGGCCTCCACCCCCCGCACCTCGGTGCCGCCGGGGTTGACGTGCAGGCGCCGCACCTGGCAGCCCTCCCGCACCGTGACCGAGGGGGCGCGGCGGGCGGGTTCCACAGCGAAGCACTGGGCATCACCGCTGGAGCTGTGCGGCGATTCCGCCCAGCTCAGGGGCAGGTCATAGGGGTGGGCGCCCTGGCGTTGCAGGGCGCCGCGCAATTCCTCCAGGAACGGCTCGATCGGCCGGGGGTGGTGGGGGAAATCGGCGCGGCGGGGCGGTTCGGTGGGATCGACACCCGCAGAACCGTGCACCCGGTAGAGGGCCTCCGCCCGCTCGTAGTAAGGGGCAAGCTCGTCGTAGCCGATCCCCCAGCCGGGCACCGGTCCCTCCTGCAGCGCCACACCGCCGAACTCCCGCTCCCGCATCCGCTCCAGCACACCACCCCAGATCTTGCTGTTGCCGCCCAGGGCGTAGATCGTCTGGGGGGCGAAGGGATCCCCGTCGGGGCCGAACCAGGGCTCCTCCGCGTGGTATCGGGACTTGCGGAACAACTCCACATCCGCCGCTTCCGGATCGGCGGGCGCCATCTCTCCGCCCCGCTCCAGCAGCAGCACCCGGCGACCGGCGGCTGCCAGGGGCATCAACAGGCTGGCGCCGGCAGCGCCGCTGCCGATCACGATCACGTCGTAGTGCTGGTCGTCAATGATCATTGCCACACATAGATCAGCAGGAACAGGAGGATCCAGATCACATCCACGAAGTGCCAGAACAGCGACACCGACGTGACGCCCGCCTCGCCCCCTTCGTAATTGCCGGGCCGGAAGGAGCGGCCCAGCATCAGCGCCATCAGCAGGATGCCCGTGATCACATGCAGGCCGTGGAAACCGGTGAGCAGATAGAAGATGCCCCCGAACACGCCGTCGCGCAGGCTGAAGCTGAGCCCGCGCCATTCGATCGCCTGGCCCACCACGAAAGTGGCCCCCATCGCCATCGTCAGCAACCACAGGCCGCGGAAACGCCAGAGGCGCCCGCGCTGCAGCTGAATCTCGGCGAACCAGGCCACAAAGCTGCTGCTCACCAGGATGAGCGTGTTGATCAGGGGAGCTCGCACCTCCAGGCCCTCCACCCCGGCGGGCAACCAGAGGGGGGAGGAGAGCTTCAGTACGACATAGCCGGCAAAGAAGGCCAGGAAGATCACACTCTCCGAGCAGAGGAAGATGATCATTCCGGTGAGGTTGTGAGCCTCGCCGTGGGGATGGGCCGGCGGCCGGGACTCGAGGGGGGTGAGGCTGGTCATGGTTCCGCCCGCAGGGCCCGCTGCACGTAGCGCTCCTCCTCGGCGACGAGGGGGCGGTCGAGACCGTAGCCGTAGGGGCCGTTGAGCACGGTGGGAACGTCGTTCTCGAAATTCTCCAGCGGGGGGGGAGAGGGCAGCAGCCACTCCAGGCCGATGGCATTCCAGGGATTGGGGCCTGCCTTCTCCCCCCGCACCCAGGCGCTCACCAGGTTGAGCAGGAACGGAATGGTGGCCACGCCCAAGAGGAAGGCCCCCAGGCTGGCCAGCACATTGGCAAGGGCAAATTCCGGGTCGTAGGAGGCGACGCGCCGCGGCATCCCCATCAGACCGGCCCAGTGCATCGGCAGGAAGTTGAGCGCACTGCCGAGGAAGGTGAGCAGGAAGTGCAGCTTGCCCAGACCTTCATACAGCAGGCGGCCGGTGAATTTAGGAAACCAATGATAGATCGCGGCAAACACACCGAAGGTGATCGTATTGAAGATCACATAATGAAAATGGCCCACCACAAAATAGGTGTTGCCCACATGGATATCCACCGGCACGGTGGCGAGCATCACGCCGGTGATGCCGGCGAAGATGAAGTTCACCAAACCGCCCAGGCAGAACAGCATCGCCGTGCTGAGTCGCAGCTTGCCACGCCAGAGCGTCGCGATCCAGGCGAACACCTTGATGCCGGTGGGCACGGCGATCAGCATCGTGGTGACCATGAACAGATTGCGCATCCACTGGGGCGTGCCGCTGTAGAACATGTGGTGCACCCACACGATCAGGCTCAGTCCCGTGATCACAAACGAAGCCAGGGCCACCAGCGGATAGCCGAACAGGGGCTTGCGGGCATAGACGGGGAAAAGCTCCGAGAAGATGCCGAATACCGGCAACACCATCACATAAACCGCCGGATGGGAGTAGAACCAGAAAAAGTGCTGATACAGCATCGGATCGCCGCCCCCCTCCGGCCGAAAGAAGCTGGTGCCGAAGCTCAAATCAAACAGCAGCATCACCGCGCCGCCGGTGAGCACCGGCAGACCCACCAGTTGAATGATCTGTGCCGCCGCCGCCGTCCAGCAGAAGATCGGCATGCGAAACCAGCCCATGCCCGGCGCCCGCATCCGCACGATCGTGGTGACGAAGTTCACCGCCCCCAGCAGCGAGGAGATGCCGGAGAGAGCCACCGCCAGGATCCAGACAAACTGGCCGTTGAGGAAATGGCCGAGTGGGTTCTGTGTGCTGACCGGCGGATAGGCCCACCAGCCGGAGCTGGAGGGTCCGCCGGGCAGGAAGAAGCTCACCATCAGCAGCGTGCCAAACAGGGGAAACAACCAGAAAGCGAGGGCATTCAGCTTCGGAAACGCCATATCTGGCGCACCGATCATCGGGGGGATCAACAGGTTGTTGAAACCATTGAGAATCGGGAAGAGAAACAGGAACAGCATCACCGTTCCATGCATGGTGTAGAGGCCGTTGTACACACTGGGATCGACCAGATCCGACTCCGGTGTGAGCAACTCCCCCCGCATCACCATCGCCAGCAGACCGCCGAGCAGCAGATAGAAAAGCGAGAGGGCGATGTACTGGATGCCGATCACCTTGGCATCGGTGTTGAAGGTGAAAAACCGCTGCCAGTTGTCGGGGGCGCCCGGCACCGGGTGGGGGGCCCGCAGCACGCGTGGGTCGTAGGGAACGGAGGGGGTCATCGCGGGGGCTGGGAGGGGGATCAGGCTTCGTGGGAGGCCTTGGGATCCAGGCCAACATTCACCCGGGGGGGAGGGGCCGGCGGCACCACCGCCCAGCCGCGATCACCCCGCGCCAGGCGGCGGCGATGCAGCTCCTCAGCCCCGTTCCAGCTGGGGGCGAGGGGCTGGGAGGCGGCCTGCTTCAGCCATTGGGTGAAGTCGGCTTCGCTCTGCACCACCACATCGCTCTGATTGACGGCGAAATAGCCACCGCTGAACATCGAGTCGCGCAGCCGATAGCGGCCGATGCGGGTGGGGGTGAGCCGGTAGCGGATCACGCTGCCGGGAATCAGATCCTGCTTGAGGCGGAAGGCAGGCACGTAGAAACCGTGCAGCACATCGAGGGAGATGAGCTCGAACTCCGCCGGCTGATCCACCGGCAGGTGCAGTTCGGCGCTGCGCACCCCGCCCGGATACACAAATTCCCACGACCATTGGCGGGCGATCACCTGGATGGCGCCGCCGGCCGCCACCTGCAGGGCCTGCTCGGCGCCGCCCACCCGCTGCTTGCCCCCCAGGGTGGCCAGGGTGGCGTTCACCCGGATGGCATGCCAGGCGATCGCCATCACCAGGACCAGGGGGATCACGGTCCAGAGGATCTCCAGCCGGGTGTTGCCTTCGATCGGTTCGCCGTTCTCCAGGTCGTACTTGGGGGCGCGGTGGAGCAGCACGCTCCAGAGGATCACCTCCAGGCAGCCGAGGAACAGGAAGGTGCCGATCGCCGTCTCCAGGGCGAACAGATCATCCACATGGGGGGCTGCGGAGGAGGCCTGCACCGGCAACCAGGAGGGCACCTGGGCCCGCATCCACAGGCTGGCCAGCAGGTTGCCAGCCGCCGCCAGGGAGAGCCCCAACAGCGCGGCCGGGCGGGGCCAGCCGGCAGCGGGGTGGGTGCTGCTCATGGCAGGGCTCCCCGCAGATCCCGGCCGGCCGCCAGCAACTGATCGGCGCTGATGTGAACCCCGAACTCCGCCGCCAGCTCCGCCCCCAGGGTGCCGTGCAGGCCGAGGAGCGGGAACAGGGCCAGGCCGGCGAGCAGGTAGAGCCACTGCACCTGCCGGCCCATGTCGCGGCGCCAGCGGAAGCGCTGCAACCCCCGCCAGACTGTGAGCAGCACGATCAGGAGCAGCAGCACCACCCCCCCGACGCCGTGCCAGAGCATGGTGGTGATCGCATCGAGACCGATCGCGCTGGTGACCCCGGCGATCGGCTGGGCGAGGAGCATCTCGTAGAAGCCTGCGGCCACCGTGAAGAAGCTCACAACGGCGCAGACGAGCAGGTTGTACCAGCCCACATCGTGCAGGCCGGCGCGGGTGACCGGCAACGCCAGGAAGCGAAACAGACGCCGCTCGAACGGATAGAGGGCACCGGCAACATCGAAGGCGATGGCGATCACGAACAGGCCGATCGTGAAGTGCACCAGGTTGGGGTGAACGGGCAGGGGATAGGGCAGACCGTTCGCCCCGAGGGACCCGGCGATCTGCTCGATCGGCGCAGGGTCGCTGAGGTAAGGGAGGGCCATCACACCTGCCCCTGGCGAATCGCCTCCACCACCGGCACGGTGTGGAGCCCGTAGATCCAGATCAGCTTGTCGCCCAGGGCCATCTGCACCAGCACCAGCGCGCTGGTGACGGCGCCGGCCCCCAGGAACGGCAGGGGCAGGGTGCGGGGGTCGCGGCTGCGCAGCACGTAGCGCCAGCCGGTGAGCACCGAGAGCACCCCGGCCAGCGACCAGCCGATGGTGGTGTGGATGTCGAGGATGCCGCGGGCGGCGCCGTAGGGGGAGGCCAGGCCCGCCTCCACCTGGCCGAAGATGATCGCCACGAAGATGGCGCCCGTGGCGAAGAGCAGGTTCCAGAAACTCACTTCAAACAGCGCCGGCCGGCGGGCCAGAACGCCGACCAGGTCGTAGGCGAAGGCGACCAGGGCCATTGCGATGACGAAATGGACGACGATCGGATGGATCGTGTCCATCCACGGCAGGTTGTGGTCGTTGAGTGGCGGCAGCAGATCGAGCATCGGGTCGCGGATGCGGCCGTACCAGCCCAAGGCTGACCATCCGGGCGCGATGCGCCCTGCCTTTGTCACGTTTGGGAACACAGCCCCTCGCCGCCCCGGACGCTGCCCGGCGGCCTGCCTACGGTTCGATCGTTCCGCTTCCCTGCCGTCGCCGCGGTCCCCGATCCCGGGGGGCCTCCCCGCCATGTTCCAGCCCCCCGCTTCCCCCCGCACCCCGGGAGCGCTCGCCAAGGGTGCGGCCCTGCTGGGCGCCCTCCTGCCCGCGAGCCTGCCGCTGCCCCTGCCCGCCGCGGCTCTCCCCGCCACCACCGGCCCCGAAGCCGCCAGCGGCCGCAGCCCGCTGGCGGTGTATGCGCTGGTCGCCCCCCGCTCGCAGGCGCCTTCAGGCTTGATCGCCCGTGTCGTACTGCCCGCCGGGGTGGGCTGCCCGCCGCTGGAGGTGCGGCTGGGGCGGGGAAGCGGGCCCAGCGGCGGGCCGGGCTGGTTCCAGCTTCCGATGCGCCAGCGCAGCCCCGGCGCCACCACCCTGCGGGCCTTCGATTCACTGTTGGTGTGCGAAGCCGCCCTGCCGGAGCGGGCGCAGGCCGCGAGGATCGCAGGGCGACGCCTGCCCGCCGCCCTGCCGGCGCGGATCGACAGCCTCGCCGTCTTCGGGGATACGGGCTGCCGCTTGAAAGGCAGCACGATCCAGGCCTGCAACGACGCCAACGCCTGGCCCCTGGCCCGGGTGGTGCGCTCGCTGGTGCGGGAGCGGGCGGATGTGGCGATCTATCTGGGGGATTTCTTCTACCGCGAGTCGGCCTGCCCGACGGGCAACAACGCCCAGTGCGGCGGCAGCCCCGCCCCGCTGGCCGGGGCCCCCTTCACCGATTCGGGCTGGGGCTGGGTGGCCGACGCCCTGGTGCCGATGGGACCGCTGCTCGAAGCGATGCCGCTGGTGGTGGTGCGCGGCAACCATGAGCTCTGCAGCCGGGGGGGCAACGGCTATTTCCTGCTGTTCGACCCCGCCTTCGGCAGCGCGGATCGCTGCGCGCCCAGCGCTGCCGGCACCGCCCCGGTGGTCTACCCCGCCAGCACCGCCGTCGATCTGCCCATCGCCGGCGGCCGCCGACTTCGGCTGGTGAACGTGGATTCCGCCAACGGCAGCGATGCCTCGATCGACGAGCGGATCGCCCTGGCGCAGCGACTGCTCTTCCGGCAGGCCCAGCGCCTCGCCCGGGGGGCATCGGAGGCCTGGCTGCTGACCCACCGGCCGATCAATGCCGTGAGTTCGACGGCGTATCTGCCCAGTCCTCCCGGCGGGGCCGCCACCTGGTCCTCCCTGACGCAGACGTATGCCTCCGAGGGCCTGCTGGCCCCGTTCCAGCTGATGCTCTCCAGCCATCTGCACATCGCCCAGGTGGTGCAGGTGCCCGGCCAACCGGGCCAGATCGTGCTCGGCAACGGCGGCACCCTGCTCGACCCTCCGGCCTACCCGATGCCCCCCTACGGCCCCCTGAGCACTGCCTCCGGCGAACCCGTCCAAGCGGGGGTGAAGCCGCTGCCGAAAGCCACGTTTCTTGCCACCTGGCTCCGCTTCGGCTATGCGTTGGCCGAGCCCAGTCCCTCTGGCTGGCGCTTCACCATGAAGGATGCAGAGGGCGTGGCTTTCGCCAGCTGCCAGGCGGAGAAGCGGCAGGTGCACTGTCTGTGAGGAGTGGCGACAGCCACCCCGGGATCGGCCTGCAGAGAAGGTCTACGGTGCGAATCGAATCCCTCCTCCCTCCCGCGTGTCCGCTCCGGCTTCCCCCGCCCTTCGCTGGCTCACCGCCGCCCTGCTGTTTGCCGGCGCCGGCCTGGCCCTGGTGCTGCCCTTCGTCTCCGCCACTTTCCTGACGATCCTGCTGGGCAGCGCCGCGATCGTGGCCGGGGTGTCGCAGCTGCTGCGACTCACGGGTGCGGGGGACAGCAGCGCGAAGGTGTTCCGCGCCCTCTCGGGCGTTCTGTATTTGGTGGGGGGCCTCTCCTGCCTTGTCTTCCCGATTGAGAGCACGGTGAGCCTCACCCTGTTCCTGGGGGTGCTGCTGCTGGTGGAGGGGGTGATGGAGCTGGCCGCCGCCGCCAGCCAGGCCGTGCCTGCCCGGGGCCTGGTGCTGCTCGATGGCATCGTCACCGCGGTGCTCGGCGGCATGTTGGTGGCGCAATGGCCCTCGGACAGCCTCTGGGCGATCGGCACCCTCTTCGCCATCTCCCTGGGCTTCTCCGCGGTGAACCTGCTCACCGCCCCGCAGCAGGCCGACAACCCCTCGCCGGAGCCAGCACGATGAGCCTCGACCATTTCGATCCCAAAGGCAAAGCGGCCTCCCCGTTCACGGTGGCCTTTCAGAACCAGCTGCGCCAGAACCTTCCCTTCGAGGACCAGCGCGATTGCGAGGAGGCACAACGGGGGTTCCTCGTGGCACCGCCCTACCGGCAGATCCTGGCGCAAGACGGCCACATCGCCTGGGACATGGGCTGCTACGAATTCCTGCTGCACAGCTTTGACAGCGTCTTCGACACGATTCACCCCTCCCTGCAGCGTCAGGCCGTGCTCAACATGGCCTACGGGCTGTACGAGGTGGTGCCGGGCAGCATCTACCAGGTGCGGGGTTTTGACCTCGCCAACATGACGATCATCAAAGGCGAGACGGGCTGGATCCTGTTCGATGTGCTCACCTGCAAGGAAACCGCTCGCGCCGCCCTGGAGCTGGTGAATGAACAGCTGGGCGAGCGACGCGTGGTGGCGGTGGGTGTACTCCCATAGCCATGTCGACCATTTCGGCGGCGTACGCGGTGTGGTGGAGGAGGAGGACGTGCGAAGCGGCAGGGTGCAAATCCTTGCTCCCGTTGGCTTCATGCAGCACGCGATCGCAGAGAATGTGTATACCGGCACGGCGATGAACCGGCGCGCTTTCTTCCAATATGGCCTGCTGCTGCCCCGCAGTCCCTACGGCCACGTCGATCAGTCGATCGGCAAGAACACCGCCTCCGGCCGGATTGGGCTGATCGAGCCAACCCGCACCATCGAACAGGACATCGAAACGGTGGAGATCGATGGGGTGCGGATGGTGTTTCAGAACACGCCGGGCACCGAAGCACCCGCGGAGATGAACACCTACTTCCCCCAGTGGAAGGCCTTCTGGGCAGCGGAGAACATCTGCGGCACCATCCATAACATCTACACGCTGCGCGGCGCCCTCGTGCGCGATGCGCTGGAGTGGTCGAAGAAGATCAGCGAAGCGCTCTACCGCTTCGGCCAGGAAGCCGAGGTGATGTTTGCCGCCCACAGCTGGCCGCGCTGGGGCAACGATCGCATTCAGGAGGTGATGCGCATCCAGCGCGATACCTACGCCCACCTGCACAACGATGTGCTGCACAAAGCGAATAAAGGCGTCACCATCAACGAAATCCACAACGTATATCAGCTGCCCGAAAGCCTCAAACAGCACTGGGCGGCCCACAGCTACCACGGCTCAGAGGAGCACAACAGTCGGGCGGTGATCAACCGCTACCTGGGCTACTGGGACGCCAATCCAGCCACAATGATGCCCCTGTCGCCGGGGGAATCAGCCCCCTTGTATGTGGAGATGATGGGGGGTGCTGCCAAGATCATCGCCAAAGGCCAGGCACTGCACGATCAAGGCGACTATCGAAGTGCGATGGAAATTCTCAATAAACTCATTTACGCTGAGCCTGACAACCAGGCGGCCAAGGATCTCCTGGCCGATGTCTTTGAGCAGATCGGCTACCAGAAGGAGAGCCCGAGCGTGCGCAACAGCTTTCTGGCCGCCGCCTTCGAGCTGCGCAACGGCTTTCCGGAGGGTGCCGCACCCCAGCTGGTGAACCCGGAGATGGTGCGGGCGATGTCGACCGATCTGCTGCTCGACTTTCTGGCGATCCGGCTGGATAGCAGCCAGGCCAAAGACCTGCACTTCACCATCAATTTATTCACGCCCGATAATGGCGAGAAGTTCATCCTTGAGTTGAGCAATGCCACCCTCACCAGCTGCAAGGGCTTTCTGCTGGATCAGGCAGATCTCTCGATCGTGCTGAACCGCAGCGAGCTGGAGAGCATCATGTCCGGCCAGACGACGCTGGCGGCGCTGGCAGGAGAGGGCAAAGCGAAGCTGGAGGGTGACGCGCAGGTGCTGCAACAACTCCAGGCAGTGCTGGTTGCATTCACGGCCGATTTTGAACTGCTGCCTGGCACCAGTTCCGCCCGCCACCCTTCCGCAGCATCAGCCCAGGAGATGTTTGAGCAGCCCGAACCGGCCAGTTCGGCCGGAGGGTGATCAGCAGCCCTCAGCGGCCGGTGGGGAACAGGGCCTGCACCTGCAGGCGGATGGTGACACCACCCAGCAGCTCATCGCCGAGGATTTGCGGCCGGGCGGCATTCCAGAACGCCTGCAGGGAGGCATTGAAGGGCTGGGAACCAAGCCGGAAGATGCGCCCGACGCCGCCACCGACCGGGATCGTCCAACCGCGGCCAGCGGCGAGGGTCCAGTCGGCGGTGATGATCGGTGAGCTGATCAGATACCAGCCACCAGGCAGGTTGTAGTTGAAGAAGGGCTGGATCAACATCGCGTTGACATCGCTGCCGCCAGTGCCGGCAAACGACCAGATGTTGTTGACCAGCACACCCGCCACGATCGGGCCGCGGGTGTAGACGGCCACCCCGGCGGGGCCGGCGCTCCAGCGTTGGCTGCTGAGCTGCAGATCCGTGGCCGAAGGGATCACCAGGGTGGGGCCGAATCCCACCTGCAAGTCGCCGCGGCTGCGGGGCACAACAAAGAGCGTGGGATTGATGTCACCGATGCCGATCACATCCGTGTTGCCGGCCAGGGGGCGATGGATCACCGGCACGATCACGCGGCTGATCAGTGTGAACCTGTCGTTGACCGGAAACGGCACCACCGGCTGCACGTTCCAGATGTTGAGGGTGCGGTTGCGCCGGGCCGTGGGGTCGATGGCATTCGGGGCCCACTGACTGGCCGGTGTGCTGTTCCACTGGATCGGCAGGCTGATCAGGCTGGCGATCGGGTTCTGCGCCTCCTTGGCCAGGGCCTCGGGGTTGCCCTCGCGGGCTTCCTCCTCAAGCTGCTGGGGTGCGTCGGGGTTGGGGGCTGGCGTGAGCGCGTCGGCCAGGGTGATCGGCGCTGGATCGAAGGGGACGGGGGGCTGCACCTGGCCGTGAGCCTGACCAGCCAAGGCGATAGACACCAGGGAGAGACCCGCACCGAGGAGGCGAAGGGCGGCGGGCACGGACGGCATCAGGGGCGCGGAAGAAACCCGCTGAGGGTTGCACACCTGCTGCCGGCGCGCCCGGAGCGTCGTCCGCTCCTTGGCCCGGTACGAAGGCATGGCTTCCACTTCGTGATGCGATCCACCAATCATGGGTGCTGCCACGAGCTACTCAGAGTAGGGAGCTGCGCCGGATAGCGGCGCATCGCTGGACAGGATGAAGAACAGCACATTGCCGGGCTCCGAGGTGGCGTCACTTCGCAGGCTGGCGATGAGGCCGTTGACCGGGCTGGTGTATTCGGCCACCACTTCCCCGAAGGCGTTGCGCTGGATGGCAAGTTTTTGTCCTGTTCGGACCTTGGTATTCAGTTTGACCAACAACTCAATGAAGCCACCGTGGCTTGTCAGCACGGGAATCGCCTGCTTCCCGATGTAGACATTTGCATCAACGGCGGTACGTCCGATCTTGCCGGGGACGATGCCGTAGTGCTTGAAAACGTTCAGCGTACCTTCGACGAAGATCGGAATCATGTCGAGATCGAGCTTGCGCGCCGCACCCACCTCGGGAGTAAAGCAGGGGATTCCCGCATCGATGTAGGCGTTGTGAAGCACACCAGGGTAGATCGGGTTATCCCATATCGCCGGAACTGGGTAAAGCATCATCATGGTCTTCACCTCTGGGATGCGCATGTCACCGATATGAAGGGCGGCTGCATCCAAGCCGGTGGTGCCGGTATGGAAGTCGATGGCCAGGTCGGAATTGGGCTTGAGCAATCGGTTGAACACAAGCCCAGCCTGGCGACTCACGGCGCTGAGGCCATTCTCATTGCCGGGCCATTGGCGGTTCATGTCGTTCAACTCGAAGCCGCGCCCGCTACTTGGCCAACGGCGTTGCATGCCCTCCATGGCAGGACGGGCAATGTCCAACACCGCCATCACGGTGCCCGACATTTCCGCTGGATTCAACCGGCCCATAATCATTTGTACGGTGTGCACAGAACTCATCTCGTCTCCGTGTACGCCACTGGTCAGGGTGATGCGTTTACCGGGCTTGGATCCCTTGGCCACGATCACCGACACGTACCAGTGCTGCCCTGTGGACATCTGCACACCTTGGAAGTAAAGCAGGTGCTTCCTGCCGGCCATCAGGTCATTGGTGTTTAGTGAGCTCACCACTTTCTTGCCGTTAATCACATCACCGGTGTAGACCGTGCTGATATTGGCGTGATTTGCAGGGGGGCTGACCTGGGCTTGCGCCATGCCCATGCCCATGCCCGTGCCCATCAGCGGGAGTAGTGCGATCAGTGCGGTGGGAAGCAACGATTTCTTGAGAATGCCGGGCCTATGGCCAACCAGAGTTTTTCTAAACATCATCAGTGACTGGCCAAAGAAATGGCCACGGTGCGAGGTGGGTGAAAACCGGGGATGGCTATTGCCACTTCAGGTATTGAAGCATGCTTTGACTCCCTGGGGTTGCGCCGTCAAGCACGGCCGTTCTGGGCAAAGGGCATGGAAAGAGATTCATCTTCATTCCGTGGCGTATCTTAGTCGTGCTTGATCCTCTGCCGGTGGCTTATCCACTTGAAGGGCTTGCCAACCGATGTCACGCGCGCCGCACAGGTCACTCGGCTGAAGACCGGTGTTCTTCTGAGCAAGGGTCCTATGGGAGCCTGACTGACGCAGTAACCGCCACCCTATTGACTGGAGAGCGGCTAACACCCTTTTGGCTTTAACTGAGGGCTATGCAGTCATGCCATGACTGGCAGAGAGAAGGTGATACCCACAGGTTTTACCTCGCTATTTTCTAGCCTCTCCGCGATTACACGAAGTGCCAAAATTTCGGCCTTGGACATTGCATCTGTAGCAGAATCGCCATATGAGAGAACACCGGGTAGCTCCGGCACCTCGGCAATCCAGCGCCCATCGACTTCTTGCTCGCACTCCAAAGTGAAGTTCATGGTATTTCGGCAGCTACAACCACACTAGCAACAACCTATGCAATCGGCGCGAACGCGCTGACATCGCTAGCAGATTCCTCAAGCCAATCCATCAAGGCGGCGAGATCGTGGGTGAAGGGAGCCAGGCCGCCCTTGGAGTGGATCCAGCTTTTTAGAGCTTTCTCACAAGCCTGTTGAAGCCGGAAGATGTAACAGCACTTCTGTATTGCTGGCGTTGACTTACTTCGCTTTCGGTGTAAAAAAGCAGGTTGAGCGGCAGCCGATGGCTGGAGTATTGGCGCCAAAGCTCTCCGAGCAAGCGAACACAATTATGGCCAATCAGCCAGTGATCCGGCACGGTGATCAGAAGATCCACGTCGGAGTCTGGCCGCGATGTTCCCCTAACAGGTGATCCAAACAGGCGGACCTGGGCTTCAGGGATGGCTGCTGCAATCCCTGCGGCAATCGCGCTGATCCGTGGATCGATCAGGATGGCGTCAGTGGTGGAGGGAGCTGCTGTCATGGGGGATCCAGCTTCACCCAATGTACTGAGGCTACGCTGGACTGAGAGTTGTCGGGCTGACGCGCGCCTGCCGATTTGCCCAACAATCAAGATCAGCAGCGGGCAATAGATTAAGCATCATCATTAACATTCTCTCACGTCTTCTGAATCTTGATGTCAGGCCTTCGAGCGAAGCAGTTGATCATAGTCAGCATGACTACCAATCCATACCCAAATCAAATCATCTCCAACGCCTTCAACTGCTAAAGCTCTAAAACGCAAGCCAACTCTAGCCGACCAAAACCTGCCGATCCTTTTGAAATGGAGTGAAGGGTGCCGTGGCACGGAACAGAGTGATCACAAGCCCAGAAGCGCGGACTGGCGCGATGCCTCATAACTCAGAACATCGCCCAGCCTGACTGTCGCTGATTGCCTCATTTGCGATCCAGTTGAGCTTGCCTGCGGTAAGGTCATCCTCCATCTGCTGGTCCCAGTCCGATGCGTCAAACGACAAAAACCAAGCCCGGAACTCAGCCCGCTTGGCCGGTGGAAGCTGATGAACCGCAGCCTCAATCTCTTCAAGGGTGCTCATGAGTCCTATGATAGCTGATTGGTCTGGCTGAGACGTGCCACCTGCCTCCCGGATAGGCCTAACGCCAAGATCAGAAGCGGGCAGAGACCTCAGTGATAGTTACCACCCCCTGCTCCCGTCTTCTGTATCTTGATGTTAGGCTCCACATTCATCTTTACCTTAGGAAGCACACCGGAAGTGTACATTGTCCGCGCTGCTGCAAAACAGCCTTGCTGAGATCAGCTCAAATCATCGCCTGCGGGAGAGCCCGCTCTCGTAAGGCAAGACGCTGAGCCATATCCAACAATCCTTGCACCGACGATATATTGTTATTCGACGATAAGATCCAATCGCTTCAACCTTTCCGGGCTTACCGCTACCGAATAAATTGCCATCTCGGGTCGCAACCTTAAGCTCTGTACGGCCCCACTCAGGACATCGATGATATGGTGTCTTTCGATCTTGGGAAGACCCTTCACTTCAAGGTCTCTATGCAGTTGACACTTGCCTCCAGCTTTATCGCCGGTCTGGCCTTGCCCAATAAGTTGAACAGAACCGCGGGTCGCTCTCCCTGAGCGCTTGCACCCAGTACTGGGCATTTTTTACATGGTGACAAATAGTTAAATCGGCTGTCTACGTAGTTGCTTACGAACTCAATTGTATTTGCTGATAACTATAATTGTACGCAAACTCAGTAGATTAAGGTCAGACAAGGCATTTTATCCTCCATGTCAGACAGAGACTTTTCGAAATTAGTGCGCATCTTGACTGTTGATTGCGCGGCGTCGGCACCGAAACAGATCTACTTCCAATCAATAGACCCAGCCTATGATTACGATCATGAGGCAATTATATCTTAGGAGAGGTGGTTTATTCTCCAACGCCTACCAAGTGGCTATTTAGAACAGAGGAATGCTATATCCTCTATATTGCCGATCTGAATAAAGTGGAAAGGTTTTAATTCAACCATAGCTGAAGGCATCCATATCAACCGTAGCTCCCGTTGATATGCAAAGCGAAAGTCTTTGGACATCGCTGGATCAATGGGATTATTCGAGCTATGATTGTAAGGATCATAATAATGAACAGGTACAAAAAAGCATTCCCAGCCTGGAAGCTGAATCTGGGTTGATAGTTTCACCCGTTCAATAAAGCTACTGGCATCTCTGACAACCAGGCATGTGTCTGCCTGAAAGTCATCGAAGAGATCTATGTCCCAGTCTCCCGAAAGACTGAAGAGATAGTAGTTCTGCAAGGATACAATCTTTCTCAGAACACCTATTACTGGAACCTCTTCCCCCGATTCTGTGGTTATTCGTACAGATGAGCTTCCATGCAGTGTTTCTTTGCTGGTTTCAACATCTTGGCGCGCTTCATCATTTTCTATGGATGTATAAAACGAGGCTTGCCCCAAGCGAAGCCGGCCATCTGTTAATAACTGATTGAGATATTCAAATTTGTGATAGCGAAACAATACGTCGCCAGAATTGAAATGCCTGGGCCGCAATGGAGCATCATGGTATGTTTTATTGAAATGGATGTTCCAAGGAGGTTCGCACGGCAACATCTCTGATCTGATCTCAAATTCCAACCGTGTCTGATGCTCCTTTTTGAACCAATACCAAGAACTGTCAATCCAAGTTATTGGCTTTACTGCCCCTTCATCTGATACTAGAGACTGGATATTCCGCAAAATACTGTTATACCGGTTTTTAAGCTCATCAATTGGAGTATCCCGTAGATATCGGCTTGCATGATAGTTCAGTTCCCAGAATATGGGATTGTATTCAGAAACTGTATTCCATTTCAAGGAATCGAGAGGCATCCTGCCTGGAGTCACACTAGGAAGCCGTAGTCTGCGTAAGTTCATAATTGAGATCCAATTCTTTTTTGACTTTTGCTTGGTTTACTCTTTCGAAATTAGAATAGATTTTGGATGGTCATCAACGCTTGAGATCACAAGCTGGTAAAGGAACTCGCGAAGCCAAAACTTTAGGCGAATCACCCTTGATAGCCCGGGAAACATAAGCGTAGTGAGAGGAGAGAGGGGCCTGGTGCCGATGGTAGCTAGAGGTGGGATGGTGCGAGGCCTAACGGCATGGATAGATCGTGGCTTCGCACGATCTATCCGATGTTGGACAAGCCCCGCACCACTGGGGCTCTGGGGCCCATGGGCCCCCTACCAAAGGAGATATGTCCGCTTCGCTTTTAAGATTCCCTTTACGATTCGCCTCGATCGTAGGTAGAAGTGCCTGCTCCATGGCTCTCACGGCCTCAAAAGGAGTGTAACTGGTGTTGAGCCGGCATCGCTGTAGGGCTGGGAGCCTGATCTGCAATGGTGTTGAGCGGGCGAATATAGACAGCTCGGTGAAAGTCTTGGGCTGTTGAATCTGCCGCGCAGCGGCTTGGTCCAACGCTGCCATCACCAGGCCGCAGTGATCTGTCCTAGCTTAAGGAGCTTGTTTGGGGCGGCTCTGGGGTGGCAATGTTAGGCCTTGGTCGCTTACAGAATTCGGTTCCAAGGCCTAGCCTGCGGCTGCACAAGTAGTCGCAAACTATCCGATAGAAAGTTATCTGTTTCGCGGACATATCTTGTGACGACTGTTTCATATTTTACTAGCACCGGAAACTTGACGTACCGGCTCTGGCCACCACGATGGGCAACTTCACCCCTTAGCTCGACAAAGTCGTCTATAATATTAATTCCTGATGTCCACGCCGCGCCAATGTCAGTGATGCCTAGAAAATTATCAAAGAGCGGCTTAATCTTGTAATGCTTAGGGTTATGCAGTTTGCCTATAATCACCTTCATGTTATCAAGATAGATTGTCCGCCACTGGTTCCCACTTAGGTCTGCTGGCGTCCAGCTTGTGCCATTATGATTTACATGATCAATAAGTTTCTGGCGAGGAGTCTGTGGAAGACTATTGTAGCTCGTTAATCGGTTGGCAAGCGCTTCGCCTCCAGAGAGAAGCACTGTCTCCACATATCTTTCCCATGCAGCGCAGAGAAGAAGAAGCCCACCACGTGTGAGATGTCCAAGGCTTCGACGCCCCTGTCCAGGCCCACTCAATCGCCTATGAAGTACTATGAGCCGGTGGACATCTGTAAGATTCTTGTCAACCGACACGCAGAAAGTCCTCACTGCCGACACGAAAAGGTCCTCACTTTTTGGGGGGGTGTTGCCGCTTGTTTCGGCCATGGTCTGGGGCGTTGGCTGGGGCTGTTGCCCAGCGTCATGCC
>JBILGK010000055.1:0-15214 GCA_044351065.1 Cyanobium sp.
TCGATGGAGGGCTGGCATCCATTGATGTTCATCTCTCCAATGGTGCTGCCTTCACTATGGAACGCTGGGCCACGCGTCAAGGTGGGTTCTGGGATGCTCAACAATGGCTCATTGGCGATTTCAACGGCGATGGCAAAGATGACATGGCCAAATCCTTCAACGAAGGAGGGCTGGCATCCATTGATGTTCATCTCTCCAATGGTGCTGGGTTCACTATGGAACGCTGGGCCACGCATCAAGGTGGGTTCTGGGATGCTCAACAATGGCTCGCTGGTGATTTCACCGGCGATGGCAAAGATGACATGGCCAAATCCTTCATCGACGGAGGGCTTGCATCCATTGATGTCCATCTCTCCAAGTCCATCAACGGCACCGGTAATGCCCTCAACAACAGCATTACCGGCAGTAGCGACAACAACATCCTTGATGGGGGAGCAGGCGCCGATTCCATCAATGGAGGCATTGGAGCCGATGTGCTCACCGGCTCAACTGGAAACGACATCTTTGTCTTTCAATTTGGTCAATCGATTGCTGGGGCAATGGACAGGATCACCGATTTCACAATCGGAGCGGACACAATAGATCTATTGACAGCGGGGGGGCTTGCTACACCAGCACCAGTGGCATTCAGCCGTGCCGCAAACAACATCTCAACGAACCTAGCCACTTTGATCTCCAATGTGTTCAGCGACGCCAATGGAACTTTGGTTGGCAATCAAGCCCTAGGCTTGAACTCGGCGGCTTTGGTAGTAGCCACAGATCGTGCTATCGCCGGGTCTTACCTGATTATCAATGATGCCACGAATGGCTTCCAAAGCACCACAGACCTACTGATCAACCTGACTGGCTACTCAGGCAGCTTGCCAGGACTGGGAAGCATCACCCCTTCCACCTGGTTTGCGTAAGTAGTGTGCTTTTGCAGGCGGTGCCGGATCATGATCCGACACCTGCTACGTTGAAACCCAATTCAAGCATTGCGAAATCACCGGGAAATGAAAATAGCCGTTATTATTCTCTGTGGCTCGCAATGCTTGCCGTTCTCTTTCCCAAATCGGCAATTTCTAAATGCACACATCATTACAGCTCAGACGATAAAATGAATACTCAGCCAATGGCTAATCAATTCAATGATTCGGCCGCACGACAAGAAGTAAGTTATTTCACAGCAAAGGAGTTTCAATTTAAGATCTGGGCCGAAAACCCTGCCCTCTCCCGAACGAAACAAATATGGGCCAAAGAAGTAATTCAACACGACCAGAGGGGTTCCCTTGATTTAATGCTCATTCCCCAAGGTGAAGGCATAAAAGTTGTCATGCAGATTAGCCATAACAATCAAGTGGTCTGCATGACCCAAGCAGGCCGTTCCTGCTCCCAGCGGGGTGCTGCACCAGCGCGGGGAAATGTGGCGGAACTCCAATGGTCTGTGCCAACCCATCGCCTGAAACCGGGGACGTACCATCTTGGCAGGGGTGGAAGCACGCCTCAAGCTGAAGTAATCAGCCATTGGCCCAATTTCGCAGCTAATTCCTCCCAGGGCCACCCTGGATGTCAGCGTTGGGGGGATGCCACTTTGATGATTAAACGCGTAGATATAGATGCAAGTGGCAAGTTGGCTTCGCTGAATGGATCGTTTACCCGCATATGTGAGCAGAGTTTGAACGATTCAAGCCTAACCAGAGAGGAGCAACTGGGCCAGACGAAAACAGAATCCCCAAGCAGCTATGTGATCCACGCCTCCTGGTGGAGCCGTTTAACGAACTCACCACGCTGACCACCCCTAAACACAATTGCTGCCATTACTCCGGCTGACACCCCCGCTTCGCTCACGAGAAGATTGAACAAAAATGACGCCTATTCAAGAGAATCCATCAACTACTGTACGCACATCTTTTGCTGTCGCATAACGCTGCCCCTGAGTGGCAGGCAGGGAGCCTGGGGTGGCGAAGCAGAGGGCTGGTGGAGGCCTGTCCACTCGAGGGGCCGGTTAGGCGCTTTTTTGCACAACCAAAGACAGGCCGCTTGATTCCAGCTATTATCATTGTCTTCTCTGGCGATAATCATCATGAGCACAAATCGGATTCCAGACTCTCAATACGTCAAGGCACTGCATGAGGCAATCTTCCACGAGTTTAGAGATAGTGAAGATCCCGTTGGTATCCCCGGGATAAAGTCAATAGAGATGCTTGAGTCTGCATGCATGCGTCCACATACCTCACTTGGATCAGTAGAGAAATACAAGTCAACACTGGAAAAACTGGCGGCGTTGTTTTACTCGCTTGTCATGAACCATCCGTTTCACGACGGCAATAAAAGAACTGCTCTGGCATCCTTGATATCTGGAATGTCCTTAAATAAACGGTATTTTAAGCCCGAAACTACGGATGAATCAATTTTCAGGATGGTTGTCTCAGTCGCGAAGAATGACTTTCCGCATGGCCATGGCCATCAGCGCCCACATGCCGACTTTGTAGTCAGTGAGCTCTATTCCTGGTTACGTGCGAACACCGCGCAACGAAGCATCTCGGCACCTACAATCCCAATCAACAAGCTCTTGTCAATTGTCCGAGAAGCTGGTGGCCGTACGAAGCAGGCTGGGAGCAAGTATCTAGTATTTAACAATAATGACAGCATTTCAATAAGCACAAAGACCCAGCGGCTGAATGGTGAAGTGGTAAAAAAATACTTAAGCAAACTTGGCATCTCAGAATCGCGAACCGCAATTATGCTTGAAGAAAGACTTGATGGACTGAGCCCGGAGAAAAAGGAAATTAGGAAATACAAGAAGGTGCTGACTCTCTTGGCTGAGTATGACAGGCAACAAGAAGGGTGAACTCTAGATCAGCTTGTCTATGTTTAATTGACGGATGCTTACTTAATGTGCCTAACGCTGCCCCTGAGTGGCAGGCAAGAAGCTATTGCTATCGAAGCAGACTCGACGGCGGCCTGTCCACTCCAGGGGCTTGTTATGCCTCTAGTGCAGTAATCCGACAGCCCTCGCAAATTGCTTGCCGAACTCAGTGGGGAATAGTATTCCTTTGTTCCATTCTAATATGTACTCAGAGTCTTCGGGCTCTTGAGGCTGTTCGGTTAACTCTGGCCTTTGAGAAAGCCAATCATAACGCGAAATGTCAGCGATATTCTTCGTGTAATCAACAGAAACAAAGCCAAGCCTTATCCAATTGTCAACCATTACGGGCAAGTTGGCATCAAGAACATGCTCACCAGTGTCTGCATTACGTAGACAAAGCACGTGCCTAACCAATGTGACTAGAGTGTTATCGGCTTTCTTCTTTCTTATGAGTGTTCCAATCGGCAAGATCTTCGCTTTTAGTATACCTTTAAGGAGTTTCGCCTCGTCTGCCTGAAGTTGGCGAATGCTCTCAACGAAGGCAGGGTGAGCAATTGAAGCCTTTCGCCTATCCATTGAGCATGCAAGCAAGTCAAGAAATAGTCCTTTCAGATCAGGCTCTTCATGGGAAAATGCGAGACCTTGTAGAGTCGGTCCTGCAATTGAGGCCTTTGGTTCGATGATTTCCTCTTCGGGAATCTGTTTGAGTCGGGTCGACAGGTCATTCTCAAAAGTGCCCTCGAAGTATCTTCTGGCCTTGTCAAATGCGAAGTTAACAGCCGCCAGTGGCAGCAGAACGTTGTTGATGGTCTTAGTTACTGTTAGTGCTGTTTTCCCAAGCTCTCCGGCGGCCTCTTTAACATTTGGATCATTGCCAGCGAGCCGAATTACCTCGCTGACGATTTCGATCCCGTGTTTGGCATCTTCGAGTCCACTCATAGCTGTTTTAGGAAAGCATAACGCTGTATGGGCGGGTCCGGTCTCCACTCTACGGTGGGTGCCGTTGTCGGCCAATGCAGCCGACGAGGAAGCCGGCAACTTGCTTGAAAGAGCAGGCGGTGCAATAGATCTGGGGGATTGTACGGTGGTAACACGGGGATATTATACGAACCCGGTATCCCCGGCCAAGCTTTTCGTCTTCTTTTCAGGAAAACTGACGAACTCGTGACATCCGTTGGCCAATGAATGATGCCGCGCATGCATCATTGTCCGCACTCAAATATCCTCAGCAAGCATAAAGTACGCCTGATGGTCTTGACCTCGACACGCTGCGCTACTCCCTCAGCGCGGGCGTTGGCCAAGGAGGCTTCTGATCGATTGCCGGACTGGCCCTTCGCTAGCCGGAGGTCGACGCCTACGGCGCGCCCGAAGGGAGCGAGGCTGAGCCATACCAGCTGCCCTTCCTCGAAGTCCTCCAGGCGATCCCGCTACTCCACCTCCGCCAGTGCCCGGCGCGCCACCCGCGTCACCAGCACCGTGACGGCCACGGTGGCGGCAAGCCCCAGCAGGCGCAGTGCCCAGGTGAGCGGATCGGCGCGGCCGGAGAGCACGGTTCCGAAACGGGCCACATCGCCCGCCAGGTCGCCGAGGCCGCAGAACAGCACCGTGCCCGGCAGGATGCCCACCAGACCGATCGTGTAATCGCGCAGGCTCACTTCGCTCAGGCCATAGGCGAGGTTCAGCAGGCTGAAGGGGAAAGCGGGCGAGAGGCGGGTGAGCAGCACCAGCCGCAACCCCTCACGGCTCACCGCCTGCTCCACCGCCTGGAGCTTCGGGCTGGCGGCCAGGCGCCGCCGCGCCCACTCCCGCAGCCAGCCGCGGCCGAGCAGGAACACCACCACCGCCCCGAGGCTGGCCCCCAGGAACACCAAGGCGCTGCCCAGCACCGTGCCATAGAGGGCACCGGCCAGCATCGACGCCCACACCCCCGGCAGCAGCAACGTCACCCAGAGCGCATAGAGCGGCACGAAGGCCACGGCCCCCAGCGGTGAGCGCAGGGCGGGCAGGGCCGCCTCCAGCAGCGCGCCAGGGGAGGGGATCACGGCGAGAGGATGGGGGTCCAGGCGCGGCAGGGGAGGGAACCTCCACCGTAGGCAGCTGGCCCGGTGCTTCAGCGGCGGGCCCGGCCGAGACAACGCGCTTACAGCAGCGCCCGGCTGGCAGCGACAAAGATGCCCACCTCGTGGCCGGCGAGGGCCCCGGGGGTGAAGGACAGCTGAGCGGGATTGCGGACCAGGGGGGCGACGGGGCTGATCGGCAGGCAGGCCAGCAGGGTGGCACCGAGTGGCGTGATCAGCCGGGGAAGGATGCGCTCGAGGGAATCCATGTCAGTGGATCGTGGGTGGAAAGAAGAGCAGCTGGCCTGCCTCGACCAGGTGGCCAGAACCGATGAAGCTGGCGTTGCTGAGGCTGGCCCGGGCAGGGTCAAGAGCTGGATAAAGGCGGGTTAAGCCTTGCTCGGCTTTCGCTCGCCATCCCCGCGGGCCGGCAACGGCGGGCAGGTGGCTTCTCCGTGGGTAGCCTCCAGGCAAGACCGGGTCCCCGTCGGATGGCCGCTTCTCCACCGAGCGATCCCTCCCCCCGCCGAAGCGTCCCGATCGGTCCGGTGCTCGCGGCCCTGCTGCTGCTGGCCGGTGGCGCCGGCGCCTGGTGGTGGCACGGCAAGCGACAAGCCCAGCGTCGCGCCGATGAGGCCCGCATCCAGACGCCCCTGCCCCGGCGCGTCGCCGCCCTCGGCCGGGTGGAGCCGCTGGATGGGGTGGTGAAGCTGTCGGTGCCGGCGTCCCTGGCGAATGATCCGGTGCGCCAGATCCTGGTGGAGGAGGGGGCCCAGGTGAAGAAAGGCCAGCCGCTGGCGATCCTGCAGAGCGCCGAGAGCCTCCAGCGCAGCGTGGAGCAGGCGGAGGCGGCGATCGCGGTGGCCGTGCGCAAGCTCACCAGCCAGGATGCGGTGATCGCCAAGAACGCCGCCCAGCTCCAGCAGGCGGAGGTGGAGCTGCGCCGCTATGAGCAGCTCCTGCGCGATGGCGCCACCAGCGCCGAACTGGTGGACCGGCGCCGCACGATCCTCAGCACCGCCCGGGCGAACCTGGATGAGGCGCAGGCGGAACGGCAGACGCTGGTGGCGGAGGTGGCGCAGCGCCGGGCCGACCTGGCCAAGGACCGCAGCGAGCTGGCCAAGGCGACGATCCGCGCGCCCTTCGGCGGCACGGTGTTCAAGATCTACGCCCACGCCGGCGACAAGGTGGGCGACGACGGCATCCTCGACATCGGCGACAGCAGCCGCATGGGGGTGATCGCCGAGGTGTACCAGACCGATCGGCCCGCCATTGCCCTGGGTCAGACGGCGACGATCAGCGCCGACGGCTTCCCCTCCGGATCGATGCGGGGGGAGGTGGTGGAGGTGGCCCGCCAGGTGAGCCGCCAGACGGTGTTCACCGGCGAGGCGGGCGAGAACCTCGACCGCCGCGTGATTGAGGTGAAGATCGGCCTGGGCCCCCGGGCCAACGCCATCGCCAGCTACATCAATTACCTGCAGGTGAACGTGCTGTTCGATCCGCTCACCCCGGAGCTCAAGCGCCAGCAGGAGGAGCGCAAGCGAAGCCTCCTGGAGGAGCGGAGCCAGGGCGCCTCCGGCAACCCCACCCGGCCGGCCCTGGCGCCATGAGCCCCTTCGCCGCACTGCGCCGCACCCCCCTGGCCTGGCGCCAGGCCACGCACCGGCCGATGCGGCTGGCGGCGGCCATCGCCGGCGTCACCTTTGCCAACGTGCTGGTGTTCTTCCAGCTCGGCCTCTCCGGCGGCCTGTACGACAGCCAGAAGCGGCCGATGCAACGCATCGCGGGCGAGCTGGTGATGGTGAGCGGCCGCTATCTCTATCTGGGCGAACAGGTGAACTTCCCCCGCGCCCGACTCAGCCAGGCGCTCGGCGTGCAGGGGGTGCGCGCGGTGACGCCCCTCTATCTCGGCATCAGCGAATGGCTGAACAAGGACACGCGCCAGCAGAAGCAGGCGCTGATCTTTGGCCTCACCCCCACCAATCCGGCCCTGCACATCCCGGAGCTGGAGGCCGATCCGCTGGTGCTGCAACGCAATGACAGCCTGCTGTTCGACACCCGCTCCAAGCGGAACGCCGGACCGGTGCCCGAGACGGTGCGGCGCACGGGGCGCTACGAAACGGAGCTGCGCGGCGTGCGGGCGGTGATCGAAGGGCTGTTCACGATGGGCGTCACCTTCGCCGCCGACATCAACCTGATCACCTCCGACACCAACTTCAAGAACTACTTCCCGGATCAGAGCGCCGACGACATCCAGCTCGGCGTGATCCAACTGGAGCCCGGCGTCGATCCCCGTCAGGTGCAAGCCACCCTGCGCACCTTTCTCGATCCTTCCGTGCAGGTGCTCACGATCCCGGAATTGGAGGCCAAGGAGGTGGCCTACTGGCGGCACAACACCTCATTCGGCACAATCTTCGGCCTGGGGGTGCTGGTGGGCCTGGTGGTGGGCTCAATCATTGTGTACCAGATTCTTTACTCCGACGTCAGCGACCACCTCGGCGAATACGCCACGCTCAAGGCGATCGGCTATGACGACGGCTTCGTGGTGGCGATCATCCTGCAGGAGGCCCTGATCCTGGCCACCCTCGCCTTCGCCCCCAGCCTGCTGCTCTCGCTGGGCCTCTACGCCTTCCTGGAGCGCAGCACCTCGCTGATGGTGGTGATGACCAGCCAGAGAGCACTGATGGTGTTTGCCTTCACCCTGGCGATGAGCGCCGGCTCAGGCTGGTTGGCCACCGCCAAGCTGCGCCGCCTCGATCCGGCCGAGATCTTCTGATGGCTGGCGAGGAGCTGGTGCGGGTGGAGAAGCTCGACCACTGGTTCGAGGACGGTGGCATCGCCCATCAGGTGCTGTTCGCCATCGATCTGGCGGTGCAGGCGGGCGAGATCGTGATCCTCACCGGCCCGTCGGGCTCCGGCAAGACCACCCTGCTCACCATGCTCGGCGGTCTGCGGGCGGCCCAGAGCGGCCGGCTGCAGGTGCTGGGGGCCGAGCTCCTGCACGCCAGCAAGGCCACCCTCACCCGCGTGCGTCGCAAGGTGGGCTACATCTTCCAGGCCCACAACCTGCTGCCTTACCTCACCGCGCTGGAAAACGTGCGGCTGGGATTGGAGGTGCAGTCGGAATGGCTGGGGCGCGGCCGGGCGGAGATGGACGGGCGCTGCGCGGAGGTGCTGGCGCGGGTGGGGCTGAGCGATCGAAGCGGGTACTACCCGGAGAAGCTGTCGGGGGGGCAGAAGCAGCGGGTGGCGATCGCCCGGGCGCTGGTGGGGGCGCCGCGGCTGCTGCTGGCGGATGAGCCCACCGCCGCGCTGGACAAGGACTCGGGTCGGGAGGTGGTGACCCTGTTCCGCGAGCTGGCGGAACGGGAGGGCTCGGCGATCGTGATGGTCACCCACGACAACAAGGTGCTCGACATCGCCGACCGCATCGCCAACCTCGAAGGCGGCCGGCTGGTGGACGTCAGCGCGAGACGCTCGGGCTGAGCCCCGAGGCAGCCGAGGAGTGCACACCGCCTTCCTTGGCAGGCGAGAACTGTGCCACGCTGAACCATCCCGGTGAATTGGGTGCGTCAATCGCATGTTTTCGCCGCCGCGGCGACGAAAAAACGAATGAGTTGGCCAAGATCTGTGACTCCACGCGACCCCTGCTGGGTTCCCTGCCTGATTCCCAGCACCTGGCCGACAGGAGCGCCCCCATCCCCAATGCAGCGATGTTGAGCGTCCCGACCCCACCTGCAGCCGTCATCGTCGGGGGCGGCATCGCCGGTCTGGCCAGCGCCATCTCCCTGGCTGTGGCCGGTTGGCGCTGCACGGTGCTGGAACCGCGCCTTCTGCGCAGCCGCACGGGCCACGGCCTGCTCCTGCCCGCCGCCAGCCGGGTGGCCCTCGATCGGCTGGGGGTGGCGGGGTTGGCGCAGGCCAGCGCGCCGATCGAGGCGTTTGAGCTGTGCCGCAAAGACGGGGGCTTGCAGAAGCGCTTCTCGATTCCGGGCTCTCTGGGGTTGCTCCGCCAAGATCTGATGGCTTTGCTGCACAGCGCTCTGCCGCCCTCCGTGTCGCTGGTGGCGAACCGCTGCGTCGGTCTGGAGGCCCGGGGGGAGCGGACCTTTCAGGTGGTGAGCGAAGATCGACGCCGCTGGCAGGCCGAGCTGGTCGTGGCGGCCGATGGCGTGGGCTCCCCCTGCCGCCAGGCCCTGTTTCCGGAAGCGCAGTTGACGGCGGAGCTGGTCACCGAGCTGGTGCTGTCGGTGGCCAACGCCCCGCTGGCGAAGCAGCTGGCCGGCCGCTGCCGCAAATTCCAGGACACGAATTCCGGTCTGGCCCTGGGGTTGCTTCCCTGCCGCGCTGGAAAGCTGGTGGTCTACGCCCAGTTCGCCACCGCCCGCCATCCCGCACCGCCTCCGGGGGAGTACGGGCCGTTCCTGCGGCGACACTTCGGCGGCTGGAATCCGCTGATCGAGCAGCTGCTGGAGGGTCTGTCCCCCCACGGCGCCCACCTGTGGCACACCACCGACCTGGATCCGCTGCTCCAGTTGCACCGGGGCAATGTGGTGCTGGTCGGGGACAGCGCCCATCCGATGCTGCCGTTCACCAGCCAGGGATCCTCGGCGGCGCTGGAGGATGCGCTGCGCCTGGCGTCCGTGCTGCGCGGTACGGACGGACGGGATCCGGAGGCGCTGCGGGGAGCTCTGGAGCGCTACAGCGCGGAGCGCCGACCGGAGCTGCTGCCGCTGTTGGAGGAGGGCCGGGCGCTGCGCAGCCTGTTTCTCAATCCCGATGCGACCGCCACTCCGATGGCCCCGCTGGCCGGCTTCCATCCCGAGCCGCTGCGGCTACGGGAACCATGAACGGCGCGGATCCCTTCGGCGATGGCCAGGTGCCCCTGGCGGCCCTGCGGCGCCAGGCGTTCAACCTGCGCTGGGCCACCCTGCCGGAGGATGTGATCCCCCTGACGGCGGCGGACCCCGACTTCCCGGTGGCGCCGGTGGTGCGGGAGGCGATCGCCCGCCAGGCGGCCGAAGGGCTGTTCAGCTACGGCCCGGCGGCGGGCCTGCCCGCCTTCCGCCAGGCCTGCGCCCGCTTCAGCAGCGAGCGCCGCCACTGCCCGGCCGAGGCTGAGCGGATCCTGGCGGTGGACAGCGCCGCGGCGGGGATGGGCCATGTGTGCCGCCTGCTGCTGGGGCCGGGCGATGAGGCGATCGTGTTCGATCCGGTGGATTTCCTGTTCCAGGCGGCGGTGGAGGCGGCCGGGGGCACGGTGCGGCGCCTGCCGGTGGATCCGCTGAGCGGCGCGGTGGCCCTGGATCAGCTCGAAACGCTGCTCACGCCCCGCACCCGCCTGCTGGGGGTGTGCAATCCGCTCAACCCGGTGGGCCGGGTGCTGCGGGCCGAGGAGCTCTCGGCGTTGGCCGCCTTCGCCCTGCGCCACAAGCTGCAGATCCTCAACGATGAGGTGTGGTCGGACATCGTGTTTCCACCGGCGCGGTTTGTCAGCCTGGGGTCCGTGGATCCGGAGGTGGCCGCCCGCTGCTGGACGGTGCATGGCTTCTCGAAGAACTACGGCCTGGCGGGCCTGCGGGTGGGCTGTGTGGTGGCCCCCGACGCCGCCGGCTGCGAGGCTTTGCTGCGCGCCAGCCGGGCGGAGACCACCATGAGCGGCGTCGCCACCCTCTCCCAGATCGCCGCCGTGGCCGCCCTGGAGGGAGCCGACGACTGGCTGGCGGCCTGGCTGGCCCACCTGCAACGCCAACGCGACCGGGCCGTGGCCGAACTGGCGACCATGCCCGGCGTGGCGGTGCGCCCGCCGGAAGGCACCTACGTGCTCTTCCCCCGGGTGGACCACCACGGCCTGAGCGCGGAAGCACTGGTGGAGCGGCTGCTGCAACGCCAGCGCCTGGCGGTGGTGCCGGGCTCCCCCCGCTGGTTCGGCCCCGGCGCCGCCGGCCACTTGCGCCTGGTGTTCTCCACCTCCGAGGCGATCCTGCGGGAAGGCCTGGCGCGCCTGCGGCGGGGGCTGGAGGAGTTGGCGGGGGAGGGGTGAGGGGGTGGGGGCGGGGATCAGAAGGGGCTGGCTAGAGTAACGACAGCGGTAGCGCTCAAGAGCGAAAGACAGCGGCAAATTCATGGCAATGCGAATCAGCGAGATACGCCTTGAGAATTGGAAGAATTTTCGCCAGGCCGAAGTCAAGCTGCAGAAACGCATGTTTATCATTGGGGCCAATGCATCTGGAAAGTCCAATTTTCTTGACGCTATCCGCTTTTTGCGTGAGATCAGCGATCCAGAGGGGGGGCTGCAACGCGCCGTGAAAAGCCGCGGCGGAGTTTCACAGATTCGCTGCCTGCATGCCCGCCAACAATCCAAGGTTGCGGTGGATGTCACTCTGGTTATTGACCAGGATCTATGGGGCTACCGGATTGAGTTTGGCCAGGACAATCAGCGGCGAGCCATGCTGGCAAGCGAAATCGTAACCAGAAATGGAGAGCCAATACTTCAGCGACCAAATGAAGAGGACAAAGCGGATCCGAGTCGGCTTACGCAAACCTTTCTGGAACAAGTCAGCGCCAACAAAGAGTTCCGCATCATCGTCGATTCGCTGGCTCAGATCCGCTATCTGCATGTGATTCCACAACTGATTCGAGAGCCCGAGCGAGTGGCCCACCGCCAAGACGACCCGTTTGGCAGCGATTTCCTGGAGCAGATTGCCAAAACGAAAACAGCTACGCTGAACTCTCGCCTGGCGAAGATCAATAATGCACTTCAGGCTGCCGTACCCCAGCTCCAGAAGCTGGAATTGATACGAGATGAGCGGGGCATTCCCCACCTGCGCGGACTCTACGAACATTGGCGGCCCCATGGCGCATGGCAAACCGAAGAGCATTTCTCCGATGGCACGCTGCGGCTGCTGGGTCTGCTCTGGGCCTTCCTGGATGGATCAGCACCGCTCCTGCTGGAGGAGCCGGAACTCTCACTGCACTCCGCCGTGGTGAAACACATTCCGGCGATGATGGCCAAGGCAAGCCGCCGCAGCGGCAGGCAGGTTTTCATCACCACCCATTCCTATGATCTGCTCAGCGATCCAGGGATCGCGCCAGAGGAAACCCTGGAGTTAATCCCAAGCAAGAATGGAACCGAGGCTCGCCTTGCCTCCTGCGATCCGCAGGTGAAAGCGATGGCAGCAGCGGGGCTATCGATTGCTGATTCGGCCCTGCCGCGCACCGCCCCAAAAGACATGGGTCAGCTGACCTTAATGCTGCAATAAAGCACGCTGATGTTGTCACCCATCTACCTGGCAACGGAGGGCTTGGATGATGAAGCCGTGGCACGCAAGATCTGTTCAGTGTTGTCGATCTCGGTGGCCTACTCCTATCCCGCCGGCGGCAAATCCAAGCTGGACCCAAAGATTAAGGCTTATAATAAAGCCGCTGCCATCAGCCCTTGGTTTGTGTTGCGTGATCTCGATGGCGATGCTGCTTGTCCAGCCGGTCTCCTGCAGGAGCTGGTCACGAATCCGGCGGATCAGCTGTTGCTACGAATCCCCGTCAGGGCGATCGAAAGCTGGCTGTTGGCCGACGCGGGCAGTACGGCGTCGTTCTTGAAGATTGCATCAACCCTTGTACCCAGGGATCCCGATGCGCTCGGCAATCCCAAACAGGAGCTGGTGAATCTGGCCCGCCGATCCCGGAGCCGAAGCATCCGCGCATCGATGGTGCCACCCGAGGGGTTTTCCGTGCCGATCGGACCGGAGTACACCGCCCGGCTGATCGAGTACGCGCGCTTGCATTGGGATCCACTGCGGGCTGCTGAGCGATCGGAGAGTTTGCGGCGTTGCCTGGCGGCCCTACGGCGGCTGTATGGGCTTTAGCGAGAGGACCGTCAGATTGTCGGGCTTTGTGCGTCCAGGATCCGGCGCCGCCAGCGCAGCACGCTGGCCAGATCCAGGGGTTCGCCCGTGAATTCAATCTGGGTGATCTGCTCGGGGCTGCGGCCGGCGTCAAGCTCCCGCTTGAGAACACTGCTGATCTCCATCCAGCGCACATCGGGGAAGGCGCGGCGCTCAGGGCGTGGACCACCAACAAGAAACTCTTCATTTCTGAACCGAACAAGCTTGGGAAGAGGATCGACGATGTTTATTGCGGACCGGCCCTTCCAGACAATGTTGGAATAATCATACTCCTTGATATATACGGTGACTGGATTGCCGATCACAAGCATCACCGGACCGGGCTGCTGAGTCCAGGTGCGAATCCAGCGGGGTTTCTTGATGGCGAACATCTCGCGGCCATCACGGCGGCGGCGCAGGTGGGAGGGGCCGGCCTTGAGCTGGAGGAAGAGGTAGCGGCCGGTGCCCTTGCCGTCGTCGTCGGTGAACTCCACTTGCATGTCGATGCCGTCGTCTTCGTCGGGGTTGATCTCCTGCCATTTCTGGTTGGCGCTGGTGAGGCGGGCGCCCACCTCCAGCAGCAGCAGCTTGCCCTTGCGGCGGGCGGTGAGTTCGGGGAGATCCTGCTGGCCGAGGGCTTCGGCCTCGCGGCGCAGGGAAGTGTCGGCGAAGAGGCGCTCGAGGTTGTCGTAGAGGGGGAAGGGGCGATCGCAGCTGTCGCACACCACCCGGGCCCGTTCGCCATCGCGGGCGAGCTTCTGCATCAACACCTCCCCGTTGCCCTTGGGGGCGTGGCAGTGGGGGCAGAGCCAGTGGCGGCGGCGCTCCACGGTTTCGGCGGCGTCGCGCAGGTGGCCATCGATGAACTGGGCGAACTGCACCCGCTCCGCATCCGGCACCTCGGGGGAGACATGCAGGGTGATGGTGCCTTCGCTGACGTTGTGGCGCTGGAGCTGCACCGCCAGTTCCCGGCCGCTGGCCGCCTGGGGGGTGGCGAGGGTGCGGAACTCGGCGGCATCGCGCCAGAGGTCTTGGAGGTGGAACACCCGGGTTTCGGCCAGGCTCACCACCAGGGTGGCGTGGATGTCATCGAGCCAGCCGCACACCGCGTAGCTCACGAACGGCGGCGGCAGGGCGGGGGAGGGGGGCCGCTCGCGGCCGCAGTGGCTGGGGAACACCAGCTGGCCGCGCTGACGCAGGCAGATCTTGCGCTCCTGCAGCTGGCGCTCCAGCTCGGCCAGCAGCACCTGCTCCTCGGCGGCCTCCAGCCGGGGCTGGCCATCGGCGAAGGGCAAATCAGCGGTGGCGATGGCGCCGACGGGCAGGGCGCCGAGCTGGGGTTCCTCCTGGCGCAGGCGGCGCAGCACCGCCTGGCCATAGACGCCGAGCCATTCGGGCTTGAGCAGCACGTAATCGCCGTAGTCGAGCTTCTTGAGCACACCGGGGCCATCGAGCAGGCCGAGCACGGTCTGGAGGGCGGGGTCGTCGAGGCCGGGGGTGAGAACGCGCTGGCGCAGGCGCTCGCGCAGATCCTTGTAGGTGAGCAGCACCTCCCCCTGATCCCGCAGCCGCAGGATCTCCCGTTTGATCTCCTGGAACAGCCGCGGTGAGGTGTGGCGGGGCAGCTGGTCCCAGGCGATGGCGTTGTGGATGGCGCGCTGCAGCGCCTCGCAACCGCTGCCATCGCGGGCGCTGGTTTCCAGGAAGGCCATGCCCTGCTCTGCCGCAAAACCCTCCAGGCGGGCGCGGCTGGCGCGGAAGCCGGCGTCCACCCGGGCCGCCACCAGCAGCTGGGGCGGCGGAGTGGCGAGGGTGCGGCGCAGGGCGGTCTGCCAATCGTGCAGGCCTTCGAGCACCTCATCGCGGGCGGCATCGAAGAGCAGCAGCACCAGGGCGGCGCGATCGAGAAAGAGCTGGTGGATCAGGCGCTGATCCGCCTGGCCGCCGAAATCCCAGAGCCACACCTCCCGCTGGGGCTCGCCGACCGCGGCAGCGGGCTGGGGCAGGGGCCATTGGGTGCACCAGGCGCCCACGGTGGATTCGCTGGGCTGGAACCCGCCGGTGGCCAGCCGATGGGTGAGGCCCGTCTTGCCGGCGCCGCTGTCGCCCACCACCAGAACTTTGGCGTTGGTGTAGGGGAGGGATTCCTCGGCGGCGGCTTGGGGCTCCAACGGCACCGGGCCCCAGACGAGCAGCCGCCCGAAGGCATCCGCAGACCAAAACCCGTGCTCTGGTCGACTCAGCCCGACTCCGCCTTCACCGCTCCAGCCCACGCTCCACACCGATCCCTTATGGCCTTCGAGCACAGACAGCTCACGGCCGCTCTCCCCATCCCACACACGCACCGTCCCGTCCTCCCCGCCGCTCACCACACGACGACCATCACCGCTCCAGCTCACGCTCCACACCAAGCCCTCATGGCCTTC
>JBILGK010000056.1:0-15029 GCA_044351065.1 Cyanobium sp.
AGGCTGGCCACATTGCGGGCTGCATCCGCCTCCCGCTGGCCTTCGCGGGCCGCCAGTTGCTGCGCCGCCCGCCGCAGCCGCTGGCTGGCTTCCAGTTCACGCTCAAACCATTCCTCCGCCAGCTGGGTGTTGCCGGCGGCCAGCTCCTTCAGGGCGGCCTTCAGGGCGGGGCGCTCCTCGGGGTCCGCGCCGGCAGCCTGGTGCAGCAGGGCCTCCAGGGCCTGCTCCTCCCCCTCGCGGCCCAGAACGGCTTGGGGCGCAGCGCCGCGTGCCCTCGATAGACCCTGCTGGGCTCCGGCCAGCAGCGCCAGCCACTCCTCCAGCTCCGGGTTCACCGGCAGGTTCGTGGCGGTGGCGATCGCCTCGATCAGGCGGCGGGTGTCGTCATCCCAGCCGCTCTCGCTGAGAGCCAGCACGTTCCATTGCCCCAGCAAGGGCTGCAGGCTCTCGGGCAGGTGCTCGGCGGGAATCTGGGACAGCTGCGCGTCCTCCACCAACAGGGGGATCACCGTGAGCTCGTCCCGTTCACCACGACTCAGCGCCATCTCCAGCTCGTGGCGCACCATGTCGCCGGGATCCTGCAGGCGGGGCAGGTTGGTGGCATCCGCCCAGCGGCGGCCGATCACCGCCACACAGGCCTTGCTGGCCGCCAGCGCCTGCTCGATCTTCTGCTGCCACTTCCCCGCGCCGATGCTGGCCACATCCCGAAACACCCGATCACGGCCAAAGCCGATCCGCAGCCAATCCCATACGCGGCCACTGGCGCCACGGGCATCGTCACGCCGGTAGCTGATGAAAATACAGCCGTGCTCGGATCCGAGGCTGGCAGACACTGCAAAACCAGAACATTGTTTCCGACGATAGCAGTATCAAAGGAAACGGCAGCATGGTTGCAAGGAAGACCTGTAGCGCTGGCTTCTTTGTCAGTTCCCTCGGCATCCGCAGTGCGATTGCTTCAGGGATGATGCAGCGCTGGTTTTACAAAAGCCCAACACCTCCGAATCGGAGCTCATCCCCCGTGGCGGTGCCCCCCCCCCATCACGGCAGGTCCTCCCCTACACCTGAAAAATCCGTCGCAGCTCCGCCGGGCTCACCACCCCATGGGCGACACACCAGCTGATCGCCTGGGCCCGGTCGCGCACGCCGAGGCGTTGGTAGGTGTGGCTGAGGTAGCGGCGCACCGTGTTGTGGGCCAGGCCGTGACGCTCGGCGATCTCCAGGCTGTTGTAGCCGCGGCAGGCATCGCGCAGCAGGCGCCCCTCCAGGGCCTTCAGGTCATGGACGCAGCGCACCCGCCCAGCACCAGCCGGTTCCAGCAGCCGCTGGCGGAACAGGGGATCGAGGTACGTGCCGCCGCTGGCGATCACGTCCATGGCGGTGTAGATGCGGCCCTCGCCGATGGAGCCCAGGGTGCATAGGCCATCGACGCCAGCCTCCTGCAGGCGTTGCAATCGCTGGCGATCGCTGTGGTCCGCCAGCACCGCCAGCGCCCGGCGCCGCTCCGGTGGGATGGGCTGCAGCAGGGTCAGGGCCTGCTCCAGTTCGGCATCGGGCAGGTCGTCGCAGAGCAGGAAGAAGAGGAGGTCCGCCTCGGGATCCAGGCAGCCGGGCGGATCGGAGCCGATCGGCAGGATCTGCTGCGGAATCGGCCGCCAGGCCCCACAGGGACCTGCAGGGGGGGCGCTGGTGGGGCCGGCGGTCTCGGCCGCGCACCCGTTGAGCAGGCCCCGCAGGTCCGCCAGGGAGGAGGCGCGGTGCATCACCCCCGGATAGCTCCACACCATCGCCCCGGCAAAGAGGTGGTTGCCGCTGACGAGCACCAGCCGCCAGTGCTCCAGCGCTTCCGCCAGCTCCTCCAGCCACTGGCGCGCCTGCTGCCGCTCCAGGTCCACCATCACGACGGTCCTCCCACCGACAAACGGTTCCACTGGATTAGCCATAGGTGGACTACCCCCTCAGCAGGGCGACTGTCAGAAAGTGCAAACAAAGAAGCAGCGGTCGTTTCCTGCGGGGATTCTTACCGGTTGCTTACTGGCCACACCGCTGATGACCTCTGGGGGGGGAGGGCGGAGTTGGGTGCTGGGGCCGTTCGTTCGGGGCTCTCAGATGTGGAAGTCTCCTGGAAGATTCCGCTAGGCCAGCGCTGGGATCGTCCCATTCACCTCTCCGTGGGAACACGGAGATCCGTGAGCTGATCAGACCTAACAAACTGTCCATCCACTGCTGTGGCTCAACCCTATCCACACCCATGCAATCGCTCGTCAACAGCTGTGAATTGATGCCGTGCTGGCGAGCTGCGTAGCACCGGGGTACTGAGCTTCCCCACCGCGATGGTTTCTGCCCTCCGCTCTCTCTGGCTCCAGTCCCCGCGGCTGCCGCTGCGCCTTGGCGTCGATCCCCTCCATGCCCATCTCCTGCCGCCACTTGCCCAAGGCCCGGTTGTGGAGCAAAGCCTGGCGTTCTCGAGTGCCGCCGGCTGGGTGCGGGAACTCAAGGGCGGCCTTCTTGATGCCGTGTTGCTGCCCCTGGCCGGGATGGTGGGGCCCAGCGAGCCGCCAGAACCACCAGCCCTGGCGGCCGTGGCCGCCTTGAACCCCTCCCTCAGCGATCCGGATGTGGTGGCGATCGCGGTGGCCAGCAGCTCGCTGCCGTTCCTCGTCGCCGGGCACCATCTGGTACGCCCTGCCTCTGCAGCCGGGAGCACGGGCACGGCACCCCGGGTGGCAGTGCCACGGATGGCAGTGCCACGGGTGGCGGTGCTGCTGCCGCCTGCACGCCACCAGCCGCTGCTCCATGCCGACCTGATTCGCCAGGCCCTGTTGCCCCTGCGCTGCTGCAGTGACCTCGACCCCGCTGGGTGGATCGAGCTGTTGCAGCGGGAGCGGCTGCTCCTCCCTGCTCCCCTCGCCCTGCTTGCCCACTCCCCCTGGCGGGAGTCAGGCTTTGCGGCCTTGCCCCCCGCGGATCCGCTCTGGGAGGTGTTGTGGCTGCTGGTGGCTCAGGAGCGCCGGGGGGCCGATTGGGTGGCGGCGTTGGTGGCGGGGGTGAGGGAGAGGGTGTTGGTGGGGCTGGGGGGGTGATGGAGAAGGGGGATTCGAGGCCCTTCGGTGTGGCGGCCGGTTCTGCGCAGCGCGGCGCCGGCTTGCCGTACTGACGGGCCTGGTCAGCGGGTCTATCTATGGATCAGAGGCCAGGACCCGGACCGAGCGAGCCCAGAATCCGGCAACCGGCCCAAGGGCCCTCCGTACGGGGGGCCCTTCTTCTTGGGACCGTTCCACCCCCGGGTCCAGGGAGAAGCCGGCCGGGAGCACCGGCCGGCAGAGGCCACAGCCTCAGATCACCGACACCGTGGCGCCAGGAGTGCCCTGCAGCTTCCGGGCTACCTTGTGCGCCTGGGCCAGGGGCATGTAGCGGAGCTTCTGCACCGGCTGGCCGCGGCGGCCCACGGGGATCGTGACGCGCACATGCGGATGCACCTTGAACTCATCGGGCCAGAGGTGCAGCACCACAGCACGGATTTCGCAGCGGAGGGAGGAGCGGATCGCCATCGGAAGTGGAGCGAAGGACACCGACCCCAAGCCCAGCGCCACCCCAGCGGCAAGGGCCGTGTGCGGCCTGGCCTGACCCTTGCTGCTGGGGTGGCGCTGGGCAGCGTGGGGAGGCCTGAGTGCTGCTGCCTGGGCGGGGTGGGATCCCGCAGCGGGGGGTACGGCTGGTGGTGCTGAACGGACGCTGATCAAGACGCCGGAGCCATCACACCGTCGATGAAATCATAGTCATCCACTACGACCAGGCCGTGGTCGAGCAATTGCACCATCTTAGCGTCCACCGCCAAGAGAGCGAGATGGGGAGGCCAAGAATCATGAACGTTCTAGCAAGCGATGTGTATCGTGAAGCATTGAACAAGACTCAGGGACAATCCAGCCAGTGGCATCAATAGACAACATTCAAGAGCGGATTGCATAGGAAGGTGGTCTTTGTGCAACCCAACGTCGCATTAACTCCACTGTGAAGCTGTAGTCACGAGCAGCCTCAATGGCTATCACGTCATGCTCCTGGAGAGTGCTAAGGGCTGCGTAGACAACATCTCTAGCAAGCCCGGTAAGCTCAACCAAGTGGTCCAAGTCTGCGGGGCCAGCAGTGAGCGTGCAAAGAATTGCATGCTGTCCTGGCGGTGAATCCTTAGCCTGCGCCCACACTCCTTTGAAATAGGGAAGTCCATCCTCAAAGAAGCCTGGGGAAGAGATCACCGCGTCTAGATCATCCAGGCATAAAGGATGCTCGGGGTCGCGCTCATCATCTAGGACTTTGCAGTTGTAGTGGGCTACGAGATTCTGGCCGATAAGCTGCACCAGATAAGGTTGGCCATTTGTGAGAGCATGGATCGCATCCAATGTATCGACTGTATAGTCGAGAGGGAAGTCGTCGGAGGGTTGAGTGAGTAGACGGCGAGTGGCTTCAGGGGAGAGAAAGCTCACCTTGCGCGGCTTGACACTTGCAAAGAGGGGATGCCAATAATCTTCACATTGTTCCTGCAGCGTGTAGAGGCCGGCCAAGGCAAGCACGAACCAGTCGTGGGATTGGATTACTCCACGAAGATAACGCGTGAGGTCTGGATCGAGGCGACCGTCGGCCATGGCCTCCTCCAGAAGCTCGTATTCATCAATAGCGATGATAAAGCGACGGCCCGTCATCCTGGGTGCAAGGTGATTGAGCCATTGGGTAAATGTTAATTGGTAGTTGGCGATAAAAGCAGATTCTTCTGGCAAGGACAATCTTGTGGTGTGTACCGAGGTAGGGGCCGGAACTTGTGGACGACTCTTTACTTCATCATGCATCTTTGTGGCCAAGTCAAATAGCAAGCTCCC
The DNA here is from genome assembly GCA_044351065.1 of Cyanobium sp. Lineage (GTDB taxonomy): Bacteria > Cyanobacteriota > Cyanobacteriia > PCC-6307 > Cyanobiaceae > Cyanobium. The sequence goes on from JBILGK010000056.1 coordinate 4,869, forward strand.
TGTGTGGGAACGGTTGACGGTCTGTAGGTTAAGGTCTACGACCCAATTGGCCGCAGGATCAAGGCGGTTTGGAAGGTTCTGAAGGATGGAGGACTTGCCCATACGTCGGTGACCATAAAGCACAAGAGAATCGACCTGGCCGGGTTTGAGCCAGAGCTCCTCTAGCTCGCCCAAGATTTCATCTCTGCCGACAAACAAGTTCCCCTTCACCGGGTTGCCCGCCACATAGGGGTTAACCACCCGTTTCCGCCCTACCTGATGACCAAGGCGGCCGCCTGCTTCTGCCACCAGGGTGCGCCACTGGTTGCGAATCATCAGGAGCGGGAGTTTCTCCGGCGTCACAACCCTTTTCTCGATAAAGGGGCCAAGCTCCTCCAGGGCTTCGGTGGCGCGGGCAAGCGCGGCCAGTTGATTGAGGCGGCTGGATGCGGCTATGGAGACGGCAACATTTTTACTGATCACGCTCAATCGTTGCAGAGTTGCAAGAACCTCAGGACAAACAGTGCCAGGAGTTGGTTTGTAGTCAGCAAGCATATTCGAGGCATAGGCGAGATCCGCAAGTGTTTTAGCCTGCAAACATCTTCTTATGCTTGAAAAGCTGGACTGCAATTCCTCGCCGCCTGGGTAGCCCACTAAGTGCTGGAACAGATCTGAAGACTGGTTCAGAATTGCTAGCAGATCGTTCTTTGGCTCGGAATTAGATTCTATCTGAAATGAGCTGATAATGTATAGCAACTCGACCAGAAGCCTGAGAGGAGAATCGGAATCATTACGCAAGAAGCCCGTCAGCCTGTAGACCTGTTTCTCAAGCCCTATAGACGTGTCTTGGCCACGACCGGACAATTCCGAAAGGAAAACCTGCCGAACGCTAGGAATACTGCCCCAGTCACCCTTGCTAACAGGGGCAATAGAATAAGCTTCAAGCTCATCAACACGGAATAAGCGATAGACGAAGTGGATGGGTTCGTGCGAGTTGAATAGATTGTGAGCCAGTGCACGCTGAAGAACCCATCTCTTAAAGGGGTTGGCTGCAAGTGGCGCCAGGAGCTTTAGCGCCTTTTGTTGCCCCTGACGCCATGTCCAGGCAATCACCTGATGAGTATCTGTAAAGGGGAGTATGCTGAGCTCATCCCACCAGATTGGGTGATGGCGAACTTCTAGGGGCACACGTAATAAGCGCGCCGTTTCCAATATGTAGAAGGGGGATCTCAATGCGCCAATCGCAGCACTTAAGTAAAAATCCCTAGATTCGGCTGCAGTAGAAATGACACCTATGGCTATGCTTTTAGGTAGTTGGAGCAGCATTTCAGCCCCTGAGCTGATACTAAGAATCTGCACGCATCTAGAGAGAATCGCTGCCAGGATAAACAATGCTGGGACGCTCGTCATTCCGATTAGTGCACTAGCGACAATGCCAATCCCACCCCCACATGCAATCATGCCGAATGTAGTTCCGGCGAGAGCCAGAAAAGAAATCGCAAACGCTTTAATATTGATCAAATCCTGACTGAAGAAAGCGGTGAATGCGATATATGCAAGCAACGAGAAGCATAGTGAAACACCTGATCCAATAACGCCGGTTGCTCCAGACAATATCCCGCCCAACGATCCTTTCATGATTCGGATTGTAAACCCAACGAAAATGCCAAAGGCCACGGAAAACAAGATAATCAGTAGCTGCATGCCAATCAGCGATTTGGTAGTCTCCAAGCTATAAGAGAGTCCCATTGCGAACAAAGCCACGTGAAGCAGGCAAATGGTTGCAAGGCTTGTCCAGACCAAGATTGCCATAGCCATGATAGCTAGTCCCTTATATGCGCCTTCTCTCAACAAGGAAAACGGCTCTTTTCTGTAACCAGTCCTATACAGCTCAGAATTCGCGTTGTACAGGTAACACCTCAAGGCAGTTGGCCGAAAAAACACCCAATAAAGGAGAGAGAAATAATGCCGCCAATTCATCGGATCCAAGTGGCGTGGCAAATCCCCTGGCCAGGTAGGAAATGTAGGCATGGTGGTCAGGAAAGAGCTAATCGGCGATAGAGCTCAGCCGCAATAGCCTGGAGCTGTCCAGGGTGACCACCACTTTGCTCATGCAGCCACTGCAGCTGGTTGGCAGTGAATGCCACGGCATTGCCCTGGAGCCGGTGCAGGAGGAAGTCTCTGCTCGTCGCTTGGGAAAATGGCAACACTCGGCTGACTCCGCAGATGCCAGCAAGGGGAGAAGTGCGACCGGGATCGTCGTCAAACACCTTGTCAAGAGAAGAACGGCTGGCGATCACCAGTGTGAGGGGAGTGTCAGGACCATTGGCATGGCCACGCAATTCCGCCCGTTCTTCCCCAGAAAAGCATCTAGGATTTGCCATCTTTTCGATTTCGTCCAAAGCCACCACCACCCGCCGCCCCCGCAAGGCCCGATCCAGGGCCAGACCGCGCACAGTTAGACCAAGGCCCAGCTTTTCGCACAAGGCATCAAAAAATTCATCCTCGTTTCGGATCACTTGCATATCGATGGTCACAAACTGGGCAGCGTCACGCTCTAGCACTTGCGGCCCTAGAGCTACGATCATGGCCAGTAAAGAGGATTTGCCCACCTGAGCTTCTCCGATAAGAGAGAGGCTAGAGCCCTTGCGCAACTCATCAAAAATCTCCGCCAACTCCCTTTCGCGATTGAAAAAGCGAGCCGGATCACGGATGCAGCCGCGATCGCCAAAGGGATTTTCGCAGCTCAACGCCCTCTGCATTGCAGCTTGAGCCACAGCAGTGGACGGAAGAGCCGGTTGGCGATCAAGGACTTGGCCCAGCGGTGACCGAGTCCGCGGCGGGGGCTTCGCCGGGGCCAAGGCCGGGTGCGGGTGGGGCGTTAGGATGGAATCGGAAGCGATCGTTGGAGATGAGGGTCGTCCGTTTCCTCTAGACTGCCCACACCGCAGATAGCAGCATCTGCCGCACAGCCACCGCCATCCACGCCTCCCCCCCACCCACAGCCAGCGCATCAGCTTGTGGATCGACTCCAAGCCTTGCGTCAGCCCGACCAGAAGGAGCGCTGACATTGCGATCAATCCCCGAAAGCCCCACTTCCTTCTACAGTCCGCCACAGCCTTGGAGGGTGCGCTCGCTAGGAGGAGAAGGTCAGACACCTGGCAAACGGCAGGAGTCTGCTCGCTACCCCTGATCGAATTGGCTGGAGTTTGCACTGGCTTTGAAGCAGGCGCCGGGGGCAAGCCATGGGCGGCCCCCAAGAGGAAAGCCTGAGCGAACACCCATAGGCAAGTGTTCGCCCAGAGGACGGACCAACGCGGGCCGGCTACCCCAAGCCTTGGGCGTCGGGGCTTCGCAGATGCGGGGCAGAGGACGGAACTCACCAGTGACTGGCGACGAAGGTCAGTTCTCAAGCTAATGGGGCCAGCAAAACTGGCCAACGGTGCCTGTTCAAGCTTCCGACCCAACTCCACTGGCAGTCCGCCTCTCGCCCTCTTCGAGCGTGCCCGATTCACCAGACCCAAACACGTATTGAATCGAAGTAGAAATCCTTGGTCCCGGGAAGAATCTTCACTTAAAACACAAGCTCCTGCCCTGATCTAAATGCCCTAAGCTCTAGCCCATTCTGCTGATAGCCACTATCGTAGTTACTCCTTAGCCCGCCCTATTACCCCCTTTTGTGCTTATGAAACGCGAACCCCAAGCGCTATCCACTGCTCTGACCTCGTCAACTCATCCAGGCTGTGGCTGTGCTCCGCCCCACCCCTCGGCCTGCTCCGGGCCCTCTCCAGTCTGAGGCCCGCCTGCGGTCGGGCCTCCGCTGGGAGCGGTCCCGTCGCCGCGCCGGCTGGCGTGTGCCCTGATGGTTTCCAGTGCTGTTCGTTGTGTCCCTGAGGATCCGTTCTGCCTGGTGGAGAGCTGCCAGCGGGCGATCGAGTGGATTTTGAGGTCCCATGCCGCCACGGGTGAGCCGATCCGCCGCGCCTGGTCTGAGGTGCCCTATGGGGAAGAGGAGCTCACGCGGCTGGAGGAGGAGCTGCTGCCGGCGATGGCGGCGCTGCTGGAGCGGGTGGGGGAGATCGATCGGCGGCTGGAGGGGCAGAGCCTGGGGGTTGCTGAGCCCGCCGGTGAGCCGGTGGCGCCCTAGGCGCCCCGGCCGGGCCGGCGGCGGCCGGCCCTTTCTGGCTGCTGCACCTGGCGCTGGGCGGCTTGATCCCTGCTGCACCCCTGGGCTCAGTAGTCGTCTGGGAAGAGCACCGTGGTGATCGGCCCTTCCCCCTCCCCCCGGATGTCGTTGGTGATGATCCAGAGGGTGCCGTGCTCGGGCGTGGCGTAGCTGGAGAAGAGGCGGCCGTCACCGCTGCGGGCGGCCTCGTCGTTGGCGGCCTTGTCGTCCTCGCTGAGGTCGCCCCCAGTCGCCTGCGGCGTGGCGATCGAGCAGGGCGGTGATCTGGTGGTGGGGCACGGCGGCGGCCACGGCGGCGGTGGCCACCACGCGGCCGAGGTTGTGGCGCATGGGTGGAGGTGCGGAGGGGAAGAAGAAGCGGGGCCGGTGGCGGCCCCGCGGGGGTGCTGATCAGTGTGGCCGGATCAGGCGGCGCGGGCCTGGAGTTGGCCTTGGCCCTGGGTCTGGGCTTGGGAGAGGTAGCGCTGGATCCAGAGCTGGTGGCGCTGCTGGGTGATCAGCTCGGCGATGGTGGGGATGTCGGAAGGCACCTGGAAAGCGCGGCGGAAGGCCTGGGAGAAGGCCGCCAGCTGGGGAGGCAGCAGGCCGCGGATGCGCTCATGGAGCGAGCGGATGGTGGGCAGATCCAGAGGGGCATCCGGGGCAGCAGTGGCCACCGGCTGCGGCGCCGGGCGCTGGGTGGCAGGCCGCTGGGTCGTCTGGGCCGGGGCTGCTGGCCGCTGAGTCGCCGGGCTGGGAGCTGCGGCGGTGGTGGGCCGTGGCGGGCCATTGAAGGCCGCGGCCACCGGGTTCGGTGCTGTGGCCTGGGGCCTGCGCACCACACCATTGGCCGGGCCGTGGCCGTTGCTGCCGCGGCCCTGGGAGCCATGGGCTGCTGCCGGAGCCGCATGGCCGCTCACCTGCCGCTGGCTCTTGTCGTACAGCGCCAGGCCGAACGGATTGCCAAAGGTCACCAGGGCGCGCTTCATGGCATCGGTTTCCGCTTCCTTGATCGCGGATTCGTGGGCCTGGCCGAGGTCCACGTCGATGCCGTGGCCGGCGCCGGTGCCCTCGCGGATCAGCAGGCCGCCGGAGCGGGTGAGCACGGTGATGCGCACGCGGGCGATGTAGGTCACCCCCCAGCCGTTCTTGGCGGGCCGTTCGGGATCGTTGGCGCCGATCAACCGTTCGGCCTGGGCGGCGCAGCGGCAGAAGAGCGTCTGGCGCTGCCAGCCGTCAAAGCCAAAGATGCGGTTGGCCTCCTCGATCAGCACCCAACCCGGGAGGTAGGAAACGCGGCTGGCGCCGAGCTTGCGGGAGGCGATGCGGGAGCGATCGAGAGGAGCGGCGAGGGCCGCGAGCTGCTCGGCCGAGAACGCCCCTACGGGGCTTTGGGATGGGGTTGTGTGTTGGCGCTCGGCGGCGTCGAGATCGCGGATGGCCTGGATCACGCCGCGGCCATTGCCAGGCAGGGCCGGGGGCCGTGCGGCTGGAGCGGAAGCTGTGGCGCGGTGGCCATTGGGGCTGTGGCCGTTGCCGTTGTGCTCGTTGCCGCTGGAGCGGCCGGGAGCTGTGGAAGTGATGGACATGACGAGGAATGCAGAAACTGCAAGAAGTGCAAGAAAAGGAAGGGCCAGGCCAGAGATCCCAACCCCGAGGGGCGCCCCAACGAAGGCAGCACCCCCATCGAGAGGGCCCCTGGCCCTAGTGGATGGACCAGTGGCGGCGTTTGAGGAGGCGGGCGCCGGGGACGGTGGAGGAGGCCAGCGACAGGGCGAGTTCGGCGGCTTCCTGCTTGGGGAGGCCCTTGATGGCGGTGGCGATGGCGGTCTTTATGCGCTCTTTGATGGAGGCCTTATCCGGGGTGGTGGTGCTGGAGACGGTCACCAGATCGGCGGGGATGGCGTCGGGGTCGTCGATGACGATCGAATCAGCGGTGCGGCTGGTGAGCTTGTGATCGAGCAGCCGGAAGCTGGTGGCGCCCGGCGTGAGGCGGGTGAGCACCGAGAGCAGGGAGGATTCGAGGGAATCAGCGCGGCTGGATTCGCTGCGGGCCAGGGCTGTAAAGCGCTTGGCCTGGGCCTGGTGGTAATCGGCATCGCCGCGGAGGCGTTCGATCACCCAGCAGACGGCATCGGCCTTGCGCTGCAGGGCCTCCTTTCGGGATTCCTCGGCGGCGAGGCATTCCTCCAGATCGGCAACGGCGAGGGCGTGTTCGGCCTCATCGCCGGTATGGAGGCGCTCGGCGAGCTGGGCGATCCAGCGGGTTTCCGCCTGGAGCTCAGCACCCAGCTCCCAGAGGGAAGGCCCTCGCGGGGTTTCTTGTGGCGGGGCGGTGATGGGGAAGGAAACAGACATGGGCGTGAGAAGTGGAGAGCGGCCCCGGTGGCCAGCGACCTGGAGCCAGAGAAGAGGCGAAGCTGGCGAGAGGAATCACCCCCGCACCAAAGGGGGCTCTGCCCCCATCAGCGGGCCCAGATTGAGGATTTCCAGCGGCAAGGGGGTGCGCCCCTGGAGGCGGTGGGCCTGCTGCAGGAGGGAGGCGGTGCCGGAGCGGCCGGGGAGGGCGATCACCAGCACGCCGGTAGGGGCGGTGCGGGAATGGGTGGTGGCTTCCTCGCTGGCGCGGCGGAGCATCTGGCCATTGCGCACCGGCCCGGCGGCGATGCCGTAGCGGGCCCACTGGGCGGGCATGGCTTGCACGGGCCAGCCGAGGCGATGGGCGGCGGCATCGATGGCGCGATCGGCACCACGGGCGCCGCCATGGAGCACCAGCTGCACGAGGCGGCCAGCGGCAGCGGAGCTGAGGGCGGCGGCGACCATCAGGGGCGACCAATCGAGATCACGACCACCGCCCGCGACGACCACCAGGGCGCGGCAGTGGGAGCGGGGAATGGGGAGCGGAGCAGGTGGAGCGGGGAGCGGGCAATGCGGCGGCAGGGGGAGCGCCGATGCGGCACCCGAAAGGAGCAAACCCATAGCGGATTGGAGGAGCGAAAAAGCGAGAGGGAAGCGGGCAGAGCGGCTGCGGGGCAGAGCTTCTGGCCACCTTCTAAAGATAGGCGTACATGGGTACTAGCCGCATCCGTGGAAACACGGAAAAGGGCCGGCGCTGAGGAGATCCGCAGGGGTGCGAATGGGACCAGACGGATCAGCGAGAGCCCCAGGAAGTGAGAGGGGCGCACGATGGCTAACCGGGACTGATTGCCACCGCAGTTCGCGGGAGAACAGCCTCAGGAGAGGCCCTGACGTAAGACATGAGCCCGAGGCAATGAGAGGGGCGCATGATGGCCAACCGTGACTGAATGCCACCGCAGCCGCGGGAAGAGAGCCGCTGCAGATGTGCCCCGAACAAACCATCCCGGCGGCGGCAAGGGGAGAATGATCACCCGAGGGCAAGGGTGCGGCGCAGCTGCACTTGCGCAGCCCTTGCGCCGGGTGACACCCTCATTTCCCGCCGCGGGGGTGGTGGTAGGGAGCGGGAGTGGGACGATGGCCAGGAGCCGGCGTTGGCAGCGACAACCCCGAGGAAGCGAGGCCCCAAGGGGCCGGACAGCAGGAGCGCAGCGTCGGCCCTGGCGCAAGGGGATCACCCCTGCTAGTACGGGCGTACGCCTCAGTGAGTCGCCATGGTGTCCGTCCCGCTCTCAGCCCTGCAGCCCTCCCGCAGCGAGGCGATCGAGGACTGGCCCTGGCTGGATCAGGCCGTGCTGTGCTCCAGCCGCAGCCATCAGGTGTGCATGACCTGCCACTTCTTCCGCCACCATCCGGGGCCCGAAAGCATCCCTGTGCTCAGCTGCCATCTGCATCAGGGCCTGGTCGCCCACGGCGAGCACCTGACGCAGCGCTGCAGCTGCTGGACGGAAGACCTGCACCGCCAGCGGGGCTGGGCGGCTGAGGCGGCGTGAGCGGTGGCCATCGCAACCGACCCCCGCTCTCACCCAAGGAGGCCTGGCTCAGCGACGGCCGCCAGGTGCTGCACTTCCGGCCCACCATCTGGGACCACTGGAACCAGCGGCTGGTGATCACCAGCGGTGAGCTGTTGGCGGATCAGTCGGTGCCGCTGCTCAAGAAGCGCTGGGAGCTCAGCCGCCAGGAGGCGCTCCAGCTCTGGGCGGAGAAGCGGCAGCAGGGCTGGCAACCGACCACGGCGCAGTGGCAGCCTGCGAGCCCAAGGCGGGGATGATCCATGGGTAGTGGCCCAACTCAGGCACTCACCTCACTTCCGAACCTGCTCGAACAACCTGCAGACGGTCTGTCAGCGATTGAGCAGACAGCCCCATCGAGAAACCAACTGCACACAACAAGTGGTGACTTTCTCAGGTTGAATGACTGCAGGCATCAGACTCTTCTCTCGATGCACCATTCCCACCCCCAATGGCCCGACTCACCCAAGCCGAGGTGCTCCGCCGCTATCAGGCTGGTGAGCGCGACTTTCGCGGGGCTGATCTGAGAAGCCTGCGATTTCGCGGCCAGACCTTGGCGGGGGCAGACTTCAGCAGTGCCGATCTGCGGGGTACCGATTTTCTGGATGCGGATCTTCGGGGGGCACAGTTCGTTGGCGCGTGTTGCGGGCTGACACGGATGCGCTGGCTTGGACAAGCGATGTTAGGGCTAGGGATTGGCATGGTGATCGGATTCCTTTTATTCACCATGACTATTTTATTCTTTCATGTATTCTTGCCAGCTGCACCTCGTGCAAGCGCTGGTCGGCTTCTGTTCATCGCCGCAACAGGCCTGACCATTTTGATTTGCCTGGGCGGCTTTTCCTGGGAAGGCTTCAACTCCAAAGGAAGTCTCTTTCTTTTTGCTTTACCAGTAGCATTCTTTGTCGCTACCACTATCGCTGTCGCTATCGGTGGCTCTGTCGCTGAATCTGTCGCTGGCGCTGTCGCTGTCGCTGTCGCTGTCGGTGTCGCTGGCGCTGTCGCTGTCGGTGTCGCTAGCGCTGGCGCTGGCGCTGTCGGTGTCGGTCTCGCTGTCGCTTTCGGTGTCGCTAGCGCTGGCGCTGTCCCTGTCGGCTTGTTATTCTTATTCATCACCATTATCGCCTGGTGGCGAACACGCCAAGGGGCGTCAGGCTATGCGGGCTGCCGCTCCTTCGGGATTGCCATCGGTGCCCTCGGCGCCACCCGGTTCTGTGGTGCCGATCTGCGCGGGGCATACTTCACCAATGCCAACCTGACACGCAGCAACTTCATGGCCTCCCGGCGGCAGGCCACCCGTCTGGAGCGTGTGTGCTGGAAAGGAGCGCGAGGGCTGGAGCTGGCCCGTACGGGGGGCACCATCCTGGCCGACCCACGCTGCCGGCAGCTGTTGCTGAGCGGCTCCGCCCCCGGAGCCAACCTGCAAGGCCTCAACTTGCGCGGCGCCTTTCTACCCCAGGTGGATCTACGGAGCGCTGATCTGCGCGAGTCCAACCTCAGTGAGGCTGTACTCACCGAAGCCCACCTCGAGGGCGCCAACCTCAAGGCCAGCCAGTGCCTCGGCACCGACCTGTCGGGCGCACACGTCACCGGCGCCACCCTGGAGGGTTGGAACATCGATCACGCTACCCAGCTCACAGGGGTTGACTGCGCCTACGTGTACCTTCTGGAGCCCTTTGATGCGCTGGGTCAACGCCGCGATGATCACCACCGCGAGCGGCTGCCCCACGATCCCGACAAGATCTTTGGCCCCGGCGATTTCGAGACCTATTTCAAGCAGCTGATCGAGGAGGTGAAACTGCTGATCAAGAACGGCATTGACGCCAAAGCCTTCCAGCAGGCTTTTCAGGAGGTGATGCGCCAGCACCCCGAGATCACACCTCAGTCGGTCACGGGGATCAAGCGAAATGGTGACGATGTGCTCGTCACACTTCAGCCCTCTGCCCCTGTCGATAAAGGCGCGGTCGAGCAGACCTTCTTCGATGAATACAACGCCTTGAAACTGGACAATGTGCGTCTTCAGGCCCTGCTGGAGGGGGAGAGGCAGCGATCGGAAGATCGCGGCAACCACGCTGCCCAACTCGCGGAGCT
>JBILGK010000086.1:0-4678 GCA_044351065.1 Cyanobium sp.
GTGGAACTCGGGCACGGAGAGCCCCTTCTGAAACTGAATGGCGTTGCGGCCCATGATCGGAGTGGTATCTGTGTACCACTCTAGGGGTCTGGCGCGCGGTTCGCGGAGTGAGCTGCGTAATCAAGTGGGAGGATGATCAGTACGGCTGTGGATAGTTGCTCCAGTGGCTCGTCGTTTCTCCGTTGCTGACCCAGCCAGGCTCCTGAGCATTCCTCTGGGCCTCGTGATTGCCTTGCCGTTGGGCGCGAGACAGATCCCCTCTGATCACAGCAGTTCCTCCAATCGAGGGCTGATCGCCGAGCAGCAGTCAGATACTCCTGCGGAGGTGCAGGGATGGATCGACGAGGCTTTCGCGGCCTATGAGAGGGGAGATCCTGCGCAGGCTTTGCGGCTGCAGCTTCAGGCCTTGGAGTGGTCGAAGGCCCGTCTGGCTCCGGTGCACTTGTTCCGTGCCCAGGTGTTGGACAAACTAGCCGATTACCTCTGGGCCGTTGGCCGCAAACAGGAGTCGCAGGCCTCCATGGATGAAGCGGATAAGATCCGCCGCAAGCTGGCGATGACCATCCCGGGCGGTCTTTTTGATCTAGCCCATGATATGTACGAAATAGGAGGAATGTTTAGGATAATGGGTCGCCACATGGAGGCGTTGTCTCCCGCGATAGAAAAGGTGAAAATCCGTCGCGAGCTGGTCAAGACCAACCCCGCTGTGCTGGGCGATCTGGCCAAGGCACTGGATTTCCTGGGCGTCCGCTACATCAAACTGGGCCGCCCCCTGGAGGCACTGGCCCCCATGGAAGAAGCTGTCAACATCCGTCGCGGGCTGGCGAAGACCAACCGGGAGGACTTTCTGAGCAACCTGGCTCATTCTCTAAACAACCTGGGCATCTGCTATGCCGTGTTGAACCGCCGCCAGGAGGCGTTGGCCTCTTCGGAAGAAGCGGTGACGATCTTTCGCGAGCTGGGGAAATCCAAAGGGTACCACCCTAGCTCTCTGTCCTTAGTCCTGAACAACCTGGGGTTCACCCAGCTCCAGTTGGGCCAATCCGAGATCGCCCGCAACGCCTACGAGGAATCAATCGCGATCCTGCGCCCCCTGGCAGCTGACATGCCACAGTATCAGAATGATTTGCAACGCACTCTGAACAATTTGGATGAGCTCAATCGCCAGGAAGGCATACGCACGGGTGCCACACAGGTGCTTGGGTCTGCGGAAGTGAGCTATCTTCCTAAGAACGATCCTACCAGCGCTGTGAAGCGCGCTGTGGTGCGGCTCTGGCCCACGTTCAGCGGTAAGAGGGCGGGTGTAGGTCTGCTGGGCACCGGCTTTGTGGTGCGGCGCCATGGGGGTCGTGCCTGGATCGCCACCGCCCTGCATGTGTTGCGCGAACCCGCTAGCAACAGCATCGCCACGAAGGTGGAGGCGGAGCTGTTCACCGGCCCTCTTCCGCCAGGTCTGGTAGCGCCACGGTTGGAGGTGGTGCTCAACCCAAGCACTCCGTTACCGGAGAGTGGCGATGAACCGATCCTGCTGGAGCTTCGCGGCCTGCCACCGGATGTGCAACCTCTTCCGCTAGCGAAAACACCCGCGCAGGGTGTGCTGACGATCGTTGGGCATCCCAGGCAGCCCGGCCCCTGGACTGTGGTGCGCTACCCGTTACTGACTAGCAGCGAGGAAGCCTTGCTCCTTGCTGGCGGGCTGGCAGACGGGGCTTCCGGTTCTCCCGTACTCAGTGCCTCCCAGCAGGTGGTGGGGGTGGTGTATGACTCTCCCGAGGTATCCAAAAGCCGCCCTATCGCTCAGACATGGGCGTTCCCTGTCAAGGCCTTGGCCGAGAGAATGAAGTGATGGGTTTCCTTCTGGTCGGCGTGATGAATGCGAGGTGCTGGTTTGCTTCTGCTGGCAGCGGTCTCAGCGTCTCTGGCCTTCTGTGGGCCCTCTGCCCACCGGTGTCAGCTGCTCCCCCGCCCTGCCCCAGCAGGGAGGATCCCCGCAGCACCGGCTATCAGTTCAGGGCTCAGATGGACCGCTGCGAGGGGATCCGAGGCAGCCGGCCGATCGCGGCAGTGGGCCTTCGGCTGGCCAGCTTCACCATCGGGCAGGCCCAGAGCGCGCGGAGCTCGGATCAGGGTGAGGTGTACCGGCTACTGGTGCCTGCCGGGCAGAACTCACCGGCGGTGTCAGTGCAGGCCCTCGGCGGTGAGTACCAGATGACGCCCCTGCGGCTGGGCAGCCCCCGCCAAGGCTGGCGACCGTTTGAGTGGGGAGCGGGCCTAATCCAGCGGGAGAACATCAGCGGCAGGCAACTGCGTGCCACTGCCCAGCTGAGCCAGCCCGGCGATGCAGATCAGTGGCTGCCCGTGAAGTTCGCCCCCGCCGGTTTCTACAGCCTGGTAATCGCCAGCAATGGCGCCATGCCGGTGGCGCATGTGCGGATCCTCGGCCCAGGCAGCCGGCTGGTGAAGGAATGCTCCGGCCCGACACGGCTGGAGAGTGAACTGCTCTGCCGCTGGGATGGCCGCAATCTCCCTGCCGGCACCTACCGCCTGGTAGCTCGATCCGCAGAAGGCGGCGGGGCCCTGCTGAACGTGAGCCTGCGTCACGACCCCAGCTGGCTGACGCGCTGATGGGCTCCTCCCCGCCCCCGGATCCCGAAGCCCCCGCGAAGCGCTCGCTCTGGCGTTGGCCGCAGCTGAAAGCCGATCCCCGCGCCGTGTTGGGTATGGGCCTCTGCGGCCTGGCGTGGGGTGTGGCCCTCGCTAAAAACCGCCAACCGCTGGAAGGAGCGCTGCGCCTCAGCGCCCTGGGCTTCACCCTCCAGCCCCCACCCGAGGAGGCCAGTGGCCCTGCCCAGGGATTCCTTGCTGCTTCCCTGAGCAGCCTGACGATCAAGGGACTGGGGACAGGGGAACCCTCGCTGCTTCCCTTCAGCGGCCAACGCCTCGCCTTGGGTGGCGGCAGTGGCCTCTCCCTGATCGCGTCCACAGCAGAGCCGCTGGAGCTGCGCATCGCCCTATCGCCGGGCACGCGCGTGAAGAATCTCCAGCTGGAAGGCAAGGACGAGCTCGTGCTCGATCTGCTTCCGCCACGGCCTGGCTCCGCCGCTGCCTCGCCCGCGCAGGCGGCGACGGATCTCACGATCATCCCGCCAGCCGGGCCAGCCGTTGCCAACAGCCAGCCCCTGCAGGCGGTGTTCCAGGAGCCAGGCAGGCCGGCACGGCGCCTGAGCCCACCGGATACCCAGTTCCGCCTGCCCCTGGCCGGTGCCATGCGCCTGCGCCTGAAACGTGCCATACCGCAGCGACCCGTGGTGTTTGAGCGCAACTTGCCGGTGCGTGATGTGCAGTTCACCACCGTGCGGCAGAGCCTCTTTGATCAGACGCCGATCACCTTCTCCACCCTCCGCTCCGGTAACCTGCACTTGGGCCGCATGGAACCCCTCAGCCTTCGGGCCGATCAATTCCTGCAGATTAAACCGCCCGGCGTCGCGGTGCTCACCAGCTTGCGCAGCGAGCAGAGCCAATTGGCGGTGGAAGTGGTAGGCGAAACCGATGAGATTCGCAGTGGCCTCAGCCAGAAGCACCCCACCAGCGTACTTTCGGGCACCCTGCTCAGCCGCCACCTTTCACCAGATCAGATCAGCGGCTTCTTTGGCTTCCTGGCCGGTGTGATCAGCAGCCTGGTGGTCACGTTCTTCAAGGGAGAATGATGAAGCAAGGTATGTTCCATGTCTGCGTAGCGATCGGCTCTTAGTTCACTCCTTTTTCGGCTCTGCCATGCATTGTGTTGTGGAAGACGCAGACTTCAGCACTCGGACCAAGGTACCTTTTGCATAGCGCTTGCATTGGAAGAGAGCTCTGAAGCTTACGTAAGGGGTCATCTCAAGAGTTCCAAAGCAATCAATCCCTCCATCAGCAGACCCACCCGTCACTTCGACATTTTCATAACCCGACTCCCGTAGAAGTTCTCAGCACTCTTTAGCGAAGCCGCTTGGTCTTATGGACCCTGGGGTACTGAAAAGATCTAGCTTTCATCTTCATCCGATTCATCCTTGAGCTTCCCAAAATGAACCGCCCCCTCTTCAGTTTCTCGAACGTCTCGCCTCTTCTTCCGATTCTCAGCATGAATGGCAACCCATTTCAGAAAGACGTCGCGTGATTCCTTATCGCCGAGACGAGCATATCGCCCCTTCTCTGTTGGCGACCCTCTTCCCATGCCGAGAAAAGGCTAACAGGCCTTCCCAGACCAGGAAGTGCCTTGCCCAAGCAACTTGGTTGTGGAGCTTGCTGCCGCCTGACTTGAGAGTCTGGTCTGGAACCCATTCGGCAAACTTAGATGCTTGAAAATGCGCGGAGACACCATTCTCGGCCTGCCTGAATCGCCTAGATCCCGAAGGGCAGCAAGGAGGGGAACAAACCACCGAATGAAGCCAGCCTCAGCATTCTTAGCGATTAAGAGATGCCGGCTCAGCATAGACGACCTGGAACGTGCCTGCTTTCCTGTACTTCTAACGCTTGCCATCACCTGGCAGCAATGAGATCAAGGCTGAACAAAAGAAATACTGCGGTGGCGGCTCAGGTGCATGGCATGGTTGGAAGGCCTCCGGGAAAGAATGATCTTCTAACCAAATAACACGAAGAATCCTCTGTCCATACTGCGGGTGATCGGATTGGCTTATGA
>JBILGK010000006.1:0-130055 GCA_044351065.1 Cyanobium sp.
CTCCCTTTTGGTGCGTTTCCTCGCGGTGGTCTGCTCGTAATCACCGTAGGCGAAGCCTTCCGCGCAGCGGTGGCCAAGCTGCTTGCCGCCCATGAACCCAGTCACCTCCTGCGATCACAGAGGAATTGTCGCGTGGATCCGCCCGGTTATCCAGAGATTCCTTGGCCGATCATGGCTTCCCTTGCACCGAGATGCTGGGATCGTTCGAGAGACTTCCGCGCTGTACGGTTCTCGGTGGAGAGGCGGCCACCAGGTGAACCTGTTCCATGCCTTCCCACGGGTCTTCTGATGGAGATCTGATATCTGGTTGGCCACCTGAATTCCTACCTGTATCTGTTTTGATTATACAGCCAAGGCTTCTGCTGCGATCATCTCTTTCGTGATCAGTAGACTGGAATCATCTTCCTGGAGTGAAGCGAACTGCGCGATCCCGTGCGGATCGGTCGCTTGTCGCTGGTCGTCTCCATCGCCGAGCTGGTCAGCTGTCTGAAAGGGTTTGACGTCAGATTGGACAGTCTGCGTTGCCAGGTCGATCCCCATTGGTGATCGTTCTGAGACTTGTCCTCATTGGATTTTCATGCTAGACGATTTTGATGCCAACGCCAAGACCAGAGCCCTGGCCTGGTCGCCGCGCCCACGCCAGGAGTTGGAATCATTTACTTAACCCTAGGTATGAATTGGCTACGTAAGCAGCCATGGTTCACGGGGGTTGACTTGCAGCATGGCCCCGTGACCACTGCGATCAGCCTGTCTCGTGAATTTCTCGCATGAATCTTGTCAGGCAGTCAGGTCTTTGGCTATTGTTTGAGGACACCTTTGTCAGGACATACCTGAGGTTGTCATGGCTGCTATGCATCAGCACGACATCTGCCCGGCATCTGCGCTGCTGGTTACCGGGAGCGACAACGGGCCATGGTACAGAACCCTGATGCCGTTCGAGCATTTCAACTCGGCACGCACTCAGCAGTTTCCCCACAGTTGCAACACGCACCAGCTGGCAGGGCCAGAAGGCGCCTTGGTGAAAACGCGGTATGCGTCCGGAAGTTATCCCGAGCCTTACAACGTCTTAACCCGAGAGCGGGACGAGTTGTTCGTCCATGGCGGTTATGTCGACCAAGACTACGGGGCCTATGTTGCCAAACTCGACCCCGCCACCTTGCGCGAGACTTGGCGAGTCATCATGCGCATCGACGGCGAGACCTTCGACTGGCCGGGAGTGGCCGGGGTGCTGGGCAACGGCTTCGTCTACGCCATCTCTGGAAATCTGCTGGCCAAGATCGACCCTGAATCCGGCGCCTCCCAAATCATTACCTTGCCCCAGAACGCCGAGGGCTGCGGCGCCGCCTACAACGGTTTCGTTGTAACCGAAGGCGGGGTGCTGATCGCCAAATCGCTCGAACGCGGCACCAGCAAGGTCAATGGGCTGGCGGGCTTGAAAGCAGTGGCGGACAACAACATTCCTGCGATCCTGATCGCTGTAAACCCCGAGACAATGGAGATCATTGCCCAGACCGACACACCGGAGCCGATTCTCGGCAGGGTTACAGTAGCTCGCCATCACGATCAAGACTATGTCTATCTGGCCGGTGCCAGCAGAATCTGGCGCTATCTCTACACTGACGCCGCCTTCGAGCTCGACGAGAGCTGGAACCCGATTTACGCCGACCCTGACCAGGGCGAGACACCAGGCACAGCCTGCGGCCTGCTCGGCGATTGGGTAGTGGTCCAGAATAATTTTCTGCCCGCCAAGGCGCCTCTGCGAATCACCGCCGTCTCTGTAGAAGACGCAACCCTTTTACATGCTATTATACCTTTTCCCGAGAGCGGCTGGAGCGAGGAATTCTCCAAGCCTGGTCTCGACCCATTCCACAGTCGGGTCTATACCAATGATCAACTCGCCGGGCTGGTGGCCGGGTTGGATTTCAACCCCGAAACCGGCTTCACGGTGCGCTGGAAAGAAGAGCAGAGAATGGCGTCGTTCTGGGCGGTGATCGGCCCGCCTGAAGCCCGTAACCTCATCGGCACCGACTGGAATCTCAAAGATGGGGAGCATGTGCTGTGGCGCGATGCCGACACCGGCCGCGAACTAACCAGAACTGTCCCGCTCGATCAGAAGGCCAACCCAGGCATTGTTGCTACCGGCTTCGATGGACGTTTTTACTACCTCTGCATCAAGCAGGGAAAGCTGGTGGAACTGACCCTACAGTCTTAGAACTACTGAAAAGACGCGGCTATCCGCCTAGGCCAGCACCTCATGTACCATGATGCGCAGCACATTTGGCCTCCATTCATTTACCTTCCCATTCCACCAGCAATGCGGGGCGCTCCGCCAACTGCATCAGTGCAGCGGGTCCCGTTCGAAACGGAGCAATGTTGATTCACTGCTCCCGCTCTACCGTTTGCTGGGACAGCTAGATTCCCTGTTTTTTAGCCGTTCCTTTCCCAGCACATACCCATTTCCTCGGTGCTTTTCGAAATGCGCCCTCAGTCACTCCCGCTGCTTATCCAAGCGCCTTCTGCGCCGGATCTGGCCGTAAGGTTATCAGCCACCCTGACGCAAATACCGCCGAACCTTCCGGGGTGGGCAGTAACCCAGTTCGCTTGCGCTGCGCCGCTGTCTCCAGCCCAACTCATGGATCCCTCCGCATCTGTTCCAATTTCTGTAGGGTCTGTATAGAGTCCTCATCCCAGCGGTGCCGCTTGGCTCTGGGGCCCCGGCAGCTACCGCTTGCTTCAGCGGTCATGGCCTCCGACGCTGTCAACAGCTCAGCTTGTTGGCACGTCGGCATTGGCGACAGCAGTCATCTCTCGATCCGGGTGGGGAGCTTTTCGTGTCGGATCGGATCTGGACCTTTTCTCGCTGTCGGCTCACATTGTTCACCTGATTCAAAGGCCTGGCTCATGAGGGAGAACCGCAAGCTGATCCTTGCGCTGCCGCGGTAACCCTGCACCAATGGCACCTCATCACGCGATCTGTCCATTACACCATCAATGAGCCGTTGCGCAGGCCAACATCTAGCCCATCAGCGCCCAAAACTAAAGTGCTAATACGTTTTAATTGGCTTTGATTGCAGGTCTGTAATATGAAATGCCGAACGTCTTAAAGATTTATTTCTCAGCGCTTGGTTTAAGGGCCGGTGGCTAAGCCCAGTCTTTTGCGTGAGTTTTCCTAGCCCCAATGGTTGGTTCTGAAGTGCTCTTACCATGAAATTGTCATTGGAATAAAGTCACTTGAGATAGATCTCGATTTCTCGGTAAGTCCAGGCTGGGTCCAGGAGCTGTATTGATAGTTGGATTGATTATGGAGAAACTCTAATGCATGCCTCTTCGCCAAAGGGAAAAACGCAAAGCTTCAAGTCTGCTAAATCGCCGGAGTCTTGATTGCTGCGTAAAAAATTGAATAGGCTTGTCGGCGTTTGTATTCTTAGTCCTGGATCCTGGTATATGCCTGGTGTGTGCAGGAGCAAAAAAACGCTAGTCGGCACGCTTCATTCCCATGTAGTTGTCTGCTAAGGCTGGTCACTCACTCGGCCCAGCGAAACTCAGGGGCTGTTGAAATCATGGCGGCTGAACCACACCAACGCGTTCTGTTCGGGCCGCTTGGCTGGGCCTCCGTCAGGCCCATATCCCACACGGGCCATTTCGGCCGCTAACTTCACCCGAAGCCGTTCGAGGGTCGCCACCAGTTCCCTCTCATCCAGCTGCCAATCGGCCGGTATTCTCTGTGGTTCGGGCACCGGTCCGCCCTGCTGCCAGCTGACCAGATTGATGGTTTCGGCGGGATCCTGTGCCAAATCATAGAGCTCCCACTGGTCGGGTTCGTAGGCAGCAGGATCAGGACTGCCGCCCTCACTCCTACGGCCATCGATGTAACGCACCAGCTTCCATCCCTCCTCGCAGTAAGCATACACGTGGTTGGGCTGGGCGATTGGTCCTGGTTTCGTATTCTGCTTTCCCGCGGCAATTGCCTCATCCACGATCTTCAGATAATCGGTGAATGTAGCCGGCAGGCTGCCGCGATCCGGGAGGGTGATGTCGTCTTGGGTCACGAACAACACCCCCTCGCCGTCGTCGGTTTGCTCCCTGTTTTCACCGCTGATCAGGCCGCTGAGGTCGCGGCCAGGCAGGGGATACACCTCGTGGCCAAGAATCAGTGGCTCCAGAGCCGCTTGGTCGGCTTTGTCGTAGCCCGCCAGCCCGAGCAGGGTGGGCAACAGATCGATGTGACTGGTCACGGTGTCGATGTCGACCATGGTGTCCGGGGAGGGGTTGACCCTGGAGCTGGAGACCACCAACGGCACGTGCACCGTTTCCCGGTAGGCGTTATGCCATTTCTCTGTCTGACCTCCGTGGGCACCGCCCATCTCGCCGTGGTCGGAGGTGAAGACAATCACCGTGTCATCCAGCAGACCGATCTCTTCGAGATTGGCCAGCAGCTTGTCGATCTCCAGATTCACCAGATATTGGAAATAGACATAGGCCTGCAGGTGGGCCAGCAGCCATTCCTGCGGCCGGGCCGCCGACTTGTAGGGCAGCGGCGCCACCTGCCGGAGCTGCGGCGGGTAGAGGGACAGAAAGCCCTGGCCGATCTTGAACGAGGCCTCGTACTGACAACGGGGCTTGGTGCTCAGATCGCTGTTCCAGCTCGGGGCCAGCAGGCTATTGTCCTGGGGGAAACCATCGGGATTCAGCGGCACCCGGTAGGTGCCGCCCGAGGGTGCCCGGCTGCGCTCGCCCTGGCTGGGGATCGGCGCAGGTGTCGCCAGCAGGGCGCCGATCTGGGCGAAGATTCCATCGGGGTCGTTGTCGCCATCCCCGGAGGCCCCTGTTTGCACCCCGCCCAGCCAGGGCACAGGCCAGCCGGTGATGTCGTGGGGGTTCACGAACCCTGCCACCGCGAACCAGGGCGTCTGCTCTTTGGTGGCGTTGGTGCTGTCGTAAATGTTGCGGATGTTGGTTTCAACGCCGAGGGCCTTGCGATTGAAGAAGCCGTTCGCCACATCCGAGAAGCCGATGTCACGGAAGACGCCCAGGTTGCCGGGTCCGCCCCCCTGGCTGCTCGGCCAGGAGAGCGACCAGTCGCTGAAGCCCCATGCCTCGAGATCAGGGGCCGGGGGGTTGGTGAAATCGTGGCGGCCGAAGTAGTGGGTGCTGTAGCCCGCCGCCCGGAACCAGTCGCCGACGGTGGGCACTTGGTTGTTGGGCAGCCAGGGGAAGCCGGGGTCGTAATCTTGCTTGAACATGCCGGCCGTCTGGGTGACCAGGTGGCGACTTGGATACTGGCCGGTGTAAAGGCTGGCCCTGCTCGGAACGCAGGCTGCGGCGGCGATGTGATGGCGACTCAGGCGCACCCCGTGGCGGCGCAGGCGACGGAAAGCGGGGAAGAAGGGCAGGAAGGGATTGTCATCCTGCAGGGCAGGGTCGAAGCTGAGGACTTGATTCAGCTCCGCTATTCTTGGGGTAAGATTTACCTGGCTTGGCGGCATTCTCATCTGGTCGACAAGAATGAATAAAATGTTTGGCTTGCTGGCTTGGCGGCTCATTGTGCGCTGCGCGATGCTTAAAGCCTAGAGCGATCTGCAGGGTTGTGCAATAGGGCATTGGCAATATGTCATTTCTGCAGGGCGTCACGTGCATGGCGGACGTACCCATTCCTTCGGTTGGGATTTCAGAATGGTCGCGTGGTTGTCGCCGGCAGAAGTCAATGCCGACATTAGTGCAGCTCCTCCAAGGCTCTCTCCATTGGCAGGGCAGGGAGTAGCCACCACTGCGAAGCAAGGGGAGCGGCTGAAAGCTTGAGGCCAGGCGTATCGCAGCTCTTCTGGAGATGATCGCTCAAAGGGGTTGGATGCTGTGCTCAGCTCAACACGAGATTCTGATCTGGAGCGTTGGGCTGAAGGATTGGAGGCCTCTGGATTGCCGCTGTGGTGCACGAACCGAATCGGCATCAGGTCGGCAGGGCCTCTTGAGGTGTGTGTCCTCTTGAGCCAGAGTTCCCAGAACCCGCGAGCCACTCCTGCCTTGAGGAGCCCTTTCGCAGAGCTGCTGCTGCACCAGGGATCCGGATTGGCTTTGCGGTGGCTCCCGCTGTGTTTGCTGCCAGTAGACCGCGTAACGTCGCCCCTGCTCGTCGCTTGCTGTTCAGGCGCTGCCGTTGCCACCCCACCAAGCCAACGGCAGATCCCGAAGGGCGCCGATCAACACAAACCAGGCCAGCCGCAGCCGGGCCAGCAGCCCCGGACGGGCCGCCAGCTCCAGGTATTTGGCCTGGCCGCAGTCGCTGCGGATCCAGCGGGCGATGGCCGGGGGAACGGTGGCTGTGTCGGGGGCGGCATCCGGCATGGTTGTTCAGATCTGGCGCAGGGCGTCGGCTTTGTCCTTGAAATCGCTCAGCAGCAGCTGCAGGTACGTGACCTTGCGCAGTTTGATGTTGGCGATCAGCGACATGCCCACCTTCAGGTCGAGTTTCTTGCCGCTTTTCAGCTTCATCTGCTGCTGGTCTAGCTTGATGTCCACCGGGTAGCGGTAGAACTGCTTGTTCGGGTTCTTCTCGTCCGGCGGCAGGGCGTCGGAGCCGATGCGCCGCACCGTGCCCTCCAACACCCCGAAATCGGTGGCGGGGTAGGAATCGATGCTGATCTCCGCCTTCTTGCCCACGCTCACGAAGCCGATCTCCCGGCTCGGCACCTCCACCCGCGCCTCCAGCCGGTCGTACGGCACCACTTTCATCACCGGTTCGCTCGTCTGGGCGACAAAGCCCCGCGTCTTGGGCTTGAGCTCGAACACCACCCCGTTCTCCGGGGCGCGGATCTCCTGATAACGAAGGTTCACCTCCAGCTCCACCAGCTTGCTGCGCAGATCGGCCAGCTCGCTCTGCAGCTCCCGTATCCCCTGCTGCAGGATCGCCTCCTGCCGCAGCCGCTCCACCCTCGACTGCTTGATCTGACCCTCCACCTCCTGCACCTTGTTCACCTGGCTGAGGTACTGCAGTTCCTGCACTGCTCCCTGGCGGTTGAGGGTCTCCAGTCGGCTGAGCACTTCGCTCTCCAACCCGAGTCGTTCGATCAGCACCGTCTGCTCGGTGTCGTTCACCGCCAGATAGCGCTCCAGCTCCTCCCGCTTCAGGCGCAGCTGCTGCTGCTTGAAGGCCAGGGTTTTGAGGATGCTCTGCTGGCGGTCGCGGCTGGTTTCCGTATCGAGCCGCAGCAGCACCTGGCCTTTGCGCACCGCGTCCCCCTCCTTCACCAGCACCTGATCCACCACGCCGCCCACCGGCATCTGGATGTCCTTCACCACCCCGAGGGGCTCCAATTTGCCCGGCGCGGTGACGATCTCCTCCGTCTTGGCCAGGGCCAGCCAGGCCAGCGAGAAGCCGGTGACGCCGATCAGGGTCCAGGTGATGCTGCGCGCCCAGAAGCGCGATTGCTGCAGCACCACATCGTCGTTGTCGGTGTGCACCAGGCGCTCCAGGCTGTTCTGGGCCTTGCGGAACAGGTTCGGCGCCATCAGCTCGCCTCCTGCTGGCGGTAGAGCGCGAAATAGCGGCCTTTCATCTCCATCAACTCCTCGTGGGTGCCCAGCTCGACGATCGCGCCCTGGTGCATCATCACAATGCGATCAGCGCGGCGGATCGTGCTGAGCCGATGGGTGATGAAGAACACCGTGGCGTGGGCCATCGCCTCCCGCAGGTTGTCGCAGACCTGACGCTCGGTGTCGTAGTCGAGGGCGCTGGTGGCCTCATCGAGCACCAGCATCTGCGGATTGCTCAGCAGGGTGCGGGCGATGGCGATGCGCTGCCGCTGCCCGCCCGACAGGGAGGCTCCCCTCTCCCCCAGCGCCGTGCTGTAGCCGGCCGGCAGCTCCATGATGAAATCGTGGGCGCCGGCCAGGCGCGCGGCCCGTACGATCGCGTCGCTGGTGGAATCCGGTGCGGTGAGGGCGATGTTCTCGCTGATCGTGCCGCTGAACAGCAACGGATCCTGGGGCACGATGCCGATCTGGCGCCGCAGCGAATAGAGCTCCACCTTGTCGATGTTGTAGCCGTCCACCAGAATTCGCCCTTTGCTCGGGGCGTAGAGGCGGGGCAGCAGCTTCATCAAGGTGCTCTTGCCACTGCCGCTCTGGCCGACAATGCCCACAAATGTGCCCTTCGGCACGTGCAGATTGATGTTGGTGAGCACCTCCGTCCCGCCCGGGCTGAAGCTGAAGCAGACGTTCTCGAACACCACATCCCCCTCCACGGGCGGCAGCGGGATGTTGGCTCGGTCGGAGGGGGTGGATTCCTCCGGTGTGTCGACCACGTCGGCGAGCCGTTCGAACGACACCCGCAATTCCTGGATGTTCTGCCAGATCGAGGAAAGTCGCAGCAATGGTTGGGTGACATAGCCGCTGATGATGCGGAAGGCGATCAGTTGGCCCAGGGTGAGTTCGCCCTTCAGCACCAGCGTCGCCCCCACCCACAGCACCAGCAGCTGCGACAGCTTTTGCAGCACCTGGCTGCTTTCGTTGAGGAAGGTGCCGGTGATCGTTTTCTCGAAGGTGCGCGAGATGTATTTGGCGTAGGAGTCCTGCCATTTCCAGCGGCTCACCATCTCCACGTTCTGGGCCTTCACGGTCTGCACACCGGTGAGCACCTCCACCAGGTGGCTCTGGGTGCGGGCGTTCTCCTCGGCAGCCTGCCGGTACTGACGGCGGAACAGGGGCGCCCCCAGCAGGGTGAGACCGATCTGGATCGGCAGCACCGCCAGGGCGATGATCGTGAGCAGCCAGCTGTAGAGCGCCATCACGATGATGTAAATCACCGAGAAGGCGGCATCGAGCACCGTGATCAGCGCCTGGCCGGTGAGGAAATTGCGGATCTTCTCCAGCTCCGCGATGCGTGTGCCCAGTTCCCCCACCGGCCGGCGGTCGAAATAGCCCAGCGGGAGTCGCAGCAGATGGTCGATCACCTCCGCGCCCAGGCGCAAGTCGATGCGGTTGGTGGTGTCGGTGAACAGAAAGGTGCGCAGCGACCCGATGATCCCCTCCATCAAGGTGACCACCACCAGCGCCAGGCCGAGGATCTGCAGCGTGTCGAGGCTGCGCTGGGAGATCACCTTGTCGATGATCACCTGAATCAGCAGCGGATTGGCCAGGCTGAACAGCTGGACGACGAAGGAGGCCACCAGCACCTGGATCAACATCCCCCGGTAGCGCTTCAGGGCAGGCCAGAACCAGCCGGGGCCGAACTTCTGCTCCGGCGTGGCATTGCTGCGCTCCATCAGCAGCACGTCGAGCCCCTCGGGCCACAGCTCCTCGATCTGCGGGGGGGACAACTGCACCCAGCCCTCCGCCGGTGAGGCGAGGGTGAGGCCGGCGGCGTTGCTGGCGGAGACCACCGCGAAACTCCCTTTCCAGGGAATCAAGCAGGGGGTGATCAGCCGGGTGGCGGCGGCTGCCGGCACCCGGGCGCCGCTGACCAGCAGGCCGAGCATGGCGGCGATCTGGCCGCAGAGCGGCAGGTCGGGCGCCTGGCCGCGGCGCAGTTTGTCGCGCAGGATCTTGTCCACCGCGTCGCGCCGGTAGGGCAGCTCCAGCATTCGGCCGAGCATCTGGAAGCAGGCCAGGGTTCCCTCGGGCTCGCCGCTCGCCCTCACCAGCTGCAGGCCCCGGCTGCGGCTGGGCTGACCCAGGTCGAGGCTGGTGGGCAGCGGATCGCTCCCCCGCTCCGGCTCCGGGGCTGAATCCAGCCCGGCTCCGCCGGGAAGCGCCAAGTGCTCGCTGGCCGGCGATTGGAGCGGCTCCGCCAGCCCTTCCGCCGGCAAGATCAGCAGCCGCAACGGCAGGGGCGGCCGCGGTTTTGGCAGCTCGGCGGCCGCCGCCAGGGTGGTGCCCAGCGGCAGCTCGGGGACATTGGCGCTGGCCAGAAGCAGCCGCTCGTCGGTGGAGGGGGGGGCGCTGGCCAGGTCGCTGGCGGTCACGGCGCGGCAGCGGGGGCGCAGGGCCTTCAGCCGCTCGCGCCACAGCGCCGGATCGAAGCCGCCGCCGCGGGCCTGCTCCTGCTGGCTGAGCAGGGCGTGGAGTTCGGCGGTCCAGAGATGGTGCTGGGCCCAGGCGCGGAACTCGGTCTCCCCCTCCCCCGTCAGCAGCTCAAGCAGGCAGGTGTCCGGGATGGCCAGCGCTTGCACCGCCGTGGCGGCGCTCACCTGCTCGCAGCCTTCGGCCCGCAGCAGCGAGACCAGCCCGACGATCGCTCCGGGCCCCAGCCGCTCGAGGGTGAACGGGCGGCCGTCGCGCTCGCCCAGCAGGCGGGCCTGCCCCTGCAGAAGCACCAGCACGCGGTCGCTGATCACCTCGGCGGAGCTCAGCAGCTGCCCCTCGTTGAAGCGGTGGATCTGGCCGGCCTCCCGCAGCCTCTCCTGCCCGCCGACGCTCAGCCGGGCCAGCGGCTCTTCCGCCAGCACGCTCTCCAGGGAGGAAGGAAGGGTGCTGGTCATGCCTGGCGGGCCCGGTCCGCGATCTGCTGCTGCACTTCCTCGTTCACCCACTCCTCGAACAGCTCCCGCGCCATCCGCTGGCGCATCTCCTCATCGAAGCTGGCTGAGTGCAGGCGTTCGAGCCGCACCACCAGCCACCACTGGTCGATCGCCACCGGTGCCTGCAGCTCGCCGGGGCGGCTGGTGCGCAGCCGCTCCGCCAGGACGGGATGGGCCTGGAGCAGCGGCACCGGCCCGACGATGCCGCGGGTGGCCTGCTCCGGTCCCTGCGAGTAGGTGGCCGCCAGCTCGGCGAAGTCGGCCTCCCCCTCGGCGATGCGCAGGTACAGCTCCCGGGCCAGGGAGGCGTCCTTCACCCGCAGCAGGCTGTAGATCACCTGATCCAGCTGGGGTTTGCGGGCCAGGAAGCGCTGCTCAGCCCGGTGGGCGTAGTGCGCCTCGCAATGGCGCTGCAGGCGCTGGGGCAGCTCCGCCTGCCAGGTGGCTTCCGCCTCGTTGAGGCTGCGGGAATCGAGATGGGCCTGCAGCTGCTCGGCGGAGCGGATGCCATGCCGGCGGGCCCAGGCCTGCTGGGCCAGGCTGCGCTCCTCCTCCGTCAGTCGCTCGTCCTGGATCGCCCGGGAGATCACCGCCTGGTGCAAAAGGGGCACCAGCAGCTCATGCCGGGCCAGCGCCTTCCAAATCGGCTCGCTCAGATCCGCCGGCTCGATTTCGGCTGGGTCTTCCGGCACAGCGGGGGGCTCCACCACAGCGGGGGCCGCCACTACGGCGGGGGGCTCCACCACCCTCTCCGGGAAGGGGAGGCCCCGGCCGGGGTAGGCATCGAGACGCAGGCTGATGTCGCGGTCCACCGGCGGGGGGAGAGGAAAGGGCTGGGCGGCGCAGGCTCGGCCCCGGCAGGCGGGCCGCGGCAATCTTCGCAGCGAAGGCTAGAGGGCACCCTGCGGTTGCGCACGTAACGGGGCTCACCCGAGCAGTTCCCGCAGCCCCGCCTCATCCAGCACCGGCACCCCCAGCTCCTCGGCTTTCGTCAGCTTGCTGCCCGCCTCCTCGCCGGCCACCACATAGCTGGTGCGGCGGCTCACCGACCCGCTCACCTTGCCGCCCGCCGCTTCGATCAGGGTCTGGGCCTCGCGACGGCTGAGGTTGGGCAGGGTGCCGGTGAGCACGAAAGTGGATCCCGCCAGGGCCTCGCTGCCGCCCTCGCGCTCGACCCCCGCCGCTTCGCGCTCCGCCTCCCCCGCCGCCAGGGAGAAACCCACCTCCTCAAGCCGCCCCAGCAGCTTCTGGTTTGCCGCCGTCGCAAACCACTGCTGCAGGCTTTGGGCGATGGTTTCGCCGATGCCATGCACCTCGATGAGCTGCTCCGGGCTGTGCAGCGCGGCGGTTTCCAGCACGGCGGCGCTGGGGAAGGCCTTCGCCAGCGCCTTGGCGTTCACCTCCCCCACGTGGTGAATGCCGAGGCCGTAGAGCTGGCGCGCCCACGGCCTGTCCTTGGAGGCCTGCAGCGCCGCCACCCGCGCGGCCGCCGACCGATCCCCCAGCCGCTCCAACGAGGCCAGCTCCGCCGCCCCGAGGCCATAGAGATCGGGGATTCCGCGCACCACGCCCCGTTCCACCAATTGCTCGATCAGGCGGCTGCCGAATCCATCCACGTCGAGGGCCGCCTTGCTCACCCAATGCCGCAGGGAGCCCCGCAGGATCGCCGGGCAGCCGTTGTTCACGCAGCGGGTGGCCGCTTCCCCGCTTTCGCGCACCAGCTCCGAGCCGCATTCCGGGCAGGTGTGGGGCAGGGCCAGGGGGCGGGCGCCGGGGGGGCGCAGCTCCGCCAGCACCCGCACCACCTCGGGGATGATCTCGCCGGCCTTGCGCACCACCACCGTGTCGCCCTCGTGCAGATCGAGTTCGGCCACCCGGTCGGCGTTGTGCAGGGTGGCCCGGCTCACCGTGGTGCCTGCCAGGGGCACCGGCGCGAATTCCGCCACCGGCGTCACCGCCCCCGTGCGGCCCACCTGCATCACCAGCCGGCGCAGGCGGCTGGGGGCCTCCTCGGCGGCGTACTTCAGGGCGATCGCCCAGCGCGGTGCCTTCTGGGTGAAGCCCGCGTCGGCCTGCAGGCGCAGGTCATCGACCTTCACCACCACCCCGTCGGTGGCGAAGGGCAGGCCGCGGCGCTTCTCTTCCCAAGCCGCGAAGAATGCCTCCACTGCCGCCAGATGCGGCAGCCGCTCCGCGTTGGGGTTCACCCGGAAGCCGGCCTGCTGCAGCCACTGCAGAGACTCCCACTGGCTGGCCGGAGCCGCCGGGTCGTCGCCCTCCGCCCGCCAGTCCGATGGCAGGTGCAGGGTGTAGGCGAAGAAGTCGAGCCGCCGCGCGGCCACCACCCTCGGGTCGAGCTGCCGCAGCGTGCCGGCGCAGGCATTGCGGGGATTGGCGAACAGGGCTTCGCCGCGCCGCTCCCGTTCGGCGTTGATCGCCGCGAAGGTGGCATCGGGGATCAGGGCCTCGCCGCGCACCTCCACCCAGGCCGGCGGGCGTGCCAGCTGCAGCCGCAGCGGCACGCTCTGGATCGTGCGCACATTGGCCGTGATCTCCTCGCCCCGCTCGCCGTCCCCCCGGGTGGCCGCCCGCACCAAAACCCCATCCGCATAGCTGAGGGCCAGGGCGTTGCCATCGATCTTCAGCTCCCCCACCATCGCCAGGGTCGTTCCCTCACGCCGGTCGAGGGCCCGCAGCAACTTGTCGTACCAGGCCTCCAACTCCGCGATCGAGAAGGCGTTCTCGAGGCTGAGCAGGCCGATCCGATGGGCGACGCTGTGGAACCCCTCCGCCGGCTCCCCCCCCACCCGCCGGGTGGGGCTGTCCGGCTCGATCAGCTCCGGATGGGCGGCCTCCAGCTCCTCCAGCTCCCGGTAGAGGCGGTCGTAGACCGCATCCTCCAAAAAGGGCGCATCGAGCACGTAGTAGGCGTGGGCCGCCCGGTTGAGCAGGGCGCGCAGCTCAGCGGCGCGGCCCTGCGGACCGGGCGACGCCAGCGGCGGCCGCGGCTCCGTGCTCACGCCGCAGCTGTCTTCTGGATCCGGTCGACCCGCCAGGCGTCGTCCACCTTCACGAAGGTGAAATCGAGCGGCAGCTCCTCCTTCCCCTCCGACTTGAGCTTCACCGTCAGGATGATCTGGTCCTCCTGCAGCCGCGGCCGGCCCGACTTGAGGTTGCGGTATTTGTTCAGCTGCAGGCCGGCCAGGAAGCGGATGAATTGCTGCCGGTTCACATGGGAGCGGTAGTTCTTGGTGGTCAGCAGGTAGGCGCCGTCCACCTGACCGGCGGCCACCTGGGTGAAGAACTGCTTGAGCAGCGGGTTGATGCCGCGGGCGCTGAGCACCAGTTTCACGGCGCTGATCGTCCAGTACAGGAGCAGGGTGATGGCGCCGGCATACAGGGCCTTGATGCCGAGGCTGCTGGCCAGGCTCCAGTCCATGGCGGTTGTTGGGGACGACGTTGGCCCAGAGTCTGCCCGAAGACCCCACCGCGGCGTGGGGCCGGCGATGATGCGGCCCGCGGAGCGCCCCCTCCCCCGTGCCCCTCGAACCCCTGCTGCCCCTCTTCCACCGCCTCAACCGGGAGCACTTCGACAGCCGCCTGACGGCGGAGGGCCGGCCGCTGGTGGCGCTGCGCTGGAGCGACGGCCGGCTCACCCGCACGGCCGGCCTCTACCGCCGCGGGCTCGATGGGACGGGCCGAGACCTGTGCGAGATCGTGCTGTCGCGCCCGCTGCTGGAGCCGCTGCCCCGCCAGGCCGTCCTCGGCACGCTCTGCCACGAGATGATCCACGCCTGGATCGACCGGGTGCTCGGGGCTCGGGAGGTGCACGGTCCCCTCTTCCGCGCCCGCATGGCCGCGATCAATGCCGTCCAGCACGAATTCGAGGTGACCCTGCGCCACCGCTATCCCGTGCCGGTGGAGGCGGCCCGCTGGCTCGCCCGCTGCCCCCGCTGCGGCGTCACCGCCCCCTACCGGCGGCGGCGCAGCAACCTGGCCTGCCGCTCCTGCTGCGAGCGCCACCACGGCGGGCGATGGCACGCCAGTTGCCTGCTGGTGTTCGAGCCCAACGCGGCCTAAGTTCGGGCCCTCCGTTCCGCCTCCCTTGCTGCTCACCTTCCTCTGGAGCCTGGAGTGGGGCGGCCTCACCATCGCCCTGCTGGGCCTGGGCCGCGAGCGCTGGCTGGCGGCTCGCCACCTCAGCCCGCGCCGCTGAGCGGTGGGTGCGGCCGCTACGTTGGCGCAATGGTGCACTATGGCGGCGACCCCGAGTTCCGGGATCCGCGCGGCGAGCGCGGCACCGGTTCGCTTGAGCAGCGTCTCGACCGCTGGGTGAGCGCAGGACGCCAGCTGGTGGATGGCGTCGCCGGTGCGCGCCCCGGCTCCCGGCCCCCGGCCCGCTCCGGCGGGTTGGGCCGCTGGCTGGAGGATCGGGTCGATTGGTTGCTCGAAGACGGCGACGACTGGCGCGAGCCCTGGCAAGAGAATCAGTCCGCCCCCTTGGCGCCCGCCTCAGCCACCCCCTTGGCGTCCTCCCCAGCCGCTCCCTCCTCAGCCGCTCCATCGCGCCGCCGCAGCCTGGAGGCCATCTCCCGCCGGGCTCCCCGCGCCACGGCTCCGGCGGCTGCCCCGCCGCCGGCCCGCGAGTCCGCACCAGCTCCCCCCTCCGGAGCGGACTGGCCGGATGACGCCAGCTTCACGGTGCCCCGCTGGCAGCGCCCGGCATCGGCGCCGCTCGACGATCGCGCCGCTCCCGCTCCCGCTCCTCCGACCGCTCCGGCCCGCTCCGGTCGGCCCCTGCCCCGCTCCACCCGCCGCCGCTCCTGAAGGACCCCGCCACCCCGGGGAGCCCTCTGCTTACGGTGGGTGGAGTGCAGCTGGGCGCCTGGCGTCCCTGAGCCGATGAGCAGCCTGGTGGTGGTGGGTTTCCCGACAGCCGCGGAAGCGGAAACGGTGCGGCGTGAGCTGGTGGACATCCAGCGCGAGCAGCTCGTCTCCCTCGAAGACGCCGTGGTGGTGGAGCGGGACGGCGAGGGCACGGTGCACCTGCGCCAGGCCGTCAACCTCACCACGGCCGGGGCGTTGGGCGGCGGCTTCTGGGGGGCGCTGGTGGGGATGCTGTTCCTCAACCCCCTGCTCGGCGGAGCGGTGGGGGCCGGCATCGGCGCGGTCTCGGGGCACCTCACCGACCTGGGGATCAACGACGACTTCCTGAGGGAGGTGGGCAGCACCCTGCCGAACGGCTCCGCCGCCCTCTGCCTGCTGTTGCGTGAGGCCACTCCCGATCGGGTGGTGGAGCGGCTGCGCGCCCACGCCCCCCACGCGAAGCTGCTGCGCACCAACCTCAGTCACACGGACGAGGATCAACTGCGGGAGTTGCTCGCGAAAGCGAGCAAGCAGGCGGAGGCGCTGCGTCTCTCCTGAGCAGCGAAACCTGAAAGCTGCAGCCGCGCTGGCGCAGCTCCAGATTCACCGGCGCCACCAGTTCGCGGGGCAGGTCTCCGGCCATCTCCTCGGCGGAGGTGGCAATTCCGGGTGATCCCTGCTGCAGGGCGCTGAGCAGGTCGGCCCAGAGGCCGACCAGGCGGAGCTGCTGCCGCGACGGGTCGCTTCCGCCGGGATCCGGATCCTGGCGGGGGGGTGGGTCGCCGCTGTGGTGAAGCCCGGCGACGGTGCGGCGGTGCGGCGGGTGGCCAGAGGGGGCCATGGGGAAGTTTGCGGATCCCTGAATGCTGGCTGCACCACCGCAACCGTCAATCCGTCAAGCCATCACTGTGATGAGATCCCATCATCGTGAAGAGTTGTCCGGAAAGGGTTCCCCGTCGGGGCTGGGCCCAGCCATCGCTCCAGGGCGGGCGAAAACACCTCCCGGATCACCGTCAGCTCCTTTCCCTGGCGGAAAAAGCGGTAATGCCGACTCCAGAAGGGTCCGGCGCAACCGAAGCGCTGCTCAAGCCACGGCGCCTGCACCTGCCCCAGCCCATCCACCTCCCGGAACAGTTCAGCCCGTCCCGCCGTCAAGCTGCGCCAGATCGGCTGGCGCTTGTCTTGCAGATGCGCCTCCGCCTCCGCCTGGTTCCACCAGCTCTCCGCCCAGCCCAGGGTTTGGCCGCCGCAGTTCAGCCACACCTGCCGCCGCAGCAGCGGTTCCTCCAGTTCGCCCACCTGCTCCGGTGCTGCAGGATCCCGTTCGCATTCCGCGGCCATGGCGATCAGCTCCACCTCCAGGGGATGGCCCGTGAGCAGCTGCAGATGGCGGGTGGGGCTGCCGTCTCCCAACAACATCAGCTTCCAGGCACCGCTCAGTTCCCGCCCGGCCCGGGCCTCCAGCACCTCCCCCAGGGGCGCCTGCCAGAGGGAGCGGGGTGAGGGGGTCAACCGCGACGGGGCGGCGAGCATCCAGAAGTCCAACAGTCCGAAACGGAGCCTAGGGGCTGCGGCGGGCCCGACGCGCTCAGCCGCCGTTGCTGATCGAGACGCGGCGCACCTCGCCGTCCCGCTCGATCTCCGCCGTGTCGTTGCCCGCGGCGCGCAGCCTCCAGCCGCTGGTGCCGATCGCTTCGCCCACCCCCACGCTGGTGGTGATCGCCCCCACCTGGAAGATCGCCGAGCCGGCCTTGCCGGCCGCGGCAACCACACCCACCAGCACCGGTGTTGGCGCGGGGGGGCGGGCTGCGGGGGCGATGGCTGCGGGGGCGATGGCGCCCGGGGGGGCGGCCGGGGGGGCGGATGCGGCCAGACGTTGGCTCACCGGCACCCGCAGGATCGGCGCGGCAGGGCGCTCGGGATCCGGAAGCTGGGAGAGTTCCTCGATCCAGGGCTCCTGGGGCGGTGGCGGCAGGTCGTCCCCGCCCGGCGCTGCCCCGGAGGGGGCCGGCAGGCTGGGGGCGGCGGGGGCCGGTGCCGGGTTGGCCGGGCCGAGGCTGCGCAACCGTTCCACCAGCAGAAGGTTGCGCTCCTGGCTCAGGTTCTGCTGCGCCCGATTCCAGGAGCTGATGGTGAGCCCCGTGCTGATGGCGCTCACCATGCAGATCCCCCCCAGCAGCGAGAGCAGCAGCACCGGGGTTTCCCGGCGGCGGGGCGGGCCGGTCCGGGCGACCCTCTCCTGCGGCTGGGCCGGCGGCTCGTCCACCGCCAGGTCGATCGGGGCCTCCGGATCGAAGATCCGGTTCATCATCTGCTCGGCCTTCAGCTCCCAATAGGCGCGAGAGCTGGGGATGCCGCGCAGGGGGCGGCGCAGATGCGCTCGGACCTCCCCGTGGCCATTCCCCTCGCTCTCCTGTCTGCCTGCCTCGCCTGCGGGGCGCTGGGAAAAACGCTCGCTCACCTTGACAGCGCTGCAACCGGGATGGGTCAAGTTATCGGACCTGCTGGTGGCGCACCAGGGTGACCGCACGGTTCGCCGGGTGGAGCTACAACGGACTCACCTCCGCGGGCCGATGGTGGGACCCCTCAACCTTCCGGATCCGTCCCCGCCATCGCCGGGCACAGGTTCGGCCCCGTCGCCGCCGACAGACGACCTGCGCCATCTTCATCAGCGCCTGCTCGTGATGCCGGA
Source organism: Cyanobium sp. (assembly GCA_044351065.1). Taxonomy (GTDB): domain Bacteria; phylum Cyanobacteriota; class Cyanobacteriia; order PCC-6307; family Cyanobiaceae; genus Cyanobium. Next base: position 18,073 of record JBILGK010000006.1, read on the forward strand.
CGACGGCGCCGATGCGGTGGTGGCTCTGATCGAGGAAGCCCGCGAGAGCCTGAGGCTCAAGCAGTTCAAGCTGCAGTCCGAGGCGATCGAGCAGGCGCTGCTGCGGGCCCACCAGCGGGGTGTGCGGGTGCGGGTGATGCTCAATCCCCACACCTCCGGTGGCGACCGCTGGAATGACGAGGCCTTCGCCCGCCTCGGCAGCTGGGGGATGGAGGTGGCCTGGACCAGCGAAGCCTTTCCCGTCACCCATGAGAAGTCGCTGGTGGTCGACCGCCACTCCGCCCTGATCGCCACCTTCAACCTCAGCGACAAATACTTCACCCAGACCCGCGACTACGGCATCGTCAGCCACGCGCCGGCCGTGGTGGACCAGGTGATCGCCGGCTTCGAGGCCGACTGGAATCGCGTTGCCTTCCAGCCCGACCTCAGCGTGGGCCTGGTCTGGAGCAACCTCCACAGCCGCGGCCAACTGGCCCGCATCCTGGACATGGCGCGGCAGACCCTTTGGATCCAACACCCGAAGGTGGTGGATGCGGTGATCCTCGATCGCATCGTCGCCGCGCGCGAGCGCGGCGTGAAGGTGCGCTTCCTCTGCGGTGGCAAGCACGGCATCTCCGATTGGGATATCTACGACACCTTTGCTTCGCTGCGGGTGATGAGTCGCTTCGGGGTGAAGGTGAGGCGCCAGAAGACACCGAAGCTGCACGCCAAGTTGCTGCTCGCCGATGGGCGCTACGCCCAGACCGGTTCGATGAACCTCGATCGCAGTGCCTTCGACCTGCGGCGCGAGCTCGGCATCGAGTCGGATGCCCCCGCAGTGGTGGAGCGCCTGCGCGCCTGTTTCGAAGCCGATTGGCAGGCGGCCGATTCCTACCAAGCCCCCGATCCGCTCGAGCCCGGCCTGCACGCAGCCGGCGAGCTGCCGCCCGATCCCCATTTCGTCCATGAGTGAGTCCGCCCCGCCCCCGACGCCGGGCCTTGGCACCCTGTTTCGCGGCATGCTCCAGGTCGCCCTCTCCTCCTTCGGCGGCGGCCTCTCGGCCTGGAGCCAGCGGATCGTGGTCGAGCAGCGCCACTGGCTCAGCAACCCCCAGTTCCTCACCGGCCTGACTGTGGCCCGCCTGCTGCCGGGTCCGAATCAGATCAATCTGGCGGTGTACATCGGTGCCGGTTTCCGCGGTCTGCCCGGCGCCCTGGCGGCCCTGGCGGGCATGCTCCTGTTGCCCTTCACCCTGCTGATGGCCCTGGGGGTGGCCTACTTCGCCCTGCACGAGCTCCCGGCGGTGGATCGGGTGCTGGCCGGGGTGGTGGCGGCGGCGGCGGGAATGGCCCTCTCGATGGGCTTCCGCATCCTGGGCGAATATCGCCGGGATCCCTTCGCCCTGCTCCTGGCCGGCGCGGTCTTCCTGGCGCTCACCCTGGGGAACCTGCGTCTCATCCCGGTGATCCTGGTCGCGGCGCCGCTGGCGATGGCCTGGTACTGGCCCCGCCAATCCTCCCCGCCGATCGGGCGATGACGCCGCTGCTGGCCACGGCTGCGCTTGCCTGTCATCCCGTGCCCCTCAGCGATCTGGGCACCCTCCTGCAGGTACTGGGCCAGTTCCTGTCGCTGTCGCTGTTTTCCCTCGGAGGAGGCAACACCCTGCTGGCGGAATACCACCACCTGGCGGTGGATACCTACTGCTGGCTCAGTGACAGCCAGTTCGCCGATCTCTATGCCTTGGCGGAGGCGGCCCCCGGCCCCAGTTCGATGATCGTGGGTCTGCTGGGGCTCGCGGCCGGCTGGCAGCACGGGCCCTTCTGGGCGCTGTTGACCGCCTACGGCGCCGAGGCGGCGATCCTGCTGCCCTCCACCCTGTTGATGGTGGCCGCCTGCCTCAGCTGGAAGCGGCTGGAGCACTCCCCCTGGCGGATCGCGTTCGAGCGGGGCCTGGGGCCGGTGACCCTCGGGATCCTCTTCGCGGTGGGGGTGAAGATCGTGCGCACCGCCGACCACAATCTCGCCGGCCTGCTGGTGTCGGCTCTGGTGTGCGTCTTGATGCTGCGCAGTCGCTGGTCACCGCTGTGGTTCATGGCCGCAGCCGGGGTGCTCGGCGGTCTGGGGGTGATCCAGCGCTGAACGCCGCTCCAGCTCCAGCCAGAGCAGCAGCGCCGTGACATCGGCGGGGCTGACACCGGGGATCCGGCCCGCCTGGCCGAGGGTGCGGGGCTGCACCACCGCCAGCTTCTCTCGCGCTTCCGCCGAGAGGGTGCCGATCCGCTCCCAGGGCACCCCCTCGGGGATCCGCCGAAGCTGCGACCGTTGCACCTGTTCGATCTGCTGGCGTTGGCGGGCCAGGTAGCCGCTGTACTTGATGTCGATCTCCGCCCCCTCCCGCACGTCCGTCGGCAGGGCCGGGTCGGCCAGGCCGTGGGCCACCAGGTCGGCGGCGTGGAAGCCGGGACGGCGCAGCAGGTCGGCCAGGGTGATCGAGCCCCGGATCGGGGCTCCGCTCTGCACCTCCACGGCCGCGGCGGCGGGATCGCCGGCCTTGAGTCGCTCCCTCTCCAGCCGCCGGCTTTCCGCCTCGATCGCCTGCTGCTTGCCGGTGAAGATCTCCCAGCGGCGGTCGTCGATCAGGCCCAGCTCGCGGCCGAGGGGGGTGAGCCGCCGATCGGCGTTGTCGCCGCGCAGCACCAGACGGTATTCACTGCGGCTGGTGAGCACCCGGTAGGGCTCGCGCAGATCGCGGGTCACCAGATCGTCCACCATGGTGCCGATGTAGCTGCCCTCCCGGGGGAAGGCCACCGGTTCCTGGCCGCCGAGAAGGCGCGCTGCGTTCAGCCCCGCCACCAGCCCCTGGGCGGCCGCCTCCTCGTAGCCGGTGGTGCCGTTGAGCTGACCGGCGCAGAACAGGCCGGCCACCGGCTTGGTCTCGAGGGAGGGGGTGAGCTGGGTGGCGGGCACGTAGTCGTAGTCGACGGCATAGGCGGGGCGCAGCATCACGCAGCGCTCCAGGCCGGGCAGGGTGCGCAGCAACTCCAGTTGCAGCCGCTCCGGCAGGCCGGTGGAGAAGCCCTGCACGTAGAGCTCGGGGGTGTCGCGGCCCTCCGGCTCCAGGAAGATCTGGTGGCTGTCCTTGTCGCTGAAGCGCACGATCTTGTCCTCGATCGAGGGGCAGTAGCGCGGGCCGGCGCTGTCGAGGTGCCCGCCGTAGATCGGGGTGAGGTGCAGGTTGTCGCGGATCAGTTGGTGGGTGGCCGCGGTGGTGCGGGTGATGTGGCAGGCCATGGTCTCGCCGTTCACCCAGGCGGCCGGATCGAAGGAGAAGAAGCGGCCCACCGCATCGCTGGGCTGCTCCTCCAGCCGATCGAGGGCCACGCTGCGGCGATCGACCCGGGCGGGTGTGCCGGTTTTGAGGCGGCCGGTGCGCAGCCCCAGGGCCTCCAGGGCTTCGGTGAGCCCCTCGGCGGCCGGTTCGCCGGCCCGGCCGGCGGGCATCGAGCGATCCCCCACCCAGATGCGGCCCCCCAGGAAGGTGCCGGTGGTGAGCACCACGGCGCCGGCGGCGTAGACGCTGCCGAAGTAGGTGCTCACGCCCACCACCCTGGCTCTGCCCTCGCGGCTGCTCTCCACCTCCAGGCCGGTGACCATCGCCTCGCGCAGCGCCAGGTTGGGGGTGTGCTGCAGCAGTTGCACCATCTGGCGGGAATACTGGCGCTTGTCGGTCTGGGCCCGCAGGGCCCAGACCGCCGGGCCGCGGCTGGCGTTGAGCACCCGCTTCTGCAGGGTGGTGGCATCGGCCAGGCGGCCGATCACCCCGCCGAGGGCATCCACCTCGTGCACCAGCTGGCTCTTGGCCGGCCCCCCCACCGCGGGATTGCAGGGCTGCCAGGCGATGCGGTCGAGGTTGAGGGCGAACAGGGCCGTGCTCACCCCGAGGCGTGCCGCGGTGATCGCTGCCTCGCAGCCGGCGTGGCCGCCGCCGACGACGATCAGGTCGAAGCGTTCGGTGGGTGGGGAGCGGAAGGGCGCCATCTGCCCATTTTCCCGCAAGGACCCTCGGGCCGCGCCCCTGCGCCCGGCATCATTGGGCGTGGAGCAACCCGCCAGGCCCGACCCGAACGCGATGAAAGTCTCCCTGCTCTGTCGGCGACCGATCGAAGGCTTCTATAGTTTGGAGAGTTATTTTGAGCGGGTTTGTCAGTCGTTGATGGAGCTTGGTGTGGACGTGGAGGTGAATGTTTCTCCCTACGTCAGCCAGGGGCTGCGCAATCGGTTGAAGATCATTCGCTTTGCCCGCGAGCACCAAGCGGAGATCACTCACATCAGCGGAGATATTCATTTTGCTGCCCTCGGCACGGATCCGGCCCATACCATCGTGACGGTTCATGATTGTGGGCGACTGCATCAACTGCGGGGCCTGCCGCGCGAGGTTCTGCGCCAGTTCTGGTTTCAGCAGCCGCTGCAACGCATCGCTGCGGTAACGGTGATTTCCGATGCCGTCAAAGAGGATCTGCTCCGTTGGGTACCGCGCCTCGACCCCCGCCGCATCCACGTGGTGCCTGTTTGCATCTCCCCCCACTTCACCTTTGCGCCCGCCCCCTTCAATCGGAACCATCCCCGCATCCTGCAGGTCGGCACCTCCGCCAACAAGAACATTCCCCGTCTGCTCCAGGCGCTGCACGGGCTTGACGTCACACTCGTGCTGATCGGCCGGCTCACGGCTGAGCTCAAGCAGCTGTTGGCTGAACACCAGATCCGTTATGAAAACCACTGCGGCATCAGCGAGTCTGAGGTTGTGTCGCTGTACCGCACGGCTGATCTTGTGGCCTTTGCCTCCACCCTGGAGGGATTTGGCATGCCGATTCTCGAAGGCCAGGCCGTCGGACGGCCCGTGCTGACCAGCAACTGCACCTCGATGCCCGCGGTTGCCGGCGATGGGGCCGCCCTGGTGGATCCCTGCTCCGTGGCGTCGATTCGGGAGGGCTTGCTGCGGCTGATCGGAGATGACACCTACCGCAACGAGCTGATCGAACGCGGCCGCGAGAACGTCAAGCGCTTTGACAGCCAGGCGATTGCGCAGCGCTATCTCGACGTGTATCGATCGGTGCTGCGCGGCTCGTGACGCCCATTCGCGTCGCTGCGGCAGCCCGTGTCGATTCCTGCAGCCCATCGATCAGGGCCTCCGCGGCGGCGGCCCAGGAGAAGCGCTGGTGGATCGTGCGCGCATTCGCCTCCGCCTGGTCCCGCACCGCCGGCCAGTTCTCGTACACCTGACGCATCTGCCGCGCCAGGGACGGGACGTCGGGCCGGGCCCAGCGGGCCGGCCGCTCGGGGCAGAACCTGTGAAAGCGGAGGAAGTCGGGCGCGTGGATCTCCTCCAGCTGGTACTCAATCCGACTGAAGCTCTGCTGGCAGTGCTGCAGGTACTGCAGGGGGCCGCTGTAGTGGGTGGCGAGGAAGGGGGTGCCGCAGGAGATCGCCTCGATCAGGGGAAGACCCCAGCCCTCCCCCTTGCTGGCGAACACGAAGCAGTGGCTGCTCCGATACAGCTCCGCCATGGCTTCCGGGCTGAGCATCTCGCCTCCCCCGACCCCGTCCACGATCTGGACGCGGCCGCCCATCCCGTCGCCGACCAGGCGTTGCACGCCCTCCCGATAGGTCGGGTCGAACGGGTTGTGCAGCCGCAGCAGCAGGCGTGCGTCGGGACGATCCGCGAAGGCGAGTTGAAAGGCCGCGATCAGCTCCTCGTAGCTTTTGCGGGTTTCGAACTTGCCCACCGCCAGGAAGCGAAAGCATTCCTCCAGGGGAGCTCCCGGCCGCTCATGCCGCTGCCAGGGCTGCAGGTCGGTCGGGCGGTTCCATTGGTGGTGAAGGATCGGGTCGACCCCCTCCGGCACCACGGCCACCGGCGTCCCCTCCAGACCCCGCCTCAGGATCTCGGCGCCCCAGTCCGAGGCGGTGATCACCAGGTCGGAGCGCTCCAGGTTCTCCTTCCATCCCTCCGGCAGGATGTCTGACTCGAAGACCGTGTAGGTGATCCGCTGGCCTGGCAACCGATCGAGCACCTGGTGGGAGGTGCGACCGTCGCCGAGCAGAACGTTCAGCACCGGCAGGTCCAGGGGCAGGTCCGCCAGCAGTTCGCACACCCGGTTCAGTTCCTCGGGTTTGCCGAGATCGGTGGCCTGGAACAGGAAGGCACCGCTGCCGGCCAGGACAGCGAGCTCCCGTTGCAGCTGGAGGGCGTGCACGCCGAACCCGATGAAGGGGTTGGGGGAGGAGAGGAAATGGAGCAGGAACATACCCCCATGATCGGAGGCCGGGCCCGCGGCGGGCAACCGGAGGGCGCCATGCTCGACTGAAGGCTGTCTGATCGTCGCGCCGATTCCCCCTTCCCCCTCCCCGTCGGCCGTCCCGGCGGAGGCCAGCAGCGTGGCCAGCCTTGCCCGCCGCCTGCGGCCTCAATTGCCGTCCGCCGCCTTCCGAGCCGATCCGGGATGTGCAGGGCTCTTGTGGATCAACCTGGCGATCCTCGGCCTGGGCTGGACGATGGCGCGCCAGCTGGAGCTTTGGCCCTGGCAGGCCCTGCCCCTCTTCCTGCCCTTCAGCCTGGTGATGGGCAACGCCGTGATCGTCTTGCTCTTCACCAGCCATGATCTGCTGCACGGCAGCTGGCTGCGGGGTCAGTCCTGGCGCCGCGCCATCGGCCTGGTCGGGCTGGCCCTGCTCTGGATGCCCCCAACCCTTTGGCTGGCCGTGCACAACCGCGAACACCACGGCCACACCAATACTCCGCGGGATCCGGATCGCAGCTATCTGGAGAGCCAGCCGGCCAGTTGGGGCAAGTGGATCCAGCACCGCTTCATCCCCTCCGATGAGGTGAGTGGTCTCGGTCTGTTGCTGGGGATGGCGAGTGCCTGGGGGGTGCACAATCTGCGCACCCTGGGCTCGGTGCTGCTGGTACCCGAGGGAACGGCCCTGTTCCCGCCCGCCCCGTTTGCAGTGAGCCGCCGCGAGCGCCGTCGCATCGCCCTGGAGCTGCTGGCGGTGATCGGTCTTCACGCCGCGGTGATCGGCTGGCTTGGGCTTGAGCCGCGCGCCCTGCTGCTCGGCTACTTCCTGCCGATCTGGCTTGGTTATGCCGGTGCGATGGCCTACATCTACACCAACCACATGCTGACGCCGCTCGCTGAGGGGGACGACCCGCTGCGCAGCACCCTCTCGCTGCGCTTGCCCCGCTGGCTTGATCTCCTCCATCTTCACTTCTCCCATCACACCGAACATCACCTCTTCCCGGGCCTGAACAGCAACTACTACCCCGCGGTGCGACGTCTGCTGCAGCAGCAATGCGGCGACCGTTTCCAGCTGATCTCGGGCCGGGATGCCTGGCGCCTGCTGCTCAGCACCCCCCGCCACTATCGCAGCGCCGACATTGTCTGCTCCGCGGATGGCAGCCGCGCCATGCGCCTGCCGCGGCTGACTCGGCCAGGCGGCTGAGTGAACGTCAGGCCGCAAGGTTGCGGAAGCGGGTGTACTGGGGTTCAAACAGCAGCTTCACGGTGCCCACCGGGCCGTTGCGGTGCTTGGTGACGATCACCTCGGTGATGCCGCGGTCGGGGGTTTCGGGGTTGTAGTACTCATCGCGGTAGATCATCATCACAATGTCGGCGTCCTGCTCGATCGAACCGGATTCGCGCAGGTCGCTGAGCATCGGTCGTTTGTTGGTGCGCGACTCCACGCCCCGGCTCAGCTGGGAGAGGGCCACCACCGGCACATCGAGTTCGCGGGCCATCTGCTTGAGGCCTCGGGTGATGCGCGAGAGCTCCTGCACGCGGTTGTCGGAACCGGAGCCCTCCATCAGCTGCAGATAATCGATCACCACCAGACCGAGTTTGCGGCCCTGCTCGGCCATCAGCCGGCGGCAGAGGGAGCGCATCTCCAGCACACCGGCGTTGGGTTTGTCGTCGATGTAAAGGGGCAGCCGCGCCAGGCTGCTGATGCCGTTGCCCAGCAGCGGCCATTCCTCCTCCTGCAGCCGGCCGGTGCGCAGCCGGCCGCTCTCGATGCCCACCTCCATCGCCAGCAGCCGGTAGGTGAGTTGCTCCTTGCTCATCTCCAGGCTGAAGACGCAGACCGGCAGGTCGTGCAGTTGGGCCACGTTGCGGGCGATGTTGAGGGTGATCGCCGTCTTCCCCATCGCCGGGCGGCCGGCGATGACGATCAGGTCGCTGCGCTGCAGCCCCTGGGTCATCGCATCCAGGTCGTAGAAGTTCACCGGGATGCCCGCCACCGCCGTGCCCTGGGAGCGGGTTTCGATCTCCTCGAAGGTGCTGGTGAGGATCTCGGCGGTGGGGGTGAGGCCCAGGCTCGGCTTCTCCTGGCTGATCGCGAAGATCTTCTGCTCGGCTTCGTCGAGCACCTGCTCCATCGGCTTGGACTGATCAAAGCCCAGGGCGATCACCTCATTGCCGGAGCGGATCAGCTGGCGGCGCAGGTATTTGTCCATCACCAGGCGCGCCACCTGGTCGATCGAGGCGGTGGAGAGGGTGCGCTCCACCAGCTCGGCCAGTCGCGCGGCGCCCCCCACCTTCTCCAGGTGGCCGGTGTCCGCCAGCCAGGCGGTCATCGCCGTCAGATCGGTGGGGCGGCCCTGGCCGTGCAGCATCAGGGCGGTGCGGTAGATCTCCCGGTGGGCGCCGAGGTAGAAGGCCTCGGGCTGGAGCACGTCGGCCACCCGGCCGATGGCGTCAGGGTCGAGCAGGATCCCGCCGAGCACCGCCTCCTCGGCCTCCAGGTTCTGGGGCGGCAGGGAGTCCGGCAATCCGTTGCCGGAGGCCCGGGAGCTCCCCTCCCGCCCTTCGACGGCGGTGCCGTTTCCCTGGATCGGCAGGCTCACCATGGCGTGGAGGGGGCTCGCGGGAGGGGAAGGGCGGAGCGGGGATTCATCATCCCCCGGTCGTGGGGTTTTGAGAAGGCACACCCCACACCAGCGGCAGTGGGATCAGGCCATGAACAAACCCCGGACACACCACAGGTGGCGTGTGCCCGGGGTTTGGTGTCGTCGGGCAGCCGCCGCGCCGGCGGCGGCGGTCCCTCAGTGGCTGACGACTTCGAGATTCACCTCGGCCACCACCTCGGGATGCAGCTTCACCTGCACCTTGTAGGAGCCCGTGCGGTGGATCTCCGGCACGAGGATGTCGCGGCGATCGACCTCCTTCTTGGTGGACGCTTCGATGGCCTCGGCCACGTCGCCATTGGTGACGGTGCCGAACAGCACATCGTCGCCGCCGGTTTGCTTGCGCACCGTGAAGCGACCGATGGTCTCCAAAGCGGTGCGGAAGGTGAGGGCGGCCTGTTTGAGCGCCGCGAGGCGCTCGGCCTCCTTGGCACGCCGGTGTTCCACCTGACGCAGCACCGAGGCGGTGACAGACACCGCCTTGCCCGCGGGAAGCAGGTAATTGCGGGCGTACCCGGGGGCGACCTCCACGAGATCGCCATCTTTGCCGAGGCTGAGGACGTCTTCCTTCAGCACCACCTGTACGCGCTTGGCCATGACCTGACTGCCGGAAACTGCGGGAACCCGCGGGGAGGGCGATCGCTCACCCTACGCCACCGGCCGTGCCGGAGCGGGGCGGGAGAGGCGGAGGGCCGGATCGGCCGCCGCCGGCACCCGCACCCGGGTGGCCAGGCCCAGGGCCTGCAGCAGGCGGATGTGGAGCCAGGTGAGGTCGATCTGGCGCCCGAAGCCCTGCCGGGCGGAATGCGGGAAGGCGTGATGGTTGTTGTGCCAGCCCTCGCCGAAGGTGAGGGCGGCCACCCAGGGGTTGTTGCGGGAGCGATCACCGCTCTCGTGCACCGCTTCGCCCCAGGCGTGGGTGGCGGAGTTCACCAGCCAGGTGACGTGATAGACGACCGCCAGACGCAGGGGGATGCCCCAGAGCACCAAGGCCCAGCCGCCGGCCCCGCTGACGGTGCCGATCCAGAACAGGAGGCCGGCCAGGGGCAGCTGCAGCAGCAGGAACCAGCGGTTCAGCCAGCGGTGGTACGGATCGACGGCCAGGTCCCCGGTGAGCCGGGGAACAGCCGCCAGCGCCGGGACTGTGACGAACATCCAGCCCATGTGGCTCCACCAGAGGCCCTTGTTGCTGTCGTGATGATCTGCATCCGTATCGGAGAATTTGTGGTGGTGCCGGTGCAGCCCCACCCAGTCGATCGGGCCGTGCTGGCAGCTGAGGGCGCCGCAGGTGGCGAAGAAGCGCTCCAGCCAGCGGGGCACGCGGAAGGAGCGGTGGCTCAGCAGCCGGTGGTACCCGATGGTCACGCCCAGGCAGGCGGTGACCCAGTAGAGGATGAGCAGGGTGGCGACGGCCTGGACGCTCCAGAACGCCGGCAGCAGCGCCACCAGGGCGAGGGCGTGCACGGCGACCATGAAGCCGATCACGGGCCAGTTGCGGCCGTGGGGGATCTGCAGAGCCTCGCCGCCATCGCGCGGCTGGTGCAGGGCGCGGGCGCGACGGTGGACGTCGAGCGCGTTCACCGTGGCGGAGCTGCGGGTGAGGGTTTGGGCGGGGGAGGCCAGGGGCGGGCGGGGGGAGAACGTGGCGGTCATGAAGGACCGACTCCGGATCGAACGTTAATATGATAGCAATACGGATCAAGATCATTTGGGGCATCGAGAACGACTCGCGTCCGGCCGGGTGGCCTTCGCCCATCTGATCCGCCTCTGGCACAGCGGCAACGGCTGGTCCCATCGGGTCCTGCCCGGCCTGGCCGAAGCGCTCGATCTCGGCCGCGTGCACAACTCCCAGCTCTCGATGCTGCGCAACGGCAAGCTCGCCTCGCCCGGCCCGGAGGTCTTCCTGGCCCTGGGCTCGATCAACGGTTGGCTCGCGGCGGAAGCCCCCGAGGGCCGGCTTGAGGCCCAGCGGGCCGAGCGGCTGCTCGATGGCCATCCCGAGCTGGCGGACGCCCTGCGCGCCTCCGCCCTGCCCGTGCGCGACGCCGAGGCAAAGGTGCTGGGTCCCGGCGACCTGCTGGAGGTGTTCGTGGGGCTTCGCCCGCCGCCGCCCGCCTTCAATCTGCGCGTGGCGGAGGAGGAGGCTCCGGCCCTGAGCGCCGCCCTCGCCCTGCTCTTCACCGCCGGCCGGCCCTGGCGGCTCTGCCGCGACCCTCTCCTGGCGGCCTATCCGGTGGATCGGCGCCAGCGACGGGAGCGCTTCGCCGCGGTGATGGCCGGCCAGGCGGACTACAGCGCCGTCGAGCTGGAGGCCGAGCTGCCCGATCTGCGCCGCACCCTGGCGGCGCTCGGGGCCGCCGGCGAAGCGGATCTCTCCGCCGAGCGTTTCCTCGATCTGCTGCGGCGCCGCGCGGCGGGAACCGGGTCCGAGGGCGGCACAGGTTCCGCTCCTCCCGACCTGGCCGCGGCGATCCGGCGCGAACTCAGCGGCCCCTGAAGGAAGAGCCTCAGGGGCCGGGTTGGGGGGCGAGGCGCAGGCGCCGAGCCAGGCCGAGGGCCCGCAGCAGGCGGATGTGCTGCCAGGTGATGTCGAATTCGAACCAGCGCAGGCCATGGCGGGCGCTGGCGGGATGGGCGTGGTGGTTGTTGTGCCAGCCCTCGCCGAAGGTCAGCAGCGCCACCCACCAGCAGTTGCGGGAGCGGTCGGGGCTGTCGAAGTTGCGGTAGCCGAAGGCGTGGGTGGCGGAATTGACCAGCCAGGTGACGTGGTACACGAGCACCAGGCGCAGGGGAATGCCCCAGAGCACCAGACCCAGCCCGCCCCCGTGCACCCCCGTGCTCTGGCCGATCCAGTACAGGGCTGCCCCCAGGGGCAACTGCAGCAACAGGAACCAGCGGTCGAGCCAGCGGTAGAGCGGATCGCGCTCCAGGTCGCCGGTGAAGCGGTGGATCTCCCGCAGCGCCGGGATCTCGTGCAGCATCCATTCGCTGTGGGCCCACCACAGGCCGCGGGCGGCGTCGTGATGGTCGTTCGGCTGATCGGAGAACAGATGGTGGTGGCGATGCAGGCCCACCCATTCGATCGGCCCGCTCTGACAGGCCAGCGCACCCATCAGCACCAAGGTGCGTTCCAGCCAGCGCGGTGCTTCAAAGCTTCGGTGCGCCACGAGCCGATGCAGTCCCAGGGTCACCCCCAGCACCGTCATCCAGTAGAGGATCGCCAGCAGCACGACCCCCTGCCAGCTCCAGAAGCGGGGCAGCAGGGCCGCCACCGCGCCCACGTGCATTGCCAACATGAAGGTTGTGGTGCCGGCCTTGTGGCGGCGCTGTCGCGGGGGCAGGGGCGGCCGGGGGCTGGAGAGCCCCTCCCGCAAAGCGTGCTGTCGGCGCCGCGATGGCGGAGATTCGAGCGGATCGCCGGGGTGGGGGACGGGGCCGAGGTCGATCTCTCCGCGGGCCTGTCCGGCGTCCCCTGTGGATCCCCCGGGGGAGAGATCGGTCGAGGGATCGGCGGCGGGGTTGACGGAGGGGCGACTGGGCAAGGGGATGCGCGGCGGCAGGGGACGCAGGAATCTAGCCGTGGGACTTCCAACCCCCCACGGGCAGCATGGCGGCAGCGCCCTGCCCCCGATGACCCTCGCCCTGCCCTCCCTCTCGGCGTCTGAGGCCGCCGACCGCGTTGCGGCGGCCCTGGCGCGGATCGCCCCCCTGGCCGCCATGCGCACCGCCGGCGTGCGGCCGCGGCTGGAGCGGGTGCTGGCCGCTTTCGCCGCCGAGCGGGTGGGGGTGCACCACTTCGCTTCGGTGAGCGGTTATGGCCACGGCGATCTGGGCCGCGAGATCCTCGACCGGGTGTTCGCCCGCGTCGTGGGGGCCGAGGCGGCGGCGGTGCGTCTTCAGTTCGTCAGCGGCACCCATGCGATCACGGCGGCCTTGTTCGGCGTGCTGCGCCCCGGCGATCGGATGCTGGCCCTCACCGGCCGTCCCTACGACACCCTGGAGGAGGTGATCGGTCTGCGGGGGGAGGGCCAGGGATCCCTGGCGGAGTTCGGCGTGCGCTACGACGAGCTGGCTCTCCTGCCCGATGGTCGGGTGGATGAGGCGCGGCTGGAGGAGGCGTTGACGCCGCCGACGCGGCTGGTGCTGATCCAGCGCAGCTGCGGTTACAGCTGGCGGCCTTCCCTGTCGGTGGCAGCCATCGGCCGGCTGATCGAGCGGGTGAAGCGGATCGCCCCGCACTGCGTCTGCTTTGTGGACAACTGCTACGGCGAACTGGTGGAGGAGGCGGAGCCCACGGCGGTCGGCGCCGATCTGATGGCGGGCTCGATGATCAAGAACCCCGGCGGCACGGTCGCCCCCGGGGGTGGGTACGTGGCCGGGCGGGCCGAGTGGGTGGAGCGGGCCTGCTGCCGGCTCACGGCCCCGGGCATCGGCAGCGAAGGAGGCGGAAGCTTTGATCAGCAGCGTCTGTTGTTTCAGGGGCTGTTTCTGGCGCCGCAGATGGTGGCGGAGGCCCTGATCGGCGCGGAGCTCACCGCCGCGGTGTTCGCCGACCTGGGGGTGCCGGTGCAGCCCCGGCCCGGCGGGCTGCGCAGCGATGTGATCCAGGCCGTGCAGCTGGGCAACCCCACGGCCCTGAAGGCCGCCTGCCGCGCGTTCCAGGCGGCCTCGCCGGTGGGCGCCTACCTGGATCCGATTCCGGCACCGATGCCCGGCTACGCCGCCGAGCTTGTGATGGCTGGCGGCACCTTCATCGATGGCAGCACCAGCGAGTTTTCCGCGGATGGCCCCCTGCGGGAGCCGTGGGTGCTCTACGTCCAGGGGGGTACCCATCACCAGCACGTGGCGATCGCCCTGGAGCGGGCCTTGACAGCCCTGGGCGCCGCCGCCTGAGCCACGGCGCATCCGTTCCGACAAACTGGTGGCGCTCCGCACCCCTCCGCCCTGCGATGCCGCTCACCTTCCCCGACGACTGCCGCTACGCCGACAGCCACGAATTTGCCCGCGAGGAGGGCGATCTGGTGCGCGTGGGCATCAGCGCGTACGCCGTTGACCAACTCGGCGACATCGTTTTTGTCGATCTGCCGGCGGTGGGAGCCTCCGTCTCCCGGGGCAGCGGATTCGGCACGGTGGAGTCGGTGAAGGCCGTGGAAGATCTGGTGGCCCCGGTGAGCGGCGTGGTGGAGGCCCGCAACGAAGCCGTTCTGGCCAGTCCGGAGGAGCTGCAGAGCGATCCGTACGGCGAGGGGTGGCTGCTGGTGGTGCGCCCCGCCGATCCCCGCGAACTGGAACAGCTGATGGACGCCGAAACCTATCGGGGGAAGGTGGCGGGGGCCTGAGGGGCCACTGTCTGCGCCGGGTGTTCTCCGGCCCGGTGACCTCTGCATTTTTGTAACATCTGGCGACTCTTAGCGCCATCTGTCATGTCGGCTCCGTTCCTGGTCCGCCATCTCGGTCCCAGCGAGAAGGACCAGGACCGGATGCTGGCGGAGCTCGGGCTGGATTCTCTGGAGGCACTGTCGGCGGCTGTGGTGCCCGCCGACATCCTTCTCCCACCTGCGGCTGCCGCCGAAGTTCTGCCCCTTGCCTGCGGCGAGGCTGAGGCCCTGGCGGAGCTCGCCGAGATCGCCTCCGCCAACCGGGTTTGTCGCAGCCTGATCGGCCTGGGGTATTCCGGCACCGCCACCCCCGCCCTGATCCAGCGCCACGTCCTCGAGAACCCCTGCTGGTACACCGCCTACACGCCCTACCAAGCGGAGATCGCCCAGGGGCGGCTGGAGGCGCTGCTCAACTACCAGACCCTGGTCAGCGAGCTGACGGGATTGCCGATCGCCAACGCCTCCTTGCTCGACGAAGGCACCGCCGCTGCGGAGGCCATGGCCCTGGCGCTGGCGGTGAGCCGCCGCGCCGGCTCCCGCCATTTCCTGGTCGATCGGGCGCTCTTCCCCCAGACCCTGGCAGTGCTCCAGACCCGCGCGGAGCCCTTGGGCATCGTCCTCGAACCGTTTGACGCCGAGGGCCTCTCGGCCGATCTCGCCGCCGGACGGGCCCCGGACCCGGCCCTGCCGGAGAAGGCCTTCGGGCTGCTGTTGCAGCTGCCGGGTTGCGGCGGCCGACTCTGGGACCCGGCAGCGCTGCTGGCGGCCGCCCGCGCGGCGGGGGTGATCACCACCGTGGCTGTCGACCCTCTCGCCCAGGTGCTGTTGGCCCCCGTCGGCCAGCTCGGCGCCGACATCGCCGTGGGCAGCCTGCAGCGCTTTGGCGTGCCGATGGGGTTCGGCGGCCCCCATGCCGCTTTCTTTGCCACCCGCGAGGAGTTCAAGCGTCAGATCCCGGGGCGGCTGGTGGGCCAGTCCCGCGATGCGGAGGGCAACCCCGCCCTTCGCCTGGCCCTTCAGACCCGGGAGCAGCACATCCGCCGCGACAAGGCCACCAGCAACATCTGCACCGCCCAGGTGCTGCTCGCCGTGATGGCCAGCTTCTACGCCGTGCACCACGGGCCCGACGGTCTGGAGGCGATCGCCCGCCGCGTACTCGCCCTGCGTCAGGGTCTGGTCGCCGGTCTCACCGCCCTTGGCCTTCCCCCGGAGCCGGGCGCCGGCTTCGACACCGTTGTGGTCTCCAGCCCGGAGGCCGATCGGCTGATCGAGCGGGCCGCGGCCGCGGGCTTCAACCTGCGGCGCGGGCTCAGCGGCGCGGGCTGTGCCGGTTTCCTGGCGGTCAGCCTCGATGAACTCTCCACCGTGGCGGAGCTGGAGCGGCTGCTCCTGGCCCTCGCTCCGTCCTCGGCGGCGGCGGAGCCGGCGCTCACCGCCCTGCGGGCCGTGGCGATGGATCCGGCGGCTGCCCTGGCCGAAGGCATCCCCTCCCGTTGCGAGCCCTGGCTGCGCCAGGAGGTGTTCCACCGCTATCGCAGCGAGACCGAGTTGCTGCGCTACATCCAGTCCTTGGTCAGCCGCGACCTGTCCCTGGTGCACGGCATGATCCCGTTGGGCAGCTGCACGATGAAGCTCAACGCCGCTGCCGAGTTGGTGCCGGTGAGCTGGCCCGCCTTCGCCCAGCTCCACCCCTTCGCCCCGGCGGACCAGACCCGCGGCTACGCCCGCCTGGTGTCCGATCTGGAGAGCTGGCTGGCGGCGATCACCGGCTTCGCCGGGGTCTCTCTCCAGCCCAACGCGGGCTCTCAAGGCGAGTACGCCGGTCTGATGGTGATTCGTGCCTGGCATCGCAGCCGTGGCGAGGGCCATCGTCGCGTCTGCCTGATCCCCACCAGCGCCCACGGCACCAATCCCGCCAGCGCCGTGATGGCCGGCATGCAGGTGGTGGCCGTGGCCTGCGATGAACACGGCAACATCGACCTGGCCGACCTGGAGGCCAAGGCCGAGGCCCATGCCGCCGATCTCGCGGCGTTGATGGTCACCTATCCCTCCACCCACGGTGTTTTCGAGACCGGCATTCGCCGCATCTGCGAATTGGTGCACGGGCGCGGTGGCCAGGTGTATCTCGACGGAGCCAACCTCAACGCCCAGGTGGGGCTGTGCAAGCCGGGCCACTACGGCGCCGACGTCTGCCACCTCAACCTGCACAAAACCTTTTGCATCCCCCACGGTGGCGGCGGGCCCGGTGTCGGACCGATTGGCGTGGCAGCTCACCTGGTGCCTTTCCTGCCCGGCCACCCCCTCGCCCGGGTGGGCGGCGGTGCGGCTCCGGGCCCCGATCAGGCGATCGGCCCGGTGTCGGCGGCCCCCTGGGGCAGCGCGGGCATTCTGCCGATCAGCTGGATGTACATCCGCATGATGGGCGGCGACGGCCTGCGCCGCGCCAGCCAGGTGGCCCTGCTCTCCGCCAACCTGATCGCCGAACGACTCGACCCCCATTTCCCAGTGCTTTACCGGGGTGCGGGCGGTCGGGTCGCCCATGAGTGCATCCTCGATCTGCGCCCGCTCAAGCGCAGCGCCGGTTTGGAGGTCGATGACCTGGCCAAGCGTTTGATGGACTACGGCTTCCATGCCCCCACCGTCAGCTGGCCTGTGGCAGGCACTGTGATGGTGGAGCCCACCGAGAGTGAATCCCTCGCCGAACTCGATCGCTTCTGCGACGCGATGATCGCGATCCGGGCGGAGGCCGCGGCGATCGAGAACGGCAGCGCCGACCCCCTGGCCAATCCCCTCAAAGGGGCTCCCCACACCCTGGCGATGGTCACAGCCGATCTGTGGCAGCGCCTCTACAGCCGCGAACAGGCAGCGTTCCCGGCGGGCCCCGCCCAGCGGCTGAACAAGTTCTGGCCTGCGGTGGCCCGGATCGATAACGCCTACGGCGATCGGAACCTGGTCTGCACCTGCCCCTCGGTGGAGGAGCTGGCTGTGCCGGTGGCCGAAGTGGCTGCTTAGGGGGCGTGGGGCTTCCCTTTTAGCTCTCGGTAGCTCATCATTGCCGCGAAAGCCGTGATGAGCGGCGATTTTCTTGCCATTTCTTTATTCGGGCACCATGAACGGCACCGGCAGCAGCAATGGCCACGGCGGCGACACCCAGGCGGGCAGTCTGCGGGTGGAAGGAACCAACGTGGTGCGGGTGCCCTTCGGGATCCGCAGGTCTCGCCGCAACCGTCCCCAGCGGCCCGATCACTGGGCCACCCTGGTGCTTCCCTTTCAAGCCGGTGGCAGTGGCCCCACTCCGCCCCGGGCGGCTTGATCCTGCTGGGCCAGCCGCCAATCGATCAGGGCTCGTATGTCGCTCAGCGAGCTGGCAGGGGCTCGGAACGGCAATACGCGCATCGGACTGCGCTCCGGCCGAATCAGCCAGGTGAGATTGCTCTGGGGGATCAACACGAAACCGCGATAGCGGACAGCCCGACCGAGCAACCCCTGGATTTCCGCTTCCGCTGCGGGCGAAGCAGACGCGGGCGTACGGCTGGGACGGGCCCGGCTCATGCGCTTGCCAACAACTCGGTTCGTTTTACCTAGAAGCAGGCATCGGCGATGTGGGCACGGTTACGAAGGGCTCACTTTCGCCAATCAACTCTACTGTTCTGTAGCTGAGGCAACCAAATTGAGCCCTGCGGCGGCATGGGCCGCCGGTTCAGTAGGCGCTGCCGATGCGCCGCTGATGCACCGCTGGTGTGCCACCCGCATCCAGCAGCCCGCCGTGGCTCACCTGGGCGTAGATCAACCAGTGGTCGCCGCATTCCATCCGCTGCACCACCGTTGCCTCCAGCCAGGCCAGCGCTTCGGGCAGCACCGGCTGGCCGCCGGGGCTCTCCTCCATCACCAGGCCTGCAAAGCGGTCGGCGCCGGGGGCGAACGGTTTGAGGAAGCGCTTCATCAGCTCCTTCTCCCGCCCTGCCGCCAGCAGGTTCAACGCAAAGGGGGCGCCGGCGTGGAGCAGCCCCTCCACGGCCCGGTCGCGGGCCACCGCCAGGGTGAAGCCGGGCGGGTTGAAGCTGGCCTGGCTCACCCAGCTGGCCACCATCGCGCCAGTGGCGGCGTCCTCCCCCTCGCCGCGCCGCACCGTGATGATCGAGAGAGGGCCGACGACGCGGCCCAGGGCTTGCAGGGCCGGGTTGCTGCGGCTCTCGCTCAGACCCCCGCCGGGGCGTCGCAGGTTGCGGCGCCGCTCGTCGGTGAGCAGGCGTCGGCCGAGGGCAACGCCGGTTTCCTCGAGGGTGCGGAGGGTGGCCGGATCGGGGCTGAAGCGCACCCGAATCGGCTCGAAGGCGAAGGGGAACCCCCCATCCCGCAGCTTGGTCTCCAGCAGGTCGATCGCTTCGCCACTCCAGCCGAAGCTGCCGAACACCCCCACCGGCTTGCGCCGATCCCCCTCCGCCAGCACTGTGCCCAGGGCCGAGACGATCGGGGTGGGGGCATGGCCGCCGAGGGTGGGGGAGCCGATCAGAAGGGCGTCGCAGCCGCGGATCGTTTGCTGCAGGTGTTCGGGCTCCGCGAATTCGCAGTTGAGGCTCTCCACCCGCACGCCGCTGCGGGCCACGCCCCGGGCCAGGGCATCGGCGATGGCGGCGGTGTTGCCGTAGGCGCTGGCATAGAGCAACCCCACCGAGAGGCTGGCGCGGCCCTGACCCTCCCCCCAGCGGCGATAGTCGGCCAGCAGGCTGCGCCAGCTGTCGCTGACCGCAGGGCCGTGGAAGGGGGCGATGGTGCGGATCGGCAGGTCGTCGAGTCGGTCGAGCACCGTGTCCACCTGGCGGGCCATCGGCGCCATCAGGCAGTCGTAGAACCAGCGTCGGTCTTCCTCGGTGCTGCTGCGGTTCGCTTCGGCGAAGGGTTCGACGCAGAGGTGGGCGGAGAAGAATTTGCTGCTCATCAGCAGGCCGCTGCTCTCCTCAAAGGCCATCAGAGCCCCTGGCCAGCGGGGGGTTGGGGAGGGGATCAGCCGCAGCCGCAGGCGGCCCGCCAGGGGCCGGGTCACCTCCTGTTTCACCACATCGATCGGGGGCAGAGGCGGCAGGGTGGCGGGTGGGGCCGCGTCGGCAGGGGTGGGACGCCGCTGCTCCCAGAGCTCGCGCACCAGCTTGGCGCCGGCGTTGGAGGCCACCAGGGCCAGGTGGGGCCAGTGCTCCACCATCGCCTGCAGCAGCTCCACCCGGTTGGGGTTCACCACCCCCACCACCACCTTCAAGGGGGCGTCTGCCGGCACCCGCTCCGCCAGGGCGGCGAAGAAGGGCGCGGCGTAGGTCATGCCGGGGGGGTGGATCAACACCGGCGGCACCGCATGGCCATCGGCGGCGACCCCCGCCTCCAGCAGGAAACTGTTCGCGCAGGTGCCGCGCTCGAGCCCGTACTCCACCTCGAAGCGCAGCCGCTTCGGGCTGAGACCGCGCAAGCAGAGCAGCCCGGTGTCGATCGGCAGGCAAAGCACGCGCCGCTGGCTGTCGGTGCCGCTGCCGGGAAGGCTGGCGGCGGTGGCAGGGCCGGCAGGGGTGACTGGGGTTGCGGTCATCTCAGTAGTGGTTGCCCACCTTGCGGTGATGGACGGCGGTGTTGGCGGTGGTGTCGGCGACGTTGCCCTGCTCCACCTCGGCGTAGATGATCCAGTGGTCGGGACCCTCCATCCGCTGGGCGACGCGGCAGCCGAGGAAGGCCAGGGCGTCGCCGAGCACAGGCCCCCCGGTGGCGGCCCCTTCGAGCACGTTCACCCCGGCGAAGCGGTTGGCGCCGGGCGGAAAGCGGCGCAGGAAATGGCGCAACAGCTTCTGGTGGTTGTCCTCCCGCAGGATGTTGAGCACGAAGCGATCGCCCACCTGCATCAGCGACTCGATCGCCCGGTCCTTGGCGACCGCCACGGTGATGCCGGGAGGCTCGAAGCTGGCCTGGCTGACCCAGCTGGCCACCATGGCGCCGCTGCGGGCGCTCTCCCCTTCGCCCTGCCGTGCTGTCACCACGTAGAGACCGCCGGAGAGTCGGCCGAGGGCCTTGTCCAGGTCGCCGTCGAGCGCCTTCATCGCCGCGATCGCCTTTTCGCGGGTGAGGAGTTGGCCCAGGTCGGTGCCGGCCTCCTCGCAGCGCTGGTAGTCAGCGGCGCCGGGCACCTGGCGGATGCGCAGCGGCGTGAAGGCCTCCTGGGGGTTGAGGCTGCGCAGCTTGCTGGCGACGGCATCGATCGGTTCATCATTGCCGCCGAAGGCGTCGTAACAGGCCAGCCACTGCTTCGGTTTGAGAGCGGCGAGCAGGGTTCCGATCGAGGCTTGCAGCTCTGGATCGGGCTCGGCCGGCCAGGTGGGCACCACCACCGCGGCGGCCTCGCCGATCAGGGCGCTGAGCTCCTGGGCATCGGTGGCCCGCAGATCGACCAGCTGCACCTGAGCCTCGGCCTTGGCGACGCCGCGGGCGATCGCCTGGCTGAGCCGGTCGCAGAAGCCGTACTGGCTCACGTAGCAAACGGCGGCGTAGGCCTCACCGGCGCTGCGCTGGCCGCTCCACTCGCGGTAGTCGCCGATCCAGAGGGGCAGGTGATCGCGCAGCAGCGGGCCGTGGCCCACCGCGATCGTGGTGATCGGCGGCAGGGCGTCCATGCGCTTGAGGGCCTGCAGCACGCTGCGGGCATTGGGGCCCATCAGGCACTCGTAGTAGAAGCGGAAGTCCGGGGCGATGGCGCCGGGATCGCGGTCGTAGAGGTCGTCGCTGCAGTAGTGCAGGCCGAAGGCGTCGCAGGTGTAGAGGATGCCGGTGCCGTGGTCGAACGAGAAGATCGTGTCCGGCCAGTGCAGGTTGGGGGCGCTGAGGAACTCGAAGCGGTGGGCGACCCCGTCGGGGCCGGTGCCCAGGTCGAGTTCGTCGCCGCTCTTCACCGCCCGGCTGCGGAAGGGGCGGTGCACCTGGTTTTCAAGAAATTGGATCGCCACCTTGCTGGCGACGATCTCGATCTCGGGATTGGCGTCGATCAGATCGCCGATCAGGCCGGAGTGGTCGGGCTCGGTGTGGGAGACGATCAGAAAATCGATCGCCTTCGGGTCGATCTGCTCGCGCAACAGCGGCAGCCAGGTGTCGCGAAACTTGGCGTGGCTGGTGTCGATCAGGGCGGTGCGCTCACCCCCCACCAGGAAGGCGTTGTAGGTGGTGCCGTTGCGCAGGCCGAATTCGATGTCGAAGCGGCTGCGCTCCCAGTCGAGGGAGCGGATCGTGGTGGTGTCGGCGGCGATCGGCTCGCACTGCAGGCTGAGGCGACCGGGGGGCGGGGATCCGGCTGTCGAGGAGGACGGGCTGGGGGCGACGGTCATGGCGATCCTGCTCCTGGCTCTGCGGTGAAACTGTAGGAAGCGCCTGGCGAGGTTGGTCGCTGCGGGCCTGCCCTTGATCCGCTCAGAGGAGGGAGTAACGAGTGGATGAGCGCTTGCGCCGCCGGGGTTCTGGTGGCGAACCCCGAGTGTTCGATCACTGCGGTCAATGCCAACCATGCGCACATCTGATCGCTGGTTGGACGAGCCAGGTTTCTCGAGCCGATTAACTTTGTCAGGCGACAGTCGTAAAATCGAATCTGATTACAAGGTCGTCAAAGTCAAGATCGCCTCCGCCTGGAATATCTTCCAGGCCGAAACAGTTGTTCCCGAGTGAGCGGAAGTGAGCCAGGCCATCGCCGTTGGCGGCGCCAAAGGCAAAAAATGTTTCGCCGTTCACCTGGGCGAAGGGTGCCAGGAAGCTGCCGCCGCTCACGCCGCTGAAGCTGCGGGTGGCGGTCTGGTCATCAGCGACCGAGAAACCGTTGAGCTGGCTGACGACATTGGCGGGGCGCAGGGCTGCAGCGGCGTAGCCGCTGTCGCCGGGCCGCAGGCGGGTGACGCCATCGGCGGCGATCACCAGCCCGGTGATGTCCAGCGTGCGGTAGAAGCCGGCTGTGGAATCGGAGTTGGCTTCTCGGCCCAGCTGCACGGTTCCGCTGAGGCTCTGGGCGGTGCTGAAGGCGCTGAGATCGAGCACCGAAGCCACCCCTTGGGCCTGGCTGATGAGGGCGTTGAGGTTTGGATCATCCGGCAGCGGGCTGAGGGCGAATCTGACACCGCTGCTGGAGCTGATGCCCACCTCACGACTGCCCGGGCCGCTGGGGGAGAGGAGGCGGAAGCGACTGTCACTCAGGCTGGTGAGTTGGTTGAGGCTGGCGTCCACCACCTCAAAGAAGCGAAGGCTCTGGCCATTGATCACCGTGATGTCACGGGTGAAGGAGGTGCCGCTGGGCAGGGTGACATCGCTGCTCTCCAGGGTGGAGAACAAGGTCTGGGCGCGGCTGCGTAGCCAGGAGAGATCACGGAGCAGGGAATCAGCGTTGGCCACTTCTGAGGCGGTCAGCACCACATAGCCGATCTGGTTGGAGGTGTCGGGTCTGCTGGTGAGCCTGGCCCTGAGAGTCACGGCAGCGGGAGCCGCCGTGGTGGGATCGCTGATCGTGATGGTGCCGGAGCTGCCATTGGTGAACTGAAGATTGGAGAGATCGGCAAAGCCTGCGAAGGAGGGATCATCGATGAGGCCGTTCTGCACCCCGTCCTTGTCGCCAAAGCCGCCATCCACAAGACTCAGCGCGAAGAAATCGGCCGTGCCGTTGTTGTCGAGATCGTAGAAGCGTGCGCCGGCGCCGGTGATCGGGTCGTAGGTGAGGGGCAGGAGGGCGCCGCTTCCCGTGACGCCATAGAAGAGCAGCTTGCGATCCGGCCGCCGGCCGGAGGGGTCGGTGAGTTGGGGCAGCAGGTCTGCCGCCACCAGATCGAGCCCGGCGTTGAGCGAGCTGTTGGCGCCTGGATTGACCTTGAGTTTGAAATCAAGGCCTGTTCCATTGGCTTTGACCCCGAACTCCGCCAGGGTGTTGAGGCCAGCGGGGTTGATGCCGAGATCGCGGATCACCGCCAGGTTGGTTCCCGGGGCCAGATCGGCGTTGCTGATGCTGACCGGGATGGAGCGGATCTCGCCACTGGGGAGGGTGATCGAAACCACGGTGCTCACCCCGGAGGACCCGGGGGTCTCCGCGACATCGCGAACCGCCAGGCGGAAGGCGGCCGACACCGGCGTGCTGCCGGGTAGGGAGGGATCGCTGGCGGAGACGCTGACCGCGTAAGCGGTTTTGACCTCGAAGTCCAGAGCGGTTCCGGCCTTGAGGAAGAGGCCGGTGCCGATCACCTCGAAGCTGGCGGCATCAGCACCGGAAAGCGTGATGGTGTTGGAGGCGAGGTCGTCATCGCTGATGAGGATGTCCGCCACCTTGATGCGGTTGGCGGTGCTTGTGTTTTCCGCGAGGGAGCTCAGGGTGTTGGTGAGAGCCAGCGCAGTGGGCGGCGCATTGAGGGTGAGTCGCGCTGAGAGGGGCACCACCGCCTGGCCGTCGCTGAAGGCCAGGCGCAGGGTGAGGGCGGCGAGTTGCTCGCCGCTGACTCCCGGGGGGGCGGTGGCCTTGACGGTGGTGCCCGAGGTTGTGATCCAGGCCGGACCCTCCAGCTTCACCAGCTGGAGGGGGTTGCCATCGGGATCGCTCGCCAGGGAGCCGAGGTCGCGGCTCACCTCCACGCCCGGCTGCAGGGTGAGCGTGATTTCGGTGCTGCTCAGCTGGGGGGCCGCGTTCACCGCGATGCCGAGATCCTGCAACTGCCGGCGGATTGCGGACCAGCCATCGGTCGGGGCCACGCCATCGAGGAGCAGCGCATCGCCGCCCAGCTCGAAATCGAGGATCCGAAGCGTTCCTTCAGGCGCCGGATTGGAGCTGTCGACCAGGAAGACATCCCGCTGGCCATCCACCAGCCCCACCACGGCGGGCAGCCCCGGGGAGCTGGGGTTGGCCAGCAGATCGCCCCCGATCACCGTGTCGCCGGCAGCCCGCAACAGGAACTGATCCGTGCCGACTCCGCCCACGAGCAGGTTGCCGCCCTGGCTGTCGGTGTTGTCGAACTCATCACTGCCGGCCCCAGCCTCCACCGTGGAGCCGGCCCCTACCACCACCCGGTCGTCGCCAGCGGAGCCCTCCACCCGCACATCGGCGAGCTGCACGCCATCCCGTGGCACGCTGGCGTAGGCCGCTGGATCGAGCAGCGTGAGGGCACCGCTGGTGTCCAAGGCCAGGCCGAAGTTGAGATCCAGCTCGCGCCAGCCAGGCTGCCAGGGGATCAGGGGCCGGGCCTCGGCGGTGGTGGAGAGCCCATAGCTGGCGCTGGAGACCACCGTTTCGCTGCTCCAGAAAGGCTCGCCGCTCACGGCGTCCGTGCCGTTGAGGTACTGGAAGGAGCCCAGCGAATCGGCGTAGGGATCGCCCGAGGCGACACCGTGGGCAAAGCGGAGGCTGGTGGCTGACATGGAATGAGGGGAGCGGAGCTGCCGCTGATGAGCTCAGTTCGAAAAAACTGAAGGAGGTGTCTGTTGGAAAAGCCGATCCCCCCGAGACAGGAGAGATCGGCAGGGTTGAAAGGGCGACGGTGTTAGACGCTCACCTCTCAGGCCGCCAGGAGACCGGCGAAATTGGCCTGGCTGTTGAGGCTGGCGGCGCTGAGGTTGGTGAAATGACCCACCTCCACGCCGGCCACCTTCAGCAGGGTGTCGGCCCCCACCTGGCTGAAGCTGAGGCTGGAGAAGGCCACGCCCTGGAGCCCCACCTTGTCGACACCCAGCTGGAAGTCCATCACGAACTGCTTGGCGGCCGGGCGATCGCCGATTTCACTCACAAGCCAGAACTGGTCGGCACCGGCACCACCGTTGAGGTGGTTGGTTCCAGCCCCTCCAAGCACATGGAACCTGTCGTCGCCAGCGCCGCCGAGGGCACGGTTGGCCGAGCTGCCGATGATGAAGGTGTCGTTGCCAAGGCCGCCGCTGAGGCGGTTGCCATCTCCCGCCTCGGCACTGAGCAGGTCATCACCACTGCCACCGGTGATCACATCGCGTGTGCCGGCGTAAATCGTGTCCACACCGGAACCGCTGAAGATGCGGTTCTGGAAGCCGTCGCTGAGGGCCACATCCACCTCGTCGTCGCCCGCGCCGGTGAAGATGGTGTTGCCGATCAGGGTGAGGTCCTTGCTGGCATCAGGTTGAAGCAGGATGTCGGGGCCGGTGGTGCCAAGCACAGGCTTGGGCTCGATGCCGGGCAGATCCAGGCTGAACATGAGGATCTGACCGCCGTAATCAGCCTTGGTGGCTTTCAGTGCACCACCAGACTCACCTCCCTGTTGAACAGCGCCGATGAAGACATGTTCGGAGAGGGGGCGACTCTGCTCAACGGTCTGAACACCGTTGCCGGCCAATTCCTCTTTTGTGTAGAACGATCCATCGGCCTTGGTGGCCACCAGGGCGGTGACATTCCAACTTCCCGAGAACTCCGAGCCCGACTTGCTCTCAAATGTGCCGCCATAGGTGGAAACCCCGGCAAGAGCGCGCGGGTTCTTGTTGCCACCGGCCTGGGCGATGAAATAGCCCGTGCCGTCAGGTTCAATGGCGAGGGTGTCTTCGTTAAGCACCAGGGCATACTTTCGCTCGCCGTAGTCGTTGCCAGAGTCTTCATCGACGATCAGGATGTCTGCATCGGATGATTTCACCCAGAGCAGGCCATCCGGGTCGTTGGCTTTGCGGTTCTTGAGTTCGATGTGCTGCTCGGCGGTGGCTCCAGAGGGGTTGCCGGCAGAATCGAAGTGGCCGATGCCCTTGTCGCCAACATCAAGCGTCAGCGCACCATTGACAGCGGGCAGGATCCGGGTGACATCGGCAGAAAGGTAATCGGGAAGCCCGTTCTTGTCGAGGTCGTTGTTGGTGAGATCGGCCACCATATTCGTAAATTCAATGCCCAGAATTCCGCCGGTGCGGGTGTGGTTCTGGATGTAGCGGAATCCTCCATCCGGATCCACGGCTGGATGCTCCACCTTGGTGTCGCTGTTGAAGAAGGTATGCCCGGCTGGTTGTTCGTTGGCTTCTGCAACCCCACCGAGAAGATCACCATCCTTGGCCCAACGCAGCACCTCGGTGTCCTTGACGGCCTCAGGGGTGTCAAAGCCATCCCAGCGGTAGCTGGTGGGGTAGTAGCGAACCGAGAAGTCGTCGGGTGCCGCTGCGTTCTGCAGATAGGCATCCAGCATCTTGTTGTCGGCATTGACGCTGGTGATGCCGAGCTGGGTGTAGGTGGCGGCAGTGGCGGCCATGCCATAGAGCTGGCCATACAACAGACCGTTGCGCGCCAGGAACTTGTCGCGCTCACTCACGCTTGTGCTGGCTTGGTCGACAGCCTTGCCGCTGGCATCGACGCCTTTTCGACCCACATACACCTTCAGTGGAGCTGGGTTGATGTCATGGTTGTAGCCGGAGGCCACGATCACCACGAAATCCTTGTGGCCGGAGTTGATCGGCATCAACTTCTCGTAGCCAGCCTGACCCAGGGCTGGGGCCGTGTAGGCCACCTCGTTCTTGATGTCCACCACCATCGAGGCGAGGCCCATCGTGTTGTTGGCTACATCAAACCCACGCAGAGGGCCTGTGCCATCCGGGTCGGCGAACATGGAGTTACCGATGTTCCACTCTTCACCCATCAGCCAGATGTCATCGCTGAAGCCGATGCCGGCACCATTCTTGTTGGCTGGCTCATACCAGGCGCCGCAGAAGGAGTGGAAGAAGAAATCTCCCTGGGTTAGCTGCTTGGCCGGCAGGAACTCAACGGTCGTGCCATCTGGATTGGTCTGGTTGCCCCACTTGCCCCCAAGATCGGCTTTGTCGGTGGTCTTTTTGGTGACTTCTCTGCCGAAGACGTTATAAACTTTATCAAACAAATGGCCCGAGGCCTTGAGCATCGTGCTGGCCGGTGCCTCGTTGTCGAGAAAGCCGGCAAACTTGGCGCGGTCGTAGTCGATGGTGTGGATGTGTGAGCCGGTGAATTTCACTCCGCTCTCCATCACCCAACCATAGGTCTCGTTGGAGTTGGTGGCGTAGGACTCGGACTGGTAGACCAGTCGTATCGTGGCGTTGTCCTTCAGCCAGGCGGCGTTGCCATCCGGCCAGCCGGTGAGAGCCATGTTGGTGACGGGATCCACCTCGCCGACTGTGGCCAGTGCCTTGAACTTGGCGTAGGGGAAATCGGTATCACCGCTGCGGCCGTCCAGAAGTTCGCTGGCATCGTCTGCGGTACTGGCCTCGGGGATCAGGGCAGTGACCTGACCGATGGTTTTGATCACGGTGGATGTCATGAGACAAAGAAAGTGGGGCGGTTGAAATGGCGGCAACAATTATTTGAGAAACGCTCCCACTTCTCCAGTGAGAGTGGGATGATATGCGAATATTGGTTTAATCAATTCTGGCCCCTAGGCCTCTCCGGAAATGTGATGAGCTGCACCGCTGCTCTGTGTTTTACGGCACAGGAGGGGCGCCGAGCCGGATTCACACCAGCCCAGCAAAGTTGGACTGGCTGTTGAGGCTGGTGACGCTGAGGTTGGTAAAATGGCCTACCTCAACACCGGCCACCTTCAGCAGGGTGTCGGCCCCCATCTGGCTGAAGCTGAGAGTGGAGAAGGCCACACCTTGCAGGCCTACTTTGTCTTCGCCCGGCTTGAAGTCCATCACGAACTGCTTGGCAGACGGCAGGTCGCCGGGGCCACTGATCAGCTCGAACTGATCGTTGCCGGCACCGCCGTTGAGGTAGTTGGTGCCTGCTCCTCCAAGCACATAGAACTTGTCGTCGCCTGCACCGCCGAGAGCGCGGTTGGACGAGCTGCCGATGATGAAGGTGTCGGTTCCGAGGCCGCCGCTGAGGCGGTTGCCGTCGCCGCCTTCGGCACTGAACCAATCATCGCCACCACCACCGGTGATTACATCGCGGGTGCCTGCGTAGATGATGTCCACACCCGAGCCCGTGAAGATCCGATTCTCGTAACCATTACTGATCGCCACGTCCACCTCGTCGTTCCCAGCGCCTGTGAACACTGAGTCCGCGCGGCCATCAAACTTACCAGCGCTATTGGCAGACCCTGAACTCGGCAGCAGGACATCATCAGCTGGGGTCCCCACAACACTGTTCGGCGTTAAGCCCATCGCCGCACTCATGCCGAGACGTGGGTCGAGGTCGAGCGGAGATGACAGTTTGATGACAACCATTTCATTACTGTCGATTGCTGGAGGCCGACCTTTCGAAAAGGGATAGTTGTTGTCGTTCGCTACGAGAACCGAAGTCTCATCGAGC
Source organism: Cyanobium sp. (assembly GCA_044351065.1). Classification (GTDB taxonomy): domain Bacteria; phylum Cyanobacteriota; class Cyanobacteriia; order PCC-6307; family Cyanobiaceae; genus Cyanobium. The sequence goes on from JBILGK010000006.1 coordinate 46,641, forward strand.
ACGAGTGCGTTCTCGATGGTTACAAATGGCATGCTGTATGTTAGCTTGCCGTCTTTGTTGAGATCATTGGGATCTTCGATGGACATGAGATTGGCAATCTCCGTTTTGACTACAAATCCATTGGTGTCTTTCTGGTTTATATCAACTTTAAATAGCTTCTTGAATCCAAGCTCGCTGCCCTCTGTTCCATCGCGCTCGATGACAATGAACTCATGATCGTTTATCGGAGTCATGTCGCCAATCGCATGGGTTGATTTTTCCATGCGGTAATTGCCCACGAGACCGGTGTACTTGCTTGTGGCCACATCAAAGCTATAGATCCTCAGAGATCCACTCGCATCACTGCTGACAGTCTTTTCAAGCAAGGGATAGAGGGTTTTTCCATCTGGACTTGCCGCCATGCCTTCGAAACCACCAGAGGCACCGAGGTTGGGTGAAATCTGATCGCCATAACGCTGGGGACTGTTCCCAACGCCGTAGCCTGCCAAATAGCGGCCTGTCAGAACTGCATTTCCTGTGCCAGGAAAGTCGGTGAAGAATCCATCGACACCCAAGTCAATGAAGGCTTGGTACTCTTTTGTGGAGTCACCCTTGTAGGTACTGGGCAAGAAATACGGGTCATCTCGTAGCGTGTAAAGATGAACGAATAGTCCAGCGTTGTGGGCATCGGCGACAAGGCTTGTCGCTGTTCCAACAATGGTATCTGCATCGCTGATTTGGCCATCTCCATTGATGTCATCGCGGATTCCATCGGCATTCGCATCCTGGAAAGTCATCGGCAGAATACGGGCCTTGTTTGGTCCAATTCCATCCGCATAACTCTTGATCGCCGCCAAACCCTCAGCTGATGCCATGGATGAATACGTTCGTGTATCCTTGCTGAGCACAAAGTCATAGGGTTGGCCACTGCTACCAAACAACTGCACCAACGGGAGATCAATAGCAGCGCCTGGCATGATGGTGGCGCTGAGCTTTTTGAGGTTATCAACCTCAAATGATTGAATAATGACCCTGGCTGGATCGGTAAAGTTCTCGCTCTTAAGCGTATTTACAAGCAGCTGGCTTGTATCCTTGCTGATTGAGGTGACCCCATCAGCATACTTGCCGTCGCTCAGGAAAAAGCTGGGATGCTTGGTTTCAGGATAGATCCCAATCTTTCTACCTGTTTCTGCTTCAACCTGCTTGATCAGGCTGATGACTTCGCTCAAGGTTGGAACCTTGAGTGCATCGTTGTCGTATTCAGTGCCACGGATGGCCGGAATTCGCTCGATAGCATTGAGCTGCTTGATCTCGGCCAAACTAAAGTCTTCGGCAAACCACCCACCTTTCAGCACACCATCGAGATTCTTCACGACAAGTCTGCTGGCAAACTCTGGGCGCTTGTAGACATCAGTGCTGGTGTCTGTGGTGTTGATGATTGGCTTGCCACTGCCATCTCGCAAGATGGCGCCATTGGCATCAAGCTGCACCACCGCCAACATGGGTTCGTGGCGTGCGATCAGAATATTGTCTTTGGTAACGACTAGATCTGGCTCAATAAAGTCAGCTCCCTTGGCGATTGCAGATCGGTAGGAAGCCAGGGTGTGCTCTGGCCTGTTGCCGCTATCTCCACGGTGGCCAATCACAATCGGTGTTTTGCTATTTAGGGTCTTGAACTCAGGCAATGCCCGCACGCTAGGGTGCTGAGGCGAGCGTACCTCGGCTAATTGATCCCTGACTAGATCTGCAGTACCTGGGAAGTCTGAGAAAAGCCCATCCACTCCTAGGTTGAAGAAAGTTGCATATTCAACCTGTGGATTGTTGGCGTAGCTGCTGGCAAGATAGCGCGCTTCATTCCTGAAGGTGTAGGCATGGACAAATAGTCCTTTGGCATGGGCATCTGCCACGAGTGAACTCGGTGTGCCAGTAATCCTGTCCTGTCCGTTGACAACACCATCGCCATTCAAATCATCCGCTTTGTCATCCTTATTGGCATCTACAGTCTTGGTGGAAAGAATCATCGGCTTCCAGGGGCCGATACCATCTGCATAGGTTGCTATTTCAGCAAGACCTGCAGTTGTTTGGAGATCGGCATAGGTACGCTTGTCGCCTTTCACCGTGAAGTCATAAGGACGTGCATTCACGTCTTGATAAATGAGTGAACCGTCATCTGCCACATCGTAGGCATCTAGAAGCTGAACCAGTGGCAGGTTAAGACCAGCCGCTGGCATCAGGCTGGAGTTGAGTTCTTTAAGATTTGCAACCTCGAAAGACTGGATAAAGATTCGCTGAGGATCAGTGAAGTTCTTCTCCTTCAAAACTGCCAGTAGTCTTTCCTCCAGTGATAAGCCGAGCTGGTCATGGTATGTGGGATGTTTTGTTTCTGGGTAAATGCCAACCTTTATGCCGGTCTTCACTTCCATGTCCTTGGCAAGATCAATAATCTCGCCGAGTGTTGGAATTTCGAATGTCCCATTGAATGCTTGGGTCCTGAATCCTTGCGGCATGACAGCGCGCAATGTTTTGATTTCTGCCAGCGTGAAGTCTGAGGCAAAGAATCCTTCCTCCGCTACTCCGTCAACAAGCTTGGTCGTCCGCCTTCCTGCAAACTCTAAATGACTGGAAACATCTGTGGTAGCAATGAGATTGGGTTCGTGCCTGGCAATCAGCTGCCCATCCTTGGTGGCAACCAAGTCGGGCTCAATGAAATCAGCACCCCTCAAGATGGCAAGGCGATAGGCCTCCAGGGTGTGTTCAGGCAATTCACCACTGGCGCCCCGATGACCAATCACGATTGGAGCTTTGCCGCTTAACGTGCTGACTTTTGGCCCATATACCGCGTTGGGTGTTGGGATCGGTGCATCAAGCAGCCTGCCTTGTGAATCGAAATGCAGCAGGTAGGGGCCAAACTCATCGCCAATCCAAAGGTCACCATTGGGGGCAACAACAATTGATTCAACATCAAAGTCTGCACCTGTCAGCAAGCGTTCTGGGGTATTCTCTCGAACGATCTTAAATGGTGCTTTCTTGTTGGGATCAGAAAGTTGAATAAAGCCATTGAGCTTCACCGCGCCATTGCTTGATTCTAGGCCGCGGAAGCCTGGGTCTACCTCGTGAATCCTCAAAAGATAGTCGGAGCTATTGCCAAGGGCGCCGTAACCATTGTCTGAAAGAAAAAGCAGAATCTTCCCATCACTACTTTGACTGAATTGAACACCACTGAATCCCTGTACCGGCTGGCCCTTGAAGGGTGTCGGCCTGCCATTGGTTGGATTGACTAGGGCCGCCCCAGAGTCAGGACCTGATGCGAATGAATCTGCGGGAAGTTCAGCGTATCCAATCAGCTTGGTTGTGATCGACATGACCAAAAGTTGCTTGGTGGGGGTGGTGAGCTCAAAGTGAATAGGGGGCTGACCGACTATCAATCTCGATGACTTGCGTCCATGAACCGCGCATAAGTAATCGGCACAAGACTATGCCTTCTTCTCTCAAAAGTATGCTCGGAAGTCCGGGAAGGGTGTGTGCCGCAAGCACTTGCACGGAGGTATCGTAAAACACGCTGATGGAGCTTTTGCCCTCAATGACTCCGCTTCACACCAGCCCAGCAAAGTTGGACTGGCTGTTGAGGCTGGTGACGCTGAGGTTGGTGAAATGACCTATATCCACGCCGGCCACCTTCAGCAGGGTGTCGGCCCCCACCTGGCTGAAGCTGAGAGTGGAGAAGGCCACGCCTTGCAGGCCTACTTTGTCTTCGCCCGGCTTGAAGTCCATCACGAACTGCTTGGCAGACGGCAGGTCGCCGGGGCCACTGATCAGCTCGAACTGATCGTTGCCGGCACCACCGTTGAGGTGGTTGGTTCCAGCTCCTCCGAGCACATAGAACTTGTCGTCGCCTGCACCTCCAAGGGCTCGGTTGCCGGAGCTGCCGATGATGAAGGTGTCGTTGCCAAGGCCACCGCTGAGGCGATTGCCATCACCGGCTTCGGCATTGAACCAGTCGTCGTCGCTGCCGCCGGTGATCACATCACGGCTGCCGGCGTAGATCACATCCTTGCCACTGCCTGTGAAGATTCGGTTGGCAGATCCGCTCAGTATGGCGATGTCCACCTGATCGGCACCGGCGCCGGTGAACAGCACATCGCCCTTGCCATCGAAGCCCTGCAGTTTGATCGCATCGGAGCTGAAGCTGTCATCCACCCCAGCCGTGCCGAGCTTCACATCGATCACCTCATCGCTGCGCAGCGCGATGTTCTGGAGGCGCAGGTCTGCTCTGGCGGCGGTCTCGGCCTGGTTGTAGGCCTTGGGGGCGGTGCCGTGGTTCGCCCGCAGATATTCCGCCAGGGCATCTTGTTCGGTGCCGTCGCCACTGAAGGTGGCGGCACCGGTGAGCGGGGCGGAGCCGTTGAACAGATCCACACGGTTGGCGGTGGCATCGGTGGGGAACGGGTAGCTATCGCCACCGCCGGCCAGGAAGTTGAGGGTCACCATCCGGAACGTCCGGGTCGGATCCCCTACGAGGGTGCCGCCGCGCATCAGCACGTCCAGGTCATTGCCCTGGCTGTCCTGAATCGCGAGGTTGAGGATGCGGCTGCCGGCGGGCTTGGTGAGGTCGAAGCTGAAGGCCACACCGCTCACCTGGGGGAAGCGTCCCTGATTCGGATACTGGGCAATGCCGTGTTCCAGCAACTCCTTGAGCTTGCTGGCCGTGACAGTGACCAGGGAGAGACTGTTGTTGAAACGCAGCGAGTTCTCGATGTCGAGCGTGGAAACACCACCCGCAGGCTTATTCGCGGCAGGGTTGGCGAAGGTGGGCAGCTTGGCGCCACTCACCATATCAATGCCCCCGATCTGTGAACGGATGCCGCCGCCGTTCTTCAAAGACAGCACCACCGTGGGGTCGATCTTCCTGGCGTAGTCGAGGTTGGCATCTGCCGTGAGATCCCCCAGATTGGTTTCCTCAGAGCGCACGAACAGCCGCTCCCCTTCGAGATACACATTCGAGAAGCCCCACACCTGGCCGTCCTTGCTGTTCACCACCGCTTGCACGGCATCGGTGAGATCCTGCACGTTCTCGGCTTTGCTGCCGTCCGCGAAGGCGGTGGTGGCGAGCTCGGCTTCACTCACGTTCCAGGCCTTGGCCAGATTGGCCGCCGTGGATGCATAGGCACCGCTCACCAGGGGATCGATGCTGGTGGGGATGAGGCGGCCCTGGGCATCGAAGTCCACCACCAGTCGGCCGAGATAGGTGTATTCGTTGTCGGTGTTCACGATCAGCGTTGTGCCACCGTCGGCGCCGCTGGTCAGCAAGGGATAGGGCTCGGCGAAGTTGGCGGCATGGCCGGGGAAGGCGACGGCCTGATCGTTACTGTCGCCCAGGCGGGTGTTGGAACCGGCCGCCAGGATGATGTCCACCCCACGCAGCAGCGGCGCCAGAGCCTTCTCGTTGCCAAGCTGCTGCAGGTGAGCCATCAGGATCAGCTTGTTCACGCCCTGGCTGATCAGGTCATCGATCACCGGCTGCAGCTGACTGGCCAGCAGGGCCATGTCGTCCCGCTCTGAGCCGTCGCCAGTGAAGCCCTTTACCTCCACGCCACCGGTGGAACTGATCTGTTCCAGCACCTGGGTTGTGGCGCCCACGAGCCCGATCTTCTCGCCGTTTTTGGTGACAACCGCCGATGGCACGATCCTTCCCTTCTGGGAACTGGCCTCCTCCAGGCCGCCGACGCCGACGGTGTTGGTGAAGCGGGGGTTCAGATCGGCATCGCCACTGAAGTCGAGGTTGGCCGAGAGGTAGGGGAACTGGGCACCTACCCAGCCTGAGCCTGGCGTGAAGGCATCGCGGTACACCCGCGAACCGAGGTCGAATTCGTGGTTGCCGATCGTGGAAGCCTCCACACCGATCAGGTTGTGGATGGCGATGTCCACCGCCGCGATCGGATGGTTGGTGCTGGCAGCCAGGCTGATCGTGGATCCGGTCACCGCATTGAGCTCATCGCGCACCGAGATGTCAGTGCCGCCATTGAGGAAGGGGCTCGGGATGAAGTTGTCGCCGCCGGCCAGGATCAGGGTGTTGGCATAGGCGTTGTCGAATGCATCCACAAGGCCCGCCAGATAGGGGGCAGTCTGAGAAGCCAGCAGACCCGCTTCCCCATCGGAGAGGTGGAGAAGCTGCAGGCGCCAGGGAACCGGGAAGTCCACCACAGAAACCACATCATTGCCTTCGCTGGAAGCGATCACGCTGCGGGCGGCATTCGTGGCGCTGGTGAGGAAGGTGATGCCCTCCACCCGCTGGGCGCCAGGGAAGATCAGCGGATCGATGGCCACCGGCGCATAGGGATTCGATACATCGAAGATCGCCGCCATGCTGGTACTGCTTCGCTCCAGGCCCACAAAGGCGTAGGTGCGGCCGTTGGTGGTGAACACCTCCACCATCTCCGGTTCCACGCCTTTGTCATCTTCGCGGCTGTTGATCGGATAGAGCCCCTTGGCGACGGCCAGCTCTTCGAGGGCCGTGCCGGAATCAAAGACCACATTGCCTTTGGAATCGAAAATTCGCAGAGAGCGCGAGCCGAGCGTGTAGGCCTGATCCACGATGCCATCCCCATCGAGATCACCCGTGTTGGTGAGGATGTTCAGTCGTGGTGCATTGGCGGCCAGCAGACCCGCCTTCTGCGCGGTCGTGGCGGATGCTGCTGCGGTCAGCAGGGCAGACACCCGCGCGGTTTCATCAGGATCCAGGAAGTCATTGCGGTCGTCACCCTCACCGGCGGCCAGGATGAAGTTCTCGCCGTTGTAACTGAATGTGGCCAGGCCATCGGGCATCGTCAGGCCATAGATGTCATGGTTGGTGGCGGGCTTGTAGCCGCCGCCATCGCCGCTGTCCTCGGTGTCCAAGGCCGGGTTGCTGAACGTCACCACCGTGAAGGCGTTGCCACTGGCGCCCTCGGTGCCGAAGTCGTTGTCGTAGTTGATCACCAGCGCGCCATCGTCGCGCAGGGTAAGGCCTTCCGGCTTGTCGTAGCTGAGGCTGCCACCCACCGAGGGCAGGTTGAACAGCTCCACCTTGTTGGCCAGCTTGATGCCGGCGGCCGCGAGTCGATCGGCACTGGAGGCGGTGTAGACACCGTTCACCAGAGTGAGGCTGTTGTCGAGCTGTTCGGGGCCTGCGACACCAAGCGCATTTAGCCAGCCTGCGTTGTCCAGGGTGAGCGGCAAGGTGTTGGTGGCACCACGCAGATCCACCTCGTAGACGCTCTTGAATCCGTTCAGTGCCCGGGTGCTGTCGCGCTCCATCACCAGGAATACGTTGCGGGCTGGATCGAACGTGACATCGCCGATCTTGTCCTGGCCGGTGCGGCCACTCAGCAGGTACAGATGCTCCTTCACCGCTGCACCCGTGGCTGGATTGATCGCCAGAATCCGGGTGAGCTGGGATGGGCTGCGCTCGGAGACCACACCATCGCCATTGGCGTCGATATCCAGCGGGCTCTGCAGGAAGGCATAGAGCAGGCCGTCGTTGTTGTTGAAGGCCATGCCCTCAATGCCGCGGTTGCTCCAGCGGTTGCCGTAGATGGCTGGCAGAGAGTCGATTGTTTCGGAGCCGATCTGGTTGCCATGCTGGGCTTGGAGCAGGGCCTTCTGACCGGCGGGGATGAAGCGCTGGACCAGATTGCCTGTGCTGAAATCGAACAAGCCAATCTGGCCGCGGTATTCGTCGCCCACGGCGAACACCTTGCGGCTCACCCCGCCGATGGTCACGGTGAGGATCGAGACCGTTTCCGAGTCGATGCCGAAGGGGTCGTAGGCCAGCGGATTGTTCGCGGCATCCACGGGCACCTCATCCTTGACAGCGAGCTGAGGCAGGCCGGTGAGTGGTGTGCCATCAGGCCGCTTCAAGCCGATCAGCCCCAGCTCCACCACTGTGCCGGTGGCCCGATCCATGCCGAGCTTGTAGATCGAAGGCTGGAAATCAGGGTCGAGGAATTGGCGCTTGCCGGCGACCAGGGTCCCGTTCGGGCCGCGATCGGTGATGGAGTAGTAGATGTCCAGCTGCTTGCCGGTCACCGTTTCAACCCCATCAAACCAGAGGCCGGAAAGACCACCGGACTGAACACCGACAGGAAGGTTGGCGTTGCCGGCGGCATAGCTGAGGGTGGTACTGAAATTGCGGCCCGATGCCCGGCCGCGATCCCAGTCCTGAATACCGGCTGAATAGATTGAGCTGATCTTCGGTACCGCGCTGCTGATGTCCAGAACGGCGATCGCGTTATTCTCCTGGAGAGAGATGTATGCTGTCTTGCCGTCTGCGGTGATCGCGATCGCCTCGGGCTCGATGTCCTGCGCCACAGTGGTGGTGACGCCAGCCTTGCCGGTGATGCGGATACCACGATTGATGAGTTCAGCCCGACGGTTGTTCCAGGCGCTGAAATCAATGGTCTGTACATTGACCTGGGCCGGCGCAGCAGGCGTGCTGGCGAGGTAGCCGCCAGTGTCAATCACGGAGATCGAGCCGACCGGATCGATCGTGTAGGCAGTATTGGGTTCACCTTCGTTGGTGACCAGCAGCTTGCGGCCATCGCTGCTGAACTTCACCATGTCGGGCAATGCGCCCACGTTGACCGTGCTGATGTGAACGGGTAGCGCGGGGTTGTTGAGGTCATAGAACTCAACGAATCCAGCATCGGTCTTGACGCTGTTCTGAACAGCGATGGCCAGCAGCTTTCCGAAGACAGCAGCGCTTTGCAATGTCTGACTGTTGCCTGCAGGTGTTGCCTTGGCAACAATCTTTGCCGCTCCAGATGTTCGTACATCGCTGACCAGAATGGCGCCCGAGCCGCCACCAACCGTGTATAGATATCCCGAAAGAGGATTGTAGGCTGAGATCTCGGCATTGGCCCCCAGTGCGGCAGCGCTGAGCGCTCCGGCTGTAGCTTCCTGGGCTGGATTAATCAGCGTGAAGGTGAGGGCCACGGGGCGGCGCTTAGCATATGTATGTCTAACCTTGGTAAGTCATCGGTCCTTGCAGATTAACGGCCATTTAAGGAGTGATTGTCAGGTCGTCCTTGGCACGTACCGGTGTGACCGCGAGGCCAGTGCTCTGGTGTTCTGCTGCACACAGTGCTCACAGCCAGTGCCACCGCGAAAAGCAGGCGGCCTGGCCATCGGCGCGGTCGGCCCCGTCGTGGAGGCTGAACAGGCGTGCCCCCTCCAGTTGGAAGCGCCGGCCCTGGCTGTCCACCCGGATGCCGCTGTAGTCGTCGATCGCCCGCTGGCGCGCCTGGGCCAGGGCGGCGGAGCGCTCCCTCCGCTGCTCCGGCTCAGCGCTCAGCCGCGAGGGCAGTCCCACCATCTGTGGCCAAGACCGTCGCCAGAGGGACAGGGCGGCTCGGTTGGCGTAGACGAAGCGCGGATCGGCCCCGCCCTCGTGGGCCAGCACCACCGTGGTGGCCGTGAACAGTTCCTGGGCTGCCTGGCGGCGATCGCGCGTCGGGCCGGTGCCGGCCAGCAGGGGCCGGCCGAAGGCCCGCTGGTGGGAGGAGAGGATCCGCTCCACCCAGGCGAGGGCCGCCGGGCTGAGCCAGGGGGGCTCCCCCTCTGGGGGCTCCTCCTCTGGGGGCTCGCTCACGACTCGCTGGCGCCGGAGGCCATGGCGCGGGCCATCGCCAGCTGCCCCAGCCGCTGACCCTCCTCCCGCAGGCGTTCGAGGAAGAGGCGGTTGGCATCGGGGAAGCGGGGTTCCACGGCCAGGGGCAGGGGGCCGGCGCCATCGAGGCCCGATTCCCCCTCCAGTGCCGGGGTGATCACCACCAGGTCGGGGTCGAGGGGGGCGTCGTAGCGCCACCAGCGGGTCGGATCGCCGAGGGCGGGGTGGAGGGGATGGGGGGCATGGGCCACGGTGGGCTCCGCCCCCTCCCGCCGACGCTGCGCCAGTTCGGCCAGGAGCTGGGCGCGAGTGCGGCCGCGCAGCTGGAAGAGCACGAAGGGATCTTCGGAGAAGCGATCCCCCATCAGGTAGTAGACGGCGCTGGTGTGCTTGCAGGGGTTGGCCTTGTCCGGGCAGGTGCACTCGCTGCGCACCTCCTGGAGCTTGAAGGGGAAGAGGCGGCGGCCGCTGGCGGCGAAGGCGCGCTCGATGTCCTGGGGCATGATCCCGGCCAGCAGCTGGGCCGACCAGCGGGCCTTCTGGCTGAGGGCTTCGAGCACGTAGCCCCAGTCCTCGTCGTTGAGCACGTCGAGCCAGAGCTTCACCTTGTAGGGATCCTTCTCGGTGCCCTGGACGCGGGCGTGGACGCGGCGGCCCTCGAAGCGGATCGAGAGCACGTTGCCGGAACGGGCGTAGTCCCAGGCGCGCTCCAGGCGTTTCTTGTAGCGGTAGGAGTTGATCAGCTCCATCCACTGCTCCACCCACCAGGGCTGCTGGCCCAGGCCCTGCTGGCCGAGCTGGGTGGTGATCGCTGCGGAGGGGGGGCTGAGGGTCATGGCCGCCGGGGCGGGGTAGTTCCATTATCCGTTGTCGCCGCGGGTCCCTAGGGTTCGACCTCTGTCCGTCAGCGGGGCGCCGCTGGCTGTTGATGCCCCGGCGTCGCTCGCGTGCGCAGGCCCTGCTGATCCTGCTGGGGGCCTGCCTGGCCTTGGCCCTTCCCCTGCTGCTGCCCTTCTCGGCGCCGGCCCAGAGCGCCCCGGATGCCCCCGCTCCGCCACCGGATCGCACCGAGATCCGCGGCGTCTGGCTGACGCTCAACGACATGGCCGTGCTGCGGGACCGGGAGCGGATGCGCGCGGCGGTGGCCGAGTTGGCCCGCCTCAACTTCAACACCCTCTATCCGGTGGTGTGGAACGGCGGCTACGCCTGGTATCCCAGTGAGGTGACGCAGCGGCGCGGGCTTCAGGCCTTCACACCGCGGGGGCTCCAGGGTCAGGACACCCTGGCGGAGTTGGTGGCCGAAGCCCATGCCCGCGGCCTGCTGGTGGTGCCCTGGTTCGAGTTCGGTTTCATGGCCCCGCCGGGGATGGAGCTGGCGAGTCGCCATCCCGACTGGCTCAGCCGTGCCCGGGACGGGAGCCTCACCTCGGTCAGCGCCGCCGGCGAGGTGGCCTGGCTCAATCCCTTCCGGCCAGAGGTGCAGCAGCTGATCACGGAGCTGGTGGAGGAGATCGTCGAGCGCAGCGGCGCGGATGGCATCCAGTTCGATGACCACATGAGCCTGCCCAGCCAGTTCGGCTACGACCCCTTCACCACGGCCCTGTATCAACGGGAGACCCGCCGGCCGGTGCCCGCCGACCCCCGGGATCCGGCCTGGCTGAAGTGGCGCGCCGATCGGATCACCGGCTTCATGGCCCGCTTGCACGCGGCGGTGAACGCCAAGCATCCCGGCGCCCTGGTCTCCCTCTCGCCCAATTACCACGACTTTGCCTACAAGCTGCAGCTGCAACATTGGCGGGAGTGGGTGCGGCGGGGGATCGTGGATGAGCTGCTGGTGCAGCTGTACCGGCCGGATCTGGAGAGCTTCGTCGCCGAGCTGGAGCGGCCGGAGCTGGCGGAGAGCCTGGCCCGCATCCCGGTGGGGGTGGGGATCATGGCCGGCCAGCGCACGCGGTCGGTGCCGATCGCCCTGGTGAGCGCCCAGGCGGAGGCGGCGCGCTCGAAGGGTCTGGGGATGGCTTTTTTCTACTTCGAAACCCTCTGGCAGCGCAGCGAGGAGCCGGCGGCGCTGCGGCAGGAGGCGTTGGGGCGGCTGTTCCCAACGTCGGCACCGCGTCGCCTGACGCAACCCCCGCCGCCTGTCCCGCCTTCACCGCCACCACCGCCGGCCCTGCCCGGCGCAGGATGGTGGGTTCCGCCCGCGGCGCTGACCGATCGCCTTACCCGACAGCGACTTCACGCGGCTGGCCACCCGGTTGCGGGAGGGGTGAACCCAGGCGTGCGACGGCTGCCAATCAATCTCAATCGCCGAGCAGCACCTGAAATTCCGCAACGGCAGCGGGCAACAACCAGTCGTCGATTTCGTGGCGTTTCACAGGCCCATTGTGCTGGGTGGTGCGACGCAACAAACGGGCGATGTATTCCATCGCGAGCAGATGGTCGTCCTTCATCGCCTCCTGGAAGTCCAGCGGATCAAGACTGCCGGCTCGCCGCTTGACCAGCTCCCGCAGTTCAGGCCCAAAGCTCAGCGAATCCGCACTCACCTGCCAGGCACCTGCCTCGGCGGTGACGGGTGTCTGGGAGGAAGGATTGGAAGTATCCACGCCAGCACGCCAATCCCAGGATGATTCGAAGCCGGCCAGGACGTGCATGACTTCGAGCATCACCGCGCGGCGATGATTGCCGGGCTGCCAAGGTCCTAGTGTAGAGCGAATACTGCCATAAATGTCTTGGTGAGGGTTGGGCGCGAAGATCTCTTCCTCTGCTGTCTTTCCCCAGTCCACGAGGGCGTCGATGAAGGATTGGGGAGCGGAGCCGCGGTTCAGCACTTCGCGAAAAATTGCTTTGGTCATTGCGTGCCTCTCTGGAGAGATGTTGAAGCATGGCCGACGGAAATGGGGACCAGCTTTTGCGCTTGGCCGATCCCCATCGCAGAGATTAAGGACGCCTAGCGATTGAGAAATGACTCCACGCCTGCTGTAATTCCCTGCGCAGAGTTCAGAAGCCACTGCTCGACATCTTTTTTGCTGCGGGCACTGTCTAAAAAGAAAGATTCTACAAGCACGGCAGGTACTGGCAGCGGTACCCCCTTGAGAACCCCAAGGGCCTCGCGTCGAACGCCGTGGTCGGCTATGTTCAGCCGATGATTGAGTTCTTCATTGATTAGTTCAGCAAGCTTCTCGTCGGACGAGGTGCCATTGCTATCGATCAATACCAGATGCCCCTGCGCTTGCTCGTTGCAGGCATTGAGGTGGAGTGAGACAAAGCAATCACACCCCTCCCCCTCTGCACCCAATTCGCGCAGTGACATGGTGGTGCCGTTCTCAATGATCTTGACCGAGGCGCCGAGGGCCTTCAGGCCCTCGCAGACGAGATCTGCTTGGCGGCGGACAGCATCACGCTCATTGAGTTGAAGCAGTGGGTTGACCGCCCCGGGGTCGTTTACGCCCTCACTCACTTCGCCATGACCAGGGTCAAGGACAACGGTTCGACCAGACAGGACTGCCATGGGGGCCTCCAGGGACAACGTCTATACGGTATCGCGCTACCGTGATAGCAAGATTGGACGTGGAGGGGTCGGAACAATTCTTCAACAGGTCGCTGTCGTCCCGGCTGCATTCACCGCCATGGCTCCGAGGCGTTCTTCGGTCACGAAGCTCCCGCTCACGCCTCCGCCAGGGTCACCAGCCTGTTGCCGACCTGATCCCAGAGGATGAAGGCGAAGCAGCTCGGGATGTCCGCCAGCCGCAGCTTGCGGCTGGCCCTCAGCAGGTGGGCATTGCGTTGATGGCAGGCCCGCAGCCGGTAGTTGGGGATGCGCTCGCAGAGGTGGTGGATGCTGTGGTAGCCGATGTCGGCGGAAAACCAATGCAGGATCGCGGGCAGCTCCAGGTTGCTGCTCCCCTCCACGGCACCGCGCAGATAGCTCCAGTCGTCGCTGCCGTGCGCGTAGCTGCCCTCGAAGTTGTGCTGCACGAAGAACACACAGATGAAGATCGCCGCCGAGAAGCTCATCACCACGGCGTAGCAGCTCCAGAACAGCCCGGCCCCCAGCCACTGGGCCATCAGCAGCCAGCTGGCGATCACCAGCGCGTTGTTGGCCACCAGGTCGGCCAATTCGCCGGCGGTGTACCAGTGGCTGGAGCGATGGGCGCGCACCAGGGCCGGCAGCTCGGCCAGGGCGCGCCAGCCCCGCTCCGCCACAGCGGTGGCCAGGGCGCGGGCGGTTTTTGCCAGGAACTCCAGGCTGCCGAGCAGCAGCTGCAGCCGTGGCTTGATCACCAGGTAGAAGAAACCGCCGGGGATGAGCATCAGTGGCTGGCGCAGAAAGGCGTAGAGCCAGCGCTGGCGGGGCGGCAGGCTGCGATATCGCTCCAGTGTCACCAGGGCGGAGGGGCCGCGGTAACGGTCCCAGTTGCCGTTGTGCTGGTGGTGGAAGGCATGGCCTCGGGCCCAGGGATGCTGGGGCAGGGCGTTGAGAACCCCCAGCAGGAAGCCGGCGACGCGGTTCAGCCAGCGATGGCGGAAGAGGGAGTCGTGGCCGCAGTCGTGCATCAGCGAGAAGGTGCGGGCGGAAAAGAGCACCAGCAGGGTGAGCACGGGCGAAAGCGCGAGGGGCAGCGCCAGCGGCCGGGGCACCGGCAGCCACTCCAGCGCCGACGGCGTGTGGGCGAGCCAACCGATCAGAGCCCAGAGCAGGGCCACAGGTCCCAGGGTGTTGAGCAGCTGCCAGGCGGCGCGGGCGTCGCTGGGGGTTCGGTAGGGGGCCAGATCGAAATCGATGCGGCGCAAGGGCCGTTCGGCGGCGCTGGCCGGGGGTGGCAGGGCGGGGGCGGGGAGTGTCAGGGGGCGCGGCCGGCGCCGGAAGGCCCTGACCAGGAAAGGAACTCCACCCTAATGGGGCTTCCTGGCGGCCGGCCGCCGCCGCCGCAGCCTGCGGGCCTGGCACCAGGCCGACGCCAGGCCCAGCAGCGGCAACGGGCCGGGCACCACCGGTTTGAATTCGAGCAGTTCCCCCTGCAGGCTGTCGCTGTTGTTGGTGACGTAAAGGCTGCCGTCGGGGGCCACCGCCAGACCGGTGGGTTGGGTGAGGCCCCCGAGCACGCTCTCGCGACTGCCGTCGGGTGCGACGCGCCAGACGCTGCCGTTGCCGGCGGGATCGAAGAAATCGCTGGCGTACTGCAGGACGTAGAGGCTGCCGTCTGCGGCGGCGGCGATGTCGGTGATCGAACTGAAGCCGCTCAGACTCAGGCTGGGATCGCCCTGGCCATCGCTGGAGTGGACGCTCGCGGATCCGGGCACGAACAGGTAGCCGGCCAGCTGGGCGATCAGCAGCTGGTGGCTCGCCGGATCAACCGCCAGACCGGTGGGCACGGGCTCGGGCTGGAACGGCAACGGGGGGAGTGACAACGGCGGGAAGACGAACCTGCCGAGGATCGCGAAGGAACCATCGCCGGCCGGGGTTGGATCCAGCGTCAACAGGCTATTGCCGCCGGCATCGGTGGCGTAGAGCCGGTCTGCAAACAGCTCCAGGGCGTAAGGGTTGCTGTTGTAAGTCCTCCCATCAGGGTTGTAGGCCTTTTCATAGGCGGCCAGGTTGCTGCGGGGCTGGATCGCGCCCGTGCTCAGGTTGATGCTGACCACCTGGCCGAACAGGTCGCTGCCGAGGTTTGCGACATTGGGCTGGCCGGGATCCCCCCCCAGGCCGAACACCCCCAGCAGTCCCGTCGGGCCGCCCACCGCAAGGTCAGCGATGCCGGTGCCTTCGCTGCCATCCGCCTTGGCCAGGGAGGGAAGCCCCGTGAGCACCCGTGTGTAGGTTCGGGCGGTCAGATCCCAGACCCCGATCGCGCCAGTGGTGCCGGAGCAGATCTCCGCACCGGAACCCGACAAAATGCAGTTGCCGCCTTGACTCTGGCGCGGGCCCCCCGAACCCGCCTCGCTCACCAGCAGACGGTTGCCAGCGAGGGTGAGGCCGCGGGGATTTTGCAGGCCGTCGGCCAGCACACGCATCTGATAGACGGGGGCCGCTGTCGCTGCCACCGGCAGGCCGCAGAGATGGAGGGCCGCCCAGCCGGCCAACAGCTGAGGAGCCAGCCAGCCGCCCGGCGCAGGGAAGGGGACGCGGCCATGCGATTCACTGCCACGCGGGTTGGGGCACCATCGCTGCGTCAGGGGGCCCATGCAAAATAGATATCCACACTACCCGGTTCTCAGCCAGAGAGGCTGCTGGGACGCCCGCCGTTCCCCAGCGGCTACCAGATCGGAAACGTGCCCCGCAAACAGCGGCGCTTTGCGGATGCCCCGGGGTCTGAGGCTCGCTGGGAAGGGCAGGGGCTCAGTCCTCGTCGCTGAGGGCCACCAGCTCGCGCAGCTGACCCATGTCGAAGCCCCCCAGCCATTCCTCGCCGCTGCCCACGATCTCTTCGGCCAGCTTTGATTTCTCGCGAATCATGCGATCGATGCGTTCCTCCACCGAGCCGCTGGTGATGAACTTGTGCACCAGCACCCGGTTGGTCTGGCCGATGCGGTAGGCGCGGTCGGTGGCCTGGTTTTCCACCGCCGGATTCCACCAGCGATCGATGTGGAACACGTGGCTGGCGCGGGTGAGGTTGAGGCCCACCCCGCCGGCCTTGAGCGAGAGCAGGAAAAGCTGCGGGCCGCGGGGGTCCTCCTGGAAGCGATCCACCATCGCCTGCCGCTCCGCCTTGGAGGTGCCGCCGTGCAGGAACGGCACCTCGCGATGCCAGCGGTGCTGCAGGTAGGCCTTGAGCAGATGGCCCCACTCCGCGAACTGGGTGAACAACAGGGCGCGATCGCCCGCTTCGATCACCTCCTCGAGGATCTCTTCGAGCCTTTGCACCTTGGCGGAGCGAGCGGCGAAGCCGTTGTCCACCCCCTGCTCCTTGAGGGCCAGGGCCGGGTGGTTGCAGATCTGCTTGAGCTTCGTGAGCAGGGCCAGCACCTGGCCGTGCTTCTGCCCCAGGGGGGCGCGGGCGATGGCGTCGAGGCTTTCTTCGACGGTGCGGCGATACAGCTTCACCTGCTCCGGAGCCAGCCCCACCCACTCCAGCAGCTCCACCTTTTCCGGCAGGTCGGAGATGATCGCCTTGTCGGTTTTCAGGCGCCGCAGGATGAAGGGGCCGACGCGGGCCTTGAGATCCCGCAGGGAGCTCATGTCGCCGTAGCGCTCGATCGGCACGCGGTAGCGCTGACGGAAGAAGGGTTCATCGCCGAGCACCTTGGGGTTGAGGAAGTCCATCAGTGCCCACAGCTCGCTCACCCGGTTCTCCACCGGGGTGCCGGTGAGGGCGATGCGGAAGCGTGCGTTCTTGCCGGGCCTCCCCAGGTCGCGGGCGGCCTGGCTCTGCTTGGCGGCGGGGTTCTTGATCGCCTGGGCCTCGTCGATCACCACCCCCTGCCAATCGATGGTCTCCAGCAGTTCGGAATCGCGCTGGAGCAGGCCGTAGCTGGTGAGCACCAGATCCACCTCCGCAAGCGCCTTGGCGAGGGCGGCGGGGGTGGAGGGCCGGCGCGGCCCGTAGTGCTCGCGCACGTTGAGTTCGGGGGTGAAGCCCGTGGCTTCCCGCTTCCAGTTGGTGAGCACCGAGGTGGGGGCGACCAGCAGCACGGGGCGCTTCAGCTCCTGCTCGGCCTTGAGGTGCTGCAGGAAGGCGAGCAGCTGGATGGTTTTGCCCAGACCCATGTCGTCCGCCAGGCAGGCGCCCTGGTCGAAGCGGTGCAGGAAGGCGAGCCAGCCCAGGCCCCGCTCCTGGTAGGGCCGCAGCTGACCGGCGAAGCCCTCGGGGGCGGGCAGGGGATCAGGGGCCTTCTGCTGGTGGTACTGCTCCAGCACCGCCTGCAGGCGCGGGCCGGCATTGAAGCGATGCACCGGCAGGCGCATCAGAGTTTCGCCGTCGCTGGCGGTGAGGCGCAGGGCGTCGTCGAGGCTGAGACCGGGCTCGGCGGCACAGAAGCGCTCGGCGTTGCGCAGATCGGCGGGCCGCAGCTCGATCCAGGCTCCCTTGTGCTGCACCAAGGGGCTGCGCTTGGCCTGCAGCCGCTCCAGATCCCGCAGGCTGAGGGTGACGCCGCCGATCATCAGCTCCCAGCTCCACTCCAGGCTCTCGCCGAGGCTGAAGCCGCGGGAGCGGCTGGGGAGTTCGGCGGTGATCGACAGGCCGAGGCGGCTGGCGAGGCCACCGCTGAGGCTGGCGGGCAGGATCACGCCCACGCCCACATCGCGCAGTTGGGCGGCGGCGGTGCGCACCAGCACGAACGCCTCCGCCGGGGTGAGCTGCATCGTTTCCGGCGCCGCGGCGTCGAGACCGCGCTCAATCGGCGGGAACACCTGCAGCGCCCGGCCCATGCCCTCCAGCAGCAGCTCGCCGGGCAGCTCCACCTCCACCTCCCCGAGCTGGAGCGGGTTGTCGCCGCGGGCCCAGACGGAACCGGCGGGCAGGCGCAGGCTGGGGTCGGCTTCGGCCTGGAGGGAGAAGCGCAGCTCCCAGAGCTCCTCCCCCTCCGTGGGGGTGAACAGCTCCAGGCAGGCCCGCGCCGGTGCCACCCGGCCGGTGAGCCCCTCCCGCCAGTGGTGGGTGGCGATCTCCAACCGTTCGCATTCCTCCGCCTCGAGCTTGAGGCGGCCATCCCCCTTGGTGAGGGCCTTGTCCCAGGCGGTCAGCAGGGGGTCGAGGCCGGAGGGATCGGCGCTGTGGCCGGCGCGCAGCTGGCCGTCGAGCAGGGCCTCGAGCAGGCTGGCGACCCGCAGGCGACCGCTGCCGGGGCGGCGGCAGGCCATCGACCCATCGGCCATGGCGCAGCAGGCGGCCTGGGGCAGTCGCGAGGCCATCTCCTCCAGCCGGCGGCGGTCGCCCTCGCGGTTGATCAGCGCCAGCCAGTGGGCGCGTCCCTCCTCCACCAGGGGCAGCCAGCGGCCGCGGGCGATCAGGCTGAGGGCCCAGCGCTGCAGGTGGGTCCACCAGCGCAGTTCGTCGGCCAGATCGGCACGCCCTTCGGCCAGGGGCAGGCCGCTGAGCCATTCGGCCGCGGCGCCGGGCTCCAGCGCCCAACCCTCAACGCGCCAGGGCCACCAGAGCGGTTCCTTGGGGATCGGCTCGCCGGCCTGGAGGGGCAGGCCGCTCCAGGCGCCCTCGCCGCGCTTGCGGCCGCGGGCGGCCTGGCTGCGGCTGGGCAGGGTGAGGATGGCGGAGACGGGGCGCAGGGCCTCGCTCCAGAGCGCGTGGTCGTCGAGCCAGGCGGCCAGGTCGTCCTGGCTGAGGGCGAGGGGGTGGTCGCCCACCTCGGTGCCGGGCGTCACGGGCGAGGCGACCCGCCAGGTGTCGGCCCAGAGCAACAGCCGTCCGCCGGCCCCGTGCGGCGGAAACAGCCAGGTGGCGTGCAGCAGGCTCATGGCCGCAGGGCGGGCAGCAGGCGGAGGGCTCCGTGCAGCGTCAGGGCGCTGCCGATCAAGGGAAGCCAGAGCGGCAGCCAGCCGCGCAGCGCCACCATCATCGCTGTCCGCAGGAATTCGGCCACCCCCCGGGGATCCGCGGCGGCGAGGGGCGGCAGCAGGAGGGGTTCCGCCAGGCTGCCGATGCCGCAGACCGCTCCCACCAGCCCGGCCTGCAGGTGGCCATCGTCCGGGTCGACGCGCTGCAGGTGGAAGGCGAGCAGGCCGTAGAAGAGGCCGCAGCCGGTGGCCCGCAGCAGGGGATCGAGGGCGGGGGCGGCGGAGCGCCAGGCCAGCGCCGCCGCCGCCAGGAAGGCCCCCCCGGCCGCCAACAGGGCCCAGCCGAGGGAGAAGAGGCGCATCCGGGCGCGGGAGGGCCGGCCAACCGGGGAGTCCAGCAACGGAACAGCGGGGCGTTCTGGCGCTGATCATGATCCCTCGCCCCCGCGCGGCGGGCCGGATCAGTTCCGCAGGTTCATCAGCAGCCGCCGCATCGTCGCCAGCAGATCGGGACCGGTGTCCCTCTGGCTGCGGGTTCCGATCGCCTTGAGCTCGTCGAGACGCTCTTGCACCTGCTCCGCCAGCTCCTCCAGCAGGTTGGGATTGCTGGCGATCAGCCGGCTGAAACAGTCCCGGCCCACTTGCAGCAGGTGGCATTCCCGCAGGGCCCGCACCGTGGTGCTGCGGGGAGCGTCGAGGAAGAGGGTCATCTCCCCGAAGACCTCCCCCGCCTCCAGCTCGCGCACCGGCACGTCCGTGCCATCCGCGCCCCGCTTGATGACGGCCACCGTTCCCTCCATCAACAGGAACAGCGAGTTGCCCGCCTCCCCTTCGCGCACGATCGCTTCACCCGGCCCGAAGCGCACCCGGCTGCTGGAGGCGATCAGCTGGCCCTGCTGCTCGGAGCTGAGCACACGGAACAGGGGGTTGCGCCGGAGGCAGGTCAGCGCCGTGGCCTCGGCGGGCTGGCGCTCCTGCTCCGGGTCCGGCGGCGGCGGGGCGGCCCGCAGCTCGCGCACCGGGAACGGAATGGTCCAGCCCTGCCGTTGCAACGCATACCAGATCTGCTCCAGCAGCTCGCTGCGCAGATCGAGGAGCCCCGGCTCCACGGCCCTGGGGTGCCACACCTGCAGGTCGTAGAGGATGGCGCTGTCACCGAACTCCCTGAGCCGCACCTTCGGCTTGGGATCGCTGAGAACGAGCGGGTGATTGGCCAGCAGGCTGAGCAGCATCGCCCGCACGCGGGCGGGCGGAATCGCATAGTCGAGGCCGATCTGAAAGCGGTTGCCGCAATAGCCATAGGCCTCCTTGTTCACGATCACGTCGTCGGTGACCTTGCCGTTGGGCACCACCAGGCGTGTGCCCTCGATGGTGCGCAGGCTGGTATCCCGCCAGCTCACGCTTTCCACCACCCCCTGCACGCCACCCAGCTCCACCAGGTCGCCGATCGCGAAGTCGTCCCCCAGTTGCAGCTCCAGCCCGGCGATCAGATCCTTGAGCAGACCCTGGGCGGCAAAACCCACCACGGCGGTGAGCACGGCGGAGGTGGTGACCAGGCCAAGCAGGTCGATCTGCAGGGTCTGGCGCACCACCACCACGGCGATCAGGCCGCCGAAGCCCACCATCAACAGTTGCACCAGCAGCTTCGGGGGCCGTCGCCACAAGCCCAGGCTGCCCGGAATCTCCAGGCCCACCCACAGTGCCAGCCGCACGGCGGTGAGGCAGAGCAGCAGCACCCCCGCCAGCTCCAACCAGCGATGGGCCATGGGGCCAAGCAGCGCCCGCGTCTGCGCGCCGATCACCACCCAGCTCACCAGGGCGATCAGCACGAGCCGGGCGGGGGGGAGGCTCAGGCGCCGCCGCCGGCAGATCTCGGCCACTCCGACCAGGACGACGGTGGCCAGCAGGGCGAACAGGAGGCGCTGCAGCAGCTCCATCGATCGGTGGCGGCTGGTGGGGATTTCATCTTCCCCGCTCCACCCCGCCGACGGGGGAAATCCCTATCACAATGGGGTGCAACCCGTGTCGGGGGTGCGATGGCGCGAGTCCCTTCCGTTCCCCTGCCGGCGGCGGCGCTGCTCCTGGTCCTGGTGGTGATGGACGGCCGCGGTGGCTGGGCTGCCGAATCCGCCACCGTGCAGGAAATCCTCGATGGCCGGGAGCTTTTCATCAATCAGAAGCAGGCGGCGCCAAAGGATCGGGCCTCGGCGCCCCAGACGGTGAGCACCGGCAACAGCCGCGGCCAACTGGCCTTCAGCACCGGTGCCGCCGGCCGGATCAACCGCTTCTCCCTGCTCCGGCTCGGCTCCAGCTGCTTCCTGGTGGAAAAGGGACAGATCCTGGTGTCCGGCAAGCAGAACGGCTGCACCCGTTCCGCCCGCCTCAGCGTGCGCGGCACCAACTACCTGATCGACGTGCAGGAGGACGGCACGGCCGAGCTCTCTGTGCTGGAGGGCAGCGTGGATGTGGAGCCGCTCCAGAACGGCGAGCCCACCGGCAAGCCCGCCACGCCGGTGGAAGCGGGCCAGAAGGTGAAGCTCTCGGCTGAGGGCGTGATCCTCACCCTGCTGCGCCTCAACTCCGGCGACTACAACGCCATCTTCACCGGTCCGCTGTTCAGCGGATTCCGCAGCCCCCTGCCCGGTTTCGCAGCGCTGGAGAGCTACATCCGCTCCACCGTCCCTGGCGTATCGCTGCCCGTGGTGCCGCCCGTGCCCTCCCTGCCCTCGCTGCCCTCCTTCCCCCGCTTCGGCCTCTTCTGAGCGGGTGCCCGTGTCCTGAATGGCCCTTCCCTCCCCGCGCCCGGGCCGCACCCTGGTTCTGGCGGCGCTGACCGCTGCCATCAGCCTGTGGATGGGCGGCACCGCCGGTTGGCCGGGGCCGCGCTGGCGGGTCTGGGAGCGGAATCTGGAGCAGCAACTGCTGCTCTGGCGCGGCCCGCGCCGCCCTCCGCCGGCGGTGCTGGTGGTGCCGATCGATGACGCCACCCTGCAGCAGGCGGCCTGGTTCTCCCGCAGTCCGAACCAACCGGCCTGGACCCGCGGCACCGACACCCTGCCCTGGCCGCGGGCGGCCTATGGGGAGCTGAGTCGCCGGCTGCTGGCGGCCGGCGCCCGCGCGGTGGCGATCAACGTGGTGTTTGAGGGCCCCAGCGCCGAGGGCTCTGCGGACGACGAGGCCTTCAGCCGTTTCCTGGCCGGGGCGCGGGGTCGGGTGGCCCTCGCCGCCGAGATGTTGGAGCCGGAGGATACCCGCGGCGCCGGTGGCCTCACCCTGGTGTTGCCGGAGCTGTTCCTGCCGGCGATCGGCGGGCGGGCGGCGGTGGGGCTGAGCAACACCCTCGCGCCCGTGCCCGGCGAGCCCCTGCGCCATCCCGACGCCTATGCCAGCGGTCTGTTGCGGGCCCGGGGGGTGGAGAGCCCGCCGGCCCTGTCCACCACCCTGCTGCGGCTGGCCGGCTGGCCATCCCGCCGGGTGGATGCCCTCGCCGGCCTGAATGTCTACGGACCGGAGGGCAGCTTCAGCCGGCTGCCCGCCTGGGAGGTGCTCGATCCCCAGCGCTGGCGGAACCAGCCGCTGCGGCCGCTGCTCCAGGACGCCGTGGTGGTGCTCGGTCCGCTGGAGGGAGGGCGGCACGCCACCGCCTTCGGGCCCCTCTCCGGCCTGGAGCTGCTGGCCACCGCCACCGCCAACTCCCTGCAGGGCGACGGCCTGCTGCCCTGGCCGGAATCCCCACCCCGCCGCGCCCTGGTGGTGCTGCTGCCCCTGCTGGTGGCCGGTGGCCTGGCCCTGGCGCGGCGACCCCCGGGCTGGCGGCTGGGGGTGCTGGGGGGCGCCCTGGCGCTGCAGCTGGTGGCCGCGGTGCTGGCCTTGCAGCTGGCCCATCGCTGGCTTCCCCTTCTGGCACCCGCCACCGGCCTGGTGCTGCTCGCCCTGCTCCATGGCGGCAACGCCTACCTGCTGGAGGGGCGGGAGCGCCGCCGGCTGCGCCAGACCTTCGAGCGCTACGTGGCCCCCAGCGTGGTGGCGGAGATCCTGGCCGACCCGGAATCGGCGCGGGGCATCCTGCGGGGCCGGGTGCTGGAGGTGACGGTGCTGTTCTCCGATCTGAAGGGCTTCACCGACCTGACGCGCCGCCGCAGCGTCGCCGGCGAGAGCGAGCGGCACGTGCGCCAGCTCAATGTGTACTTGGGGGCGATGGTGGAGGTGATCAGCGCCCACGGCGGCACGATCGACAAGTTCATTGGCGATGCGGTGATGGCGGTGTTCGGCTCGCCGCTGGGGCGGGGGCCGCGGCAGGAGGCGGAGGCGGCGGTGCGCTGCGCCCTGGCGATGGGGGAGCGACTGGCGCAGCTCAATGAGGAGTGGCGCCGCCAGGGGGGGACGGGGGACGGAGAGGAGCCGCTGGCCAGCGGTGTCGGCCTGGCGAGCGGGCCGGTGGTGGCGGGTCAGATCGGCAGCCCCCAGCGGCTGGAGTTCACGGTGATCGGCGACACGGTGAACCGGGCGAGCCGGATGGAGGGCCTCACCCGCCGGCTGGACGCTCCGCTCTGCCTGGATGGTGCCACCGCCGCTCTGGTGGCGGATTGCCCGGCGCTCGCCCTGCGCAGCCACGGCCCGCAGGCGGTGAAGGGGCTGGGGGAGATCGAGGTGTTCAGCGCTGCGGTCGCGGGCCGCGGCGGCCCCGATGGGAACATGGCCCTTCCGCCCCGGCCGCTTTCGCCGTCATGACCGCCGCCCCCGCTTCCGGCCCCCGCCCCCGCTCCGGCGCCGAGATCCGCGAGGCGTTCCTGCGCTTCTACGAGGAATTGGGCCACCGGCGCATCGCCAGCGCCTCGCTGGTGCCCGACGACCCGACGGTGCTGCTGACGATCGCCGGCATGCTGCCGTTCAAGCCGGTGTTTCTGGGCCAGGCGGAGCGGCCGGCGGCGCGGGCGACGAGCAGCCAGAAGTGCATCCGCACCAACGACATCGAGAACGTGGGCCGCACGGCGCGGCACCACACCTATTTCGAGATGCTCGGCAATTTCTCCTTCGGCGATTATTTCAAGGCCGAGGCGATCGCCTGGGCCTGGCAGCTGAGCACCGAGGTGTTCGGCCTCAGCCCTGCCCATCTGGTGGTGAGCGTGTTCCGGGAGGATGAGGAGGCCGAGGCGATCTGGCGCGATGCGGTGGGCGTGAACCCGAAGCGGATCGTGCGCATGGATGAGGCCGACAACTTCTGGGCCTCCGGCCCCACCGGCCCCTGCGGCCCCTGCTCGGAGATCTACTACGACTTCAAGCCGGAACTGGGCGATGAGGGCATCGATCTGGAGGACGACAGCCGCTTCATCGAGTTCTACAACCTGGTGTTCATGCAGTACAACCGCGACGCGGAGGGCACCCTCACACCGCTGGCGAATCGCAATATCGACACCGGCATGGGCCTGGAGCGCATGGCTCAGATCCTGCAGGGCGTGCCGAACAACTACGAAACCGATCTGATCTATCCGCTGATCGAAACCGCCGCCGCCCTGGCGGGCGTGGCCTATCCCCAGCTTGATGAAAAGGGCAAAACATCGCTGAAGGTGATCGGCGACCACGGCCGTGCGGTGGTGCAGCTGATCGGCGATGGGGTGACGGCCAGCAACCTGGGGCGGGGCTACATCCTGCGCCGGCTGCTGCGGCGGGTGGTGCGCCACGGCCGGCTGCTGGGGATCGAGCGGCCGTTCCTGGCGGAGCTGGGCGAGGCGGCGATCGCCCTGATGGCGGACGTGCATCCGCTGTTGCGGGAGCGGCGGGTGGCGATCCTGGCGGAGCTGGAGCGGGAGGAGGCCCGCTTCCTGGAAACCCTGGAGCGGGGGGAGAAATTGCTGGCGGAGGTGCTGGCCGCCAAGCCGGAGCAGATCAGCGGCGCCCGGGCGTTCGAGCTGTACGACACCTACGGCTTCCCGCTGGAGCTCACCGAGGAGATCGCCGAGGAGCACGGCCTCACGGTGGACCTGGCGGGCTTCGAGGTGGCGATGGAGGAGCAGCGGCAGCGGGCCAAGGCCGCGGCGGTGAGCGTGGATCTGACGCTGCAGGATGCGATCGAGCAGCTGGCGGCCAGCCTGGAGCCCACCCGCTTCCAGGGGTATGAGGAGCTGGAGCACCCGAGCTGCGTGCTGGCGCTGGTGGTGAATGGCGCGCCGGCGGGGCTGGCGGTGGCGGGCGATGCGGTGCAGCTGGTGCTTGATGCCACGCCGTTTTATGGGGAGGGCGGCGGCCAGGTGGGCGACCACGGCACGTTGAGCGGCGGCGGCACCGATGGCGAGGGAGTGATCGTGGCGATCGATGCGGTGAGCCGCAACCGCAGCGTGTTCGTGCACGGCGGGCGAATCGAGCGGGGGGTGCTGCGGCTGGGGGATGTGGTGACGGCGCGGGTGGACCGCTCCTGCCGCCGCCGCGCCCAGGCCCACCACACCGCCACGCATCTGTTGCAGGCGGCGCTCAAGCAGGTGGTGGATCCATCGATCGCCCAGGCGGGTTCGCTGGTGGATTTCGATCGCCTGCGCTTCGACTTCCACTGCCCCCGGCCGGTGAGTGGCGAGGAGCTGGAGCGGATCGAGGCCCTGATCAACGGCTGGATCGCCGATGCCCACGCGCTGGAGGTGCAGGAGATGGAGATCGAGCGGGCGAAGGCGGCCGGTGCGGTGGCGATGTTCGGCGAGAAGTACGGCGAGCGGGTGCGGGTGGTGGATGTGCCGGGGGTGTCGATGGAGCTGTGCGGCGGCACCCACGTGGCCAACACCGCCGAGATCGGCATTTTCAAAATCGTCGGCGAGAGCGGCGTGGCCTCGGGCATCCGCCGCATCGAGGCGGTGGCGGGGCCGGCGGTGCTGGCCTGGGTGGCGGAGCGCGACAAGGTGGTGCGCGAGCTGGGGGATCGCTTCAAGGCCAAGCCGGGCGAGATCGTGGAGCGGGTGAGCGCGCTGCAGGAGGAGCTGAAGGTCACCGGCAAGTCGCTGGCGGCGGCCCGCGCGGATTTGGCGGTGGCGAAGGCGGCGGCGTTGGCGGGGCAGGCGGAGGTGGTGGTCCCCGGCGGCGGCGGCGTGCCCTTTGCGCTTCTGGTGAGCCGTCTCGATGGGGTGGAGGGGACGGGATTGCAGAGCGCCGCCCAGGGGCTGGTGGATCAGCTCGGTGAGGGCGCCGCGGTGCTGCTCGGCGGCCTGCCGGAGCCGGCGGATCTGGGCAAGCTGGTGCTGGTGGCGGCCTTCGGGCCGGCGGTGGTGGCGAAGGGCCCGAAGGCGGGCGCCTTCCTGGGGGGCGTGGCGAAGGCCTGCGGCGGCGGCGGCGGCGGCCGCCCCAACCTGGCCCAGGCCGGCGGCCGCGACGGCGCGGCGCTGGATGGGGCGCTGGCGGCGGCGAAGGAAGAGCTGAGGGGGCTGCTGGGCTGAGGGGGGCGACTAGGTTGATGGAGTGGAATACCTTGAGAGCACGTCACCTGCTTCCCCGTCGCGCCGTCTCGGACGGCTGGCCGGTCAGTGTCAGGTGCCCGATGATTTCGAACAGATGGCGGCGGAAGAAATCGCCTCGCTGTTCGAGGGTCGTTGCGTCACCGCGGCAGCGCCTGATGCTCCCCAGGTGCTGAGCACCCCATCGATCTGCGGCGCCCATTCGCCGGCGTCGAAGCGGCGCCGCCCGCCGTGGCCGGGCAGCAGCCAGCGAACATCCAGCTCCCGCAGCTTCGCCACCGACGCCAGCTGACGCTCCCAGTCGTGCCAGCAGTAGGTGCGGGAGGCCACCACGGCGCCGGCCGTGTCGCTCCACCAGAGGTGGTCGCCGCTGAAGAGGATCTGGCCGCCGAGCAGGGCCACCAGCGAGCCGGCGGTGTGGCCCGGCACCGGGATCAGGCGCAGGTGGGCGTCGAGATCCAGGGGCTCCTCCCCCTGCAGGAGGTGTTCCGCCCCGGGGGCGGCGTCGCCGTCGGCGGCGTGGATCCAGCGGGGGCAGCCGAAGCGCTGCGCCCAGCGGTCGTGGTCGGCCACGTCATCGCGGTGCGTGAGCACGATCGCGGCCAGCCCACCCAGGGCTTCGATCCGGCGGGCCAGGGGCGCGTTGAAGCGGGGGCTGTCGATCAGCACGTTCCCCGCTGGCCGCACGATCAGATAACTGCTGGCCCCGAAGCTGCGCCGCGACGCCCAGCCGCAGTAATACACCTCCCCGGCTGCATGGCGCGTGAGCAGGGCCGGAAAGCCATCGGCGGGGGTACGCCGCACCAGTGCGGCGGGTGCCTGGATCGCCGCCACCGGACAGGCCCGCAACGCCAGCAGCGCCTGGGTGGTTTCCGCTTCCCCCTCAGGCTGGCGCCAGACGTGGGACGCCTCGCCGCTGGGCGCCGGGGCGAAGTGCTGCGGATCCCACTGCCAGCAGGTGCCGCAGTCGATGCAGCGTGCGTTGACGAAGAAGGTCATGGCTGCGGCGGGGGCTGATCCCATCCTGGCGGCGCTGCTGTTTCTGTACCGGGAGCTGCTGGAGTGGGAATGGAGCTGGCAATGGGTGTTTCCCAACGAAATCGCTGGAAGGACGCGGCCACGGGAAAAGAAGGCCGTTGAATGCGCCGGCCTCAGCAAACCGACAAGTTGCCACACGTTTCGGCATGGAGGCGATTGCTTGTAAGTGGTTGTGGCTGCAAGAATGCTTTATCTCGCCTTGGATGTGGTTTCCAGAAAGCATCAGAGGCGGCATGGCGGGTCACGGAAACCATCCAATAAGCCTTCGAAGGATCGGGGTTCCAGCCTAATTTAAGCGTAGCCGCAATACCGGGTCCGAAAAAAATCCCCAAGGTCCCACCGTCCAATCCCCTGGACCCATTGCACCACATGCCCTTTGGAGCATGTTGCTGGCTTCCCATCGGCTGCATAGGCCGACAACGGCACCCACCGTGAGGTGGATGCCGGACCCGCCCATATAGCGTTAGCTGGACGACAAGAGTGAAGTCTATAGCAAGCGTAAACATATTGAATGTCTTTGGCGATTTAGCCACCAAGAACCAGCCCTCATGATTCAGCACGTCCAGGGTTTGTTTGCACGAGCTGTCAACATGTTGGACGTAAATTGCCTATCCACCATTCTGGATGTCATCGTGGCGGTACTCAAAATTTGTGGATCTATTTTTGCGGGCGTGGTAGTCCTAAGAAAGGCACAGGCATGGTCAAGCAAGAAGCTTGAATACACTATTGATGTGGAAAGAATAGTCGATCAACCTCAAGGGTGGGGCTCTGATCCATGCAATAGCGAGAATACCTTATGCATTCCAGGCAGTTACTACCCAAGAAGGTCAACCATGAAGAGGTCCTTGTCTTGGCTCTATCTAGCATCCATGAGACTGAAAGTAGCCATGTATAAGATTGCCTCTCGCAGCATGCCTTTCTTGCAAAAGACAGATTTTCGCTTTAGCAACTACAACTATGCCGGCCTTGACCCAGTCTTTGATGTACTCGTTGTAAATTCAACTCAGAGGGATATTGTTGTCATCGGTCTTGGAATTCAGATCTGCAGCGTTGCACACGTAATGCAAGGAATGGGATCTCCGCCAGCTCGCAAGATAGATGCTTTGGCGGTTTATCAGGTTGCGATCCCAAATATTAATGAGTTAATGGACGAAAGAGGAGCTTGGAATGATCAACGTCTCCTGGAGACCCAACGCGTCAATGCCATGGTCAATGTTGAGCCTTTCCATGACAGAATAAGCCTGGAAGCAGGCGGCACGTTAAGATACAAACTTCAGCTAAACGAATATGTTCGGAATGTTCCTACTTTGTCGATCATTCGTCTTTTCATCAATAGCTGGAGTTGATCAGTAAGATATTCGATTATATCAGAACTGTTGCGGGCAAACTCGCCAATCAGGCGATATTTGGTGAGAAAAGCTGGACTTACGACATGAAAATTGTTTTCGACGAGGGGCGCGAGCTCTTGTGCTTGTTCATCCCAGTAAATCGCAGGCCGTAATCGCCCTGCAGGCCCTCCGGAGAGGCCGGCATCAGGCAAGATGATAGGAATGATGCGCGGCTGGAAGTCGTGGGCTTTCATGCGGCAGTTCTGATAGATCTTAAACAATTCATACATGCAGTATTCCGACCGCAGATATTTGGCACTAATCACCACAATTACTCGATCGGCGGCGGACAGGCAATCCATGAAGGCGCTGATCAAGTCACCAGGTCGCAACTCATCGCGATCGATGCGTACCGTGATCTCCTCAGCGCGGCTGCGCAGGGTTTCCACCAAGCGATCCACAATCCGTTGGCGTTCTTTGCCGGAGGGGCTGTCATCCCCCCAGGCATAGGAGATGAAGACCTCCCGGGCGGGTTTGTGGAAGGTGTGCACCGGCGCTGCCACGAGCTGGGGGGAAGGCGCGGCTGTGGCTTCTTCGCCAGGCGCGAAGTGGCTTGAGCAGGTGCTGGATCCCTGAGCGGTGGAAGCAACCTGTTTCCAATCAATGGTGCTTAAATCACTGCGGATTTCGGCCATCATCCAGAGGGGCAGCCGGGCTCATTCAACACCCTTTCACTGGTTATCAAACCAAAAAGATCTCAGCAATAAAACCGTTACAACTTTGACCTGATCATTCGAACGGCGAGATAAATTGAACGGAAAAGATTCCTTCTAGGCGGTTGTTCGTCTGGGGGCTCAGCAAGCTTTGCCGGCAGACAAATCTGAGAACATTGCAGCAAATCGATTCCAATCGCCAGCAAGCCTTCCCCCGCTGCAACCACGATCATGTTTTGAGCGAAAGCCACACCAAAAAGGGGTACTTCAAGCTGAAGCTCTTTTATCGTCTTCCCACTGGCCGCATCCCACAGCCGTAGGGTGTTGTCGGCAGAGCCGGAAACGAGGCGCCGCCCGTCCGGGCTGAAGGCCACCGTTCGTACCCAATTTGTGTGGCCTTGAAGGGGGTCGCCGATGGGCTTGCCGCTAGACGCATCCCACAGCCGCAGGGTATTGTCGGCAGAGCCGGAAACGAGGCGCTGCCCGTCTGGGCTGAAGGCCACGGAGTACACCGAGCTTGTATGCCCTTGGAGAGGGGGCCCGATGGGCTTGCCCGTAGCGACATCCCAGAGGCGCAGGGTGTTGTCGAGAGAGCCGGAAACAAGGCGGTGCCCATCTGGGCTGAAGGCCACGGAGTACACCCATTTTGCATGGCCTTGAAGGGGGGCGCCGATGGGCTTGCCGCTACCCGCCTCCCAAAGCCGCAGGGTGTTGTCGAGAGAGCCGGAAACGAGGCGCTGCCCGTCTGGGCTAAAGACCACGGAGTACACCGCTTTAGCATGGCCTTGAAGGGGGACGCCGATGGGCTTGCCGCTACCCGCCTCCCAAAGCCGCAGGGTTTTGTCGGCAGAGCCGGAAATGAGGCGCCGCCCGTCCGGGCTGAAGGCCACGGAGCGTACCCGATTTGTATGGCCTTGAAGGAGTGAGCCGATAGGCTTGCCGCTAGACGCCTCCCAAAACCGCAGGGTGTTGTCGTCAGAGCCGGAAACGAAGCGCTGCCCGTCTGGGCTGAAGGCCACGGAGTACACCGCTTTTGCATGGCCTTGAAGGGGGGAGCCGATGGGCTTGCCGCTACCCGCATCCCACAGCCGCAGGGTGTTGTCGAGAGAGCCGGAAACAAGGCGCTGCCCGTCTGGGCTGAAGGCCACGGAGTACACCGCTTTTGCATGGCCTTGAAGGGGGGCACCGATGGGCTTACCGCTAGACGCATCCCACAGCCGCAGGGTGTTGTCGAAAGAGCCGGAAACGAGGCGCCGCCCGTCCGGGCTGAAGGCCACAGAACGTACCCAATTTGTGTGGCCTTGAAGGGGGTCGCCGATGGGCTTGCCGCTAGACGCATCCCAAAGCCGCAGGGTGTTGTCGGCAGAGCCGGAAACGAAGCGCTGCCCGTCCGGGCTGAAGGCCACGGAGTACACCCAGCTTGTATGGCCTTGAAAGGGGGAACCGATGGGCTTGCCGCTAGACGCATCCCAAAGCCGCAGGGTGTTGTCGAAAGAGCCGGAAACGAGGTGCCGCCCGTCCGGGCTGAAGGCCACGGAGGCCACATAGTTTGTATGGCCTTGAAGGGGGGAGCCGATGGGCTTACCGCTACCCGCTTCCCACAGCTGCAGCGTGCCGTCGGCAGAGCCGGAAGCGAGGCACCTCCCGTCCGGGCTGAAGGCCACGGAGTGCACCGAAGATGGGGTGTTGATGCGCTGGTGGGGCGTGCTCGGCCGCCAGCAGGTCCAGGGCACGGTCCAGGGCCGATCCAGGGATCGGGCCTGCCAGCGATCGGCCAGGTTGTTACACCCCAGTTGGCGGGCGGCTAGCTCCAGGTAGGCAAGGCGCTCCAGGGCCGTGCAGCCGGGCAGCGTGTTGGCGGCCAGCTCATAGGTGGCGGCGATCTCCCGCAGCGATTCGGCGTCTGGGTGATCGGCGTTTTGCTCGGCGGCGGCTTGCAAGGCGGGTCGAAGCCGGGTGGGATCGCAGGCCGCCAGGAAGAGCTGATCAGCAGCCAGCTCCTGCAGCCGGACGGCCTTGGCGGCATGGGCGGCCAAGTGGCTAAGCAGGTACGGATGGGCCTGGGGCCAGTCCGGCATCTTCTGGCCTGGCAGCGACGGCACCAGCGGCACAAGAGCATCCACGATCGCCCCCTGGGCTGTTTCCCCATCTCTGGGGGTAAACAGGTATTGCTCAGCCAGCACTTCGGCGGCCCGCTCGTGGAAGAGGCGATACACCGAACCGCCCTGCTCCAACGCCTCCACGATGTAGGCCGCCGCTTTCTGCCGCACGGACTTGATCTGCGCATCGCTGATTGCGCTGCCATAGAGCGCCGTCGCCACGGCCGCCCAGATCCGCTCCCAGGGCAGCCCTTCCCCCTCGGCGAAGGCCAGGGGTAGAAGTACGGCCCGGGCGATCGCGCCAGTCACGACGGTGCCCTCTTTGTCAGCACGGCCGGCAGGGGCCGCCTGCTGATCCAATTCCTCCTGATCCAACTGGCGCAGAAACTCCTCCAGGGCTTCCTCAAAGCCACTGGGAAGCTGCTGCTGCCAACCAGGGATCGCCACATCCACCGCATCGGGCCGATTCAGCAAGGCGGCCACGGCGGTGCGGGCCACCAGGAAGGAATGGTTCGATTGCTCGGCCAGGGCCAAGGCCACCTGCTTCGCCCGCTCTCGCATCGATTGGTACGGCGTGATGCGGTCTGGTTCCTCGCTGGCCAGCAGGCGCCGCTCCAGGTAGAGCACCACATCGTTGGCTTCGCCGTAGCGGGGGTCGTCGAGATCCAGCTCCTGGCTCGCGTCTCCCAATGCCGTCATCCGCCTGGCGCCAGCGGCAGCATCGGCCGGCCCCGGGTCGGGGCGGCTGCCCAGCAGCACAAACACATGGCCCATCTCTGCTAGAGGGCGCAGCAGTTCGCTCACGATCAATTGCCGTTCGTCGGCCTCATCGAGGGCGTCAAACACCAGCACCCGTTTGTGCTGCGGCGCCGTGTCAATCGACTTGCACAAGGCCGCCGCATCGTTTGCCTGGAGCTCTAGTTGGTCGGCCAGCTCGGCCACCACATTGGCCAACAGCTTGCGGCGCAGCAGCACCGCCGCCTGCACAATCCCTTCCGGCGGCAGGGTTCCCTCTGGGAGCTCCAATCGGCCGGGGCCGAGCACCTGCTGGCGCCAGCGGGGATCAGAAAGCGTCACCAGCCGGGCCAGCAGGGCGGATTTGCCGCTGCCAGCCGATCCGGTCACCACCCAGGGGCCGCCATTGGTGTGGGCTTGGTTTAACCAGGCCACCAGCTCGCGCAAGGCCTGCTCCCGGCCGGTGAAATACCAACCACCGCCACCGCTCTCCACACTGCGGGCCTTGGGGATCCAGTGCTCCTGAAACGTGCTCGCCTGTAGTTGCCGCAGGTAGGCAGCCTGGGTTTCCAGGTCGAGGCCGGGGCTGAGTTGGGGGATGTAGTTGGGATTGGGGAAAACCTTGCACTCTCCGGCAAGTTTCAAAACGGAATGGTGGGCCCTCTGGCCCTTCAAACACAGATTCACCTGACCAAGCAGGCTGCCGATTTGCAGGTAGGGCTGGGCCTTGCCGCCCAGACGTTCATCACCCTGCTTCACATTGTTTATCACCGTTTCGAGAGCCTTCACAAAGGCCATTTCGGTGGCGATTTGCTTGCTGCTGGCCGCAGCGATCAGCACTACTTCTGGATCACGATCGCCGGCGGAAAGGGCCAGGTTGGCAGCCAATCGGATGATGTCGAGCATGTGTCCTTCCGCGTGGCAGAGATCAAGGATGATCAGCACCTGGGCGGCTTTGGAATCCTTGATCAGCCGTCGGGCTAGATCTTCCGCCGCAATAGCGCTGGCATCGAGATCGGCAGGATTGGTATTGCTGGTGAGTAGGTAGAAGCGTTCGCGATCTCGCTGACCATGGCTGGAGAAATACGCCACCTGCACATCACCAGCTTCGGAGCTATAACGCAAACCCGTGCAGCGCTCTAGCAGGCTGGTGTGATCCAGATCGAGGGCCTGGCGCTCCACCTCAAAGCCCATCTCCCCAAACAAGCGGCTGATCGCTGCGAGCTCCTCAGGAACCGATTGCAGATCAGCGATCCCCTTCTCAGCAAAGCGGCTGTTGCCTGCCGCCAGCAGCCGACGCCGGCTGGGTTCAGAGTCCAGAGGCAACGGCATCGCCCACTTCCCTGGTGCAGAGGTAGCGCACAGCATCATGGACCCGCGAGCCATTGTCCACCCGCTGGTCGATCACGGCGGACCCGAAGCGGCTGTTCAGGTTTTTCTCCAGGGCTACGATGTCATCCGCCGCAGCGATGTTGACCCAGCGAGTCAGGCCTTCAGGCCAGCGCCCGACGCCTTCGTTCGGGGCCGGATCGAGCTGATCAAAAATCAAATGGCGAATCCCTAGGGGGGAGCCGAGGGTGATGAAGGTGCGTGCCGGCTGCTCGGGAGCGGCGCAAAGGGCCTCGTAGGCCACCACCGAACCGAGGGAATGGCCGATCACCACGCGGGCATCAGGCGCCAGGGCAGCCAGTACCCGCTGGCGAGCTGCCGATCGCAGATCAGGTTCGCGGAGGTAGCGGCGCACCTGCTTGAGATCGCCGATCAGGGCGGTTTCGGCCAACCCCGCGAAGAAGCTGGATTGGCTCAGCCCATCCAGGGCTGACTGCAGCACCAACCAACCAATGCCTTTGCCCCCGGTATGGGGCCCGCCAACCAGGGGGTCTAGTTGGGCCGCCTCTTTCCACCAAGCCAGCAGCAATTCCTGTTCCCATTCGTCGTCTAGGTCAGAGGCGTCATAAAAGGGGTCCAGGGCTTTGCCACCTGGGCGAAAGAGGTCGCCGTAGAAGGCGCAGCTCATATCTGCTTCATCAATCGGGTCTGCCCCAGCGCGGGCCAGGCCATCTTGCAGAGCAGGTAGCCAATTGCTTCGTAGCTGATATTCTCCGCCGTATTGATTACCGATGCCATGGACGGCAACAATGAGGACCATATTGGATGCAAGCATTCCATCTTATGCCGTTTTAGCAGCCCGTGACCAGATTTGTCAATAATATATCCTCTTTTGCGATCGGGCGATGTGCATATATCTGCTGCACTCTTGAAGATCGTATCCGTTCAGGGGGTGGAAATAGCGTCTGACGAGGCGGCGGACGCTACCCGTGGCGCCCAGACGGCTCCCGGAAGGCAGAAGTTGCCCACTCGTAGCCACCACAGCCCCTTCTTGGTTGAAGTGCAATCATCTTGAAAATCCAGAGAGCCATTGCCGCCCGAGCCCCAGGCAGCGGCGCAATCAGGCCTCTCTGGCAGGCGCTATCGATCTTCCGGCCTGTGTTGCGGAGCTTGATGGGTAATCAAGTCTCGCCTTGGAGGTGGTTTCCAGAAAGCATCAGAGGCGGCATGGCGGGTCACGGAAACCATCCAATATGCCTTCGAAGGATCGGGGTTCCAGCCTAATTTAAGCGTAGCCGGCGATACCGGGTCCGTAAACAATCCCCAAGGTCGCACCGTACAATCCCCTGGACCCATTGCACCACATGCCCTTTGGAGCAAGTTGCTGGCTTCCCATCGGCTGCATAGGCCGACAACGGCACCCACCGCAGAGTGGATACCGGACCCGCCCATATGGCGTTGGAAAGACATGGAGGTTACAGTCGCGCTTAGGATCTCCGACCAGCCCTATCCACCCATGAGCGACACTAACTTATTAAAAGATCATGCACTTGCAGTCAGAGCCGTTAGATTCGGGGATCAAGTCTCGCTGAACTCTGCGATACAACGATCTAAGATGCTAATTCGACAGGCTGCGCCAAGAAAGACACATTACATTGAAGAAATAGATCAGATTGGGTTTGCTCCAAACTGTTGGCCTTGTGAACAAGCTTACGAGCTTCAAAGGTGGGCCGAGAGTTGCGAAGAGCTAGCTTCTTTATTGGAAACGGTAGCAAGCCAACTCGATACCTTTGGAGTCACAATCGAATCCGATGTCAATCGCACATTAATTCAAGTGTGTGAACGATTTCATCAGGTGGCACTCCAGCTGCGATCCAGGCACAAAGGCAGGTCGACACTCGAAATCACTGATGAATACGATGTGCAAGACCTCCTACACGCAGTTCTGCGTATATTCTTTGATGATGTCAGGTCCGAGGAATGGGTGCCTGGCTATGCAGGAAAAGCCACTCGAATGGACTTTCTTCTAAAGAGCGAGAAAACCGTCATTGAAGTCAAAAAGACACGAGCAGGGCTTGGAGACGCAGATGTGGGCAGTCAGCTTGTCGAGGATATTGCTCGGTACAAAAACCACCAAGACTGTACACAGTTGTTTTGCTTTGTTTATGACCCTGAGCATCTACTTCGAAGCCCACGAGCACTAGAAGTAGATCTGTCTAAAACACATGGCGAATTGCCGGTACAGGTCTACATACGCCCCGTTCTTTGACGCTTTCCAACCAGCCCCTCGAGTGGACAGGCCGCCGCCAGCTCTCTGCTGCGCAACCATATGCTCTCTGCCTGCCACTCAGGGGTTGCGTTCGCGCAAGACCGAACAACCCTGTGCACTCGTTTGGCATCCGTATTGCCCAGCCGTTGCTTGATGTTACAAGTCTATCCGATGATGTTGAAATCGTGTCTTCGCCTGGCCTGCTGACAATCACACCCTCTGTTCACCTTGGGGCAGGCTGGGTAGAAGCGGCAGCAGCCTGCGACGCACATGGTCTGCTCGATGAAATCACCGCCACCCGCGTTGCCCCTCGGCCCACGCGCGGGGCGCAAATCAGGACAACGCGGCTATGCCTTGTCGTGTCGCCAGATGAGTTTGACAGGTATGGATTCTCTAGAAAAGAAACCTTCTGAAGTTGCCATCTTATTGTTGGTGACCATCGTGCTGGTGTCTGCCCTGATCGTGCGTTGGGCCAGCCAGGCCACTTGTGGATTCACGGCTGGTTGCCTCGCTGGCTCCTTCTGGGCTCGCTTGCCTGGGCCTCTCCCTGAGAGCGCCTTCACGGTTCGCAACATTTCCCGCCAGGATGAGCGCCGCCTCTTCCTGTCCATGTCCACGACCACCCTGTTGGAAGCCGCCGCGGGCTTCCTCACGGCCACGATCGCCCTGTGGTTCGTGGTCAACGCCCCCCGCCAGGGCGTCCCGGCCGCTGCAGCTGCACCGGTTGTCCTCCCCCCGGCGCTGATCGCCCCCCTCCGCGCCTACTTCCTGCGCGATGGCCTGGCTGCCAACGCCGGCCTGCTCGCCCTGCGCCTGGCGGTGGGGCTGATGATGATCCACCACGGTCAGGACAAGCTCGCCGATCCCGCTGGCTTTGCCGCCAACTACGTCATCCCCCTGCACCTGCCGTTCCCGCTGCTGATGGCGCACCTGGCCGGTTACGCCGAGGTGTTCGGCAGCTGGATGGTGATCCTCGGTGTGATGGCCCCCCTCGGTGCCCTGGCCCTGATGGGCACCATGTCGGTGGCGGCTTACCACCACATCCTCACCTCCGGCCTCAACATTTACGTGCTGGAGCTGGTGGTGCTCTACCTCGGCGCCAGCGCGGCCCTGGTTTTGCTCGGCCCCGGCCGCTGGTCCTTCGATGCCGGCATTGTCGCCGGCCTTCTCGGTCGCTCCGCGTCCGGCGATGGGGCCAACGACGTCTCAACCCTGGCCGGAGTCGCCGTGCCGATCAGGATCTCCGCCGACAGCTGAGACCCTCCCTCAGCACTCCCCTGGCCGCCGCCGTCTGTGGGCGTCTGCCCACTCCCACTCCGGCCTGGCGCCCAGGGGCCCGCCCAGTCTCGTTACCATCCCCACCACGAATCCCGAGATCCGATGGCCGTCGCCTACCCCCGCAAAGTGCTCAACACCATCGGCCCTCGCGAGGTGATGGCCAACGTGGTGAAGGAGCGCAAGCTGCAGGTGCTGTTCCTCAACAGCTACCGCTACAACGAGCAGCGCTCCTGCCTGGAGCTCACCACCCTGATCGAAGCCCTCGACGGCAAGCCGCGCGAGCTGGTGCGCGACCTCTCCCACCACATCAGCGATGAGGCTCGCCACGCCGTCTGGCTCACCGATCTTCTCTATGAGATGGGTGAGGAGATCGCCAACCTGCCCAGCGGCTCTTACATCGATGAGCTCAACCGTCTGTTCGACAAGAGCGGCGCAGAGGTGCAGCAGGAGGACGGCCTGATCGCGGTGCTGGCTTCGATCAACGCCACCGAGAAGCGCGGCTGCCAGGCCTTCTCCGCCCACATCAACGCCCTCAAGCACGCTGCCGACACGGACGAGAACCGCGCCATCCGCGCCACCCTCGAAAAGATCCTGCCGGAGGAGGCCGCCCACGTGAGCTGGGGCAGCCGCTGGCTCGGCCGCATCGCCGCCCGCAGCGCCGCCCACCGGGAGCGGGTGAATGCCGCCAAACGCAAATACGCCATGATCGAGCACGCCGCCTTTGAGGCCGGCATGGACATCATGGGCGGCGCTGAACTCCGCCGCCTTGGCAATCTTGTCGAGATCGCCAACACCCTGCCCGTCTGGGAGCGGCCCGCCTACCTGCTGGAGCGCCTGCCCCAGGCCCTGCTCTCCCGGGATCTGCAGAAGTCGCGGGTGCTCGCGGCCCGGCGGGTGTGGGAGGAGAAGCCGGAGGAGTTGGTCAACACCTTCATTCCCATGTTCCTGAAGGGCCTGCAGAACCTGCGGCCTTCCCTGGCCACCCAGCCATGATCAGGCCCTGGCCTGCGATGTCCTTGATGGTGAGTCTCTCGTTGTCGGGCTGGCTGACACATTCGGAACCCTCCATCTCAAATGCGTGGCAGTCCGAGCTGCTGTAGCCAGGCCCCGCGAGCTGCATGATGCGTGAGCTGTTGCACAAAGAGCCGGGAATGCCGCAGATCGATTGGGCTCCCCTTGGCGTGGTTCCTGCGGGGGCCCAGTCTTAACGGGCCCGTAGCCCGCGATTTTCCCCGATCAGGGAAGGCCTACCACTCCTCCCCCGAATCGCGTAGGCTCAACCTGCAGCCCTCAGAATGGCTGCTATGCGCTGGTCGGCAAATGCCACGAGGATCTCCCTTACGTCTGTTTATCTCCTATTCCCATAAGGACGAAAACCTGCGTGCCTCGCTTGGCGATCATCTCGCCTCCTTACAGCGTGAGGGTCTGATCGAGGCCTGGCATGACCGCAAGATTGTCGCCGGCCAGGAGTGGGACGGGGCGATCGACGCCAACCTCGAGGAGGCAGACATCATCCTCTGTCTGGTGAGTGCGGGCTTTCTGGCCTCGCCTTACTGCAGCGACATCGAACTCCGCCGCGCCCTGGAGCGGCATGAGGCCGGAGAAGCGTGCCTGATCCCGGTGATCCTCAAGCCAGCCGATTGGAACGCGACCCCCTTGGGTCGGCTGCAGGCGTTGCCTGCCAATGCCAAGCCGGTCACCAACTGGAGCAACCGGGACGAGGCATTCCTCTCGATTGCCCGTGGCATCCGAGAGGTGGCCCAACGTCTGGCGGAAACCCCTCGGCCTGCCCGCCCCACTGCCCAGCCAGCCCCACCTTCGCCTGCTGTTGCACCTTCCGCCTGTGCCGGGTCACCACCGGCAGATCTGGAAAGTCCGGAGGGTCCCGTGCGCCAGGACTCCGTCTTTTACATCAACCCCCCGGACGAGGGCCGCTGCTGCACCGAACTCGCCAAGTCGGGTGCCTTGATCCGCATCAAGAGCCCCAAGGGTTTCGGCAAGACGAGTCTCACGACCCGTCTGCTTTCCCACGCAAGCAGCAACGGTTTCCGCACCGTGGCCCTCAATCTGGACGCGACGGATCAGAGGTTCTTCGCGGATATCGATCGCTTCATGCAATGGTTCTGCGCGGCGGTGGGCAAGGGCCTGGGCCTGCGCGTGCGCACGGAGGAGTACTGGGATGACATCTTCGGTGCCAATGACAACAGCAGCGATTACTTTGAGACCTATCTGCTCAAGCCGGATTCGACGCCCCTGCTGTTGGCGATTGATAACTTCGACCGCGTTTTTGCTCATGCCGCGATCGAGACTGATTTCTGCGGGCTGTTGCGTAGCTGGCATGAGCGAGCCCGCAGCAACCCGCTCTGGGAGTGCTTCCGGCTCGTGCTTTCCCATTCGCAGGAGTCCTACCTGCAGAAGGACATCAATCAATCGCCCTTCAATGTGGGCCTGCCGATCGAGCTGGGGGAACTCTCAGCCGAGCAGGTGGGCCAGCTCGCCGCGCTGCATGGGCTTTCGCTGGCGGAGAAGCAGCTGGACCAGCTGCTGGAGTTGGTGGGCGGCCACCCCTACCTGGTGCGCAAGGCGCTCTACGAGCTGGCCAATGGTTTGCCCTTCGACAGCTTCCTGCAGCAGGCGCCCACGGAGGCCGGCGTGTTCTGCGATCACCTGCGCGGCCTCCTGCGGGCGGTGCAAGACCGCCCCGAACTGGTGGACGCTCTCCGACAGGTGGTGAACAGCCCCGAGCCGTTGAAACTGCGATCCGAGGAGGCCTTCAAGCTGGAAAGCCTGGGCCTGATGGTGCCGGAGGGGAACCTGCAGCGCCCCCGTTGCCAGTTGTATGCTCTCTACCTGGCCGACCGCCTGTCCCGTTGAACGATGGCACGGCTCCCGGCCTATTGCGTTGGCGGCAGTCTCGATGGCGAAAATGCCTTCTATGTGGAACGCGCCGCCGATCAGGAGCTCTTGACGCGACTGTTGGCCGGCGAAACCTGCTTTGTGTTCAACAGTCGCCAGATGGGCAAGTCCAGCCTGCGGGTGCGCACGATGCAGCGCCTCCGGCAGCAGGGGGTGGTCTGCGCCGTGATCGATCCCCAGTCCCGCGGCA
This sequence comes from Cyanobium sp., assembly GCA_044351065.1. Classification (GTDB taxonomy): domain Bacteria; phylum Cyanobacteriota; class Cyanobacteriia; order PCC-6307; family Cyanobiaceae; genus Cyanobium. Next base: position 87,042 of record JBILGK010000006.1, read on the forward strand.
CCACCCCCAGCGAAGAGCAGTGGTATGCGGGCACCCTCAAGCGATTAAGCGAGGATCTCGGTCTGGCGGAGGCGCTGCCCTTCAGCGGCTGGTGGAAGGAGGGCAGCGTGCAGATGCTGAGCCCGGTGAACCGCTTCGAGGAATTCATCGACAAGATCCTGCTGCCGCGCATCCAGGCGCCGGTCGTGATCTTCGTGGAGGAGGTGGACAATCTGCTGAGCCTGCAATTCGATACCGATGGCTTCTTTGGCTTGATCCGTTCCCTGGTGGAACGCCGCAACGAACAGCCCGCCTATCAACGCCTCAGCTTCTGCTTTCTTGGTGTCGCCACTCCCTACGATCTGATCCGTGATGAGCATCGCTCGGCCTTCAACATCGGCCATGCGGTGGAGTTGGCTGGCTTCTCATTGGTGGAGGCAAGGCCCCTTCTCGCCGGTTTACGGGGCCTGGTCGCCGATCCTGAAGGCGTTTTGGCGGCAGTGATCCACTGGAGCGGCGGCCAGCCGTTCCTCACCCAGAAGCTGCTGGCCCTGGTGTGTTCGGCACCCCTGACGAAACGGGCCAAGGCGTCGTCGTCGGAGCTGGTGGCGACGGTGACGCGGGAGAAAATCATCGCTAATTGGGAGGCCCAGGATCTGCCGGTGCACCTGCGCACGATCCGCGACCGCCTGCTGCAAGGGGAAGAACGCCAACGCGGCCGGTTGCTGGGCTTGCAGCAGAGGATCCTGGAGCGGGGCGGCATCCCGGCCGACGCGAGCCGCGACCAGATGCTGCTGCGGCTCACGGGCCTGGTGGTGCCGAAGGATGGGGAGCTGCAGCTCTACAACCCGATCTACGCCGGGGTGTTCACCCCGGAGTGGGTGCGGGGCCAGCTGCAGGAGCTGCGCCCGCCCATCTATGCCGAGGCGATCGGCGCCTGGGAGAAGGCTTCTCCCAGGGCGCGCCCCAGCCACTTGATTGGTGGGGCCGCCCTGAAGCAGGCCCTCGCTTGGGCCAAAGGCAAGAGCCTCAGCCCCGCGGATCAGGAGTTTCTGGAGGCCAGCCGGGAGGCGGAGCTCACCGCGAATCGGGCAGCGGAGGCCACCCGCCTGGCGGAGGCACGGGCCCGGGTGGCCGAGCGTGACAAGCAACTCGCCGAGCGTGACGCGAGCAACCGCCGCCGCTGGGTGGTGGGCCTGGCGGTGGGTGTGGTGTTGCTGGGAGGCCTCAGCCTTTTTGCCCTGATCCAGCGCCGGGACGCCATCCGCAACGGGCTGAATGCCCGCCTGCATGAACAGGCGGCGCTGGCGCTCAACGAGATGACAACCACGCCGGTGGAAGCCTTGATTCGGGCTCTTGCCCTCTCGGCCCAGTCCAAGGTGCGCCGGTTCGGCGGGGAGGACAACCTGGGGGTTGGTGTGCTGACGCAGGTTCTGGCTCAGAACAACGTCTGGGCCGAAGCGGATCGGATCCTCGGCCACACCGGTCCAGTGAACGCCGTGGCCTTCAGCCGCGACGGCCGGCGCCTGGTCTCCGCCTCCTCCGACACCACGGTGCGTCTCTGGGATCGTGACTCTGGTCAACCGATCGGCTCTCCCCTTCAAGGCCATGCCGGTGCCGTCAATGCCCTGGCCACCAGCCCCGATGGCCGGATCCTCGTTTCCGGTTCTTCCGACACCACCCTGCGGCGTTGGGATGTCGCAACCGGCCGGCCCCTCGGCAGCCCGCTGCGGGGCCACCGCGCCTCCGTGTCCTCCGTGGCCATCAGCCCCGATGGCCGGTTTCTGGTTTCAGGTTCCCTGGACAAAACTCTGCGGCTCTGGGATGCCGCCACCGGCAGACCGATCGGCTCCCCCTTGAGAGGCCATACCGGTCGGGTGCTTTCGGTGGCTTTCAGCCCCGATGGCAGGGTCATCGTCTCCGGATCCTCCGACCGCACCTTGCGGCTCTGGGATGCCGTCACAGGCCAGGCGCTCGGCAAGCCGCTGATGGGGCACAGCGCTTGGGTGAACGCCGTGGCCTTCAGCCCTGATGGACGGCTGATCGTTTCGGGATCCGGCGACGCAACCCTGCGCCTCTGGGAGGCCACAAGCGGACGGCCGCTCGGCCAACCCCTGCTGGGGCACACCGATTATGTCAGCGGGGTCGCCTTCAGTGCGGATGGCCAGACCCTCATCTCCAGCTCCGCGGACAGGAGCCTGCGACTCTGGGATGGGAAGACGGGCAAGCCCCTCGGCAATCCCATCCTTGGCCATGGCAATTCCGTGAGCGCGGTGGCGTTCAGCCCGGATGGTCGCAGCCTGCTCTCCGCCTCCGCCGATGAGTCTCTGCGGATCTGGCAACGGTTCGCCACCGAGGCCAGCGGGCGCCCCCTGGTCGGGGGCAAGGGGGTGGCTTCCCTCGCATTCAACGCCAGGGCTCGCCGCGTGGTTGTCGGTTTGAAGGACGGCAGCCTCTGGCTCAGGGATGCCGTCACAGGCCAGGCGCTCGGCAAGCCGCTGATGGGGCACAGCGATTGGGTGAACGCCGTGGCCTTCAGCCCTGATGGACGGCTGATCGTTTCGGGATCCAGTGACACCACCCTGCGGCTCTGGGACGCCGTAAGTCGCAGGCCCATTGGCTCCCCGCTGCGGGGGCATGACGACTTGGTGCTCACCGTGGCCTTCAGCCCCGACGGCCGCTGGCTTGTCTCCGGTTCCGCCGACAACACGCTTAGCCTCTGGGATCCCAGAACGGGCAGGCCCCTCCATCCCCCCCTGCGGGGTCACCGCGACTCGGTGATCGCCGCCGTCTTCAGCCCGGATGGTCGGCGCCTCGTTTCCGGGTCCTACGACAACAGTCTGCGCCTCTGGGACGTGGCCAGTGGCCACCCCCTGGGTTCCCCCATGCTGGGCCACAAGGGTGCGGTTCGCGCCGTGGCTTACAGCCCGGATGGCCGTCTGATCGCGTCCGGATCCGATGATCGCAGCGTGCGGCTCTGGGACGCGCGGACGGGCAAGGCCTTCGGCCCCCCATTGGAAGGTCATACGGGCTCCGTGATCGCCCTGATGTTCAGTTCCGACGGCAAGCAGGTCATCTCGGGATCCTTGGATGACAGCGTGCGGCACTGGGAGGTCAGCAGCGGCCAGCCCCTCGCGGTTACCTTGCACAACGATCCACATCTGTTGCGGGCCCTGGTGTTCGGACCGGACGGTACCCGCGTCGTCTCCGCCGACGACAACGACGTTCTGCGCATCTGGGATGCCAATCCCGTGCTGTTGTTGCAACTGGCCTGCCAGCGTCTGCGCCGCCATCAGCTGCTGTGGAACCCAGAGGCCAATTCCGTCAGTGCCGACTTCCTCACCATCGCTAAGCGTGCCCAGACCAGGTGTGATCCTCCTGGCGCAATTCCCGGCTCAGGGTCGCTTTGACCCCCCCGCGCCTCTCGCCTGTCCAAGATCGCCGACACCGTAGCGTTTGGCGTCGATCGGCAGCTCCAGGGCAACGGCTGGCAACTGGGTGGTGCTTCAGTCCTCGCTGGGGGCATAGAGGTGCTCGAACGTTTCCTTGTCGATGGCGTAGCCATCGCTGCCTGCCGCGTCATTCCACACGATGTAGTCTCCTTGGCGATAGTGGGTTTCGCCTGCCTGCGTGGCAATGAAGCCGGCTTCCGCGGCGGGAGCTGCCCAGACAATGGTGTGTTTTCTGTAGGTGGCAGGGCCAACCTTTTTGTAGGTCTGTTCGAATGTCTTTCCAGATACGGTATGCACCTGACCATCTCTTTCCACCAGCCAGTCACCCTGTTTCGCGGTTTGCGTGCTGCCCCATTTCTGGTAGGTGAAGGTGTCGAGGTTGAGGTTGATGCGGATGGCTGTGACCTCCTGGCCTTCGCGGACGGCATAGGCCTTTTTCTCGCTCGCCAGGACGGGTGCTGGCACGCTAGGTGAGAGATCAAATTTGCGTGGGAAATGTTCGGATTTTACCTTGCTTTGCGCAGCGATCTGTCCCAGCTTGAGAAGCTGGTCTTTGGCCTTTGGATTGTCCATCTTGTGCATGCCTTTCAGGTCATTTTTATTGAGTTTTGCTTTCAGAAGACAGGCTTCATCATCTTCGCCGTCAAGGGGGTTCGGGTCGTTGTACATCTTTACGTCGTAGCGCACATAGCTGAAGCGTGGTTGCGCCACCAGCTCATGGGGGCTGAGGGTGCTCAACTCGGGGTCAATGATGCGCGGCTGATGCAGGCAGTGACCCATCCCCTGCATCAGGCTTTCCACCACTGTGGCGCAGTCGTCCATCAGGCTTTGCAGGGCGGTGATGCCCTGGACAAGCGAGGCCCGGCCGGCATTGCGGGCGACGGGAATACGGCCCGTTCCGACGGAGACGATCAGCAGCTGATCCTTGCCGGTGGGCCATTGCATGCCATAACCCTGCAGGCTGGCCAGCCAGTAGGCCTGAAGCGAGGGATTGTTGTGAGGACTTACACCGCCATCCATGAATTTTCCGATCAGCGGCTGCTTATTCGTTTCGCTGGGGGAGGAAATTGTGATTTCTTCTGGTTGGAAGAAGGTGGGAGCGGCTGTCGAGGCTCGCACAATCTGCCAGAGCTTGTAGTCGCGATTGGCGATCGTGGTCTGGCCCGGAATGGCATTGAAATACATGCCCTTGGGATTGTTGCTGATCGGCCAGGGACTGCCAGAGTCTATGCGTTTGCACATGACCAGCAGGCCGGTGCGCAGTTTCTGCTGATCGCCAATGCAGCAATCGGCGCCTAAGTTGTTGCGCAGAAAACTGGCGAGATCTTCGCGTCCGTACCTGGGGCGAAGGGCACCAATGCGTAGATCCCACCAGGCGCGGCGGAAAACTTTGCCCGCAAGCTCCCTGTAGATGTTGATGATCTCTGTCACGCTTCTGCCTTGAGCAAGCAGGGCTGCGATGATCGAGCCCGTGGATGTTCCGGCAATCAGATCAAAGTAGTCGCACAGGCGGAAATCGGGATCATGGCCATGACGGGTTCGCAGCAGTGTCTCGATCTCAAGCAGGAAGCCCAGGCTCAAGATGCCTCGAATCCCTCCACCGTCAAGCGAAAGGATGCGCTTTGGTCCAGTGGGAGCCAGATGCTCTGCCAGGCTGGCTTGTCGGCTGGCCATGGAAGGGGGGGGGGCGGAGTAGATTCCCCTATCGTGATGCCAAGACGTTCCGCTGTCACGCCTCCGGCAGCCAGGAGGGTGTCCTGGGGTGAGCGCTGATTGGCGCCCCGCTCAGCCGATCGCGGCTTCATAATGAGCTGAGGGATCCCAGGAGAACATGAAGGAGATCAGCCCCGTGACCTTCCTTTTGCGAGCTGCAGCCCGCGTTGCCGCCGTTTCCGGTGTGGTGGCCCTGCTGCTGTGGATCACCTGGGTGATGCTCGATGTGAAGAACATGCAATCGGGCTTCACCCTGCCCTGAAGCCGTGCGCCCCTGAAGCCGCGCACCCCTGTGAGCGGCATCACAGGCTGGCGTGAGCGGAGTCAAGGCCGCCGGTCGGGATCGGGGAAAGCATGGGGAAAGCCGCTCGTTCCCGCATGGCCTTCCTGACTGGCGATGCCAACGACAACTTCTTTTTCTGCAGCCTCGATGTCTCGGATGCGATCGATGGCTTTGGCGGGAATGACACCGCTTCCTACAACTCTGGCAGTGCCGCTGATGGCCCTGCTCGGGTGGACCTGGGCCTCACCGTGGCTCAGAACAGCTTCGGTTCGCGTTGGGATCCGTTGATCCCGATCGAAACCCTGATCGGCAGCAGCTTCTCGGGCACCCAAACAGATGACAATGCCAACAACCTGATTGAGGGTGGCAAGGGTGCGGATCTGATCACCAGATCCCGTGGGGCCGATCGGCTTGCCGATGGTTCCGACGGGGATTGTTTTCGCTATCTGACGGTGGCTGAATCAGAGAATTCCCCCAATCTCTGCGATCGCACCCTTGCTTTCAATCCTGCGGAGCCCAAGGAGTGCATTGATGTGTCCGCCATCGACGCCAATTCCCTTCTGCCTGGAAATCAGGCCGTCGTCTACGGGCGCACTACGGCTTCCGCTGATTTCAGCCTGCGGCTCGATGGGGTCAGCTTCCCTATGGCCGGCTACATCAGACCTCTTACTGCCGGCCACTTCATACTGTGACGATGGTGATTGGCCATGATCCCCCTCTTCCTCCTGGCGCTCTGGTCCAGCCCGCCACCGCCGCCACCACCGGCGGCGCTGGTGGCCCAGTCGGATCGCGGCTCCCCGGACCGCAGCCGTCGTTTTCCGCTGCGCCGGGAGGGGGGCGGCACCCGCGGCGCCTGCCCCTCCCGTTTGGTGGCCCATCTGGTGCCGCTGGATGGCCGGCTCGACCCGGGAGAGGGCCCGATCCTCGGGGTGATTGAGGGGGAGAGCCCGGAGCCGGCGCCGTTGGTGCTGCGCTGGTCGGGTGGCGAGCGGATCGAGCCCGCGCGCCGCGGCGCCTCGCTGCGGCTGCTGCTCCTCAGCGCGCCGGTCGGTTCCGGCCTGTGGGAGAGCTTCCCGGCCTGTGAGGGCAGTGCCGAGCCCCTGGCCCCACCGGCCCGCAGCCTGCTGGGGGCCACCCCTGGAGCCGCCGCCAGCCCGGAGCGCGACGCCCGGGACGCCCTGCGTCGCCTCTGGAGCCGCTGTGGCGAGCGGATCGCCACCGCCGAGCTGCTGGCCGCCTGGGACTATCCACACCTGGCGGATCGTCTGCCGCCTGTGCTCCCGGTGGTGTGCGCCTCCCAATCCGCCGCGCCGGCACGGAGCTTGTGAGCGAGATCACAGCCGCCGTTGCGGCTGGTCAACGGCTGGACGGGCCGCCGCTGAAAGCCTGAGCGCAGCGACCCTGCCCTGCCATGGCCATCCTCCGCGGCACCAGCCTCCCCAATTTCTTTTTCAGCACCCTCGATCGCATCGACCGCATCGATGGGGCCGGCGACAACGACACCGTCAGCTACAACTCCCCCAATGCCGCCAACGGTTCGGTCATCATCGACCTCTCGCTCTCCGTCCCCCAGAACACGGGGGGATCGGGCATCGATGAGCTGATCTCGATCGAGAACATCATCGGCAGCGCCTTCGCCGACAAAATCATCGGCAATGCGGGCGCGAATGTGATCGACGGCGGCAGCGGTTCCGCCGACGATTTCCTCGATGGCGCCGGCGGCATCGACACCGTTTCCTACGCGAGCGCCGGCGCCGGCGTGACGGTGTCTCTGGCCCTCAGAGGAGCTCAGAACACCCGCGGGGCCGGCACCGACACGCTGCTCAACTTCGAGAACCTGAGCGGCAGCAGGTTCGCCGATGTTCTCAGCGGCAACGCCGGCAGCAACCTGATCAGCGGCGGCGACGGCGACGATGTCATCTCAGCCAGCGGCAACGACGACAAGCTTGACGGCGGCAACGGCGTCGACACCGCCGACTACAGCGCCCTGGCCGGCCCGGTGCGGCTCGACGCCACCGGCAGTGTCAGCAAGGGGGCCATGGGCAGCGATGTGCTGATCGCCATCGAGCGGATCGTCGGCAGCAGCGGTCGGGGCGACATCGTCGACCTCAGCCGTGTTGCGGCACCCGCCACCGGCACCGTCATCAACCTGATGACCGGCACGGTGACCATCAGCGGGGGGGCACCCCTGCCGCGCAGCTTCTCGATCAGCCAGTTCGAGGACGCGATCGGCAGCGGCTTCGATGACGTGATCACCGGCAACCGGGCGAGCAACTCCCTGCGCGGCGAGGCGGGCAACGACCGGCTGGTCGGAACGGGCGGCGACGACCGACTCGACGGCGGAGCCGGCAGCGACACCGCCGATTACAACGCCCTGGGAACCACCGTGGTGCTGGCTGCCTTCGGCACGCTCAGCAAGGGCGCCCTCGGCACCGACACCCTGGTGGGCATCGAGCGGATCATCGGCAGCAGTCGTCTCGGCGACCGGGTTGATCTCAGCGGAGCGGTGGCGCCGGCCACCAGCACCTTCACCGACCTGACCAGCGGCGTGGTGACCATCAGCGGCAGCGGCGCTCCCCTGCCCCTCAGCTTTTCGATCAGTCAGTTCGAGAACGTCACCGGCAGCGGCTTCGCCGACACCATCAACGGCGATGCCGGGGCCAACACCCTCAGCGGCCTCGACGGCGACGACACGGTCTTCGGCGGCCTCGGTGACGACGTGCTCACCGGCGGGGAAGGTGTCGACACGTTCGTCTACGGGACGGTGAGCGAGTCAGCCCCGGCGCTGAGCGACAGAATCACCGACTTTGATTCGGCCCTGCGGGAGATGCTCGACCTGGGAGCGATCGACGCCAACACCGCCATCGGCGGCAATCAGGCCTTCAGCTGGTTGGGGGCGATCGCCAGCCCGACGGCGGCGATCGGCCAGGGCCAGCTGGCCTTTTTCTACGACGCGGCCCTCAACCGCTCGTTTGTGCTGGGCAACACCAACAGCGGCGCCGGGGTTGCCGATTTCCGCGTGCAGCTCGATCTTGTCAGCTCCCTGAGCGCCGACAATTTCGTGCTCTGACGTGCCCGATGGCTGACCCCCTCCCGGCGGGCCAGGAGTGTCCCTGGCCGCGTCCTTCCCCCGCCGACCCCGACCTGTTCCTGCTGGAGGGGGAGGTGGCCCTGATCGCCGAGGAGCTGGGCGAGGGTGGCGAGATCCTGAGTCGCCGCACCCTCGCCACCTGGGTGGCGCCGGCGCGACTGTCGGCTCCGGACGGGCCCCGGGCCCGCCTGCGCTTCCGGCTCAAGGTGGTGCGCGCGGCCGAGCTGTGGGCCCCTCCGGCCAACGGCGAACTGCCCGCCGCCCTCGCCGCCCTGCGCCTCGTCGCGCCCGATCCGCCCGCAGGGGCCGCAGCGACGGTCGCCGCGGCCGAGGATCCAGAGCCGGTTCTGGTGAACTGGCTGGCGGCGCGCTGCGGCACCACGGCCCGAGCCCTGCGGGAGCCGCCGGCCGATCCACACGCCCGGCTGCGGGCCCTGCTGGAGGCGGCGGATCTGATCGTGCGGCCGGTGCGGCTGGAGCCCGGCGACCTGCGGCGCGACTGCGGCGATCTGGTGCTGCTCGCTGAGGAGGGGCCGCTGCTGCTGCTCTCCCAGCCCCGCGGCTATGTTCTGCGCGATCCACGCCAGCCCCGCCGCGCCCCCCGCCCGCTGCGCCCCGCCGCGATCGCCCGCTGGACCTTCCCCCTGCCGGCCCTGAGCGTCCAGCCCGCCCTGCCGCGCCAGGCCCGCTCCGCCCGGGATCTGGTGCGCTTCAGCTACGGCCCTGCCAGCCATCCGGCGGCGGTGCTGATCGCCGCCACCGCCCTCGGCCTGGGGATCGGCTTCCTGCTGGCGGTGGGCCGGGAGGTGGGCGCCGCCCGCTGGATCGCCGGCCTCGGCGGGGTGGGGGCGCTGTTCGGTATGGGTCTGGCCCTGGTGAGCGATCGGCTGCGGCCGGCCCTGATCACCGCCCTGCTCAGCACCCTCCTGGGCCTGTTGCTGCCCACGGTCAACACCCTGCTCACCAACGTGGCCCTGCCGGAGAAGGACACGGCCCTGATGGTGCAGATGGGGGCGCTGCTGCTGGTGGCCGCCGTGGCGGATGTGGCCCTGCGCTGGACCGAGTCCCGCACCCTGGTGACCGTGCAGCAGCGGGGCGGGCAGCGGCTGCAGCTGGCGGCCCTGCAGCGGCTGCTGAGCCTGCCCACCGGTTTCTTCCGCCGCTACCGGGTGGGGGACCTGAGCCTGCGCTTCGGCGCCCTCTCGGAGCTGCAGGAGCAGCTCCAGTCGCTGCTCAGCGGCGGGGCGCTGCAGGCCCTGCTCAGCGGCGTGTTCCTGCTGTTCATGCTGCGCATCAATGTGCCGCTCACCGGCCTGGCCCTGCTGCTGGCGGCGGTGCTGGTGGGGAGCACCGTCTGGATCGGGCGGGGGGCGATGCGGCTGGAGCGGCGGCGGGAGGAGCAGGAGGGGGAGGCGAACAGCCGCAACCTGGAGCTGATCGGCAATGTGGCCAAGCTGCGCCTCGCCGGGGTGGAGGAGGCCGCCGCCCGCCACTGGTGGGCCCCCTACCGCGCCGGGATCGACACGGGCTACGCGGTGGAGGAGCGCACCGCCCTGGCCGGCCTGTTCACCACCCTCCTGCCCAGCGTCGGCACCCTTCTGCTGTTCCTGGTGATCACCCGCCTGGTGGCGGAGGCGGGCCGCAACCCGGCCCTGGCGGTGCCGAACGTGGGCGAGCTGCTCGGCTTCTTCTCCGCCTTCGCCACCTTCCTCGGCGCCGTGGCGAGCAGCGCCGGGCTGTTGATCCAGGCCTTCGAGCTGCCGGTGCTGCTCGAGCGGGCGCGGCCGCTGCTGGAGGCCCAGCCGGAGAGCGCGGAGGCGGGCCTGGATCCCGGGCCCCTGCGGGGCGCCCTGGCGCTGGAGGGGGTGTCGTTCCGCTATGGCGACGACGGCCCCCGGGTGCTCGACGACCTTTCCCTGGCCATCCGCCCCGGCGAGTTCGTGGCGGTGGTGGGGCCGACGGGCAGTGGCAAGTCAACCCTGGTGCGCCTGCTGCTCGGCTTGGAGCAGCCGGATGCGGGTCGGGTCTTGGTGGACGGCCGCCCCCTGGAGCGGTTGCGCATCGACCTGGTGCGCCGCCAGATCGGCGTGGTGCCCCAGAACACCGCCCTGCTGGCGGGCAGCCTGCAGGAGGTGATCGCCGGTGGCAGCGATCTGAGCCTGGAGGAGGCCTGGAGCGCCGCCGAGCAGGCGGCCGTCGCCGACGACATCCGCGCCCTGCCGATGGGGATGCACACTGTGGTGCCGGAGGGGGGCGGCAGCCTCTCCGGCGGCCAGCGCCAGCGGCTCGCCATCGCCCGCGCCCTGGCCCGCCGCCCCCGCGCCCTGATCCTCGATGAGGCCACCAGCGCCCTCGACAACCGCAGCCAGGCCCGGGTGAGCCGCAGTCTGCAGGCCCTCGGCCTCACCCGCCTGGTGATCGCCCACCGGCTGAGCACCGTGCGCCATGCCGACCGGATCGTGGTGCTGGAGTCGGGCCGGATCGTGCAGGAGGGCCGCTTCGCGGAGCTGGTCGCCCAGCCCGGTCCGTTCGCCGCGCTGATGCGGCGCCAGCTGGCCGCCGACCCCTCCCCCTCGCCATGAGCGCCGGCCGATGATCCGCTACCGCCAGGAGGCGCTCGACCACGCCTCCGCCCGCGATCCCCTCGACCAGCCCCTGCCCCTGCTCCGCCCGGGCTGGTGGGGCGTGCTCACCGCCCTGCTGCTGGTGAGCGGCGGCGCCCTGGCCTGGGGCGTGCTGGGGCGGGTGCCGGTGCGCCTCCAGGGTCGGGGGGTGCTGCTGCGCCCCGATTCGCTCCTGCCGGTGCAGAGCCGCAGCAGTGGCCCGCTGCTGGCGATCCTCAGCGGCGAGGGCGGCTGCGTGCGCGCCGGCCAGGTGATGGCGCGGGTGGATCAGGTGGAGTTGCGCCTCGGCCTGGCCGCCGCCGGCCGCCGCCTGGCCCAGCTGCGCGCCCAGGATGGGGCGGCCCGGCTGCAGGCGCAGCGGGAGCGGGCGCTGCTGGCGGCGGATCTGGAGCGGCTGCTGCCCTACCGCGCCAGCGGCGCGATTGCCGAGCAGACCTTCGTGGACAAGGAGCGGGAGCTGCAGCGCCTCGATGGCCAGCACCTGGGGGAGGCCGCTCAGCGCCAGCAGGCGATCAACGACGAGGCCCTGGCCCTCGCGCGCCAGCGGGTGGAATACGAGCGCGATTCGGTGGTGGTGGCCCCGCTGGCCGGCTGCGTGGTGGAGCGGCTGGTTCAGCCCGGCGCCGTGGTCACGGCCGGCACCACGATCTTCACCCTGGAGCGGGGCGATCGCCGCGGCGAGCTGGTGAGCCTGGCCTACTTCCCCAGCCAGGACGGCAAGCGCCTCAAGCCCGGCCAGCTGGTGCGCGTCACCCCCACCACCACCAGGGCGCAGCGGCACGGGGGCATCCAGGGGCGCATCCTGAGCCTGCGGGCCCTGCCGGTGAGCCGCGAGGCCCTGCGCCAGCGGCTGGGCCTCGAAGCGTTGGTGAATGCGATCCAGCCGGCCGGATCGCCGGGGGAGCCGCTGATCGAGGCGGTCACCAGCCTGCGGCGCGATCCCCGCACCCGCAGCGGTTACGACTGGGGGGGCGGTGCCGGTCCCGACCTGCGCCTCACCGCCGGCACCGGCACCGACGTGTCAGTGCTCGTGGAATGGCGGCAGCCGATCAGCTACCTGATCCCCCTGCTGCGCGACGTGAGCGGCATCTACTGACATGGCCGTCGCCCGCACCCCCACCGTCGCCCGTACCCCCACGGTTCTGCAGATGGAGGCCAGCGAATGCGGGGCCGCCTGCCTGGCGATCCTGCTGCGCCACCACGGCCGCCAAGTGCCCCTGCTGGAGCTGCGCCAGGCCTGTGGCGTCAGCCGCGATGGCAGCGACGCCGCCAGCCTGCTGCGGGCCGCCGCCCTCTACGGGCTGGAGGGGAAGGGCTACCGGATGGAGATCGAGGCCCTGCGCCAGCGCGCCATGCCCGTGATCCTGTTCTGGCGGTTCAACCACTTCGTGGTGCTGGAGGGCTTCCGCGGCGATCGGGTGGCGATCAATGACCCCGCCGTGGGTCGCCGCTGGCACAGCCTCACCGCCTTGCGCGGCGCCTTCACCGGGGTGGTGCTGGAGCTGGCTCCAGGCCCTGGCTTCCGCCGCGGCGGACGGTTGCCGGGGGCCTGGTCGCTGCTGGGGCGGCGGCTGGGGGAGGAGAAGGCCGCGGTGCTGTTCTTCCTGCTCGCCAGCCTGCTGCTGATCGGCCCCCAGCTGGCGCTGCCGATCTTCAGCCAGATCTACATCGATGAGGTGTGGGGAGCGGGCCTGCAGGCGTGGCTGAAGCCGCTGCTCTGGCTGATGGTGGCGGTGATCGCCCTGCAGGGGGCGGGCGCCCAGCTGCAGCGCCTCGCCAGCCGCCACCTCAGCCGCCGGCTCGACAGCCGCGGCGCCCTGGCCTTCGAGCGCCATGTGCTCGCCCTGCCCGAGCCCTTCTTCCAGCAGCGCTACGCCGGTGACATCAGCCAGCGGGTGCTGCTCAACCGGGAGGTGGCTTCCTTCATTGCCGGCCGGCTGCTGCCCCTGGCCTCCGGCCTGGTGCTGCTGGTGTTCTACCTGCTGCTCACGCTGGCCTACAGCCCCCGGCTGGCCTTGGTGGTGGGTGTGGGCACGGCGCTCAATGCCGGGGTGGTGCACCTGAGCCTGCGCCGCCAGCGGGACGCCACCCTGCAGCTGGAGCAGGAGGGGGGCAAGACCTCCGCGGTGCTGGTGGCGGCCCTGCGGGACATCGACATGGTGAAGAGCACCGCCACCGAGGCGGATGTGCTGCAGCGCTTCGCGGGGCATCAGAGCCGGCTGGCGGGCCTGCGCCATCGCCTCGCCCTCGACCAGGGGGCCCTGGCCCTGCTGCCCGGCCTGCTCAGCCAGCTGGTCACGTTGGGAGTGCTGGTGGTGGGCTTTCAGCTGGTGCTCGCCGGCCAGCTGACCCTGGGCATGCTGCTGGCGGCGCAGCAGGTGGCGGCGGGTCTGAAGGCGGAGGTGGATCGGCTGGTGGCCTTCCTGGCGGAGCTGCCCGGCATCGAAACCGCGGTGCTGCGGCTGCAGGATGTGCTCGACCATCCGATCGACCCGCTGCTGGCGGCGCCGCCGGTGCGGGCCTGGCCGGCGCAGCGGCCCCGCCTGTCGGGGGCGGTGGAGATCCGGGATCTGTGCTTCGCCTTCGCGCCGGTGCGGCCGCCCCTGATCCGGGATCTCTCGCTGGCGATCCAGCCGGGGCAGCGGCTGGCGCTGGTGGGGGCGAGCGGCTCGGGCAAGAGCACCCTCGCCCACCTGATCGCCGGCCTGCTCCAGCCCACGGCCGGGGCGATCCTCTACGACGGCCACCCCCTGGCGGCGGTGCCCCGCTCGGTGGTGGTGGCCTCCCTGGCACTGGTGCAGCAGGAGATCACGTTGTACGGGATGAGCGTGCGGGAGAACCTGCAGCTCTGGCGGCCGCTGCCGGAGGAGCTGCTGCGGCGGGTTTGCGGCGAGGTGCGAATCCTGGAAGCGATCGAGGCCCTGCCCGACGGCTTCGACACCGTGATGGCGGAGGGGGCGCGCAACTTCTCGGGTGGGCAGCGCCAGCGGCTGGAGCTCGCCCGGGCCCTGCTGCAGGACCCCTCGATCCTGATCCTGGATGAGGCCACCAGCGCCCTGGATGCCGAGACGGAGCGGCTGGTGGATGAGGCGCTGCGCCGCCGCGCCTGCACCCAGATCCTGGTGGCGCACCGCCTGAGCACGATCCGCGACGCCGACCGGATCCTGGTGCTCGATCAGGGGCGGGTGGTGCAGCAGGGGCGCCATGGGGAGCTGCTGGCGGAGGCGGATGGTGCCTATGCGGGCCTGGTGGCGGAGGGGATGCCTTAAGGGTTGGCGTCTCACCAGACCCTCAGGCATTGGCGACTCAGCACCAGCGGCGATCTACGGCCCAAGCGCCCCAATCGGAACCACCAGAACCCCATCCGGGCGGCGGTAGCCATACCCCCTGCCGCAGATCACAGCCAGAAATGCCGGCGACCCGGAGCGTGTGCTGTCGATCTGCGCGGAGAAGCGCTGGAGGGTGGCGGCGGCCTGCTCCACCTGTGCCTCTCCCAGCTTGATCTCGATCGCGCCCCAGCGTCCATCGCGCAGCTGCACGATTGCATCCACTTCCAGGCCGTAGTCGTCGCGGTAGTGGAACACCTCACCATCGAGGCCCTGGCTGTACACCCGCAGGTCGCGGATCACAAGGGATTCGAACACCTGGCCGAACCACTCCAGATCCCGCAGCAGGCGCTCCGGAACCGCTCCCAAGGCCGCGAGGGCCAGGGATGGATCCACGAAGTGACGCTTCGGGGCCTTGCGCAGTCGTGCCCGGGAGCGCAGATGCGGGGCCCAGGCGGGCTGATCCTCGATCACCATCAGCCGCTCCAGCGCCTGGGATAGCCGCTCACGGTGCGCTCATCCAAGGTTCCATCGGAGCCGCCGGTGTCGGCGGCGAGGGTGGAGAGCTTCGCCTCGGTGGCGCAGTGGCGCCCGAGAGCGCGCAACAGGGCGCCGACCCGTACGGGATCCAGGCGCCGCTCCCCCACCCGGCTGATGTCCACCTGGCGCACCTGCTCGAGGTAATCCCTGGCGGCGCGTGCTGCGGCCTGCAGCGTGCGGCCCTGCTGGGCGGGCCAGCCGCCCCGGCCGATCAGCCCACTGAGATCCTGCAGGCTGAGGCCAGGATCCACCAAGCTCGGCGCCGCCCCGTCGAACAGCTCCCGCAGCGACACGGCCCCACTGGACGCGCCGGTTTCCAGCAGGCTCATCGGCCGCATCCGCAGAAACGCGAAACGACCGGCGCCGGTGTGGCGGCTGGCGTCCTCCGGCGGCACGGCGGAGCCAGTGAGCAGGAACTGGCCGGGCTGATCGGCCCCGTCCGCGGCCCGGCGCACCTGATTCCAGAGCTCAGGGGCCACCTGCCATTCATCCAGAAGGCGCGGCCTGGCTCCCTCCAGCAGGAGAGCCGGCTCCACTGCCAGCACCTGGCGGGCGGCCTGGTCGATGTCGAGCAGCACCCGGGAAGCGGCCTGTTGGGAGGCCGTCATCGTCTTGCCGCAGGCCTTGGGGCCTTCGATCACCACAGCCCCGGCGGATCCCAGCAGCTCCCGCAGCTCGGCATCCGCGATCCGGGGGCTGTAGGCCGGCATGCAGGCTCGCCGATGCGGGAAACACCGGCAGTCTAATGTGCCAAAAGCGGAGCTTCTGATGGTGTATTTGCGGGCATGGTGATGGGCTGTTTGCGGCCAGGCTCAACGTTGAGCGCTGGCGCGAGACCACTCGAAGCGCAAGGCGCTGCTCGATCGCTTGGTCGGAGTGGACAGCTGGCGTGAGTGCCGAAGAAACCCTGCGGAGCTGGTTGATGAACCAGGCTCAGCATTGCCTGGAATCGGTGTCGGTCTGCAGCGGCGGCTGGAGCAGCATCTCCAGGTGATGATCGCTGAATTGGAGCGCATGGCGGATGGACGTCGCTTGGCCCACCTGAAGCTCCTGTAGGCAGCTCCAGTAGGCCGCCCGCGCCGCTCAGAGCTCCCAGATCTCCATCGGTTCCCGTCGCCCGCTCAGGGGCATCGCTCCCCAGGGCCGCCCCCCCCCATCGCCCGCCTCGCCACCCTCGGCGCCACCCGCCGCCGCCGCCCCCGCCAGCTCGCGGCTGACGGCGGACACCAGGATCCGGCAGCCATCGCCCAGGGGCGGACCGGCCAGGGCCTCGATGTGGGCGGCGCAGTTGACCGCGTCGCCGATCACCCCGTATTCCCAGCGTTCGCGGCTGCCCACCGAGCCGGCCAGCACCCAGCCGCTGTGGAGGCCGAGGCGCAACCGCACCAGGGGCTGGCCGGCTGTAGCCAGTTCGCCGTTGAGGGCCTCGATCCCGGAGCGAATGGCCATGGCGGCCGCCAGGGCTTCGCGGGCATCGGCCTCGCGGCCCTGGCTGAGGGGGGCGCCGAACACCGCCAGCAGCCCGTCGCCGGTGAATTTGTTCACCAGCCCGCCGCCCCGTTCGATCGGCCCGATCACCACCTCCAGGGCCCGGTTGAGCCAGGCCAGCAACGCCTCCGGCCCCAACCGTTCCGCCAGGGCGGTGAAGCCGGCGATGTCGGCGATCAGCACCGTCACGTACAGGCGTCGACCGCGGAAGCGGTCGCCCGCCAAGAGGCTGCGGCGCTGGCTCCAGAGCTCCCGCGCCACCAGCGGCGAGATGGTCTGGCCGAGCAGGCGCTGCAACTGCTGGCGTTGGCCCTGCTGCTCCGCCCCCCGGCCGGTCCAGGCGGCGGTGGCCATCGCCAGCAGGGCCGCCAGCGGCAGGCTGAGGTTCAGCCAGAGGCCGCCGAACAGGAGCAGCGCCAGGCCCGCCGCCGCCATGCCACCGCCCAGCAGGGCCACCAGCGCCACGCTGCGCCGCAGGCTGCCGATGCCCTCCCCCAGCGCCACCCCGGCCAGCACCGCGGCGAGCAGCAGGGTGCCGTTCAGCCAGCCCGGCGCCGCCGTCAGCCCCGGCCGCCCCCCCCGCTCCCGCTCCAGCAGGGCCGCCAGCCGCTGGGCGTGCACATCCACCCCCGCCATCTGCCCGGGGTGGATCGGCACCGGGAAGAAGTCCCGTTGCGAGGGCGCGCGGCTGCCCACCAGCACGATCGTGTTCCGCAGGCTGGCGGGGGGCACCTGGCCCGCCAGCAGGGCGCTGAGGTTCCAGCTGGGGATGGTGGCGGGATCGTGGAAGGGCAACAGCCGCTGCAGGCCGGCGGCATCGAGGTCGCTGTAGCCGCCCGACTCCGGCGTGAGGGGTGCCAGGGCGCGGGGATCGCGCTCCAGCTGGCGGCGCAGCGGGCCGGGATTCTGGCCGCGGCTGCGCTCCAGCAGCCGCAGGGGCAGGGCGACGCTGGCCGGACCCTGGCCGCGCACGTGCACCAGGTCGCGCCGCACCACCCCGTCGCGGTCGAGGGGAACGTCGTTGTAGGCCTGGCGTTCGGGTGGGGTGCCCGGGATCGGGCCGATGCCGTCGATCACGCTGAACACCGACACCAGGGTGCTGGGGGAGGCGGCGAGACGGCGCAACGCAGACCGGCCTTCGCCGACGCCGAGGTCGCGGTAGAGGTCGAGGCCGATCGCCCGCACCCCGGCCGCCTCCAGCCGGCGGATCGCCGCCACCAGATGGCGGTCGTCCAGCGGCCAGCCGAGGCGGCGCAGGTCGTTTTCATCGATCGCCACCACCCGGATCGGCAGGGCGGCGGCCGAGGGCAGGGGCCGCAGGTTCAGGGCCAGGTCGTGCAGGCCGAGGTTGAGCGCCTCCGCCAGCCGCCCCTGGTGCAGCACCAGCAGCGCCACCACCGCCAGGGCGTAGGAGAGAAGCCGGCTCAGAAGCGATAGCTCAGCTTGGTGTACAAGCCATTGTCGATCAGCCAGTTGGGAACGGCCCGCACCAGACCGTCGCCGAATTGGGAGGCCCAGCCCAGCTCCAGCTGCCAGTGGCGGCCGCTGAGCCAGCGCAGCAGCAGCCCGCCGGCGCCGACGCTGGCGGTTTCGAGGCCATAGGGCAGGGTGGTGCGCACCCAGCCGGCGCCGAGGAAGGGCACCAGTTGCAACTCCTGAGCGCCCTGGCGCCAGAACGCCCAGCTGACTTCGCCGCTGCCGAGCAGGCCGCTGTCGCCGCTGATCACCTGGGAGGGCAGGCCGCGCAGGCCGTTGTCGCTGCCGAGGCTGAAGCCCATCGGGCTGGTGAGCGGCGTGATGGCCCCCTGGCCGGCGGCGCGCAGCTGCACCAGCCAGCGGGGCGCCAGGGGCCAGGCCAGGCTGATCTCGCCGCCGAGGGCGCGGGCGCGGCCCACGTCGATGCCGGTGAAGGCCTGCAGTTCCCGCAGGGCCTCGTCGCCGCTGAAGGCGGCGATCCCCTGCAGGCCGTAGAGGTTGGCGCTGAGCCCCGCGTTGCCCAGCCAGCCCTCCCAGGCCAGGCCGGCCTGCAGGAAGCTGGTGCTCAGGGCCCCGGCACCGCCGCCGCCGGGGATGGCGGCGAAGCGCTCCCCCGCCAGCCAGGCGCGGTTGCGGTTGGCGCTGAGGCCGGCGAAGGCGGAGAGCCGCTGACGCAGGCCCTCATGCAGGGTGTACTCGAAACGGCCGAGCAGCTGCTCCTGGCGGTAGAGCAGGTCGTGAAGCGGCGGGGGGCTCTCCACCAGCTGCCGCCAGCTGATGGCGCCGGCGGTGGTGAAGGCAAGGCGGGAGCCGAGGGGCAGGCGGTAGCTGAGCGACAGCAGGCGATAGCCGAGCTCGGGTTGGTCGTCGCTGTCCAGTTCCCCCACCAGCAGCAGCTGGTCGGCCGGGGTGGCCAGGCCGCTTTTGGCGAGCACCCCGAGGGCGCGGAACTGGCCGCTGCCGCCGCTGCCGTCGTTGCGCAGGCTCAGCTCCCCCTGCAGCGGCTGGGCCCGGGGATCCGCCTGCAGCACGAGCACCGCCTTGGTGCTGTCGCCGCCGAGGCGGTTGAGGCTGGCGCGCACGCCGCTCACGCCGGGCAGGCGCTCCAGCAGATCGAGCTGGCGCTCCAGGCTCGGCAGGTGCAGCACCTGGCCCTGCAGGGGAAGCACCAGCCGCTGCAGGCGGCGGCGCAGGGCGGCGTCGGAGCTCTCCACCCGCACCTCCACGATCCGACCCTCCACCACCAGGAGAGTGCCGTTGGGGGCGGGGTCGGGCAGGGGGAAGACGCGGCTGTTGACGTAGCCGTCGGCCACCAGCCGGCTGCTGAGCAGGGCGGCGCAGCGCTCAAGGCGCTCGCTGATGGTGGCGGGCTCGGGCTGCAGGCAGGGGGCCAGCAGCTGCTGTAGCAGGGCGGGGGGGTAGCGCTGCAGGCCCTCCACCCGGGGGATGGGTGCGGCCTCAGCGGCGGGGCTGGCTGGCGTGGAAGTCGGCGGGGCGGGAGGCCGCTCCTGGCGCGGGAGCACCGGGACTCCCGCCGGCAGCCGCACCGGCCCCGGCTGGGGGGAGGGACCCAGCAGCTGGGCCACCAGCAGGGGGGCCAGGGCGGCGGTGGCGGCTGGCATCAGCGCGGTGGGTTCCGGTCGGCGGTGCGCTGAGGTGGGGTGAAGGACAGGAAGCGGGCGGGATAGAGCGTCGGCTCTCCAGATGCCGGCAGCACCAGCGGCCGGCCCTGACGATCGAGGAGAACGGCGATCACCACCCCTGGGTTGCCGCTGCTGCCCAGCGGTTGGCTGTTCTGGGAGAACACCAGCAGGCCGCTCTGGCGGAAGTACACCAGTGGCGCCACGCTGCTGCTCACCGTTGCCAGTCCTCTCGATTGGCTTTGCAGCTGTTTCTGGATTTCGGGGCTCACCACCTGCGCCGGCAGGAAGCGCCCGCGATCCACCACAAGCACGGGGATGGGCTTGCCCGGGGGAAACGCCTCGAGGATGGGCTGGCCCTCAAAGCGGAAATCCGCCGGGGGCAGGATGATCAGATCGCGGTTGCCGGCCGTCAGGCCGAAGCCCACCAGGGTGGGGGCACCGGGGAAGCGGCGGGAGGATTGGGATGCTGGTTTTCCCTCGCAAAACAAGGGAGAGCAGGAGGGGGCATCCAGAGGATCGTTGGGGCGGATCCCTTGGCTGACTAGCCCGAGGGGTTGGGCGGCCGGCCAGGGCCCGCGGGGATGGGCGGGAGCGTGGGCCAGGGCCAGGAGGGGAAAGCGGGGAGCACCGAGGGGTTCGGGCCAGGGGGAGAAACTCAGGCAGGAATTGGTTGCTGGCTTGAGGTTGTTCGTGTCCAGGGCATCGGCGCCGCGGACGGGGATAGTGGCACCGCTCGGAGTTGTGATGGTGCCGGGATTGCCTTGGCCGTTGCTGCCGGGATTGATGTACACGTATTCCGTATTGTCGCCGAAGCTGATGAAGTCGCTTTCCGGGCTGCGGCTCAGGCCCTGCACTCTGTCGGGGGCGCTGACCCTCAGGGTGGCATTCAGGCCGCCGATGATATAGGTGTTCATGCCGCCGCTCCCCTGCAGAACATCGTTGCTGCCGGGGCTGCCGATCAGAATCTCATCGGCGTTCGTTCCATTGACGGTGAGGGTGCGGCTGGTGTTGATATTGAAGAGTGTGAATACCCGTATGTTGGAGGGGATGGTGACGATGAGGTTGGTCGTGTTGCTGCACACGCCTAATCTGCCGGGCCGTCTCTGGGGGGTGGGTGCCCAGAACATTTGAGTCTGGCGCGGTCTGATGACAGGTACGCCGATGCACTGTCCCCACATGGGGGCGGTGGGCGCGAGCGAGGTGCCGAATGAAGGGCTCAGGCAGACTTCAGTGCTTGTGGCCGCTGTCTGCTGGGCCTGGCTCGTGGTGGCGGCCAGCGGGAGGCTGAGCAGCACCGCCAGGGTGGTGACGGGAGTGAGGGAGAGGCGTGCCATGGCCAGAGAAGGGGAATGGGGGGTGGTTACCAGGGACGGCCGGTGAGCACCATGCCCGCCCAGAAATAGGGATGGCGCAGGTCGCTGCCGAGCCGGGCCTGGTCGGCGGGGTTGAGACCGCTGATCAGGGTCTCCTGGTTTTCATTGACGATCTGATCGCCCTGCACGCGGATCCGGCCCTGCCGGAAACGCTGCTGGGTCTGCTGCAGGGCCTGGTCCTTGGACAGGCCTTGTTCGAGAGCGTGATGGAACTGCACCGAGAAGGCCGCCGCCACCACATCATCGACAAACCACAGATTGCCCATGGCGCTGCTGGCCCCAGCCTGGAGCGCCAGCCCGGCGATGCCCAGCTCCCGATCCTCATTGCCCACGGCGGTGCGACAGGCGTTGAGCACGAACAGGGACATCGGCTCTGCCTGGCCGTTGCGCAACTGCCGGCCCAGTTCCGTGAGTGAGAGTGTGCCATCACTGGTGTAGATGCGGGCCCCATCAGCCCGCTGGCTGGCGAAGTCGGCATGGGTGGCCAGATGGAGGATGTCCACCGGCCGCTCGCGGCTTTTCTCGATCAGGGTGCGGCTCTGGAAGGCGGCGTCGAGCAGCACCAGCGCGTCGGGATGGAGGGCCGCGAGGCGGCGCAGTTCCTGCTCGGCCATCAGCAGGGGCATCAGGCCGTTCGGGAAGCGGCTGGCGCCGGCCAGGAGGGTGCGGCGCCGTGGCGGAGTGCTGGTGGCGGGAGCGAGATCCGTGAGGGCGAGGGCGGGGGTGATCGTGAGGGCGAAGCGATCCACGAGGCTGCCCCCCGCCGCGGGCAGAGCGGCGAAGGGAATGCCCTGCAAGCCCCGATCAAGGGCGAGGAGCAGGGCATTGATGCCCTGGCGCTGCAGCTCAGGCAGAACCGGATCGATCAGCAGGCTCGCCAGCTGGCGACCGGCCGTGCTGTCCGCCAGATCCCCCTGCTGGCTGAGCTGCCGCTGGAAGGCCTGGATCCCTTGTTGCAGCAGATCCCGGGGCACGCGCGTCTGCCAGCCGCGGATCTCGCCCACGGCCGGGATCAGCACGTGATTGATCAGCAGGAGGGGCTGGCCGGGGACGGGGGAGGAGGAGATCTGCAGAATCGCCGGCGCGTAGCCCGACAGCAAGGGGGTGGAGAGGCCGGTTGCCGCTGCCGCCGGCCGCGACTGACGCAGCAGCTGTTGGAGGGCGCCGATGGTGGGGCTCTGGGGAAGGGGCTGGCGCAGCCCCAGGGCGCCGATCACCTCCCGGCTGGCGGATTGATCGGCGGCCTGGAACGCGGCGGTGGCTCCCGTTTCCGGGATTGATTCGCTGCCGTCCAGCAGCAGGGCGTTGGGGGCGTTCTCGCTGCCAGCGCTGAAGTTGATCGCCAGGCGAGGGTCAAGGTCGGGAATCAGGCCGGTGGTGTCGGCAGAGGCCATCCAGCTGGGGGAGAGGGGCGCCGCGGGCACGGTGGTGGCGGTCACGGGGTTGCGCAGCCAGGTCTCCGGGAGTGGGCCGGAATCGGGGGCGAGCAGGTCTTCGAGGCGCCTGGCGGGAGCACCGGGCTGGAAGACGGTGCGGGTCGGGGTGGAGTCGATCCAGCCCCGCACGGAGGTCGGCAGCGGCCTGGAGTACTGGGGACCGCCGTCGAACAGCTGATCCCGCACCCGATCGCCCACGGGGAGGAGGTAAGGGTTCGGGGCCCGGAAGAACGCCCCCCACACGGATGGGCCAACCCCCGAGGGGTGGAGGAAGTCGTCGAAGGCCTGGCTGTCCCAGGGCCGCGGCCCGCAGATCCCCCCACAGCCGGGGAGGAGCGTGCTCTCCAGGATCGCGGGGCTGCTGGGGCTGTGGAGGACCAGTTCGCCGAGACCCGGCAGGTCGCTCGGGCCGGGGCCGTAGCTGAGCGCGCTGCGCTGGATCGTGATCTCGCTGGCGCTGTGGATGGCGATACTGCCCTGGTAGAAGCTGGACCACGGCTGATCCGGCTCCAGCAGGGTGGCGTTGTTGAGGCTGCTGTCCACCAGGCTGATCGGCCCGCGGTTCCAGAGGTTGATCACACCGGCGGCGGTGTAATCGCTGCTCAGGGGATGGAAGGCGGCACCGGTCTGGGCCTCCAGGCGTGCGCTGTCGCTGATCAGCAGGGGCTGTTGGGAGGTGTTGATCAGGCGGAGGATGCCACCGAAATCTTCGGGCGCGTTGGCTGCTTCCGCCAGGCTGCTCACGGAGAGAAGCGTTCGGGCGCCGCTGATGGTGATCCCTCCCTGACTGAGCAGGGAGAGGATGCCGCCGGAGTAGTTGGGGAAGCCGGAATCGTTGCTGTCGAAGCTGTCGAACAATTCCGCACCCTCCCTGGCGCCCTCGAAGCTGCGTGTGGGGAGCAGGGAGCCACCACCGGCGCTTTGCTCAGCCTTGAGTTGTGAATTGATAATGGTGATCGGCGTCTGGCTGGCGCTGTTGGTGAGGGTGATTTCACCACCGCTGAAGCTGCCTGTGAAGAGTTTGCTCCAGTCCGGATCACCGGGATGGAAGGCGTCCGCTGGGCTGTTGGGCGAGCGAGCGATCAGCTGGCTGTCCTCGATGCGCATGCCGTTGGCGCTGTTGAGGCGGATGTCGCCGCTGCCCGCACCGCCGCTGGCACTGAGGCTGGCGTTGCGCAGCACCAGCTCCCCGCGGCCATCCCTGGCCTGGGCGCGCAGCAGCAGATAGCCCGCCAGATTGTCGCTGGCATCAGCCTCGATCCGGCTGTCGCTGACCAACAGCCCCTGGCCCGCATCCGCCAGCACGATGCCACTGGTGTCGGTGAGACGCATGTCGGCGTCGCGCAGGGCCGGATTCGCCGCCCGCAGGGGCCCCAGATCCTGAGTGGCGCGCAGGCTGCTGCCCTCCCCGATCGTCAGGTTCCGCTCTGCGAGCAGGGCGATGTTCGGGGTGTTGCGGCGGCTGTCGTTCGTGCCGGTGCCGGCCAGGAGGTTGACCGGTGTGCGCAGATCCGCCTCGTTGTCCACCCCCACATCCAGGTGGCTGGCGCTGATGGTGAGATCGCCGCGCCTGGCCTCCAGCTGGATCATTCCTTTGGGTGCCGCGATCCGGCTGTTCTCGCCCAGCCGAATCGCATCGCCGCGCACGACCACCCGCTGGCCCTCCAACCGCGCCCCCACCAGGCTCGCCTCCCCCGTGCCATCGAGCAGGATCACGCCCCGTTGCCCCGGCGAGCCGGCCACGGCGGTGAGATCGGTGAGGGTGAGGCTCTGATCGGCGCGAGCCACGATCGTCTGCCCCTCCAGGGTGGTGCGCTGCAGCGCCAGGCTTCGTCCCGCCGCGAGGTCGAGCGTGCCGCCTTCGACGTTGAGTTCGCGGCCGATCAGGTTGCTGGCCGCCCCCTCGGCCCGCAGCCAGAGCTGGTCGGCCTGAATGTTCAGATCCCGTGCCTGCAGGTCGCCGGCCGCCTGCGCCAGCACCGTGGAACCGGAGAGCCGCACCGTCTGCAGATCGAGCGGGCTGGCGGCACCCCCGGGCCCGGGGCGGGTGCTGAGCCAGAGGCCGCCTGGCTGTTCCGCCTGGCCGGCGTGGGCGGCCACCTGCCGCAGGTTCCCCGGACCGTCAGCGCGGAGGATGACGTTGCGGCCCTGGAGTTCGGCGCGTTCCAGCCGCAGGCTGGGTTCGCCGGCGGTTGGAGCGCCCGCGGCCAGTTCCAGCTGTCCGCCGCCGCCGTCGGCCCCCGCCTGGGCCCGCAGATCGGTTGCGGCGAGGGGGCCACTGGCGCGGACGAGCACATCGCCGCCGCTCAGGCTGACGGCCGCGAGACGGGTGGGGGCGGGTCGGCCCACCAGGCCGGCGCTGAGCTGGAGCGGTCCGGCTCCGGTGGGGCCTTCGGCGCGGGCCTCAACCCGCTCCAGCGCCAGGCCGCCCGCCCCCTCCAGCCGCACCTGGGCGCCCCGCAGGGTGGCGTCGGCCAGCTCCAGGCGCCCCAGCCCGCCCTCCATCAGCGCCCCGGAGCGCAGCAGCAGCCGGTCGTCGGCGCCGTTGCCGGCCTGGAGGTCGAGGCCGCGCAGCTGCAGGTTGCCGCCGCTGAGCTGGACGCTGCCCCCGGCCCGCAGAGCGTTGCGCTCGCCCGGCGCCGTGAGGATCGCTCCGGCGCCGCTGTGGAGCAGCAGGTGGCGATCCACCGTGAGGCGCCCGCCGGCGAGCACGATCGCGCCGCTGCCGTTGGCCAGGGCTTCGATGTCGAGGCTGGGGGCATCCGCCCCAGCCCCCAGCCGATCAGCCAGGCCCCCCAGCGCATCGAACGCGCCGCCACCGATGCGCAGGCTGGGGGCGGTGGAGAGCAGCAGGCTGGTGGCGCCCTGGAAGCGGGCGCCGTTCCCCAGCCAGAGGCCGCCCGGCGATAGCCAGAACAGGTTGGCGGCGCCGCTGAGCCGCAGGGGCGCGCCGAAGAAGCTGCCCGCCGGGTTGCTCACCCCCACCACCACGTTGCTGCGGCCGCGGCTGTCGAGATCCACCCGCTGGATGCCGGCGCGGGTGTCGAACTGGCTGAAGCGGTGAAAGAGGTTGGGGCCGGCGGCGCTGCCCCCCTGCACGCTGCAGATGCCGACGCTGCAGCGGCCCAGGGCGGTGCCGTTGACCCGGGTGCCGAGGCCGCCGGCCGCCACCTGGGCGGAGGCGGCGCCGGAACCGGAGAGCAGCAGGACCAGGGAGGTCAGGGCCGCGCCGCGGAGCATCGCCAACTCCTCCAGCAAGCGATTATTGCCATTATGGGGAACCTGGCCGTTTCTGGTTGTCGGGATGGTCACGTCTCCCAGGCGGGGACGGGGAGGCCGGAATCGGCGAGGAAGTGGCCCACCCGCTCCCGCAGATCGCGCCGATCCCCCTGCCAGCTCTGCCGCAGGCCGGCGGGCGCGGCGGGGTCGGCGGTGAGGGGTTCGAGCCAGCGGCAGAAGCGCTCGCTTTCGAGGTAGCCGTAGCGATAGGGCCAGGGGTGGGCCTCCCAGTAGTCGTTGAGCACCGGCTCGAGCCGTTCCGTGAGGGCGGCGATGGTGCGGGGCAGGTTGCGCACCAGGGGCGCGAGGCGATTGGCGCGGTAGAGGCTGCAGGCGCATTCGATCGCCGGATGGCGGGCGGTGGCGAGCAGCTGACGCCGTTCGCGGGCGCTGAGCTGGTAGCGCTCGTCGAGCAGGGCGGGGTTGCCGCGCACGGCCTGGCAGAGGCGTGGGGAGGCGGTGATTTCGGCGAGGGCCTGCTGGAAATCGCTCAGCATGGGGCTCCTGTGGGGGCGGGGGAGAGGGCGCAGGTTTCGGCGAGGCGATGCATGCGCTCCAGTTCGGCGCGCACGCCATGGCTGCCGATCAGCTCGAAATAGGTTTCGTTGTATTCGAATGTGATCGCCCGCAGGTTGGGGCAGCAGGGGAGGTAAGCGTGGGCCATCGCCCAGACGGCCTCGGGGGTGAGCTGGGAATGGCTGTCGGAATACACGCCGAAGAGCTCTTCACCCCCGGCCAGATGCACCTCCTCCACGGCGGCGGGGTTGAGCCTGGCGAGGTAGTGCTCCATCGGCAGGCCGCCGTTGCGCTCGCTCACCAGCAGGTTGTGCAGGTCGAGCAGCACGCTGCAGTGGCCGTGCTGGTGAAGGGTGTTCAGAAAGGTGGGTTCGTCCATCTCCATCTCCTCCAGCGGCGTGAGCAGGGCCGGATTTTCGAGCAGCAGGCGCAGGCCGCTGCGCCGCTGCAGGCGTTGCAGCTTGTGGCTGACCAGGGCGAGGGTTTCGGCGTCGTAGCTCACCGGCAGGGCCATGCCGCCTTCGCTGTGGGCTTCGGGGCCGCGGGGTGGGATGAGCACGTTGAGGTGTTCGGCCAACCAGGCGAAGCCGCCGAGGCGATCGCCCACATGGGCGATGGCGGCCACCAGGTCGTCATCGAGGGGTGCGGCGCTGGGGAGGGAGAGGCTGAAGCTGTGGCCGTTGAGCAGCCGTCCGTGGCGCAGGGCCGCCACCGCTTGCAGCAGGGAGGCGGGAAAGGCGAAGCGCTGACCGAAACGGGAGTGGGGCCCGAGGTCGTTGAACATCTGGCCCGGGTTCACCGAGAGGTGCTCCACCAGGTCGGCGTGGTGCGCCATCACCTCGGGGGTGGAGGGATTGAAGAGCAGGCCAACGCTGGGTCGGTGCGAGGGCTGGGGGGGAGCGCTGGTCATGGTGGAGTCCGGGAGTGGTCAGGGGGAGGTCCTTCCCCGGAGGGGGAAGGACCCGGGGCGGGGTCAGAAGCCAGCTCGCACCACCTGATTGAGGGCTCGATTGGTCACCAGATCGCGGGGCACGCCCTGCACGCAGGCGATGCAGTTGAACGGGCGGATGCCGCCGAGCGAGCCGAGATTGGCGGCACTGCCTCCGGGAGCGGGGACGGCCAGGGCAACGCGGCCGATGGCGTAGGCAACGCCACCACTGACGGCCTGCAGTTCGTCGTCGCTGAGCAGTTCGCAGGCAAGTGCTTCGGCTTGCTGGGAAGAAAGGATGGACATGATCAGACTCCGGAATGGATGGAGAAGGGGAAGGGGCGTTGGTCTCGCCCCTGTGAATCGATCGTCTGCGGGATCGACGAGCGCTCCTGTGACCGGCCCCGGCCGGAGCTGTGATTCGTCTCACAGGAGCGTGGGAGAATGGGGCGCAGAGCGTGGGTCCATGCCTCCGAATCCGGCTTCTTCCGCGGCCCTGGCGCCCGCCGATCTGGCCAAGGTGGAGCTGTTCGCGGCCCTTGAGCCGGAGCAGCAGCAGCGTTTGCTGGAAAACCACCGCCCGCTGTCGCTGGCGGCGGATCAGACGGTGGTTCTGGAGCAGGACGAATCCCAGGGGATTTTCCTGTTGCGCAGCGGCATGGTGAAAGTGCGCTGCTTCGACCTGCAGGGGGAGGAAACGGTGCTGGCGCTGCTGGGCCCCGGGGAGGTGTGCGGCGAGATGGCGGTGCTGAATCCGCAGGGGCTGCGCACGGCGGATGTGGTGACCCTCACCCCCTGCAGCCTGGTGATCCTGCGGGCAGGACCATTTGCGGGGCTGCTGCGCAGCGAGCCGCGGCTGGCGTTGGCGCTGGCGCAGCTGCAGGCGAAGCGGCTGCAAACCTTGAACCGCCGGCTGCGGCTGCGGGCAGGGGATGCGAACCTGCGGCTGCTGGCCACCTTGGTGGAGCTGGCGACGCGCAGCTCTCTCGGTGCGGCGGCCACCGATCCGATCCCGCCGTTGCCGCAGCGGGAGCTGGCCAGCCTGGCGGGGCTGGCGCGGGAGACGGCCTCCCGCACCCTGGCGAGCCTGCGCCGCCGGGGCCTGGTGGCGGATACGCCGGAGGGGGGGCTGCGGCTGCTCAACCCGGATGACCTGCGCCGGCGGGGACTGCTGGGCTGAGGGTCGGGACTGGTGAAGCGCGCCGGTTGCGGCAGGCTGGGAGACCGCCGCGGCAACCGCCGATGCCTCCGCTCCGCCCCCCCCTCCGTTCGATCGTGCGCGCGCTGGCCGCGACGCTGCTGCTGGCGGCGGCCCTGCCCCAGGCGCCGACGCCGGCCCAGGTGCAGCTGGCCTGTGGCGGCACCCTGCTGGAGGCGCGGGGGGTGGCGGAGGTGGAGCGGCCGACGCGGCGGCTGCTGTTTTCCCTGGGCCTGGAGGCGGAAGCGGCCAGCACGGATCGGGCGCTGGAGTTGCTGCAGGCGCGGCTGGCGGCGGTGCGCAGCGGCTTGCAGGGATTGGCGGTGGAGGAGCTGCGGGTGAGCTCCCCGAGTACCTGGCCGCGCAGCGATGGGCGGGGGCGGCCGAGCGGGGTGCAGGCGGGGCTGCAGGTGAGCGGCCGGTTGGAGCCGCAGCGGTTGCAGCCGTTGATCCGCCAGATCGGTGCGCTGCCCGGGGTGCGCCTGTCGCCGGTGACGGCGCAGGCGGATCCGGCACAGGACCAGGGGATCCGCCGCCGCCTGTTGGAGGCGGCCTATGCGGACGCGCGCCAGCAGGCGGGCGAGGTGGCGGCGGCGGTGGGTCGCAAGACGCTGGAGCCGCTGGAGGTGCAGCTGGACGGGGTGGAGGCGCGGCCGATGCCGATGGCGATGATGGCGCGGTCGGACGCGGCGCCGCCGCCGTTTGATCCGAAGGAGCTGGCGCTGCCCAAGGACCGCCTGAGCCTGCTGGTGAAGTTCTGCGCCCGCTGATCGGGGGTGTGGTGGAACGAATAGGGAGGGAGGAAGCGGACGTGTCTGGGCCATCCCGGCGCCGCCGCCTTCTCTTCATCACCCTTCCGCCGCCACGCCTCCCCCGTGACGACCTCCAACGCGGCCAGCGACCCGCCCGCCGGCAACGGCGCCGACCCGCCGCTTCCGCCAGACTTGTCGCCAACGCGACGCCCCTGGTTGGGTCTTGACCGACTGGGGCTCACCCAGGCCATCGGCGGCCTGGTGCTTGGCCTGATCGCCCTGTTCACCTCCTATGACCACATCACCGTCGCCGGTCGAACCCTGCTGCTCCAGCAGCAATGGGGCATCCCCTGCATCGCTGCCTCGGTGGCGATCGTTGTTATCGATGCTCAACTGGCGACGGGATCCCGGCTACGAGCAGCGAATGAGAGAGATCGAGATCGAGATCTTGCGCGAGCGGCAAAGGAGAGTGCGGATCGAGAAGGAGATCGAGCAGATCAAGAGCGAAGCCGAGCAGATCGAGAGAGAAGCCGAGCAGATCAAGAGCGAGACCGAGCAGATCAAGAGCGAAACCGAGCAGCTGAGGCGCGAGAACGCCAGGCTGAGGCAGCTGAACGCCAGAACGAGGCACTTGCTCTCCTGCGTCGATCAGCTCTGCTTTCCGCCCGAGTCCAGCTCGAACCCTCCGCCAGCGACCGGGAGCGATTGCGAGCCTTCCTCACCCTGATGGCGGAATGGCCCTCGGCGGAGGGCTCCTAGGGTTCAAGCCTGCAGGTAGGTGCTCTGGCCGAGGCTGGCCTCAAGGTGGGCCATGAGGCGGCGGGCGTCGCTGATCGAGAGGCTGCCGCGGGCGATGGCGGCTTCGCTGGCGATGCGCAGTCGTTCGAGCAGCAGCTTGGGGTCGTGTTCCATGACTTCGAGCACCTCGGCGTTGGTGTCACCGCGCACCACGTGTTCGATGCGGTAGCCGCCGCCGTCGTGCAGGCGGATGTGCACGGCGTTGGTGGAGCCGAAGAGGTTGTGGAGGTTGCCCATCACCTCCTGGTAGGCGCCGGCGAGGAAGAGGCCGATCCAGTAGGGCTCGCCGGGGCGGAGGGGGTGGAGTTCAAGCAGGGCTTTGTCCTGGCCGCGATCGATGAAGCGGGCGAGTTTGCCATCGGAATCACAGGTGAGATCGGCGAAGGTGCCAAGGCCCAGGGGGCGTTCGTCGAGGCGATGGATGGGGAGAACGGGGAAGAGCTGATCGATGGCCCAGGTGTCGGGGGCGGAGCGGAATACCGAAAGGTTGGCGTAGTAGGTGCTGGCGAGGGCGGCCTGCAGGCGGCGCAGGTCGTCGGGGATCTGACCGCCGGGGATGGCGCTGAGCCGGTCGCCGATGGCGCGGCAGCAGGCCCAGTAGAGCTGCTCGGCCAGGGCCCGCTCGGGCAGGCCGAGGTAGCCGAGGCGGAAGGCGGCGAGGGCGTCGTCCTTGAATTTGATCGCGTCGTTCCAGGCCTCCTGGAGCGGTTCGCAGCTGCCCGGATCGGCGGGATCGCAGGCGGCGGAGCGCTGCACGGCGGCAAAGGTATCGCGCAGATTGCGCACGATCAGCGGCTCCTCGCCGGCGGGCGCGGGAACGGCAGCGGGCGCCTGCCCGGCGCCGAGCACGTCGAACACGAGCACGGAGAAATGGCTGGCGATCGCCCGGCCGCTTTCACTCACCAATGTGGGAACGGGCACGCCATGGGGTTCGCAGCATTCCCGCACGGTGGCGACCACGTCGTTGGCGTAGTTCTGGAGGGAGTAGTTGGTGGAGGCGGCGCTGGCGGTGCGGCTGCCGTCGTAATCGATGCCGAGGCCACCGCCTACATCGAGGAAGCCCATGGCGGCGCCCTGCCGAGTGAGCTCCACGTAGATCTGCCCGGCTTCCTGCAGGGCGTCCTTGAGGACGGCGATGTCGTTGATCTGGCTGCCGATGTGGAAGTGCAGCAGGCGCAGATCGGCCAGCAGGTGGGCGGCGCGCAGGGCCTCGATGGTGGCGAGGATTTCGGGGATGGCGAGGCCGAACTTGGCCCGTTCCCCCACGGAGCTGCCCCAGCGGCCGGTGCTGCGGGCGGAGAGCTTGGCGCGGATGCCGATGAAGGGAGCGGCGCCCAGATCCCGGCTGGCGGCAAGGATGCGCTCCACCTCGTCGGCCTGCTCGATCACCACCACGGGCCGGCGGCCGAGGCGACGGGCGAGGATGGCGGTTTCGATGTAGCGGCGGTCTTTGTAGCCGTTGCAGATGAGCAGGGCGTCGGGATCGTCGAGCAGGGAGAGGGCGATGAGCAGCTCGGCCTTGCTGCCGGCCTCAAGCCCGAAATGCCAGCGCCGGCCGCTGGCCACCAGTTCTTCCACCACGTGCCGCTGCTGGTTGCACTTGACGGGGAAGACGCCCTGGTAGCGGCCGGCGTAGCCGTACTGGGCGATGGCCCGCTCAAAGGCGGCGTGGAGCCGTTCGAGCCTGTCTTCGAGGATGTCGTCGAAGCGGATCAGCAGCGGCAGGGAGAGGTCACGCCCCTGCAGTTCGCGCACCAGCTCCACCAGATCGAGGCTGCCGCCCCGCTCGCCGCGGGGCTGCACCATCACATGCCCGCGGGCGCTGACGGAGAAGTACGGCTCCCCCCAGCGATCGAGCCCATAGAGGGCGGCGCCGTCGGCGGCAGACCAGGACTTCACACCGCTGGGGCCCATGGCTGCCGGGAGGTTGGTGGGAATCTACTCAGGGGGGTGGGGAGGGGGGATCGGGCTGAGGTGAAAAGTCAGAATGTCGGACTTTGGGATACCCCAAGATTTATATTTCCCAGACTTCTCGATCGTAACAATCGCACCGGTGTGCAGAGCCCTGGCGTAAGAATATCAACATACATAAGGCAAGCGAAGCAGTAATCCTACTGGCCTGCGGATGCAGAGAGTCTTGCCAGGCCAGTGGGAAAGTGCAGTTCGCAGGTATTGCGCCTAAGTGGATGAAGCACCACCTTGCGATTGGACTTTCTTGGTGAGACTTCTATTCTGAGTGCAGAAGAAACCTGATGATTGAAAGATTTTAAGTGACAAAAAGGAGCTTACGGGTGAAGCATGACACGGTGAATTGTGGGGAGGCTTACTGCTTTCGTATTTCATTTCTGGCCTGCATTTGCCGATCATAGCCTTCGTGGCTGCAGGTCAATAATACTTGCAATGCGCAAAGGAGTCTGTTCTAGAATTTTACGTACTGCTCTGTCTCGCTGTGACTGAATCTCCATCTTTGATCGTGATTTCTGAGCCTGGATTGAAGGGTAATCTTGCTCATCGATGCATAACAGATCTAATCGTGATAACCGCAACCTGTGGCTTGAGATTCAGCTAACGCTGCCCCTGAGCGGCAGGCAAGGAGTTTGGGGTGGCGAAGCTTAGAGTTAATGACGGCCTGTCCACTCGATGAGCTTGTTCGAAGTGTCGCATGCCTCTAGCCAACGTATGCGGACTGTCGCCAAATGAATAAACAAATTCGGAAGTCACGGCGGAGGCAGTCCGAGATCCTTACAGATTTTCCGAACAAGTATTTCTTTGATTTCAGTGCGGCGAGGGATCGAACTACGAAGATTGCGCGATGGGTTCCACCACCATGAGTGGTTTCCACCCTCCCTAAGTTGCTCACAGCCGTAGCTGGTGAGATAGCGAAGTAAATCTCTACGCTTCACAGGATCAAAGTAAGTTCTTCTGCCCCTGGGCCTGCAGCTTCTAAGGCATCCTGACGGTTGAATGCCAGAGCTTCGCGGAGAACGTCTCTGAGTGATTCCAGAAGCGCTTCGCGACTCTGCTCTTGAGCGTTCACGCCAGGAACTTCTTCCACCCAACCAATCCACCAAGGTCCATCCTGTCGGATCACAGCTGTGTAGGCGGTCGTTGTAGCCATGTGTATTCCAAGATCTTTGCTCAACCTAGCCCAAATCAGAGCCTGTGTGAAGCCTCAAGGCGCCAAACATATCTTTGGCAGATCAATCACTCAATATTCCTGCCATCAATACACATCTATTGTCAAAGGCATGATAGCTATCGCCGTCCTCTTCCGCGTCCTGCCCGATCCTTCGAACGGCTTGGATAGATCGTGCGAAGCCATGATCTATCCTGTGTTGGACAAGCCCCACACTGCTGGGGCTCTGAGGAGCCCAGGGGCCTCAAACTACAGGAGATATATCCGCCCGTTTTAAGGTTCCCTTTGCGATTGGCCTCAGTGGTAGGTATAAATGCCTCCCCCATGGCTCTCATGGCTACTTTTGAACTGTAACTGGTGTTCAACCGGCATCGGAGTAGGGAATGGAGCTACACCTGCAATGGTGTTGTACGGGCGAAAATTAAATGCTTGATGGTAGTATTGGGCTGTTGAATCTGCCGCATAGCGGCTTGGCCCAACGCTTGCCAGCACCAGGCCGCAATGATCTCAGGTAGGAACAAGAAATTCCCTGGAGGCGGCTCTGGTGAATGGCATGGTTAGTTTGCGTCATGGGAGTCATGCAAAAGCTCGCCAACCTCGGCCTTCAATTCGATCAGGTCTGAATAGACAAGTCCGAAAACGGCATCGTCGTCAACTGCTCCGTAGTCATGAGCAAGCATGTTTCTAAAGTCAACGATCACACGAGAATTTGAAATGGAACGAAACAGCCTCTCATCTAGAGCGCTGACCCTTCGAAGTGCCTCCCCAATAATGATGAACTCTCGCTCGACAGCAGATCTCACGGCACGCTTGTTTCTGTATTCTTCCACCGAGACGCCGCTCATTACGTCTTCAATCGCAGTGCATGCTTCAAGGACATCCTGCAAATAGGCGGATACATTACGCGCCATAGACCAGCTTCTTTGTTCGATCAATCTCGTTGGCAATTATTTTGTTTTTCACCGCTCCCTGCATTACTAAATCAACGTCGGCTTGAAAGATGTTTCTAAAGGCCTCGCGAGCGTCAAGAAAGACGTGGAAGCGCTTGGTAATTTCCAATGGGCCAAACTCAACTAGAAGATCGATGTCGCTTTCTCCAGGCTTAAAGTCGTCTCTCAAAGCTGAGCCAAAGACAAACAGCCGCTCAATCCCATATCGCTGGCAAGCTGCGGCGATCTCTTCAAGCTTCTCGTCAAAGGGGACTGACATGACACACCTCCTCAGCACATTGTAACCAGAAACCCAGGGAGGCCACCACGGGTGACTGCATCAGCACCTCCGGTACGTCAAACGAACGGCTTGGATAGATCGTGCGAAGCCACGATCTATCCTGTGTTGGACAAGCCCCTCAATGCTGGGGCTCTGGGGGGCCCAGGGGCCTCAAATTACAGGAGATATATCCGCCCGTTTCAAGGTTCCCTTTACGATTGGCCTCAGTGGTAGGTACAAATGCCTCCCCCATGGCTCTCATGGCTACTTTAGAAGTGTAACTGGTGTTCAACCGGCATCGGAGTAGGGCATGGAGCTGCACCTGCAATGGTGTTGAACGGGCGAAAATCGAATGCTTGATGATAGTATTGGGCTGTTGAATCTGCCGCGTAGCGGCTTGGTCCAACGCCCCAGATCAGAAGCGGGCAGGGATCTCAGAATAGAACCCAGCTCCCTCTGCCGTCTTCTGTATCAGGATGTTAGCTTGTCAGACGCTTTGGTAGGAATACTCCTTGACCCTTACCTTCTGTAGACCCTTGCTCTTCTAGAACTCATAACCAAGGGTGCTTCCAAGACGCAATTGACATGCCGATCCAAAAAAAATAAATACAATGGTAATAAGGCGTGGAAACCACAATGCCCTAACATGAATTGGATCGCTAAACTTAGCATGTGATCTCCACCGAGGAATGATAACTGAATCGAGCTTCGGCGTAACTTGTACCAAGTCGTTTCGCATCCTGCCCCACATATTAATAGTCACTGTTGCTCCTTCGATCATAAAGAAGGCCAGAACGGAGACGATAATTGCAAGCCCTGGCAAAACAATATTAGAGAACCAGTTTGGGTGCCTGCTATTGCTGAAAGAAATTGCATACACAGTAATCAAAAATGATTGACATGTAATATACCATGAAACCCTTCCAAGCAGCAATGTGTGCTCATGTTGTGTCTCAGATCGGAAATATTTAAACAGCTCCCACGTCTTTTGTGATGCGGCTTCTGTCTCGTTTAAATAACTCAATCCCTCAGTAATATCGTGGACCGTCTTTCCTGTATTTTGCAGATTTTCATCTTGTCGGTTGTTCATTTTTAATAACATCAAAGGTTAGTGAGTCTTGGGGAGAAGAAACGAAACCTATAGCACCCTGGCGAAACCTGGTCCTGATCAAGCTAACTTGTTATTGGGTGGTTCCGCAAGCCACTCTGAGCCTGCGACTTCTTTCCGTGAACCACGGTTCGGAGTTGGGTGAGATGGCCGCAAAGCCATTGTGGGGCATAGCTTCTCGGCTGTGGCCCGCCAAGCGTAGACGTTGTTCACGGGTCCGATAACCACATCTTCGCCAAGATACACAGACATGGATAGACTGGCTTGGCCATGGTGGTCAAGCGTGCAGGCGGAATGAAGCAACGCTTGGCAGTCGTGGCGCCTAACGCTCGCCATCACCTGGCCGCAAGGTGCGCTCAGCGAGGAAGAAGATCTTACCGCGGCGGCTCAGGTGCATGGCGTTGTTAGCTGACCAGTGTCTTTGGGCTGGAGCGCTGGCGCTCCAAGTAGAAGACCTTCCTCACTAACTTCTTCATCAATATCTTGCCAGTGGATTCAGTAGTCAGCCCCAGCAGACTCCCAGCTGAACCTCTCCTTGGCGGTTGCACGCAGAAGCCTGGGGAACCAAGCCAACGGCACCGAGATAGATAGTCTACTAGCCAGATATGTGACCAGGTTGCCTAAGTTTAGGACCCTATTCATGAGTTGCGCTTCTGCATGGGGAGAGTCGCTATATGATGCGGGGAGGCCTTTCCGCCGTCTTGCCGCTGGAAGCCTCGTGAACGTTGTTGTTACCGAGCTATCAATTCCCTGCAACTACCATCAGAAGTCTGCAGAACGGTACAACACCATCGGAGTTTATGGATGCTGTACCACATGCCGCAGCGGGGCAGTGCCTCGGACAGATTGAAGGTTTTGGGTCCTAACACCCTCAGCCTCTGCTGTCCTGGTCGGCCACTAGCAGCAAGCCACCCATGATCGCGCGGTTATTGAACAGCTGAATCCGCTCCATCTTGTCGGCCAAGTCCCCGTGGAACAGCAGGGTGGTGGGCACCAGGAACAACTGCAGCAGCACGGCTCCGAGTCGGGCCTTGCAGCCGCTGATCACCTGGGTCGAGCCAACCGCCATCAGGGTCATGGCCGCTGCCAGCAGCACTGGCGCCAGCGGCAGACCCTTGGCGGCAATGGCACCGGCCACGCCAGCAAATCCCGTCAGCTTGCCGATGACGGCATGGATCAACACAAGGCACAGCAACACCCGGGCGATGCGGTTCAGCAGTGAGGGCTGGTGATTCATGGGGGCGAGAGCTCTGCTGCGGGGATTGTGTGTCGGGCGGACAGGGGTCGTTGCTCGTCTGCCATTCTGCGGGTATGTCCTGCTCGGCAGAACGACCAAGGGGGACTGCTCTGCCAGGGTCGGAATGGGTAGCGGCTTCTGTGAAAGGGCAAAGGATGAATCCAGCCTTGATTCCAGGCGATCTCTGGGAGATTGGGGCTCAATATTTGGCTCACTTGTTGAAACGCCGTTGCAGGCTCTCGGCGCGGTCCCAAAGGCTGGCGACGAGAAATGCTGTCATCACTCCAAGAAGTGCGATCAGGGAGATATCGGCAAGCCAAAGCACTTCGGCCGGGGGCTTATGGGCAGGCTGGGCAAAGTGGGGGATGTGCCTCTGCAGGAACTTTTCCGTGGGCCTGGAGCGGGTGGAGGCTGCGATGCCACTGATGGCCAGGCCTGAGGCCAGGATGGCCAGCGACTTTTGCAAGCGTTTTTCGCGCTGGGCCTCCTGTTCCTCGAGCTCCATCTGCTGTTTCTGGGAATCGAGGGCGACCAGGGCGCGGATCGCGTCGATCGCCTGATCGGCGTAGCGGCGGCCGGGTCGGAGAACCTTGAGGTCGTGCTCGATCTGGCGGAGGTGGATGGCGCAGTCGTCGGCGAAATAGGTGTGCAGGAAGGTGTCGCTGGAGGGGAGGTAGGTGCCGCTGATCTGGGCGTTCGCCTGGCAATCGCCGATCAACAGAAGGTGGTGATCAAGATCGCGCTCGCTGCGTGCGAGACCGTGGCTGTGGTGGGGAAGCGCCGAGAGATGCTCTTCCAACTGGACAATGCGCTTGGCACGCTGCTCGGCTGTGGTGTTGGGCAGAAGCTGATGGATCTCAGCGAGCCGCCGCTCGATCTGTTGGTAGTGGGCTAGTCCCTTGTGGTATGCAGCAGCTGCCTGATCCACAGCGTGGTCGATCTTGGCGCGGCAGCAGAGCCTGTTGAGGATGTGCGGCAGGACACTGCCATCCAGGGCTTTGCTGGGGCGAATCCACACGTAATGGCTGATCCCATCCTGCACAAATTCCCAGATCGGCGCCCCCAGCAACTCGGCCTTGATCGGCTGGAAATCGTTGATGCCAAAGGCGTCTTGGCAAAAGGCGTGGGCCAGCGCATCGCTGGCGGAATCAGCCACCACGAGCAGCAGGAAGCACTGGCCAAGGGAAGGATGCAGATCTACAGGGCAGGAGAGGAGCGCTGAGACAGGCTGCTGCTCCAGGGAAGACTCCAGATCGAGAATCAGGGTGTCGTGGAGAAGATAGGGGGAGAGCGTCTGGGTGAGTTCATGGGGCGAAGTGCTCAACAAAAGGAGCTTATTTTCAGAACCCCCATGCTCTTCCGGCAGCAGTGGAATCAGGCCGCAGTGAAAGCGGTTGGAGGATGAACCTGCTGCTTTGCTTTGGAGATTGCTAAGGATCGAGCTGTGCGCTTGCGAGGGGATCTTCAGGGTAGCAAACAACTGCTCCGTGGATGGCTCACCAGCTGTCTCACCAGATGGGTCTGATTGTTGATCTCCCTGGTCTGGCGTGGGGCCCAACCCATGGATCAGTTCGAAAACAAACTGATCCAGACAGGCATACTCAACGCTTGGGCTGAGATTCGCCATCTTTCGGGGGAGGAGTGGTGGGGCGAAGCATGATGTTGCGGATCTGGCTTTTGAACTCCTTGGCATTAGGGGTGGGAGTTGTACCAGCAATGCGCGTTCCCTCAGGAGTCGGAGTCGCTGAAAGGGGCAGCGGGTGCAGAGGAGGGATCAACTTGCGATCAAGGCCCTGGTGACGATTGAGGAATCCCGACAGTCGACCTTCCAGCTGAGAGGGGCTCAAGGTGTCATCGAGAGAATCAACAAAATCCGATATTGAAGAACGCTCTTCTGCCGATAGCAGAGAGAGGTTGTCTTCCAGCCCCTGTAGAAATTGATTCAAAACTGTTGGTGCCACCATCGCACTCAGCTCTAACTTCAAGGTAGCAGGTCCGGCCGACCGGCCTACTGCCCCACGGCACAGAAGGCTGCCCAGTAGAAGGGGTGGTGATAGGGGCGATCGTCTGCGGCGTAGCGTTCGCTCAAGGAACGGCGAATGCTGCGCTTGGCCGTTTCCTGAACATCGGCATCAAGGGAGGGCACCAGGCGCTGGAGCGTGGCCACGGCTTCGGCGCAGGTGAGCTGGCGCAGCCACTGCTGGGCCTGTTTGAGGGCCAGGGCTACATCGGTGAGCCGCTGGGCTTGTTCCTGTTGTTTGAGCAGGCGGAAGAACTCGCCCATCAACAGGCCGGTGCTGAGATCGTTCACGGTCCAGAGGGTGCCGATCACACTGTTGCAGCCGGCGTAAAGAAAACCGCTGCTGAGGCCCACGAATTCATCGCTGATGCTGTTGATCTCACTCAGCCCGGTTTCACAAGCCGAAAGGGCCACAAGCCGCGCTTGGCGGAGATCCAACTCGAACAGATCCAGCAGGGTGAGGCATTGGCTCAGATCAAGGGCACTGCCATCCCGCTGGGCCAAGTAGCGGTTGGGATCCGCATCAAGTGGCGCAGGCTTGATGGTGCTGCCAGCCAGGATCAATGCCGACAGCTCAGGTTGCAGGAAGTTGAAATAGCCATGACAAGAAAAATGCAAACAGGCGCTGTTGGCCACCACAGCCGATTGCTGTGCCATGGCCGTTTTGGTGGCCTCCTGCCGCTGCAACACCGTGGCCCTGGGAGCGAACAGAGCCTGAATCTCCGCCACTTCCAGATCGGTATAGAGCAGATCTTCCGTGGGATTCTGCAGGGCAAACAAGCTCTGCAGCGGAGTCTGCGGCCGTTTCTGCACCACATCCAACACCTGCATGCTGGGGGCAAAGCGCACGCCGCGGCTGAACTGATCCAAAAGGGTGGTAGTTGGGTTACAGAACGGCAGGCAGTGAAGGGGAAGCAGGTGCAGGAAGCGGTGGGGAACGAGGATCAGTTGATCAGCTTGGGGGGCGAGTTGGGCGATGGCGTCTGCCAGTGCCTGTATCTCCAGCAAGCTAGAGAGGCGGTTGAGGATTTCTGGCAATCCAGAAATCCACGCCATTCGATTGGATGTGTAGACCGAAAAATAGCTGTTAAGTTCCTGAACCAACAGATTTAGAGTTGGCTCAGGGTAGCGGTGGCAGAATGGCTCGGATGAATTCTTGGCAAGGATGAAGGCTATCAATTTTGGACCCGCTACATACCAACTCACCAAGACTGTTTGCTCATCCGGCAGCGTGGCCTGCAGCGCCTCGATGGAAAGTGGCTGCACTTTCTGGCTGAGGGAGAAGGAGGGGTCTGTCTCTATGATCTCTTCTTGAATCAGACGATCAAGATCCTGTTTGAGCTGCCGCAAGTTATCGTCTGATCTTTGCCCTCCGCCTAAGCCGGCCTCTGGCCTGAGCACACTGCCACTGAGCATTGCACCCCTATTGAGCTCGCGTTCAGCTCTGGCAATTGAGCCTCGCAGTTCATCAAGGCGCCTGATCACATCAACGGCTATCTCACCTTTGGG
This sequence comes from Cyanobium sp., assembly GCA_044351065.1. Taxonomy (GTDB): domain Bacteria; phylum Cyanobacteriota; class Cyanobacteriia; order PCC-6307; family Cyanobiaceae; genus Cyanobium. The sequence continues at coordinate 127,156 of JBILGK010000006.1, forward strand.
ATACAAGTCTTTGGTGGAGAGAAGTTCGACAAGATTGCGCGCCTTGGAACGATCAGCCACTTCCAGAGCTTGATCAAACCGCTGTTGATCCACATACACCTGCACGAGATTGGCATAGACCTCAATCGCCTGAGAAACGATTTCCGCTTTGCGGGCGGGATCGATGGCGACAGAGCGGAGGTTTTCCACCGCTGTGATGCCCAACAAATACCCTTTGATGGCCACATCAGGGAGCTTGTTTCTAAAGCCCAAATTGCCAAGATTGCGAGCCGTCCTGAGGCAATCAGTCGACCGCTGCGCAGGATCCATGACCCGCAAGGCGTTGGCGTAAGCCGCGATGGCCTTCTCGATCTGCTCCGCTGGATTGGCGCAGAAGGGGGCAAGAGCGCTGTAGGCAGCGCCAAGATTGTTATTTGTCATCGCATAGTCTTGCGGCAGCTCCGCTTCGGTTCTGACCCGCAGGGCGTTGGCGTAAGCCGCGATGGCCTTCTCGATCTGCTCGGCTGAATTGGCGGAGAAGGGGGCAAGATAGCTGTAGCCAGTGCCGAGATTGTTGTTTGACATCGCCCAGGCTTGCGGCAGCTCCGCTTCGGTGTATACCCGCAGGGCGTTAGCGTAAGCCACAATGGCCTTCTCGATCTGGTCGGCTGGATTGGCGGAGAAGGGGGCAAGATCGCTGTAGGCAGCGCCAAGATTGTTGTTTGTCATTGCATAGTCTTGTGGCAGCTCCGCTTCGGTGTAGACCCGCAGGGCGTTGGCGTAAGCCGCAATGGCCTTCTCGATCTGCTCGGCTGGATTGGCGGAGAAGGGGGCCAGATCGCGGTAAGCATTGCCGAGATTGTTATTTGTGCCTGCCCAGTCTTGCTGCTGATCCGCTTCGGTGTAGACCCGCAGGGCGTTGGCGTAAGCCGCAATGGCCTTCTCAATCTGCTCGGCTGGATTCGCGGAGAAGGGGGCAAGATCGCGGTAGGCATTACCAAGATTGTTGTTTGTAGTTGCCCAGGCTTGCCACAGATCCGCTTCGGTGTAGACCCGCAGGGCGTTGGCGTAAGCCGCAATGGCCTTCTCGATCTGCTCGGCTGGATTGGCGCAGAAGGGGGCTAGATTGCGGTAGGCATTGCCGAGATTGTTGTTTGTCATTGCATAGTCTTGCGGCAGCTCCGCTTCGGTTCTGACCCGCAGGGCGTTGGCGCAAGCCGCAATGGCCTTCTCGATCTGCTCGGCTGGATTGGCGCAGAAGGGGGCAAGATCGCTGTAGACAATGCCGAGGTTGTTATGTGTGGTTGCCCAGGCTTGTGGCAGCTCCGCTTCGGTGTAGACCCGCAGGGCGTTGGCGTAAGCCGCGATGGCGATTCGTTTGTTAACTCCTGGGTTGCCAAGTGGGAATTGCGCCAATAAGCTGCCGAAATCAAAGACCACTCCCGCCAGCCCCTGTTGTTGCTCCCGGTCTGCCCCTGTGAGCACCCCTTCCAACCACTGGTTCAGACCCTCCACAACACCCGCGTTCAACAAAGGCAAGTTGTCTCGCAAGAACGGGTACACCACCCGTGGATCAGCTTGGCTATCGTTAATCGTTTGCAATAGCTGCATCAAAAAGGTTTCCTGTTGCTCAGCTCCGCCGCCGCTGCCCTCGGCTGCGATCACCTCGCCCAGCTGGGTCGCCAGATTCCGCAACCAAAGAGCAGAATTTTGATCGTCCTGTTCTTCCAGCATCAGGGCCACCTGCTCACACATGGCCAGGAACTCCGCATCCAAAAGGTCCTGGTGGCTCTCCAGCACAGCTGGCTGCTCCCCACTGGGGCATAGCAGCAACAGCTCGATCAGGGCCAAGTAGGCCTGTTGACGTGAGGGCTCCATGGGCAGGAATGGTGAACGATGGGTAAGGAACCCAAGCTTCATCATGCTCGCAAGCGGAAGTGGGAGCGTGAAGACAGTCAGGCTTTTCGACTGGATCCGCGTCCGACGCTGACCTGGATGGGTTAGTGGCTCACCGCACCGCCACGGTGCCGAGCCGCTTGGCCTGCAGCTTGCGGGCCAGCTGATGGGCCAGCTGCGCCTAAAAAAGCGGGGCTTTTTGACGGAGCAACCGCGGCGGCCATCGAAGACCACATGGCGCTCGGCATCGGCGGCCTTAATCCCGCCGGGATAGACGAACCCCGCCAGCGGGCGGATTTCGCGGCGGGGAGAGAAGGTGGCCATCACGAGGAGGCGAGGGACACCCGCGTCGAGCCTCGACTGTAGCGACCCGACAGACCTTCCCTGAATTCAGACCCCTTGCTTTGCAGGAGCAGGATTAGGCCCGGGGCGAGGCGGCCGAGGCAGCGGGACTTCCCTCTTCCCTTCGCCGACCGTGAGGCCTCCGGCCCACGCGCGTGCTGAGACCCGACAGCTTGGCCGCTGCCATTCCTCTATCAAGGTAACGGTTGCGAAACTCTCGCCAGGGTAAGCTATGACAATTCTCCCATACTTGCAGCAGAATAACTCTCTTCAGGCTGACAAGCCGCTCAACTTAACGCAGCTCTCTGGAGCTATAACCAAGGCTCAAGACCAGTTCAAGAGGAACAAGCCAAACTTTGCATGATGCCTTATCTCTGTCAACGTGAACACGGGGAAGCTCATTTGACTGGTGACTGTAGAAGTTGCCCCTGCAAGGACCGCTTCTGAGGATTGTAGGAATTCGTAATCGCCACCATCACACCCCCGAAACCGACCACGGCTTTACTGTGCAGCTAACGCTTGCCATCACCTGGCAGCAATGAGATCAAGGCTGAACAAGAAATACTGCGGTGGCGGCTCAGGTGCATGGCATGGTTGGAAGGCCTCCGGGAAAGAATGATCTTCTAACCAAATAACACGAAGAATCCTCTGTCCATACTGCGGGTGATCGGATTGGCTTATGA
>JBILGK010000058.1:0-14831 GCA_044351065.1 Cyanobium sp.
ATCTCCGTGGCTGTCGTCGGGTCCCACAGCCGCACCGTTCCATCAGCCCCGGCGCTCACGATCCGGTTCCCATCGCCGCTGAACGCCGCCGACCACACCCAACCCTGGTGGCCCCGCAGCGGCTCGCGGATCCCCTTGCCGCTCTTCGCGTCCCACAGCCGCACCGTTCCATCCTTCCCGGCGCTCACGATCCGGCTCCCATCGCCGCTGAACGCCGCCGACAACACCCAACCCTGGTGGCCCCGCAGCGGCTCGCCGATCCCCTTGCCGCTCTTCGCGTCCCACAGCCGCACCGTTCCATCAGCCCCCGCGCTCACGATCCGGCTCCCATCGCCGCTGAACGCCGCCGACCACACCCAACCCTGGTGGCCCCGCAGCGGCTCGCCGATCCCCTTGCCGCTCTTCGCGTCCCACAGCCGCACCTCTCCATCATCCCCCGCGCTCACGATCCGGCTCCCATCGCCGCTGAACGCCGCCGAATTCACCTCTCCCTGGTGGCCCCGCAGCGGCTCGCCGATCGCCTTGCCGCTCTTCGCGTCCCACACCCGCACCTCTCCATCAGCCCCGGCGCTCACGATCCGGCTCCCATCGCCGCTGAACGCCGCCGACAACACCACACCCTGGTGGCCCTTGAGGGTGGCCAGCCGCAGCCCGAAGACCTCACTCTCAAGCGCCAGCGCCTTCTCCACCCGCTGCAGCTGAGGATCGGGCCCCAGGCGCATCAGGCTGGAGCGGCTCAACCCCAGGGCCGTGACCGGCCGCCACAACCGGGCCATGGTTTCAGCATCGGAAACGGCCGGCGCACCAGGAGTCCGCAGCAAGTGATCGAGCCACACCCGCTGCACCTCCCGCACCCCCACCAGGCCCAGGCCCCCCAGCCCCAGCACCACCAGGCCGGCCACCGCCAACTCCCGGCCCCCCGGGCTCCAGGGCTGCCACCAGCGCCAGCGCGGGCCTTGCGGCTCCAGCAGCCGCCGCAGGCTCTCGGGGGCATCGGCCGCCAGCAGCGGCCGGTTCTGCAGAAAGCGCAGCAGCAGCTGGTCGCGCAGCGGGCTGACGGGGCTGGCGCGGCGGCGCAATTGCTCCAACAGCGGCGGCAGCAGGCGCGGCAACGGCTGGCCGTGGGCGGTGGCCACCCGCAACGCGGCGCTTCCCACCTCGCCCCCCGCCACCGCGGCTTGCAGCAGGTCCACCAGGCGCGCGCGCACGGCGGCCTCCTGCGGGGGCTCCAGCGTCTGGATCAGACACAGCCGCAGCCAGTCGGGCATGAAGCTGTGGCGCAACCAGGGCAGCCGCGCCAGCCGCAGCAGCGGGCAGCGGCTCAGCAGCGGTTCACCGTCGTCGTTCAGCAGGTGCTGGCCCAGGTAGGCGGTGATCGTCCAGTGCAGTTCCGGAAACACGGCGCAGGCCGCCAGCCAGAAGAAGCCCTCCGGGCCCAGAAAGGCCCGCAGCTGCGCCAGCAGGTCGCGCACCACCGCAGGATCCGGTGAGCTGCGCTCCAGCCAGGGGGCGGCGCTGCCCCGCAGCAGGGGCGGCTCGGGCGCAGTGCCGGCGCCGGCCGCCTGCAGGGGCGGCGGTGGCACCCCCTCCAGCCACTGGCCCAGGCGCAGCAGACCCTCCGGCGAGGCCGGCAGCACGGGCAGCTGGCCCGCCAGCTCCGCCTCCAGGCCCCCCCAGCGCTCGCTCGGCCGGGGCGTGAGCACGGCCTGGTGGGGCCAGGCGGCCAGTTGCCGCAGCCAGGGCTGCAGGGTGCCATCCACCGGGCTGAAAAACCGCTCGCCATCGGCCACCACCACCGCCACCGCCTCCGGGTGCTGGGCCGCCAGCTCCGCCAGGCTGCGCAGCGGGCCCTGGCCCGTGGGGCCGTGGCAGTACAGGGGCTCCCGCTGAAAGCACGCCCACTCGGCCAGCACCCCCTCCAGCCGCAGCCGCTCCAGCCAGGCCTGCAGGTGGCGCGTCTGCTGGTCGGAGAGGCTCTGCTGATCGAGCAGAAACAGATAGCTCAGCCGCTGGCGCCGCTGGCCATAGCGGGGGCTGAGCCAGCCGCCCCGGCGCAGGCTGGCCTCCACGGTGGCGGCGCCATCGAGCTCCTGCGAGGGCAGGCGCTGCCAGCCATTCAGCGCCCGGCTGATGCGCTGCAGATCCGGCAGGGGCACCAGCTGGCGCTCGATCTCCCGCAGGGCGATGCGCTGCAGCTGGGGATCGCCCTGGAGCGGCAGCTTCTGCAACACCAGCCGCGCCTGCCGCCACCACCAGAGGCGCACCGCCGCCTGCACCGCCAGCGGCGACAGCAGCGCCGCCAACACCGCGAGCAGGGCGATCTCGCTGGGCAGCAGGAACAGGCCGTCGTCGCGGGCCAGAGGTTCTGCCGCTGGCGCCTCTGGCGGCGGGGCCTTCGCTTTCGGCCTTGCTGCGGGCCCGTCCGCGCCCCCGGCGAAGTCGGCGGCCGGCCCGCCAGTGGCCCCAGGCGCTGCCTTGCGTTCAGGCGTCGGGACGGCTTGGCGTTGCGGTTGCCACGGCAGCAGCACCCCGGCCACCCCCGCGGCCACCACGGCGGCCGTGATCGCCAGGGCCCAACGCTGGCTGGGCACCCAGCGCAACACCCGCCGGCGCCGACGCTGCACCTCCAGCAGGGCCTCCTCCAGGGCAGCGGCAGGGGCAGCGGCAGGGGCCGGGGCAGGCACGGGCTCGGCCGCCACCGGCCCCGGCCACCACTGCTCCACCAGGCCCCCGAAGGCCTCCTGCTCGCTCGCCGAACGACACAGCACCGGCCCCAGCAGGCGGGTCAGCCGCTGGGGGGTGTCCAGCGGCACGCCCCGATCCACCAGGGCCAAAAGGAGCTGGTGCAACCGCAGGGTTTCGGGCACGCCGATGCGGAAGCCCTCCTGGCGCAGGCGCTCCAGCAGCGCCGCGAGCTGCTCCGGCCAGCCGCCGCTCAGCGGCTCAGCCACTGGTTCAGCACCTCCAGGGCCCGGACGCGGTCGTCGGCCGTTTTGATCAGGCTGCTGAGGCTGCGGCCCACCGCCTGCCGCTGCTCGGCGCCGCGCAGGCCCGTGGCATGGGCGCCCTCGCCGAGCAGGGGCTCCAGGGTGAGCAGCCAGAGCAGCAGTTCGGCGGTGGCGGGCTTCTTGCGCAGTCCGCCGCGCTCGCGCAGCTCCCGGAACAGCTCGATCGCCTCCCGCACCAGCCGGGACTCGGCGGGGACGTTGTCGAGCTGCAGCGCCACGATCTCCGCCAGCCTCTCCGGATCCGGGAAAGGAATGTGGTAATAAACGCAACGCCTGAGAAAGGCATCCGGCAGATCGCGCTCGGAATTGCTGGTGAGCACCATCAGCGGCCGCAGCTCCGGATTCGCCTGGAGCCTCACATCCCCGAGTTCCGGGATGCGGAAGTAGAGATCTTCCAGCTCCGTGAGCACATCATTGGGAAAATCCCGGGGCGCTTTGTCCACTTCATCCAGCAGCACCACCGACCGGCGGGGGCCATCAATCGCAGTTTTGTCGCGCAGAGCCTGGGGCACTTGCTCGGGGGCAAGGCTGTGCAGGATCGCCTGCCCGAGGGCGTTGATCGTCAGATAGTTGGTCACCGGCGAATCCTCGGCGCGGATGCCGCTCTGGATGTCCTGATAGCGCTGCAGGGCGTCGTAGTGATAGAAAAGGCTGCGGGCATTGCTGGTGGATTTCACCTCGTACACCAGCGGCTCCCCCAGGCCGAATTCCCAGGCCAGGGCATGGGCAAACCGCGATTTGCCCGTGCCCGGTTCACCGGTGAGCAGCAGGGGCTGGCCCAGCAGCAACGCCACATTGCAGGCGTCGCGCAGGCCGCCATCCACCAGGTAGCGGCCGGGCTGGCGCAATGGCAGGGAGAGGGGCTGGGGGAGCTGGGCTGCCAGCTCCGGGCGGCGGCGGCCATCGCCATGAAACAGATCGAAGCGGCTGGTCATCGGCTGGGGGCGGCGCGGTCCAGTTGGTGCCGGAGGAAGGTGGCCAGCTGCTCCATCGGGATGTGGGGCAGGCCCTGTTCACTTTCCCAGAGACGGTAGAAGCGAGCCACCTCATCTTCCAGGGGCAGCAGGCCCTGGCCGTTGAGAAACTCCTGCACCGGTTGGCTGCGCACCCACAGTTCGGCGTCGCTGCGGCGCACGCTCTCCAGCTCCGGCAGCACCACCGCGCCCGCCCGACCCGCCGCTGGGCCAGCCATGGCGCGCACGCAGCTGCGGATCCGCTCGTTCAGGCGCCGCCGCCGGCGGCAGCGGCGGCGGTGACGCCAGGAATCCCAGAGCCAGTGCCGCAGCGCCCCACGGCGCTGATAGGCCGGTGGCTTGAGGTAGCGGATGCTGATCCAGTGGATCAGCCGCTGGCCCGCAAACAGCTCGCTCTCCTGCCAGAAGCGGCAGATCTGCTCCACCAGCTCCCCGCCCTGATGGCCCCACTCTTCGCTGTCGAGCGGACTCCAGAGCAGCACGGGGCCCGCGGCCTCGCGCAGCAGCGAGCGCAGCTGGTCGGAGGCGGCGCCGCTGCCGAGCAGGTGATGGCCGATCTTCTGGAGAAACAACTCGGCAAACGGCTCACCGGCTGGCAGGTCGGCCGGCCAGGGCAGGTGAAACTCGCGGATGGGCAGGGCTCTGCCGAACTGGGTCGCCACGCTGTGCTGGAAGAAGCGGTCGCGGAAGCGCTCCACCCGTTGGTCTTCCTCCCCATGCAGGATCACCACCAGCGGCCGGGCCGGATCCGCGGCCAGCAGATTCCCCAGCGCCTGGCCCAGCGCCTGCTCCTGCTGGTGCCGATCGGGGAGGTAAGGCAACAACTCCGGTACCGGCCGCGCCGCCGCCGGGATCCGGTTCGCGCCAGGCTCCGCCACCCGCTCTGCCACCCGCTCCGCCAACCTGCGCAGCGAGCGCTCCAGCAGCTGGCCCAGATGGTCGGGATTGCGGAACAGCTGCACGGTGAGGCCGCTGTCGCGCAGGCGTTGGCGGAAGGCGGCCTGGCGCTTGCCGTGCTCCGGGTCGTTGAGCGCGCTGGCGGGCATGTCCAGCTCTCTCGATTGGTCGTCGAGGAGAAACACCAACCGCGGCAGGCCCAGGGCGGTGGCGGTCTCGAATTCCAGCTCGGTGTAGGAAAGCTCCGGCCGGTCGCGCACAGGCGAGCCGTAGCGCAGGCCGATCAGGGCCACGTACACCTCGCAGGCCTGCACCGCCGCTTGGCACAGCTCCGCCGGGCGGCGGTCTTCGGCGCTGAAATCGGCCATGTCGGCGATCGCATGGCCCGCCGCGCTCACGGCCCGCTCGGCCCGGTCCACGTAGGAGCGGCCGTGATCGGGATGGCGGCGCAGCTCGGAGGTGTGGGAGAGGAACACCCGCCAGCGGCCCGGGGAGGGCAGGCGCGAGGCCTGCCGGTCTTCGCTGCTCTCCCGGGGGGATCGGTCGGCTCGGTCGCTGGCGATCGGTCTGCGGGCTCAGACGCATAGGCCCCCAAAGTAGGGGCACCAACCCATCCATTCAGGCTGACCGTCCGGCTTCGCAGACGGCGACGCCCACCTCAACCCTCGCCGAACCCCATGGCCTCCCTCCTCCTCACCCTGCTGGCGGCCCTGCTGGGCTACGGCCTCGGCCAGGGGGTGCCGCGGTTGGTGCGCGGCTCGGCGCCCCTGGCGCGGCGCTCCTCCCGGGCGGGCCAGCTGGCGCTGGCGGTGTTTCTGCTCACCCCCTGGCTGGTGGGGGGGTTCGGGGTGCTGCTGCTGCTCAGCGGCCGCTTCTGGCTGCTATTGCCCCTGCTGGGCTATGCCGGGGGCATGCTCTGGGGGCGGAAGCGGGTGGGGCTCTGAAGGGGCCAGCCCGCCGCCCCCTCAGCCGATGCCCGTGCGGCAGATGTCGAGCACGTCGGCCATCGAGCGGATCTGGTCGATGGTGGTGGCGAGCTGGGCGGCGCTGGCCAGCTCCACCCGCAGGTCGATGCGGGCGGGCTTGCCGGGGGTGGTGCGCACGCGGGCGTCGCTCACGTTGATGCGGTGATCGGAGAGGCGGGTGAGGATGTCCTTGAGCACGCCCACCCGATCGAGCACCTCGATGCGCAGGCGCACCGGGTAGCGGCGGCTGAGGCCTTCGGTGGAAGGGTTCCAGCGCACCGGCAGGCGGCGCTCCACCGGCACCTGGCGCACATTGGCGCAGTCCTGGCGGTGGATGGTGATGCCGTGGTTGCCGAGGGCCACGGTGCCCACGATCTTCTCGCCGGGCAGGGGGCTGCAGCAGCCGCCGATGCGGTATTCGAGCCCCTCCACCCCCAGGATCGGACTGCCGCTGGGCGGGGCCAGCGGGGGCGCGCCTTCCTGGCGGGCCTTGAGGCTGGCGGCCAGCTCTTCGTTGGTGGGGGGCGGGGCGGCAGCGGCGGTGGCCAGGCGCACCTCCTCCCGCAGGCGATTCACCACCTGCTGGAGGGTGACGCCCCCGAAGCCGAGGGTGGCCAGCAGGTCTTCGGTGCCTACCAGATTGCAGCGACGGGCCACCCGGGCCAGCGCCTCGCCGTTGAGCAGCAGGTCGAAGCCGTCACGACCGAGTTCGCGCTCCAGCATTTCAGTGCCGCGCAGGATGTTCTCCTCGCGGTGGCTGCGCTTGTACCAGGCGCGGATGCGGTTGCGCGCCGTTGGGGTGGCGACGAAGTTGAGCCAGTCGAGGCTGGGGTGGGCGTTCTTGGCGGTGATCACCTGCACGAAGTCGCCGTTCTGCAGGGCGGTGGCCAGCGGGCAAAGGCGGTCGTTGATCCGCACACCCTGGCAGTGATTGCCCACCTCCGAATGAATGCGATAAGCGAAATCCACGGCCGTGGATCCCTTGCGCAACCCCACCACATCGCCGTGGGGGGTGAAGACGAACACCTCTTCATCGAAGAGATCTTCCTTGATCGAAGCCAGGAAATCGCTGCTGTCGGCACCGACGCCATCCTTCTGCCAATCCACCAGCTGCCTTAGCCAGTTGAAGCGCTCGGCGGCGGCGCCGGAGGCGGCGGGGGAACCGCCCTCCTTGTATTGCCAATGGGCGGCGATGCCGTATTCCGCCACCTGGTGCATCTCCTGGGTGCGGATCTGGATCTCGATCGGCCGATGCCGACCGATCACGGCGGTGTGCAACGACCGATAGCCGTTGGGTTTGGGCAGACCGATGTAGTCCTTGAAGCGACCGGGAATCGGCTTGAAGGTGTCGTGCACCACGGCCAGGGCGCGGTAGCAGCTCTCCAGGGATGGGCAGAGGATGCGCACCGCCGCCACGTCGTAGATCTCGGTGAAGGCCTTCTGCTGGCGTTGCATCTTGCTCCAGATGCCCCAGAGGTGCTTGGGCCGGCCGCTCACCTCACAGCTCTGCAGGCCCACCAGGGCCAAACGGTCGCGCAGCAGCTGCACCGTCACCTCCAGGCGGTGCTCGCGGTCGCTGCGCTTGCTGGCCACCTGCTGCTGGATTTCGCGGAAGGCTTCGGGTTCGAGGATTTTGAAGGCCAGGTCTTCGAGTTCCCACTTGAAGCGGCCGATGCCGAGGCGGTTGGCGAGGGGGGCGTAGATCTCGCGGGTTTCGCGGGCGATGCGCTGCTGCTTCTCCGGCTTGAGCGGCGCGAGGGTGCGCATGTTGTGCAGCCGATCCGCCAACTTCACCAGCACCACGCGGATGTCGCTGGCCATCGCCAGAAACATCCGCCGCAGGTTTTCCGCCTGGGCTTCGGTGCGGTTGGTGAAATGGATGCCCCCCAGCTTGGTGACGCCCTCCACAAGCGCCCGCACCTCAGCGCCGAAGTGGGCCTCGATCTCCTCGGGCGTCACCTCGGTGTCTTCCACCACGTCGTGGAGGAAGCCGGCGGCGATCACCGGGGCGCTGGCACCGATGTCGCGCAGCAGGTTGGCCACCGCCACAGGATGGACGATGTAGGGCTCGCCGCTGGCGCGGAACTGGCCCTCATGCAGGCGGAAGGCGAAGTCGAAGGCGGCGGAGAGGAGGCCCTCGGTGTCGGTGGGGCAGCTGTCGCCGCTGCCGGGGGGCACATGCTCGATGCAGCGCTGCAGCCACTCGGGCAGGGGAACGGCGTAATCGGCGGGGCTGTGGATCGGGCGGCGGCGGCCGGCGACAACCGGCGAAGGCGACTTGCGCGGGGCCTCCTGGCCAGGTTCACCCCCCCCATCGCCGGACAGGTCGTTCGCCGAAGCGGGTGGAGAATCGGGAACCGCGCGAAGCATCCAGACCCGCTGACTTCCTCCCATCGTAGGCAGTCCCGGTCCATCGCCAGCAGTCCGGTCTTCAGCCGCCCATGAGCCAACCCCTCATCGGCGAGCAGACAGCTCGCCTCCAGCCGCGTGGTGGTGCTGTCCCGGCCCCTGGCGCATCCGCTGTGAGCGGTGGAGGATGCCAGGATCCGGGCAAATTCCGTCGGTCGCCTCCGCCATGGCCCCTGCGCCCGCCGCCGCTCCGGGTGCCGCGCCACTCCTGCGGCTGCGCGACCTGCAGGTGCGCTACCCCGGCGTCGCAGCCCCCACCCTCGACGGCCTCAGCCTCACCCTGAACCGCGGCGACCGGCTGGCGCTGGTGGGGCCCTCGGGTTGCGGCAAGAGCACGGTGGCGCGGGCGGTGCTGCAGCTGTTGCCGCCGGGATCGCAGTGCGGTGGCGAGCTGGAGCTCACCGGCCAGGATCCGCGCCGCCTGTCACGGGCAGCGCTGCGCCATCTGCGCGGCGAAGAGGTGGGCCTGGTGTTCCAGGACCCGATGACACGGCTCAACCCGCTGCTCACGATCGGCGAACACCTGCGCGACACCCTCGCCGCCCACCGCGAGGGCTGGAGCCGGCGGCGGGCGATCGAGCGGGTGCGGCAGTTGCTGGCGCGGGTGGGGATCGACCCGGAGCGCTACGGCAGCTATCCCCATGAGTTCAGCGGCGGCATGCGGCAGCGGCTGGCGATCGCCCTGGCGCTGGCGATGGATCCACCGCTGGTGATCGCCGATGAACCCACCACCAGCCTGGATGTGGCGGTGGCGGGCCAGGTGATGGCCGAACTCTGCGGCTTGTGCCAGGAGGCGGGCAGCGCCCTGCTGCTGATCAGCCACGACCTGGCGATGGCGGGCCGCTGGTGCGAGCGGATCGCGGTTCTGGAGGCGGGCCGCCTGGTGGAGGAGGCCGCCAGCGAACAGCTGCTCACCCATCCGGCCACACCCCTGGCCCGGCGGCTGGTGGGGGCGGCACGGCAGCGGGAGGGCAATCCGGGGAGCGCACCGCCGACGGGGCCGCTGCTGCTGGCGATCGACGACCTGCGCAGCTGGCATCCGCTGCCGTCGCTGCCCTGGCGGCAGCGCTGGCTGAAGGCGGTGGATGGGGTGAGCCTGACGGTGCACGAGGGGGAGACGGTGGGGGTGGTGGGCGCCTCGGGCTGCGGCAAGAGCAGTCTGTGCCGCGCCCTGATGGGCCTGGCGCCGGTGCGGGGTGGCACGGTGAAGCTGGAGGGCCGCGACCTGCGCACAGTGAGGGGCCGCGAGCTGCGCCTGGCCCGGCGCCGCATCCAGATGGTGTTTCAAGACCCGCTGGCCTGCCTCAACCCCCTGATGAGCGTGGGCGAAGCGGTGGCCGATCCGCTGCTGCTGCACGGGCTGGCGAGCCGGGCGGAGGCGCGGCAGCGGGCGCGGCGGGGGCTGGCGGCGGTGGGTCTGGAGCCGCCGGAGGCGTTTGAGCAGCGGCTGCCGCGCCAGCTTTCCGGCGGTCAGCAGCAGCGGGTGGCGATCGCCCGCGCCCTGATCCTCGAACCCAAGCTGCTGCTCTGCGATGAGAGCGTGAGCATGCTGGATGCGGAGATCCAGGCGGAGGTGCTGGCGCTGCTGCGGACGCTGCAGGAGCGGCTGGGGCTGGGGATGCTGTTCATCACCCATGACCTGTCGGTGGCGAGCGGCTTCTGCCACCGGGTGATCGTGCTGGAGGGGGGCCGGATCGTGGAGCAGGGGCCGGGGGCGGCGCTGCTGGAGCATCCGCAGGCGGCGATCACGCGGAAGCTGGTGGAGGCCTGCCCGCGGCTGCCGGCCCTGGCGGGCTGAGCGGCTGAGCGTTCAGACCGCCCGCCGCCGCAACAGGGCCAGCAGTTTTTCAAAGGTTTCCGGCAGCGCCGCCTCGAACACAAGCCGTTCGCCACTGATCGGATGGTCGAGCCCCAGCTGCACCGCGTGCAGCATCTGACCGGGCAGCTCCATCGGCAACCGACGGCAGCGGCTGTAGAGGGGATCGCCGACGATCGGGTGGCCGGAATGGGCGCTGTGCACGCGGATCTGGTGCGTGCGGCCGGTGTCGAGCTTGAAGCGCAGCAGGGCGTAATCGCCGAGGCGCTCCAGCAGGCGCCAGTGGGTGCAGGCGTGGCGACCGCTCTCGTCACTGACGACGGCGTACTTCTTGCGATCGACCGGATGGCGACCGATCGCGCCGAGGATCGTGCCCGCCTCCGCCGCCGGCACCCCATGCACCAGCGCCAGGTACTGCCTGGAAGCGATTCTTTTCTGGATCTGAATCTGGAGCTTGACCAGGGCTGCCTGGCTTTTGGCGATCACGATGCAGCCGCTGGTGTCCTTGTCGAGGCGATGGACGATGCCCGGTCGCATCTCGCCGCCGATGCCGGGAAGATCGGGGCAGTGGTGCAGCAGGCCGTTCACCAACGTGCCGTCCTTGTTGCCCGGGGCCGGATGCACGGTGAGGCCCGCCGGCTTGTTGATCACGATCAGGTGGTCATCCTCGAACAGCACATCCAGGGGGATCGGCTGGGCGAGCAGGTAGGGCAGCGGCTCCGGCGGTGGCATCCAGAGCTGCACCTGATCGCCTGGACGCAAGGGGGTTTTGGCGCGCCCGGCGACCCCATTCACCCGCACGTAACCGGCCTCGATGAACTTCTGAATCCGGGCGCGGCTCTGCTCAGGGCGCTGGGCCACCAGCCAACGATCGAGGCGCATCGGCAGCGGTTTGGGGTAGTGGAGATGGAGAAGCTCGCCTTCGCCTTCACCGAAGCTGCCCATCAGCGAAACCCCATCGGCGCCAGAGGGATCAAGAGGAACAACAACCGCAAACCCATAAATTAGCCCCATCGTCTGGCGCGACGACGGGGACCAGGCCCAACCAGGGGAGCTGCCGCGCTTGCGGCGCGGCAGCTCCCGCATGGATCACGAAGCTCAGTTCATGCCGCCCCGCTTGATGCGTCGACGCAAGCGACCACTCCAGGCCATGGTGGCACCCACACCCAGCAGCGGCACGGGGCCGGGGACAGAAGCGGGCGGTGGGGTTACTTCCGTCAAGCTGACGCCATCCAGAAGCGACATCGGCGGCACACCAGGGGTGCCAATGGCAAGAAACTCCAGGGTCTGCGAGGCGGCGGTTGCTGTGAAGGTTTTGCTGGCCGTGAGCCATCCCGTGGAAGCGGTGCCGCCATCAAAGCCCTCGGAAGGGAGGGCAACCGCTGGGGTCGCATAGTTTTCCAAACCGAATTTGACTGTCCAGTATTGATTTGTAACTCCAATAAAGCTAGCCTGCTGAGCGTAGGCGTATTCAAAGTCTAATTGATATTTCGTGCCAGGGGTCAGACCATTGATGACCTGCTTAAAGATGGAGTTGTACTCGTAATAGCCATCAGCAATAATAAAATAGCCACCATCATTGCTATTTCTGATTCCATTTCCGTTGATATAGCCTGGGGATACGCCCCAAAGCGGGATCGGAGTACTGGTACCAGCCTGAAGCTGCTGAAAAGTGTTAATCGCGTTGATAGAGATACCAGAAGTGGCGGTATTGTCCAGGGTCCAATTCGCAATTGGATTTAGGAAGATATAACCAGGGCCGTCATTGTTTTCAAAGCTACCATTTTGCACCAGGTTTGTGGCCGCCTGGGCAGGATTGGCAAGGGCAATCAAGCCTACTATCGGCGAAGCCAGACAAACCAACGAGGAGGAACGAAACTTCTTGAAGCGCTTGAGCGTGTACGTCATGGGTGCAAATAGCTGGGGCGAAGAAATGGGATGAAGCGCCAGGATCAGCCCCGCCGCGAGGATGGTGAAACAAGGTTCACCGCAGCTGGTCTGGTTGAGGCATGCCCTTTTTAGAGGCACATTGCAGCAAAAGAATGCACTTGCGCAGATTGCGACAAGGGTTGTCGTTTTTTGAGGATTACCGTTTTGATTGTGCGCGATAGATCACGCATCACATTGGATAATGCTCAGAGTTTTTGCCGAAGATTGGAGATCAGAATGCAGGAAGGCTGCACGGCCCGGTCGTGGGGTCCTTCGAAGGGCATCGACTTGCGGCACCTCCGCCACAATGGCCCGCAACGTGCCTTCCGCAGGAACAGGCCTCAGCTTCGAGATGCCGCTGCGTCCTGAGGCTCGACGAACCGGCAACACTCTTCCTTCGTGGACCATTCCCCAGACCGGGATGTCCTTGATCCGCACCGGATCGGCCTTGAGTGGACTGGCGACAAGGATCGTGAAGTCGGCGAGCTTGCCGATCACGATGCTTCCCACCATTTTTTCAAACTAAAAAGAATAGGCAATACCGGTTTGTTCCTCATCCCCCGGCCGTCGGTGTGTGTCACCAGTTCGGGCTGGAGGCGGCAAGCTCCACGATCAGAGTGCGGTGGTTGGTGAGCGGATTTCACCACAGGATGGCTTTGAGTTGATGGAGCACCATGGCGAGCCCGGCAACACTATTGACATGAATATGAATCTGATCGCGCAGATCCCAGTGGACACGGAAGGAGCGTGCGAAGAACTCTGGATCCATCCTCCATTCCCCCTTGTGGCACGCACCTGATCCAGGCTTTCCGTGGCCAGGAACCGATCTCCCGCCACGACCAGGGCCGTCAGGCAGGCGGACCGGATCGAGGGGGACGATCTCCTTCGCCGAGGAGATCGCCACCGCCGGTAGTGGAGCGGTCAGGGCATCACCGAGATCCTGCAGCGTGGAGTGCTGTGCCGTTGCCGCCAGGGGGAGGGCAAAAAAGATGAGCGCAATCAAAGGCCACCTGCATGCAGGCGAGACAACCATGGACGGGATGATGCCTGGCTCTACTCAAGACAGGCAAGCATTCTGCACAGCTTCATGCAGTGCAAGGTTGTTTCCAGGTTATAGAGAAGTGCAAGGAATTACCGGCTGGGCTTCAGAAGGCGTCTGGCCGTATCTGCCAGCAGAACCGGGAGGCTAGAATTTCAGATTACAACTACGCAATTGCAGCTAAATGCTCCCCCTGGGCAGCAGGCAAGGAGATTGGGGTCGCGAAGCTGAGGATCTGATTGTTCTTGCCCATGCAGAGGCGTGAGGCCCTCCATCGATCCTGCGAACGCTTGCCATCACCTGGCCGCGGGGATTAATGGGAGCACTCGAACACTCATGGGAGCCACTCAGGTGAGTGGCATTATTAGCCAGAGAGAGAAAGCCTCAGTCCAGCCTTGCTTTGGCGCTGAACGACTGCAGCACGAAGCGGCGTGCCTCCGATTTCTGTGATTCGAGCACGATCTGCAGTCGCTCGCCCTGCCGCCCCTTGCTGATCTCCTCGATCCGATCGATCACCTGTCCTCGCCCGTCGACGACATCGAACGCCACCCGGATATCCCCGCAGGGGCGCTCCAGGCAGTTCACCTCCATCACATCGGCCACCCCACCGCCGTAGAGCACGGGGCGGCGGCAGTTGTCCTGGCAGCGGCGGGTGAACACCCCCTGATCAGCTTCCTGCCAACCGGACGACAAAAGGTCCTGCCGCGACTCCCTGCCCAGTTTCGCGGCGCCTGCACCGGAAGCCGGCGGGCGCTGGCTCGCCGCGGTCCAACCGGCGGCGAATCCCAAGGCCAGAAGAACGACGGCCAGAAACAGCCGGCCGCTGAGGCCCGTGGATGCCGGGGACGGAAGGCGGGACTGCCCACCGGGAGGCTTGCCCTGCGGAGGCCCTCCTCGGGCAGGCGCCTTCCTCTCCAATTCGGCGATCAGATCGTCAACGGTCCTTTCGTTCCTTGTCATCGTCGTAGCCGCGGAGCGAACGGAACATCAGGCCGCCGCCGCTGCCGATCAGGGCCATCATCGTAAGCAGGTTCCAGAGCGTGGTGGGCTGGAAACGCATGATCAGCGTCTGCAGCGCCCCCACCGCAAGGGCCGCCACCGAGGCCAGCACCAGGAACCAGCCCCAGCGCTGATTGCGGAGCGCGAACAGCAGGCAGACGCCGATTACCAGAGGGATCAGCAGCAAGCCGAAGCTATCGCCAAAGCCCTGGGGAATGCCGAAGCCGCCCCCCCAGCCGCCACCGCCGAAGCCCGACCCATAGCCGCCCCCCCAAAAACGCCCGAAGCCCTGGCCAAAGCGGAGACCGCGGCCCATGGGTTCCGAACTCACCATGATTTGGTTGAAGAACAGGAATGCCCCCATCGACAGGAGCACGGCGCCGAGCAGGAAGGTGAAGAAATCCCTGATCGGATCCCGGGAGTCCATCGTTCTGTCGCAACCGCGGAGATTGTGTCAGCCTAACGCCAAAACCAGAAGCGGGACATAGCCTCGGCATAAGAGGCAACCTCCGCACCCGTCTTCTGTATCTTGATGTTAGCGGTCATCTGTTCGGCTCCGCCAATAAGCTGGTCTGCGTGCATGATGAGCCAGTGCATAGATTGTGATTCCCTGTTCGTCTGAGCGATAGACCAGTGCGAAGGGAAAATCCCTGAGAAACACACGGCGGGTTCTATTTTGCGCTGGTGAGCCTGCCAGTGGGTATGCCAGAGCACGAGCTATCGCATCCTCAAGAGCTTCAAGGAACTTGGCTCCAAGCCCTGCTTCAACTCGATGGTAGTAACCAACTTCAGCAA
>JBILGK010000059.1:0-14816 GCA_044351065.1 Cyanobium sp.
ACCGCTGCCCCGGCGACACCTCCACGCTCAGATCCCGGATCAAGGTGCGACCGCTGCGCGGCGGCACCACATCGGCGTGGCTGACCAGGATCGAATCCGGTCGAACGGATCCGGCAGCGGCCCCGATCGGCGCAGCCGCCGGCGGGACCTGATTCGCCAACAGGGCTGCCATCTCGCTGCTGATCTGTTCCACCTTGCCCTGGAAACCCTCCAGACGGCTGATCGAGGCGGAGAAGGCCGCCAGCCGATCGATGTTGTTGACGATGTAGCTGACTGAGAACAAAACCTGGGAAAAGGCGATACTGGCCTGACCGAAAACGCCAAAATCAACCTGCTTGGCGAAGTAGATCGGTGCGATAACAAGCCAGGGAAGGAAGCGGGAGAAGTAGTCGTAAGAGCGCTGGATCACACTGATCAGTGCCTCCCAAATGATCAGGCGGTTGTAATTGAAAATCACCCCCCCCAGGCGCCGTTCACCTTCGCGTTGCTCCTGGTCTTCGCCGCGGTAGAAGGCGATCGATTCAGCGTTGTCCCGGATGTGAACCAGGCCATAGCGGAAATCGGCCTCGAGCTTGAGCTGCTGGTAATTCAGCTTCACCAGCTTGCGGCTGGCGAACACGATCAATGACGTTCCAATCACCGAATAAGCCAGCAGCCAGAGGGCAAGCTTCTGGCTGATGCTCCAGAGCACCAGGATGAAGCTGAAGAAGGTGAGCAGCGCCGAGACGATCTCGACTGTCACACTCAGGCTGGTGCCGGTGAAGCTGGCGGCATCCTGGGAGATGCGTTGGTCAGGGTTGTCGATCTCCTCGCTGCTCTCGTCGTTGGGATTGAGAACGTAGTAGGCGCGATTGGTGAGATAGCGAGACAGCATGCGACCGCTCAGCCATTCCCGCCAGAGCAGGCCGAGCTTGGGGATCAGGTAGCTCTGCAGGGCCCGGATCGGCAGGGCGAGCACGAGGCAAAACGCATAGATTGCAACGATTTTCCAGAATTCCTCCTGCTGATATTGCACCAGGGCATTCTCGATGTTGCGGGCAACAAAACTGATGCCCACATTGATGCCGTTGATCACCAGGATCAGCAGCGTGATGATGCCGAGCAGCAGCCACGGCAACCAACGACCCTGGCGGAGCTTGCCTCGAAACAACAAAAAACAGATCACGCCGGCGCTGAACAGCACCATCACCGCCGGGCCGATCGGACTGGTCCAGATCTGGGCCACCTGTTGCGGCACCCCTGGCAGGAAGGCATCCCGCAGCTTCGGAACCAGGGCGCCGCTGACCGCCACCGCCGCGGTGAGCAGCAGCAGGGTGCTGCCCGCCACCACAGCCAGCAGGGCGAGCACCAGCAGAAAGAACTCTCCGGCACTGCCGCCATCGCCGTCTGCCACCGGCAGGAAGTAGGGCTGTGCCAGGCGCTGCAGCTTGCCCAGCTGCTCGCGGAAGGCCTTCAGGGGGGACATGGGCGGAGGCGGATGCAGGCATTGTCGCCGTCGCCGGGTCCACCCGGCGGCGCGACATTCAACCCGGCGGCCAGCCCAGTGGCCGTCCGCCAAGCACATGCACGTGCAGATGGAACACCGTCTGACCGGCTTCGGCGCCGCTGTTGATCACGGTGCGCCAGGCCTCCAGCCTCTCCTGGCGGGCGACCTGCGCTGCCACCAGCAGCAGGTGGCCGAGCAGGGCCTCGTGCTCGGCTCCGGCGTCCGCCAGGTTTTGCAACGGCTGCCGCGGAATCACCAGCACATGCACCGGGGCCTGGGGTGCGACATCGCGGAAGGCCAGGCAGAGGTCGTCGCTGTAGACCGCATCACAGGGGATCTCCCCGCGGAGGATGCGCCCGAAGATCGTGTCGCTGGTCATGGCCGGTGGCGCAGGCGGAAAAGGGGACGGTGGGACGGCGGTGGCACTGATCCTGCAGTGAACCTGAAACGATGCTGGCACGTTGCAGCAGCGCCGCCCTGCAGGGCTTGGAGGCCCTGCCGGTGAGCGTGGAGGTGGATATTGCTCCGGGGCTGCCGGGGCTTCAGATGGTGGGGCTGGCGGATGCCGCGGTGCTGGAGGCGCGGGAACGGGTGCGGGCCGCCCTGCGCAACAGCGGCCTGCGGGTGCCGCTGACGCGGGTGGTGGTGAGCCTGGCGCCGGCGGATCTGCGCAAGGCGGGGCCTTCGTTTGACCTGCCGATCGCCCTCGCCCTTCTGGTGGCCAGCAGCCAGCTGCTGCCCGAGCGGCTGGAGGGAGTGTGGTGTGCCGGCGAGCTGGGCCTCGACGGGAGGCTGCGACCGGTGCGGGGGGTGCTGGCCCTGGCCCTGGCGGCCCGCCGGGCGGGGGCGCGGGCCCTGCTGGTGCCGGCCGCCAACGCCGACGAGGCTGCTCTGGTGGAGGGCTTGCGGGTTTGGGGGGGCGAGGACCTGGGGGGCGTGCTGGCCCTGCTGGCCGAGCCTTCGCGGGCCGTCCGGCCGGTGCCCCGCCCCGCACCCCGTCAGGAGCCGGCCCCCCCCGACCTGGCGGACGTGCACGGCCAGCTCCATGGTCGCCGGGCCCTGGAGATCGCCGCGGCCGGAGGCCATCACCTGCTGCTGGTGGGTCCGCCCGGCAGTGGCAAGACCATGTTGGCCCGCCGCTTGCCGGGGTTGCTGCCACCGCTTGCGGCGTCGGAGGCGCTGGAGCTGACCGGTCTGCACTCGGTGGCGGGCCTGCTGGCGGAGGGGAGTGGCCTGGTGCGCCGACGACCGTTCCGCAGTCCTCACCACAGCTGCTCGGCCCGGGCCCTGCTCGGTGGCGGCAGCCTTCCCCGGCCGGGCGAGCTCAGCCTGGCCCACCACGGCGTGCTGTTTCTCGACGAGCTGGCGGAGTTCCGCCGCGAGGCGCTGGAGAGCCTGCGCCAGCCCCTGGAGGAGGGGGAGGTGTGGATCAGCCGGGCGCGCCAGCGCTGCTGCTTTCCCTGCCGCGTCACCCTGGTGGCCGCCACCAACCCCTGCCCCTGCGGCTGGTTCGGCGATACCGCCCGGCCGTGCGTCTGCGGTGAAGGGCAGCGGCGGCGCTACTGGAGCCATCTCTCCGGCCCGCTGCTGGATCGGCTGGACCTGCAGGTGGTGATGCGCCGCCCCTCCGCCCGGGATCTGGCCTCCCTGGGGAAAGCGCCGAGCCCGGGGGCAGGGGAACCGGAGGGAAGCGCCGCGGTGGCAGAGCGGGTGCGGCGGGCCCGGCGGAAGATGGAGCAGCGCAATCCCGGCGCCTGCCCCAACGCCGCCCTGCCGGCGGAAGCGCTGGCGCAAGTGCTGAGCCTGGAGGGCAACGCTCGCCAGCTCTGGGAGGCGGCCCTGGAGCAGCGCCACCTCTCGGCCCGCTCCGCCCTGCGGATGCTGCGGGTGGCGCGCACCATCGCCGACCTGGAGGGGCGGCGAACGCTGGGGGCCGCGGCGATCGCGGAAGCGCTCACCTACCGCAGCTTTGATCTGGAGGCGGAGGGGCGGTCGAGGTAGGGCTGCACGCCCACCAGAGGGGGCTGGTGCCGGGACTCCTCGCGGGGGTTGCCAAAGGCGTGCCCGACCGCTTCGGCAAGCCAGCGGCCGAATTCGAGAAGTCTTGCGGTGGGACAGGAATCCGTGGGGTGGATCGCAGGGCTCCTCCACCTTTGTCTGGTTGCGGTCGGCGGGAAACCGGTGCAAACACCAAGTTTTTGTTCAGCCTGAACCTGAAGCCGCGGTTCAGCGCCCAGAGGGGCGGGCGATCAGCGGCGACGACGGCGCTGCTGGGCTTTGCGCTTGTACTTCTCGGTGGGGGTTTCGTGGTGGCGCAGCCGCTTCAGATCGGCGAAGATGCCGGCCTTCGACACCTGGCGCTTGAAGCGACGCAGGGCGGATTCGATCCCTTCGTTCTCGCCGACGGTGACCTGGGTCATGAAGAGCTGCGTGGACTTGCGTAGCCGTGGATCTTACCAATCCGCCCTTTCCGCTCAGAGTATCGGGGCGCGTCCGCGAGGGGATGGCGCAGGAGTGGCGGGGGGCGTTGGGGCAGGAGAGGCGGCGGGGGCGGGGACAGAGGCCGGGCTGGTTCCGCCCGGGGACGGCAGGCTTTCACTGAACAGGTAGACATGGCCGAGGGAGCGGCCGCCGAACTGGCGCCGCATCAGCCGCCAGCCTGGCTCCATTTCCAGCTTCAGGAAGCCGTTGGCGACGCCCCCGGTGCGGGCCACCACCATCTCCGGACCGCTGCCGCGGGTGGGAACGGCCAGCAACAAGGTGTCAGTGCCGGATCGGGTCACCATCAGGCGGTAGGTGGTGGCCAGATCGCTTCCCCCGACCCGCACCGAGTAGCCGTTGGCATCGATGTAGCGGCCGCAGATGCCCGTGAAGTCAAAGGTGGTGAGCAGCGGATTGACCGCCGCCGGACGCCCCTCCCCCACGGAGAAGCAAGCGCGGCTGGGGCGGATCTGCTCATAGATGTTGAGCTGCGACCTCTCCCCCTTGCCGATCGGCGCGGCCACGAGCACGAAGCGGGTCTGATCGAGTTCGCCAGCCTGGAAGAGGGCCTGGGCGGAGGCGGGGATGGAAGGGGCCGCGCCGGCCACGGCGCCCGCAAGAGCCAGGCCCGCCAGGGCGGCCCGGGGGAATGGCAGGGAGTGGCTGGAGGTTGCGGAGGTCACCGGATCGTGCGCCGAAGCGCCCTGATCGTATGGAGCCGCCAGGGGGCGGATCGGCGGGGATGGCCCAATCCGAGGTCCGGCCGCCGCCGGGGGGGAGCGGGCGGCTCAGGCGGGGCGGTTGATGCGGATCGCCACCAACAGGCTCAACACGGTGCCGGGCAGGCTGGCGGCCAGGATGCCGCGGGTGATCGCCACGCCCAGGTCGGGGTCGCCGTAGGCCAACTCGAAGACGCAGCCTGTGGCGGCGATGCCGGACAGACAGGCCAGGGCGAGGAACAGCCCGGCAAGGGGTTTCATCGGCATCAGCGGATCGAGCGGACGTGGTCGCGGGCGAAGCCGTGCTGCTGCAGCTCCTCGTTGAGATTCAGTTCGTCGGTGACGCGATCGACGAACAGCACGCCGTGGAGATGATCCATCTCATGCTGGATGCAGCGGGCCAGAAGGCCGTCAGCCTTGAGCTTGCGGGGCCGGCCCAGTTCATCGCGGAAGCTCACCTCCACCACGGAGGGCCGCACAACGTTGAGGTACACCTTCGGAATGCTCAGGCAACCCTCCTCGTAGGTGTTGAGCGAGGCGCCGGCGGCGGTGATCTCGGGGTTGATCAGCACCAGGGGCGGGGTGGCGGCCTCTTCGAGGTCGAGGTCGATCACGAGCAGTTGCTTGGCCACCCCCACCTGCGGCGCCGCCAGGCCGATGCCCTTGGCGGTGTACATGCTGCGCAGCATGTCGCGGGCCAGGTCGCGCACGCTCTCATCCACCTTGCTGATGCGCCGGGCGGGGATGCGCAGCTCGCGGGCGCCGAGGGTGTGAATCGGCAGCGGGGCGTCCGCAAGGGGCTCCTTGGGCACGAGCACGGTGCTCCGGCCCTGCTCGGCGGACCGGGCCATCTGGGCGAAGCTGCGCGCCAAGGGGTCTCCTGAAAGGTTGGAATGGATTCTAGAAGCCGATCTCGGGTGGCAATCCGCAGCCAAGGGCACCAGACGGAGCAAGGGCGGCGGCAGGGGCAGGGCGCTGCCCTGCCGGTGGAGGCGGTGGTGGGTGGCCGGCCGCACTGGCGGGACCCCCGCTGGTGGGGAGAGCGACTGCTGTGGCTGGAGCAGCGCCCCGCGGAACGGGGGCGCACCACCCTGCTGTTGCGTCGCTGGCCGGGGGAGGTGCCACAGGATCTCACGCCGGGCTGCTGGAACCTGCGCAGCCGCGTTCACGAATACGGCGGCGGCGCCTGGTGTCTGGCGGGCGACACGGTGGTGTTCGTGCACGACGGCGATCGCGGTCTCTGGCGTCTCGATCTGCCCGGCGAGGGCGAGGACGCGGGGGCCCCGCCGCCCCAACCCCGCCCCCTCACCCCCCCGGCGCCCGAGGGCGTGGAGCGGGCCTTTGCCGATGGGCTGATCGACCGTCGGCGCGACCGCTGGCTCGGGGTGATGGAGTGCGACGGGCGCGACCGGCTGGTGACGGTCCCCCTGGCGGGGGGGGAGCCGCAAACCCTGTGCGAGCCGACCGATTTCTGCGGTTACGCAGCCCTCAGCCCCTCGGGCAGCCAGCTGGCCTGGGTGGAGTGGCAGCACCCGCACATGCCGTGGGAGCGAAGCCGGCTGTGGCTGGGGCGCCTCGGCGACGACGGCCTGCTGGTGGAGGCCCGGCCCGTGGCGGGCTCCGGCCCCGGGGATGTCCGCGGCATCTCGGTGTTCCAGCCGCTCTGGGCCGGCCCGGACCTGGTGGTGGCCAACGACCGCAGCGGCTGGTGGAACCTGGAGCGGCTGGCCGGGGCCGAGGCGCTTGCCCCGCAGGAGGAACCGGCATGGCAAGCGCTGCTGCCGATGGAAGCGGACTTCGGCCAGCCCCCGTGGATCTACGGGCTGCGCACGATCGCCTGGGACGGCTCGCAGCTGCTCGCCAGCGCCTGCCGCGCGGGGCGCTGGCAGCTCGGGCTGGTGCGGGTGGGGGAGGAGCAGCCCTGGCGGCCCTTCGATCTGCCCTTTGACGATCTGGAGACGCCGGTGGCCGAAGGGGGTCGGTTGGTGGCGATCGCCGCGGGAGCGCGCCACGGGGCGGGTCTGCTGGAGCTGGAGATCGGCAGCGGGGCCTGGCGGCACACCCCCGCGGCCGCCCCTCTGGCCCTGGCGCCGGAGGCGGTGAGCGTGCCGGAAGCCCTCTGGTTCGCCGGCTGGGGAGATCGCCCCACCCACGCCTGGCTCTACCCACCGGCGGGGGGGGCCAGCTCCCACAGCCCGCTGCTGATCCGCGCCCACAGCGGGCCCACCGGCATGGCGCGCACCGGGTTGAATGCCGCCATCCAGTTCTGGACCAGCCGAGGCTGGGGGGTTCTGGACGTGAATTACGGCGGCTCCAGCGGCTTCGGGCGCGCCTATCGGGAGCGCCTCGACGGCCTCTGGGGGGTGGTTGACGCAGCGGACTGCGCCGCTGCCGCCCGCGCCGTGGTGGCCGCCGGCCGCGCCGACGGCCAGCGGGTGGCGATGGAGGGGGGCAGCGCCGCGGGCTTCACAGTGCTGGCCCTGCTTTGCGGGGAGGATGTGCTGCGGGCGGGGGCCTGCCGCTACCCCGTCACCGACCTGACGGAGCTCACGGGCGAGGGCCATCGCTTCGAGGCGGGCTACTTCGAGACGTTGATCGGGCCCTGGCCGGAAGCGCGGGAGATCTACCGGCAGCGCTCGCCGCTCCATCAGACGGAGCGCATCCAGGCGCCGGTGATCCTGTTCCACGGCCTCGACGACCGGGTGGTGCCCGCCGCGCAGAGCGAGCGGCTGGCCCTGGCCCTGGGGGAGCGGGGCGTGCCGGTGGAGTTGCACCTGTTCCCCGGCGAGGGCCACGGCTTCCGGGACGGGGCGGTGCAACGCAGGGTGCTGGAGGCGACGGAGCAGTTCTTCCGGCGGCGCTTCGGCCTGTGACAGCAACCCTTCTCTCCCTCCTGCCGAGTCCCGCCGCCGCCGCCAACTTCGCCCTGGCGATGGCTCTGCTGACGCTGCTGCTGGGCGCCGGAACGCTTCTGGCCCGCGGTCTCGGGGTGCACCGATGGGGCATCCCCGAAGCCCTGCTCGCCGGAGCTCTGGGCCTGCTGGTGGCGCCGACGGGCCCGCTGCCGCTGCTCCCCGCCGCGGTGATCGGCCTGTGGGACCAGCTGCCGCTGGTGCTGCTCACCCTGGTGTTCGGCACCCTGCTGCTGGGCAAGCCCCTGCCACAGCCCGCCGGTCTGTGGCGTCCGCTGTCGGCCCAGGTGTTGCTGGCGCTCTGCCTCGGCTTCGGCCAGTACCTGGTGGCGGGGCTGGCGGTGCTGCTGGTGCTCCAACCGCTGCTGCACAGCAGTCCGGTGATGGCCTGCCTGATCGAGGTGGCCTACGAGGGGGGCCACGGCTCGGCGGCCGCGATGGGTCCCACCTACGAGCGCCTGGGGGTGGAGGGGGGCACCGCCCTGGGGCTGGCGTTGGCCACGGTGGGGCTGCTGGCCTCCACCGCGGTGGGGGGTGTGCTGGTGGTGCTCGCCCGCCGGCTGGGCTGGCTGAAACAGGGAAGCGCGAACCCCCCGGGGGCGAACCCCGCAGGGGCGAACCCCGCAGCGGCGAACCCTCCAGGGGCAAACCCCGCAGCGGCGCCACCGACGCTGGCGCTGGAGCCGCCCGGGCTCCCCACCCGGGCGGCGGCCTGGCTCGTGAATCTGGCTCTGACGGGCGTGGCGGTGGCGATCGGCTGCCTGCTGCTGGCGCTGCTGCGGGCGCCGGCGGCGCGGCTGGGCGGCGGCTACACCCTGGTGATCGACACCCTGCCGGTGTTCCCGCTGGCGCTGGTGGGGTCGCTGCTGATACGACTGCTGCTGGAGCGCACCGGCCGGGCGGGGATGGTCTCGGGAGCGATCCAGGGTCGAATCGGCACCCTCTCGGCGGATCTGCTGATCGCTGCGGCCACCGCCTGCCTCGACCTGTCGCTGCTGGCCCGCGACTGGCTGCCGCTGACGGTGCTGGCCAGCGTGGGGCTGGTGTGGAATCTGGCGGTGGTGCTGCTGCTGGGGCGACGCATTCTTCCCGCTCCCTGGTTCGAGCGGGGCCTGATCGAGTTCGGCCAGGCCACGGGGGTGGCTGCCAGCGGTCTGCTGTTGCTTTCGATGGCTGATCCCGAGGACGAGGGCGATTCCATCACCCCGTTCTCGATCAAGCAGCTGCTGCTCCAGCCCCTGCTGGCCGGCGGGGTGATCACCGTGGTGATGCCGCTGCTGGTGGAGAGCCTGGGGCTGCCGTTGTGGACTGCCCTCTGCGCGGCGGTGGTGGCGGTGTCGGCGGGGCTGGGGCTCTGGCTGGCGGCCCGGCGACCGGGGGGGAACGGCTGAGCGGCGTCTCAGCGCACCATCGCCGCCACGTTGCCGCCATCGACGGTGAGCACCGCGCCGGTGGTGCGGGGGAGGAGGGCCAGGGCGACGAAGGCATCGGCCACATCGGTGGCGTGCACCTCCTGGCCCAGCAGATTGCCGGCCATGTAGAGCTCCTCGCTGAGGCCGCGGGCCGCCGCCCGATCGCGAATCATTGTGTCGTCGAGCAGGCCGGAGCGGATGCGGTCGGCATTGATGGCATTGGCGCGGATGGCAGCACCGCCCTCCTCGAGGGCGTATTGGCGCATCAGGGCGAGCAGGGCCGATTTGGCGATGCCGTAGGCACCGAAGTTGGGGCCGGGGTTGAGCGCCTGTTTGCTCACGTTGAAGAGCAGCTGGCCGCCGAGGGGGGCGTGGTCGGCGCTGGCGTCAGCGGCCTGGTCCTGCTCGCGGAAGCAGGCCACCGCCGCCTGGGCGACGGTTTGGTGGGCGAAGAGGTTGAGCTCGAAGCTGGCCCGCAGATCCGCCTCCGGCAGGGTGGCGATCGGGCCGGTCCAGGCAGCCCCGGCGTTGCTGATCACGATGTCGAGGCCGCCGAAGCGCCGCAACACCCGCGCGAAGGCTCCGCGCACCTGCTCCGGGTCGGTGACATCACAGGCCAGGCCGAGGGCTCGCCCGCCGCAGGCCGCCGCCGTCGCCAGGGCGGCGTCGTGGTGGAGATCCAGCACCGCCAGCTCGGCTCCGGCGGCGGCGAAGGCCCGTGCGGTGGCGGCACCGATCGCCCCGCCGCCGCCGGTCACCACCACCACGTGGCGGGCGAGGGGCCTTTCGGCGCTGCGGCCGAGCTTGGCCTGCTCCAGGCTCCAGTACTCCATGTCGAAGGTGTCGTCCTCCCCCACCGGCTGGAAGCGACCGATCGATTCGGCTGCCAGCAGGGTGGCGGCCCAGCTTTCCGCCAGATCAGCGGTGACGGCGGCCTCGCTGGCGGATCGCCCGATGCCGATCAGGCCCAGCCCCGGCGCGGCGATCACCCGCGGCAGGGCATCAAGGCGACGCTTGTGGCCACCGACCCGGGCGTTTTGGCGCTCGAAGTAGGCGCAGTAGGTCCGCCCGTAGGCCGCCATCGCCGCCTCGATCGCGGCGGGGGAGGCATCGGCGGGGAGCACGAGCGGTGCGGCCTTGGTGCGGATCACGTGGTCGGGGGTGGCGACGCCGCGGCCGGCCCAGTCGGGGAGGCGCCGGTCGTCGGCGACGGCCCTGGCCAGCGCGGAATCCCGCAGGTCGAGGATCCAGCGGCGGGGTGCGCCATCGGTGCCGGCGGCCCGGGCCAGGGCACCGCGGAGCCGGGGCAAGAGGGTTTCGGCGGCGCACGTCCGCTCGGGCAGCGGCACCGCCTGGAGCGTGCGGTGCCCCCGCGCCAGGTGATCCTCCGCCAGGGCCACCAGGGCGATCATCCGCTCGTAGCTCTCGCGGGCGGTGGCGCCGAAGGAGAACAGCCCGTGGCGCAACAGCACCATTCCCTCGGGCTGGCTGCCGCGGGCGACGGCCTGCTCGTAGGCATCGGCGCAGGCGCGGGCCAGGGCGAAGCCGGGCATCACGTAGGGCACCAACACCACCCGATCGCCGTACACCTCGCGGCAGAGGCTCTCTGCATCGGGTTGATCCGCCAGGGCCAGGAGGGCGGTGGCGTGGGTGTGATCCACATAGGTGTGGGGGAGGAAGGCATGCAGCAGGGCCTCCACCGAGGGGTTGGGCGCGGCCGGGTCGAGCAGGTTGCGGCGCTGGGAGGCCACCATCTCCTCATCGCTGAGCTGGTCCAGGGTGCGCAGGGCCCGCAGGGGCTCCAGCCGCACCGCCGGATGGCCGGGCGGTTCGATCGTGGCCAGATCCCAGCCGCTTCCCTTGACGCACAGCACCGGGATCGACGTGCCGAGCAGATCGGTCGCGCTGGTTTTCACGGAGGTGTTGCCGCCGCCGTGGAGCACCAGGGCCGGATCGGCCCCCAGCAGGCGGGCGGAGTAGGTGCGCAGCGCCAGCGGCTCAGGAACGCCCAGGGCGCCCCAGTGGGCGATCGCCTCAGCAGCGGCGGCGTCCGACCAGCGGTTGGCGACGGGCATGGCGGGGTTCCCGGAAACAGGGGCGAGGTTACGCAGGAGCGATCGGGCTGCGGTGCGGCAAAACGGCCCGCTGCCTTGGGATCTGCCCCTGCTGCCGCACCTGCCGGTTTGCTCCTGCCGGGGCGTGATCCGCGACCCCGCCCCTGCGATGATTGAGGCCCTGGCGAGGTTGGGGGAGGCGAGCGGGGTGAGGGATCCGCGGGGGGAGAAGGGGATCGAGGTGCTCCGCTGATGCGGGCGATTGTTGCCCGCGGCGGCCTGTCCAGCGACGATCCGCTGTGCCTGCGGGAGGTGGATCTGCCGGATCCGGAACCCGGCCCGCAGGATCTGCTGCTGCGGGTGGAGGCGGTGGCGGTGAACCCGGTGGATACGAAGGTGAGGCGCTCGCTGCCCGCCGAGCCGGGCTCGGAGCGGGTGCTGGGCTGGGATGCCGCGGGGATTGTGGAGGGGATGGGGTCTGTAGTGCGGGGATTCGCGCGGGGGGATCGGGTGTGGTGCGCCGGGGACATCGGCCGAGCGGGCTGCAATGCCGAGCGGTTGGTGGTGGATGCGCGGCTGTGCAGCCTGCGGCCCGCGAGCTTGAGTGCGGCGGAGGCGGCTGCCCTGCCGCTTACGGCGCTCACCGCCCGGGAGTCGCTGTTCGAGCGGCTGCGCCTGGATCCGGCGGGGGCGGATGCGGGCCGCAGTCTGTTGATCCTGGGCGGTGCGGGTGGCGTGGGTTCGATCGCAATCCAGCTGGCGCGTCGGGCGGGTCTGCGGGTGATCGCCAGCGCGTCGCGAGCGGAGAGCGCCGCGTGGGTGCGGCAGATGGGCGCGGAGGCGGTGGTGGATCACAGCAAGCCGTTACCGCCGCAACTGAAGGCGCTGGGATGGCCGGTGGTGGATGCGATTGCCAATTTCAGCGATCTGGATGCGCATTGGGAGGCGATGGCGGAGCTGATCCGCCCGGAGGGTCTGATCGTGGCGATCGTGAGCAGCCGCGGCCCGCTCGATCTGAACCGGCTCAAGGAAAAGAGCGCCGGCTTTGTGTGGGAGTACATGTTCACCCGCCCTCGCGGCAGCAGCGACGACCTGACCCGCCAAGGCCAGATCCTGGCGGCGCTGGCCGCGGCGATCGATGCCGGAGCACTGCGCACCACCCTGCGCGAAACCATGGGACCGATCACGGCGGAGAACCTGCGCCGCGCCCATAGACAGCTGGAGGGTGGCCACATGATCGGCAAGCTGGCATTGAGCGGCTGGGTCTAACGAATGGCCATGAATTGACACCTAATCCGCCGACCAACTCCAGGCTCCCCGTCCCCCGCCATTGACGGGGGATTGCGAGGGTGACCTACTGCTGCAAGCCGCATGACCTGGCTGCGTCGTGAATTCACAAACCACGCCAACCATACCCTTCGTTTTGCGTTCTTCAGCCACCCGCTGGAAAGCGGCCACACCATTCGGACGATTCATAAACGCATAGCCCAGAAAAACACCGTAACCAGAATGAGCGATGAGCACATGCTGAACCGAGCCTGCCTTGAGAGCGCGCCGTTCTGCTTATTTCTTATAGCGGAGCGAACTCTTCTGGGCGGATCCGATCATCAAAGCCGGAATGATATTGTCTTGTGTGAGGTTTGGTTCGCCCCCGAAGATCTCACGGATAGCTGCGGACTGCCTTTCGCTTTTTTGCCGCCAATACAGCGGAGAGGGTGGTATTCTGCGGATTCGCTCAATTCTGTTAGATCGAGCCATGACAAGGCCATCCCTGTTTACGGAAGGTTCTGCGAGCGACCCAGGCCTCCTCATACATGGGAAATATATTTGGCCTGTTTATTGCTTGAAAGAGGTTGCGAATTACGAAAAACGAGGTCTAAGGGGCCAGACTTGCGTATTGAAGGCGAGTCGCCAATGTGGATTGAGGTGATAGCAGTTGAATCTGGGGTTTCGGAAGATAGTGTAAAGACGCAAGAAGAGAGGCGTGATACTAATGCTTCTCAAATTGAAGGCGTATGGATCGGGGTGGTTGAGGTTGAATGTATAATGATTGTGCAGTTGGAGTCTGCTGGTGTTTCCTTCGTGAAGGCGACGCTTCGAACAAGCCCTTCGAGTGAACAGGCCGCCACTATCTCTCAGCTTCGCCTCCGCAGGCTCCCAGCCTGCTACTCAAGGGTTGCGTTCGGAGGGTTCTGCTCCTTGCGCAGGAGCCAGGAATCAATGCGGGGAGTAGATGGTTGTTCCCTGATGGGGGGTGCCCCGGCCGGCTTGAATGCGTTGCGTGGTCTGGGAGACTTGAGCATTGAGGTTGGCCGAGCCAGGACTTGGTGGCAGCTTGGCGAGCAGGGATTGGGCATTTTCAAGTTGCTGCTCAGCCAGATCAAATGAATTGATGTTTGCTTCCGAGTAAGCCCACGCAACATGGGTGTACACATTCGTTGCGGTCTTGGTGAAATCGTCGAAGTTAGTATATGCAGCAAAAATGGATAAGGCTTTTTGATAATCAACGCGGCCTTCTTCTGGTTTCCCGGTGAGGAACTTCAAATTAGCGGTTGCTCGAATAACAGCGATCTTTGTATTAAAATCCTTTGCAACCTGGGATGCGTAGTTTAGAAATTCCTCAGCAGGCGCTAATTCATAGGCAGCCTGAAGGGCAGTGGCAATAGCTAAAAACTCAGGTGCGGAAACCATTTGCCGTGGCAATCTCTTCGCTAGCTCAACTGCTTGCGCAACCAAAAAAGTATTTTCTTGGTTGATGAATGAACTGATCGTCTGCATCGCAGCTGGGTCGTCTGCGTATTTTTTCATTGTTTCCACATTTTCTTGCGGTAGTTTTGCGAGGCGTTGCAATAGCCCCCTCAGTTCTTGTCGTTTGCTTTGAATATCCTGAATGGTTGTTCGTCGATAGGACACAAAGGTTGTGCCAAAGGAAAACAGAAGCGCTGCAGCGGACAGTAGCGTGGGTATGCTTTCATACCAAGGTTTGATATCTGCTGCGACTTTCACCTGCAATGTGTCAATCTCCTGTTTCATAAGTTCAACTTTTCGTTCCAAGTCACCTGACGGATTGATCGCCAGCAGCAACGAAGCGGCTCCAGAAAGAAATAGACTTTGCATGATTTTATATCCTTTAATTGGCTAGATTGAGATGGTGCTCCGATAGCTTGTTCTGTCGCATCACCCGAGGCTCCGAAACATTACCATGGGATTCAACTCAATGACAAAAGCACTAAGAACCTGTCGCGCATAGACCACCCCGCGCCTTTCCACTGACACCCCTGAATCTGCCACTGGCTCACTTTGGAGCGGTGCAGGAGGCAATGGAATGCGAGGCAGTTCTTGCTGTCGCAAGGGTGTTCCTGTACAGAAGTCGAAAAGCGTCGCCGACGATACCGGGTCCGTATAAAATCCACACTCCCCTACCGTACAATTCACCAGACCCACTGCACCACATGCCCTTTGGAGCAAGTTGCCGGCTTCCCATCGGCTGCATAGGCCGACAGCGACACCCACCTCCGAGCGGATACCGGACCCGCCCATACAGCGTTAGAAGGATCGGACGAAAGCCACCAGCCAGGCCGGCTTGACGTCAGGACGTCAAAGCGCCAAGGTCGTATCATGGACGAAACAAAACGAGCTACGGTCTATTTCGACGCGGATGTGCATCGTGCACTGCGCTTAAGAGCTGCTGCATGTAACCGCTAAATATCGGATATGGTCAATGAAGCAGTTCGCATGACATTGGCCGAAGA
>JBILGK010000026.1:0-44635 GCA_044351065.1 Cyanobium sp.
GAATCCGCAGCTCAGAGACTCCTGCCCCAACGGGCTGAACATCGCCTGGATTGCCGCAGATGAAGCTTTCAATCCTGGCCTGAATGAACGCCTTGGCCCTGAGGTCCCGAAGGTCCCTGAGCCAACGTGCAAACTCCTCTGTACGGCGAACTGAAACCACACTGACAGTGTAGCCCCGTGGCTACGAGCAGGCAAGAGCTCCGCACGGCATTCTCAAAGTGGCGGCACGATCCTTCGAACGCTGCCCTTGAGTGGCAGGCGGGGAGCTTGGGGTGGCGGAGCTGAGGTTTGGTGGAGGCCTGTCCACTCGAAGGGCTTGTTCGAAGTGTCGCCTTCCCACAGGAAACGTCCGCAGACTTCTGCTGCACAAGCAACACTCATGCAACCTCAGCCACATCTTCAACAATTGCGCCCGCCTTCACAGATGCGCCCAATTGGAGACCTAAGGCTGAGATGACCTTCAAGATCGTGTCAAAACTTGGGCTCCGATCACCTGAGAGTGCCTTATACAGACTTTCCCGCGACAGTCCTGTCTCACGTGCGACCTGGGTCATCCCCTTGGCACGAGCAATATCGCCCAATGCCTTTGCAATGAAAGCAGCATCCCCGTCTGATTCCTGAATACAGGCCTCCAGATAGGCAGCCATCTCTTCAGGAGTCTCCAGAAACTCGGCAACGTCATAGGGTGCAGTCTTCGTCTCCATCAGTCATCCTCCTCAAAGTTACGGGCAAGATCCTGCGCAGATTTAATATCTTTTGCCTGGGTGCTCTTGTCACCCCCGGCGAGAAGAATAACCAGCATCGAACCCCGCTGTTGAAAATAGACCCTGTAACCAGGGCCATAGTGGATCCGTAGCTCAGAGACTCCTGCCCCAACGGGCCGGACATCGCCTGGATTGCCGCAGATGACGCGTTCAATCCTGGCCTGAATGAACGCCTTTGCCTTGAGGTCCCGAAGGCCTCTGAGCCAGTGCGCAAACTCCTCTGTTCGGCGAACTGAAACCACACTGACAGTGTAGCCCCGTGGCTACGAGCAGGCAAGGGGCTACGCACGGCATTCTCATCGTGGCGGCACGATCCTTCGAACGCTGGCCATCACCTGGCCGGAAGGCGTCCATGCGTTGACACTGATATCTCGGTGGCGGCTCAGGTGAATGGGCATGTTCGAAGCGTATGTAGATTCATTTGCTTGCCTTAGCCATTCAATATTGAACGGTGCAAAGCTGAAGATTCTATTTCACGATTGAGGAGGTGTTCTCAGGGCCTCACGACACATTACTGCGTTAACAAATATGAAGGCAGCGGGCAAACCGCGGAGCTATCGGCTATATTTAGGATTGAGTCTAAGTACGTTAAGTATGTTGACCATCGACCAAATTAAAGAATTGTGCGAAAGAGATTCTCAATCTCTTCTTGTCATTCTATCCACAAATCCCAAGCAAGACCCTCCGACTGGCGATGATGGTCAAGCAGCTGAAGAAAGGGCAAAAAAAACCATAGATATATCTGACGAGTTCTGGTCAGGCAGGCTTCAGTATCGTGTAACTTGGCCTGAAGGGCTTCAAGCTAGAAAGGAATATATTAAAGTGAAGGCAGAAGTCCATAAAAGCCCTGATGAGATATCGCCTGAATTCAAGGGATTTGTACGGTGCCTGATTGCGAGCGGTATTGTCACCAAAGCCGTATTACTACTCTTCAATAGCCCACCCGAACGCCACAATACTGAAACAATTGTAGGAACAATCGTCAGTGTTGCTACAGCATGCTTTGTTTCAAATCCTATTACTCCTCATGAATTTACTGAGAATGTACTTAAAGCTTTTTTTTCAAGCAGATGGGGCTCTTGGGGGTAAGAAACAAATAAGCATATCAGATTACCTCAAATGTAGCCTATCTACAGTAGATGGCTCTCGGGTCTTCTTGGCATTGTACAACATGAATACTAGGGCCAAGCTTGATCTTCATGGTTCACAGATCTAACAGTTTGGTTATAGCTTGTGCATTGCCTTGCCTGAGCATCTTAGACACAGTCACATTTGTGAATCCAGGGATGCCAGTCATCACTAGCTCTCCGTCACTGTTTTATTATCTCCTTTGACCAGATCAGGATTAAATCTTACTGAAGGAACCTGCTTAAGATTATTCTAGACTTTACTCGGATATCTCGATCACCCCAACACTCATTTCATCACCCAGCCTTCTTCTGACCAAATACTGATAGATGTCGGACCATTTCTTTATATCTGTGATGGTTATACACCCAGCAGACACTCTCCCTGGATGTAGGAACCGGTCTCCACTATGGCCAATTCGAAACCACGTAGTTGCATATACGGAGGCTCCTTGATACTGTGCTCCAAGAATATGTACCTCGTCAGGAATCTCTAATTCATATTTTCCGAGAGGAACTGGGTTGTCAGGAGAGGTTATGGATGCTACAGGCCCTTGCGAACCAAACCAGAATTCCCCCTTCTTCCTGTCGAACCTTATAGTCGCTTTTGATTCTGCGGGATCTCCATCAAGCAAATACGATTCATTCGCCGATATTCGTTTAACACTAGCTTCATTGTTTTTTTGCATTCCTTCAATGATAGTAAAATGGTCTCGACCATTCTCTGTTTTTATAAGCTCTACACGCAAGAACTGAGGAACTGCTGGTACACTCGTTCCATTAGTCCATTTGACGACAAGCCACCCCTTACCATCAGCGTTAGATACATGCTTGATCGTCATGCTGCTCCTCTAGTCAGGAAAATGAGTTTTCTGAGCCATAAACGTACTTATGGAATTATCAAATGCCGCTTTTTGTGCATGGCGATGGTTACATCATGTAATTTAGTGGTCTTGCAGTGTATGCGGCTAGTGGCGTGACTAAACTTAAGGAAGGCATGGACATCCCAGGTTTTCGGAGGGTCCGACGCGTGAGACTCATTTCCCTGACTTGCGACCAATTTCTCGTTGGGTAGAGGTCTAGACCTTCCTTAATAAAGTGATCTGAAAGTACCAATAATACAAGCAGTTCTGTCGATACAGGCTTTATAGCCACGCGCTCTAGAATAACTAGGTTAACTAGGCCTTGCAAACCCAGGGTACGGAGGAGATATGGCTCGTGCATCAGCCTCAGAAATCAGGTGGGATATAGACGGCAAATCAAACTGTGTTCGTCTGACTTTTGTTGTTGAGGTGTCGGCAATTGCACAAAATAATGGAGCCTTTAATCACCAATCTCAAGGAGAAGGCGAGATCCTTCGAACATCTATTTGGGCGGATCCGCCCAAGACGCACCGGAGTCCCCGGCTGTCCGCCTAAGTCGCAGCACAGGCTCGGACGCAAGGCGACAGAAGCACTGCGCCACAATGGATCTCACGCCTGAAGGCCCAACGCTGGTGGATCATAGGCGGATCCGCATAAGATGTGTTCATCACGTTACAAAAGCGCTGGGAGGCGATGAGGGGCCCCAGCAGCTGGTCCAGCAGCGCCTGGGTCTTGCTGAAACTCAACGGGAAGGCACTGCCCAGCAGACCCACC
Source organism: Cyanobium sp. (assembly GCA_044351065.1). Lineage (GTDB taxonomy): Bacteria > Cyanobacteriota > Cyanobacteriia > PCC-6307 > Cyanobiaceae > Cyanobium. The sequence continues at coordinate 3,529 of JBILGK010000026.1, forward strand.
AGGGCACTGAGCCTTGGACCGTAGTAACTGGCCTCCACCTCATCCACCCGCTCCGCCGCGCTTGCGGCCACTGCCCTTGCGGCGTGCCGGCGGCTTAAACCCAGGCCCATCGCTGGAGGGCGGTTTGGAGGAGTTGCGCGAGCTGCGGCCAATCCGCTCGCGCAGGCTGGCCAGTTCGGTAGCCAGGGCGGTGAGTTGGCTGCGGAGCTGCTCGATCTCCTGCTGCTGGGCCTGCAGCTCAGCCTGCTGAACCAGGATGGAGGCTCGGACGGCAGTTGGAGTCGCCTGCCAGTCCGCTTCTGAAATGCCAGCCGGAGTTGCGCTCATCACAGGCGGTCTCTGCCTGAGATGCAATCGGGAATCAAGCTGCCGTCAAGGGTTCAGCAGGGCTGAAGTTCGCGGTGCGCCGTCCCGCCCCCTGAACAAATACAAATCAAGGAAGTACTGAAAGCAGCTTGACGAGCCGGCGATTCCGCTGATAGGCGCCGCGATCGCAGGCGCCCAGGTACTTGCGAATGGCTTGAAGTTGGCCTCTGCTTATTGCAGTTGCCACCTCTGGCGACCGGATCCATCATCCTTGGTGTAGAGGTCCACCTTGAGGCCATCTGCGGTGCAGCTTAAGAAGACTACACCTGGATTTGTGCCCCCGACGACTTTGATTTGATAGTAACTTGGAATATTCGTTTGCTGTCTCACAAATTGCCACCGCTGGCGGCCTGAACCATCGTCTTTATCGTAAAGGTCGACACGACCATCCGCTGTACAGCTCAAGAATTTGCGACCTGAAGAGACTCCTCCAGAGATGATAATGTTATATATGTCATTAAACCCATTCACTAGCACGATATTCCATTTCTGACGGCCTGAGTTGTCATCTTCGCCAAAGAGATCAACCTTTAAGCCGTCCGATGTGCAGCTCAACAATGACCTATTTGTTGCCAGTCCACGAAGAACCTGAATGTTGCGATTGGCCCCCGTAATTTGGCTGCTTGGCGGGGTGGATCCAGAATAAGCCATTGGTCTGCTTTGACGTGTTTGGAGCGGCCGGTTGGTCGCATGTACGTAATGATGGTTTCACACGCCAGGAACGACTGCCTGACGCGTAACACATGGCTGTTCAGTTCCTTACACTTTTGTGGAAAGCAGATGGCACATGTCCACTCCCGGGCAGGCGTCTAGGTCAAGCAGGAGGTGAGGTGCTGATCCCAGGGCAAAGCGAGGCCGGGAGGCCGAGGCAGCATCTCGACGCATGAAATTCGAGGAGACACGAGCGTCATTTCACCACAGCTATGTACACTGAAATAAAGCGAAACTCAGAGACTGCAGGATGTGGAGGCACCAGAAGAGCCAGCGGAGACTCTCAAAACCCTTTGCCAGTGTGCCGTCCCGGATATAAGCGAATGGGAGTCACGGGTATGACCGTAGGGAAGGGAGCAAGCGCTACCGAGAGTTCGCCATTGAGGGCCTGCCTGACGACTGCGTCCCGACAGACCCCGAACCTGCGGACGTCACGGTGGCCGAAGTGATCCAACGAGCCCTTCAGACAAACCAGCGACGGCAGCAGCCAATGGAGCGCGCCCGCTCGCACGCCGTCGACACCAGGATCTCCAAAAGCACAGTCCATTGCTGGATAAGACACTCAGCCTCTGTCAGGCGCTCCGGCGTGGTGGTGAAGCTGCTGCGACTGGCCAGGCAACTGGTCCAGAGGGTCGAGTCCGGCGGCAGCGGATTCACTCTTCAGGCCCTCACCGACAGCCTGATCGAGCAGCTGCAGGCATGGGATCGGATCGCTCCCTGGTCGGTCGTTCGCCATCCCCGCGCTGACCGGCCGGTCAGCGTGGCCGATGTGGCTGCTGCCTTGCACCTCAGCCAGCGCACCCTGCAGGCCGGTTTCCGTGACGAGCGGGAGATGAGCCCTGTAGAGGCGATCCAGCGGCTGCGGCGCTAGCCACCTCCCCCTGGAACGAAGCGGACTATGCGACCCGGATCCTGCGCCGCAGCCGCCGACTCCAGGCCAGGGCCACCGTTCCGCCGGCCAGGGGAAGGGGTGCCGGCACGGGTTGAGCGGCACCGATCGTGCGCAGACCATTGCTGGTGCGGGGGTGGCCGAACACATCCAGCAGGATCGGGCTGCCATCGATCGGATTGATCAGCTGGTTGGCTCCATCGGCATCGCCGATCTGATCGATGAGGGGTCCTTCGGGATTGGGATAGGCGCCTCCAGGCCAAGGGAGGTAGGCGCTGAGGCCGCCACCGAAATCCTGCAGGGTGAGGGGGATACCAGTGGTGAGCAGGGCGGAGTTGCCGAACAGGCTCTGCAGAGCTGCCGCGCTCTGGTTCATGGTGGTCTGCAACCACACGGAGTCGAGGGCCACGAGAGAGCCTGCGCTGCTCGGGCCGATAGGTGCCTTGGAATAGGACGGCACACCAGCAACAATAAGCCCGGGTGGATCTTGAGCGTTGATCAACGAGACATAGCTCTGCTTGAGTGTGATCGTGCCGCCGTCAAAAGCGGTGAGTGGCTTGCCGACGCAGTCATAGGGATCGCTGCTGCAATCGCTGGAGGTGTGGTCGGTGTTGTCGAGAACGTCTTGGAGAATCGAGGAGGCGATGATGTTGAGCTCACCGCCTAAAATCGCCTGCAGCCGCTGAATGTTGGAATTCTGGGCCTGCACCCGGACAGGACTGTTGACCAGATTAATCACCCCCGGCTGGGTGTCATCAGACACCGAGAGACCACCCGAATCGCTGATCAGCGACGACACCACATTCGCTACACCACCACTCCAGACCACGGCGCCGACTGCCGCGGCCGCCTGGCTGATCGAACTGCGCACCATGTTGAGGGTGGCATTCTCCCCGCTAATCGCCCCTGCCCAGGCTGGACCAACGCCGAAGAGATCAGGATTGATGCGCTCAAGCCCAACCTGGCTGAGGTTCAGGGTGGAATCAAGGTTGGCTTCGAAAACCGAGTGGGCCGTCACCCCATAGCTCACGCTGTTGCGGGCCATGGCATTGCTGAGGCTGGCCGTGGAGCCTTCGCCCAGCTGCAGGTAACCATTCAGGCCATCGCTATTGAGCGCGTTGACACTCAGGGAAACGCCAGGAGCCAGCTTGGCGAAGGAAAACGCCTGCTGGAGTAAGGTGTCGAAGTCCTTCCTGTAGACATCAACATTGTATTTGTCGTAGACAGTGCCACCACTGCTCAGGAATTTGGGATCGCCGACCAGAGTGGCGCCGTGGCCCTCGATGGTGAGCTGATCATTGATCGTGGCCAGCCACCCCGGAGATATGGCCGTGCCGCCATCCACGTTGATCGCCAGGCCTGGCGTGATGCTGATCGTGTCGGCCCCGGGGTTGCCGTTGGCCTGAGCCAGAGCCCAGGCGAAGCTGTTGGTGGTGGTGCTGGTTCCCCAGTTGACATCGCTCACCGTGTAGGTGGCAGCGCGGACAGGCCGGGTACCCAGCAGCAGGGGCAGAGCCGCGACAGCCGTGAAGGCGGCGATGCAGCGGGAGCGAAACGGGGTTCGAAAGATGGTGGGGGGCAGGGCAGGATCCGCGGGCAGCGGCTCAAATAAGAATTGATTATGGCAAAAAAAGGAAGAAAATGCCGGACAACGATACGCAGGACCCATGGGACTCGCGCAGACCTGACGTTCACTCAGCTACCCGCGGGCACAGCTGCATTCATGATCCAAGCGCAGCCGCGGCCCTGGCATTCGGCATCATCGCCTCCCTGAGCTTCACACTGAAAGCCAACGCCCAGAGCGCATCAGGGCTGATCTCGACTTGGGGAAAGGCCTGCAGAATGCGGGTTGTTGAACAATTCGACATGCCGATGTGCGATGCCCTGGTGAACATCGCTGCCACCGAGAAGCAGAGCATTGACGATGGCACGATGACCCCAAAAGACATCAAGAAAAGCGGCATGAGCTACAACTGGCAATTCCGCGGCAAGAATGTCAGCGGCTATTGCAACGTCAACGGCAAGGGCAAGATCACCGAGTTCAAGACAGGGCGTCTGAGGCCAACGCGGCTTCCATCCTGTTGATTCGCCAGACAATCGATGCTCGGATGGATGAGATCCATGGGTTCGTGCAGGGGGTGTGCCCTCAGCGGCAGCGAAGCAGGCCCGGGCCGAGGGTTCAGAAGCGTTCCGGCCGAGGCAATCGCCAGGTGGGTCGCCGTCCCTCGGCACGCAGCTGGAGGGCTTGCCCCTCCAGCCATCGGCGATCAAGGCGCCAAAGCTGGTACGGACCCGCACGGGCCAGCTGCTGGCCCCGCCGGTTCTGCCAGTGGGGCAGGAGTGCGGTTTCCTGGTCTATCACCAGCAGAACGGTCGGCTGGATATCGGCTGATGCGGGGGAAAGCCCGGGTCTCTGTTCCCAGCGCAAGCGATCCGCCAGGTTGACCAGCGCTTCGCGCGATCGGCCCTCGTAGAGCACGGTGAGGCGGCTGTAGTAATGGAGGGAGGGCTTCATCAGCCCCACCATGGCGAGTGTTTCACCGTTGGCGCGTCGCTCTGAGACAACAGTGGCGAGGGTTCGAATCGGAGCCCCCCGGAGCCGATCCCCGATTCGCCAGAGCGGTACCAGCAGCAGCGGTCCCACCAGCAGCAGGACGGCCTGACCCTGGAGAAGCCGCAGCAGCGGTTGGCGGCTTGGGCCCACGGCCAGCAGCAGGGCCGCCGTGAGAAAAAGGGCAGCCCCGAGCGAAAGGGTGCTGTCGCGCGCCAGGACGCCGGGCAGATCCGGCACCGTCGGGTCATGGATCAAGGGCAGCCAGAAGCGTGATCCCGCGAGCCCCGCCGCGAGGAGGACAAGGAGGGAGCAAGACGCCATGAGGGCGATGGATCGGGGTCTCTCCTTCCTCTGCGGCCAGGTCTTCTCTTCGTTCAGATCTTCACCAGGGTGGAGGGCAAGGGCAACGAGCAGAGCGGCGGCGGGGGTGGCCACAAGCCAGTAGCTGGGAAGCTTGGTGGCCGAAAAACTGAAGAACAGCAAAACGGCCATCAGCCAGGCGGCGGCGAAACGCCCCAGGGAGTGAGCGGCGGCCGTTGGGGTGCGGGCTCTGCGCAGGACACGCCACAGGCTGAGCAGGAGCAGGGGAGTGAAGGGAAGACTGGCCAGAAAAAGCAAGGCCAGATAGAACCACCAGACCTGATGGTGGTTGTTCACCACCCGCGTATAGCGCTGCAGGTTGTGATAGCCGAAAAAACTATGGCCATAGGCCTGGCCCTCTCTCCAGAGGGTGAGCAGATACCAGGGCGCCGCGACGAAGAGCGTCAGGAACCCACCCCGAAGGGGTCGCAGCCGCCGGAGCAAGCGATGTGATTCTGCCCCGAGCAGCCAGAACCCAAGCAAAACAAGGGAATACAGCACAAGGGCGACGGGGCCTTTGCTGAGCACCGCCAGGGCCAGGGCGAACCAACCGGGCCACCAGGCTCCCTGCTCCGCCGCATAGGTTCGCCAGGCAAGAAGAAGGCTCAGGGCAAGGGTGGCGTTGAAGAGGGCATCACTCACCTCCGTGCGACCCCACACCAGAACCAGGGGAGTGAGGGCAAAGCCGAGTGCGCCAAGGCAGGCGGTGAAGACCTGATCCCGGTGGATCCCCCGGCAGGCAGTGCCAGCGGGAGGGGGCCAGCGCAACAGGGTGTCCGCCAGCACGCCCATGGTGAGGATCGTCGATACGGCGGAAGGGATCCGGGCTGCCCAGGTGCCGAGGGGATCCCACTGACCATGGCCGGGCAAGGAAAAGAGCACCGCCATCAGCCAGTAAATCAGTGGAGGCTTGTCGTAGCGAGGCAGTCCATTGACCTTGGGGACCAGCCAGTCGCCACTCTCTGTCATCCGCCGCGCGGAGGCCGCAAAGAGCGCGGGAGTCTCATCGACAAGCCCCGTGTGACCAAGACCCGGAAGGAAGAGTGCCACCCCGGCGAAGACAACCAAAACCAGCGTGATGGCGTAGGCAGGGTTTCTGACGGAGGTGGAGCAGGGGCCCTGCACGGGGACCGCGCGAAGAGGGCGTCACTCCACAACCGCCGCGAACCAAGCCAAGGTGCGCGGCAACACAGCGGACGGTATCCAAGATCCGGAGCTTAAGTGATGGTTAATCTTTCAAACGCAAACTTCCTCGGGTACGTGGAGTGGGCCATGCGATTCCTGCCTCCGGAGGAACAACGTCTTGTAGCGAAAGCCCAGGCTAGATGCCTGCCGGAAGCCTTCCCGGCTCCCGGTTATCTTTCTCCAGATCTATGCACTGTACTGAGCTTGGTTCTCGCCCTGCCGACCTACGGATATTCACTACTTCTGGTGCCAATCTTATGGGTTGCCCAGTACGATCGCACCGAACAACGCCTGCATCGATTGCGGCAACAATTGGCCAACGATTCGGTTGACCCTATGGAGCCAATAGCCGCTGGTGCAGCTTCAGAAACGGCAACGACAGCAGCAGGGTAAGCAGGACATAGACAAAAATTGCCAGTTTCAAGCCCGCCACCGCCGGGGCATGGGTGGCGGCGAACAGCAGCGCCAACCCCGGATTGCGCGTGGAGATCACCATCGCCACGGTGCTGCGCTCCCGCAGATCCGATCCGGCGACCAGCCAACCGATCGCCAGGGCCACGAGCACCAGCAAGGCGATGCAGGCCAGGCCGGCCAGATTGCCCACCAGAAAGTCGCCCAGGCGCTGGCGGTAGACGAACAGAATCACGGCCGCCAGCAGCAGGAGCAGGCCATTGGCGATCTGATCGAGCGGGCGCTCAAGCCGATCGGCCAGCTGCGGCAGGCCCCGACGAACGAGCAGCCCGAGCAGCAGCGGCAGGCCCTGCATCAGCGTCACCTGACGGGCCACCTCCAGTGGCTGGACGTCCCAGGCGCTGAGCTGAAACACCGCCCGGAACAGATCGGCCAGCAGCGGAATCGAAACGATCGCCAGGGCGGCGGCCAGCAGCTGGAGAAGGGCCGCCAGCTCCCGGTCGCCCCCCTGCCGTCCGGCCTTGCGCAGGGTGAGGGGTGCGCTCGGGCAGATCGCCATCAAAGCGATCGCCAGTTTCACCGGCAGCGTCAGGGCGGCGTTCCACGGGCCCCGCAGCAGCAGCAGGGCCGCCAGGGGCACCGCCAGGGAGGTGCCGATCAGCACGCGCAGGATCAGGGCCGGCCGGGAGCGCAGGAGCGCCACCGCCTCCCAGCGCAGGCCGAGGCCCAGGGCGAACATCAGCGTGAACAAGGTGGCGGGGATCAGAATCTGCATCGGGAGAGGGGAGCGATCAGCGCGGAAGGATCAGCAGCACCAGGGCCATCAACCCGATCAGGCCCAGCAGCACAGCCGTGGCCAGGGCGATCGACGGTTCCTCGCGGTAGGTGTACTCCTCACGCCTCAGCCGCCGCAGCACCCGCCGGTGTTGCCAGATCGCCCCCCCCATCGCCAGGATGCCGGTGAGCACGAAGGCCACCGACACCAGCACCACGCCAATGTGCGCCGGCCGGTGAATATCGCCGCGGCTGTTGATCGCGGCGATGATCTTGTCGAGGCCGAAGCCGAAGCTGATCAGCGAGAGGCAGGTGCGAATCCAGGCCATCAACGTGCGCTCCGCTGCGGCGCGGTTGCGCTCCTTGGCCAGTTCGTTGGTGACGTTGACGCTCATCGCTGGGGTTCCGCGCGGGCTGAGGCGGCGGCTTCGCGCTCGATCCGCTGCTCCGCCTCGATCTCCCGCGCCAGGAAGAGGTTGAGAAACGTGCGGATTACAGCCACCGCCCCCAGTTTGATCAGGTTTTCCTGAGACGGGGCCGTGGTGGTGGAGACGATGTCGGCTGCCAGCTGGAATTCCAGAGCCAGGGCCAGCCAGCTGGCGAAGATGAGCCGGGCCCGGTTGGAGGGCCGCTCGGGCAGCCGCCCGCCCCGGCGGGGCAGAAACTGACGGCCGGTGGCCAGCAGGCCGTAGAGCACCGTCAGCACCGAAAGGCTCTCCAGCAGAAGCCGCGTGGCGGTGGCCAGGGGCGTGAGAACCTTCTCCACGAGGGCGACCGGATCGCTCATCGGCCCTTTCCGGCGCGCGGGGCGTGACCAGGGGTGTGGACCCACAGCTGCTGGCTGAGCCAGCCGGGCACCACCAGCGACGTGACGACAAGCGTGAGGGTGGTGCTGAGGCGGCTGGAGAAGGCGCGGGCGCCCTCCAGCCCCTGGTGCAAAAAGGAGAGGGTGACCAGAACGGCAAACAGGCCTGTGGTGAGGGCACTGGCCGAGCGCAGCAGGTCGCGGGGATGGCGGCGGTCGGAGCGCTCGGCGTCCCGGCCGAGGCAGACCCCCGCGACGCATCCGGCCGCCGCCAGGGTCAGCACAGTGAACAGGCGGATCGGACCATGGGCGGCGGTGGGAATCTCGTGGGCTCGCTCCACCAGCGTTCGGGCCATGCCCAGCACCCCCCCGGCGGCGGCGCCGATCAACAACCAAAAGCGCGGCAGGGAGAGCTGGAGAGCGCCGGCCACGGATGCGGCACCTGCCAGCAGCAGCGAGACGAACACCGCGGAGTAGACCGGCGGCAGGGCGGTGCTGGCAAGCCAAGCCGCGACGGCACCGAGCAGCATGCCGGCCAGGCGCAGCAGGCGCCGATGGCGTGGTGAAAAGCCTGGGGAACGCGGGGCGCCAGAGGCGCCGGGGTCGGCGAGGGCAGTCATGCCGGCACCGTAGGCAGCGTGCCCGGCTCCTGCCAGCAGGCCATGCTGCGGGGGCACGGTTGGGCCAGGGCGGAAGCCGGAGGCTACGGTCGAAACGAAGCCGCGCTTGTTTCAGGCAGCCACCACCATGGCCGTGGTCAACCGATGCGCCGTCTCGGTGGCGCCCCGTCGCCCGATGCTCGACTGGAGCCGCCCCTTCTGGACCCGGGAGGACATGGAAGGGCTTGGCGACGAACAGAGCCTGTACCTGCTCCCCACCTGGGACGACGAGACGGAATTGCGCGCTCGCCTGGAGGAGCGCTGGCCCGCGATCTTCGAGGCGGAACTGGATCTGTGGTGCCGCGACCGGGAGCTATGGCCCCGGCCCCGCAATTTCACGATGTTCCAGGAGTGGTTTGTGCTGCGCTTCTTCCCCCTTGTGGAGGATCTCGGCGGCGAACCGATTCGCAGCTTCGATCTGGAGGAAGGCTTTGAGAGCACGCTGCGTGAGGCCCTCGGCTGACGATGCACTTTCACATTCGCCATCGCCTGACCTACCGCTATGACCGGCCGGTGTTCCTGGAGCCGATGGTGCTGCGCCTCACGCCCCGCCAGGACGCCAGTCAGAGGCTTGTGCGACGCACTTTGCGCCTGCAGGCGGCACCGACCGGCCTGAGCCGGGTGCTGGAACCCGATGGCAACGTCGTCGAAGTGGCCTGGTTCGACCAGGGCCGCGAGACCCTCACGATCGAGCTGGAGCTGGTGGTGGAGACCCTGCGCAGCAACCCCTTCGACTGGATCCTCACCCGCGCTGCCTCCAGCTCCCTCCCCATGCGCTATCTGCCGGAGGAGAGCCGCTCGCTCGCTCCCTGCCTGGGGGGGGAAATCCCGGAGGCCGTCCAGGCGTGGGCCGCGTCGCTGGCCCTGGAAGTGGAAGGGTCGACCACCGGTTTCCTGATGCACCTGGCCGACCGGATCCACCGCGATTTCCATCACATCGGTCGCCTTGATGGTGCGCCGATGGGCGCGGCCGAGACGCTGGCAACCCACCGCGGCGCCTGCCGCGACACCGCCATGCTTTACGTGGCCGCCTGCCGCAGCCAGGGCCTGGCGGCCCGCTTCGTCAGCGGTTACTCCATGCATCACCCGGAAGAGGTGACCGAGCACGAACTGCATGCCTGGGCGGAGGTGTACCTGCCGGGCGGGGGCTGGCGTCCCTATGACCCCAGCCTGGGTCTGGCGGTGGCCGATGGCCACGTCACCCTGGCTGCCGCCCCTGACCACGAACTGGCGGCGCCGGTCAGCGGCAGCTATCGGGGAACCGGGGTGGGCTCCCGGATGGAGTACGCCGTCGCCGTGCAGGCCGCGGAAAGCCTGCTGGAACTGGAGGCGACAGGTCGCGAAGTGCCCAACTGACCCCCCCTTCCCGACGTTCCCCGCCGCGGTGCGATGGCCTCCCCGACCCTGCTCACCACCCTGCTGATCCTGCTCGCAGGGCTGGTGGTGGCCCGGCTGAGCTCCGGACCGCTGGCCCGCTGGGCGGTGCCGGCCATCGTGCTGGAGATGGGGGTGGGTTTCGTGCTGGGCAACACAGTGATCCCCTTCCAAACCGTGGCGCCCCTGAGTGGACTGATGGAGCTGGGGGTTCTCACCCTGTTCTTTCAGGTGGGTCTTGAGGTGCGGGGCGATCTGCTCACCTCCCGCCCGGGCACGGTGCTGCGCACGGTGGCCTTCAGTTTCCTGGCGCCGCTGCTGGCCTACTGGCCCCTGCGAGCCTGGTTTGGCTTGAACATCGCCCCCACCCTGCTCTGCCTGGCGGTGCTGAGCGCCACCGGAACCGGGGTCACCCTGCGGGTGCTCTCCCAGCGGCGGGCGTTGCGCACCCCCACCGGCCGCCTGTTGGTGGGGGTGTCAGTGCTGGACGATCTGCCGGCGATCGGCCTGCTCACCCTCGCCACCGCCCTGGGGGGCAAGAGGCTCGGGGCGGGAGGCTTCGGCGTCCCGGGGCTCGTGCTGGCGCTGGCGGCAGCAGCGCTTTCCTACGGGGTGGTGGACCGCTGGGCGCGCAGCGGCCGCCGCGCGCCGGAGGAGCCGCTGCCGATCCTGATGTTGCTGATCGGCAGCGCCTGGGTGGGGGAGGCCAGCGGGCTCACGAGCCTGCTGGGAGCCCTGTGGGGGGGGGTGCTGCTGGCGCGGCTCCGGCCGGTGGACGCGGAGGTGTCGCGGGTGCTGTCCCTCCTCTCGGAGGTGTTCCTGCCGCTCTATTTCCTTTCCGTGGGTCTGCGCCTGTCTGTGGGCACCCTGCTGGAGCCGCGGGCCTGGACTCTGGCGGCGGTTCTGGTCATCCTGGCGGTGCTCAGCAAGCTCGCCTGCGGGCTGGCGATCCGGCCGGCCGATCGGGCCGCAGGAATCGACCCCTGGCTGGTGATCTTCGGGCTGATGCCCCGCGGCCTGCCGGGCCTGGTGTTTGCCACCACCGCGTTGACGGCGAAATTGATCGATCCGGTCCAATTCGCCGCCCTGGTGCTGATGGTCACCCTCACCACCGTGGCGGGGCTGTGGCTGCTGGATCGCCGGCTTGCCAGAAGCCCTGCGCTTGCAGAGCCGCAGGGCTGAGCCCCTTGATCCCGGCCTCAGCTCCGCGAGCCGGCAGCGGGATCGGATCCAGGTGGGCGAGGGGCGGGAGCGCGGTGGGCACCTCCACACAGATCACCCTCGCCTGGTGGTGCACCCATCTGGCCGCCCACAACGGCGAATGGCCCAAAAGCGGCTCTGTCACTGGCCAGAACGGCTTCCGGCCGGGCCTGAAATTCTTCTTCTGACCCGACAGCCAGCCGACACACCACCCGAACAGGGACTGATCATCATTGGGACAGCAACGCGCCTGAGCCCGTGGATTCCCAACAGGAACTTGGCCTGATCGACTCCTGGTGGCGCGCCGCCAACTATCTGGCGGTGGGGATGATCTACCTGCAAGCCAACCCGCTGCTCCGGGAGCCGCTGCGCCCGGAGCACATCAAAAAACGACTTCTGGGGCACTGGGGCTCCAGCCCGGGACAGGCCTTCCTCTGGGCACACGCCAATCGGGTGATCCGCCACCACGACCTGGACATGATTTATCTGTCGGGGCCAGGACACGGTGCGCCAGGCGTTCTGGCACCCACGTATCTCGACGGCAGCTACAGCGAGATCTACCCCGACAAGAGCGAGGACGCGGAGGGAATGAAGCGCTTTTTCAAGCAGTTCTCCTTCCCCGGCCACATCGGCTCGCACTGCACGCCGGAAACGCCGGGATCGATCCATGAGGGGGGCGAGCTGGGCTATGTGCTCTCCCACGCGTGCGGGGCCGTGTTCGACAACCCCGACCTGATCGCCCTGGCCTGCGTTGGCGATGGCGAGGCCGAGACGGGTCCATTGGCAACCTCATGGCACATCAACAAATTTCTCAACCCGATCTGCGACGGTGCCGTCCTGCCGGTGCTGCATCTCAACGGCTACAAGATTGCCAACCCCACCCTGCTCGCGCGCATTCCCCGCGAGGAACTGCAGAGCCTGATGGTGGGCCTGGGCTGGCAGCCCCTGTTCGTGGAGGGCGACGAGCCGATGGCCATGCACGCCGCGATGGCCGCTGCGATGGACGAGGCGATCGGCCAGATCCGGACCGTTCAGGCGGAATGCCGCGCCAGTGGCCAGGCGCGCCGACCCGCCTGGCCGATGATCGTGCTGCGCAGCCCCAAGGGCTGGACGGGTCCCACCGAGCTGCACGGCCGCCGGCTTGAGGGCTTCTGGCGTTCCCACCAGGTGCCGCTGCCGGATGTGCGCCGTGACCCGGAGCAACTGGCCATGCTCGAGGCCTGGCTGCACAGTTACCGCCCGGAGGAGCTGTTCGACGAGCGAGGCCGACTGATCCCCGCACTGGCGGCCCTCTCCCCGACCGGAACGCGGCGGATGGGCTCCAACCCCCACGCCAACGGGGGCCTGTTGCGACGCAAGCTGCGGCTGAGCGAGGCCGAGGCCCACGCGGTGACGTTGGAGAGCCCGGGCAGCCAGGAGGCGGAGAACACCGCCCCGTTGGGGGCGTTGCTGCGCGACACGATCGGCCGCAACCCCACGTCGTTGCGGGTGTTCGGCCCTGATGAAACCGCCTCCAACCGGTTGCAGGCGATCTACGGCGTCACCGGCAAGGTCTGGATGGAGACCTTGCTGCCGGAGGACGCCGACGGCGGGGAACTCAGGCCCGATGGCCGGGTGGTGGAGATGCTTTCCGAGCACACATTGGTGGGAATGATGGAGGGCTATCTACTCACCGGCCGCCATGGCTTCTTTCACACCTACGAAGCCTTCGCCCATGTGATCGCGTCCATGTTCAACCAGCACGCCAAATGGCTGGAATCCTGCATCCACCACGCCCCCTGGCGCGCGCCGATCGGCTCCTGGAACTGCCTGATCTCCAGCACCGTATGGCGCCAGGATCACAACGGTTTCACCCATCAAGATCCCGGCTTTATTGATTTGGCAGGCAACAAGAGCGGCGAGGTGGTGCGCGTCTATCTGCCGCCCGATGCCAATACATTATTGGCGGTGGCTGAGGAGGCCCTGGTCGAGACGAATGTGTGCAACATCATCGTTTGCGACAAGCAAAAACATCTGCAGTACCTCAGCCTCGAACGGGCGCGCCAGCATGTGGCCAAGGGCATCGGACTGTGGAGCTGGGCCAGTAACGACCACCACGGCAGCGGGCCGGACGAACCGGACGTCGTGATGGCCTGCGCCGGCGACGTGCCCACCAAGGAGACGCTGGCGGCGGTGGAAATCCTGCGGCACGAGATGCCCAAGCTTCGCGTGCGGGTGCTGAACGTGGTCAAACTCTTCGCTCTCACCGATCCTGCGGAGCATCCCCATGGCCTGAGCCACCGGGATTTCGACAGCCTTTTCACCACTGATCGCCCCGTGATCTTCAACTTCCATGGCTATCCATGGCTGATCCATCGCCTGACCTACCGCCGCACTAACCACTCCAACTTTCACGTACGGGGTTACAAGGAGAAGGGCAATATCAACACTCCCTTGGAGTTGGCGATGAACAACCAGATCGACCGCTTCAACCTTGTCATTGATGTTATCGATCGCGTGCCCTCGCTTGGCTCCCGCGCCGCCCACGTCAAGGAGCGGATGAAGGAGGCGATTCTGGCCAACCGCGCCTACGCCCATGAGCACGGCGAGGATGCGCCGGAGGTGAGTGGCTGGCGCTGGACCCTGCCCGTCAGCGAGGGCTGATGGATTCCCGTCCGGCGCTGGTGCTCAACGCCGGCAGCTCCACGCTGAAGGCGGCCCTGCTGGCAGCCGACGGGAAGGAACTCTGGCGGGAACAGCGCGCCTGGAACCCGCACGCCGCGGCGGAGCTCCTGGAGTCCTGGTTGCCTGCTGCCCTGGCGCCCTGGCTGGGGGAGGCGGGGGGCCTGGCCCTGGTGGGCCATCGTGTGGTGCATGGCGGCGAGCGGTTCACCGCCCCCACCCTTCTGACGGAGGAGGTACTGAAGGCGCTGGAAGCTCTGGTGCCCCTGGCCCCGCTTCACAACGGCCCGGCCCTGCAGCTGATGCGCGCCCTGGCGCGGTGGCGACCGGAGCTGCCCCAGTGGGCCTGCTTCGACACCGCCTTCCATGCCACCCTCCCCCTGGAGGCCCGCACCTACGCGATCCCGGCCTCCTGGCGGGAGGCGGGACTGCGCCGCTTCGGTTTCCATGGCCTCAACCATCAGCACGTGGCGGAAACGGTGGCGCGCAGCGACCCGCACGCCCGGCGTGTGATCAGCTGCCACCTGGGTGGCGGCGGCTCGCTCTGCGCCATCCGGGACGGCCGCAGCCTGGCCACCACGATGGGCTTCACGCCCCTGGAGGGCCTGGTGATGGCGACCCGAAGCGGCAGCCTCGATCCCGGGCTGCTTCTCCATCAGCTCCGCGGCGGAATGGGGGTGGAGGAACTCGACACCACCCTGCACTGCGCCAGTGGCCTGCTGGGCCTCTCCTCCCTCAGCGGCGACATGGCCATCCTCAGGCGGGCGGCGGGGGAGGGGCACGCCGGGGCGGCGCTGGCGATCGCGGTGTTTCGCCACAGACTTCTGCAGGAGATCGGCGCGATGGCGGCCTGTCTGGGCGGTGTGGAGGTGCTCGCCCTGAGCGGCGGCATCGGCGAGCACGACCGCGCGCTGCACCAGGAACTGGCGGAATCCCTGGCCTGGCTGGAGCCGCTCACGCTCCGGGTGATCGCCGCCGATGAGGAGGGGATGATCGCCCGGAGCTGTCGCGCAGCGGCGGCCCGAGACTGAGCCTCGTACTCTTCCGTGGCGTGGGTCTGCCGTGTGATGCGCAAGGAAGAGGGAAGCCGCTCCAACGAACTGCGGGAGCTCGGTTGGCCGCCGGAGAACGTACGCCGCTACGAGGATCTCTGGGAGTACCGGCAGCGTTGGGGCGCCATCAATCTCGAACGGGAGGACCGGGCCTTCCTGCGCGAGGCCGAGGCGGCGCTGCCGAAGCAACTCACCGGCAAGGCAGCCCAGAAGAAGGGCCTGCTGGAGAAGGCCCACGTGCGGTGGTTGGCGCACCACCTCGCCTGCATGCGCGCCGATCCGCTCGTCGACTCCCTGCAGGAAGGGGAGGAGCCGGCCTGGCCGATCCTGCTGGAGGAGGAGATTCGCGCCCTCTGCTGGTTTGAACCCGTCCTGGGCCTGCCGGACACCCTGCGGGCGCGCGCCTTCGTACCGGATCGGGAACGGTGGATCGACGAGGCGGCTGCCGAGGGTCGCGTTCTGGCCTTCGACTTCGCCGCTGCCCTGGAGCAGGGGAAGCAGGAGGGCAACCGCAGCTGGAAGCCCCTGCGCGGGGAGGCCCACGCCACCGACCCGGCCTTCCCGGTTCTCCCGCGAGCCACCGCCGCCGCCTTCCGGTCAAAAGTGCGCCACGAACTTCTGGAGCGGATTCGCAGCCTCCCCTCGCTTCAGGGAAGCGAGAAGGGCGACCCTCCGGACGACTGGACCCCTTGAAGCCTTGCCAGGTCCTCCGCCCATGGCGCCCCTTCCCCTCGACAGCTGGCCGTTCTGGGCCGTCCTGGCCTCCCTGTTCGCCGCGGTCACGGCGGTGCTGGCCAAGCTGGGGGTGAAGGGCATCGACCCCGATCTGGCAACGCTGCTGCGCACCTTGGTGGTGGCCCTCTGCCTGGCGGGATTGCTCCTGGCCTTGGGGCGATTGCAGGTCGGCCTGCTGGCGGAGCTGCCGCGAAGGAGGCTGCTGGCCCTTTTCTTCTCCGGCCTGGCCACCGGCGCCTCCTGGCTCTGCTACTTCCGTGCCCTCTCCCTGGGCCCCGTGGCGCGGGTAGCGCCGATCGACAAGTTCAGCGTGGTGCTGGTGGCCCTGTTCGGGGTGGTGTTCCTGGGGGAGCGCCTGGCGCCCACCGCCTGGCTTGGCGTGGCCCTGATGGCGCTTGGGGCGGTACTGGTGGCCTGGCCCTGAGGGGGGCGCTGATGGAGGGAAGGCGATGAGAGGGGCGGGCGGCGAGCCACCAGCCACGCGGCAGTTGCTGCTGGCGGGGGGGGGCCACAGCCATGCCCTGCTGCTGCGGAGCTGGGCGATGCGGCCCCGGCAGCGCCCGAAGCAGACCCGCATCCTGTTGGTGAGCCGCCAGGGAGGCACGCTTTACTCGGGCACCATTCCGGCCGTTGTGGCGGGTCTGCTGCCGCCGCAGGCCGGAACCATCGACCTGCGCAGTCTCTGCGAGCGGGCGGCCGTGACGTTCGTGCAGGCGGAGATCACCGGCCTCGATCCGCTGCGAAAGGAGCTGGCGCTGAAGGGGCGTCCGCCGCTGCGCTTCGATCTGCTCAGCCTTGATGTGGGAGCGGTGACGGCCCCCGCCACGGCGGAGGGAGGCCAGGCGGTGAAGCCGCTGGAGCCTTTCCTGGCCTGGTGTGCCGCGTTGCCGCAGGAGCGGGCGGTGCGCATCCGCGGGGGCGGAGCCGCCGCCGTGGAGCTGGCGCTGGCCCTGCGGGCCCGCCGCCATCCCGTCGTGCTGCTGCTGCGGGGGGAGAGGCTGGATCTGGGTTCCGCCGCAGCGGCAAGGGCCGGCGAACTCCTCCTCCAGGAGGCGGGCGTGAAACTGCTGCGGGCGGTGGCGGACGACACCCCAGCCGACCTGCTCTGCACCGGCAGTCGCGCTCCGGCCTGGCTGGCGGCCGCCGGTCTGCCGGTGGAGGCGGACAGTGGTCGGGTGCGAACGGACGCGTGCCTGCAGGTGCTCGGCCAGAGGGATCTGTTCGCCAGCGGCGACTGCGGAGTGATCATCGATCAGCCGCGGCCGCCCTCCGGCGTCTGGGCCGTGCGGGCTGCTCCCTACCTGGCGGCGAACCTCCTGCGTCACCTGGAGGGCCGCGCACTGCGCCGCTGGCGACCTCAGGCGCGAGCCCTGCAGCTCCTGGGGGACGGAGGGGTCGCCCGCGGAGCGCCCCGCGCCTTGGCGAGCTGGGGGCCGTTCGTCCTCGGGCCGAGCCGCTGGCTCTGGCGCTGGAAGGAGCACCTCGATCGGGACTTCCTCCAACGCCTGGCCGGCCCGGAACCCCAGCGATCAGGGACAGAGACCGCGGCGTGCCGCGGCTGCGCCGCCAAACTGCCAGCCGCCCCCCTGCGCGCCGCCCTGGCACGGCTGGCCGATGACGGGCTGCCGCCAACCAGCCAGGACGCCAGCGAGCTGGGCCGGGGCGAGGACGGCAGCCTGTGGCTGCAGAGCGTGGATGGATTCCCGGCCTTGGTGGCCGACCCCTGGCGGAATGCCCGGCTCACCACCCTGCATGCCTGCAGCGACCTGTGGGCCTGCGGCGCCGGGGTGTCAAGCGCCCAGGCGCTGGTGACCCTGCCCCAAAGCGGCGCGGCCATTCAGGAGGATCTCTTGCTGCAGACCCTCGCGGGTGTGCGGTCGGTGCTGGATCCACTGGGGGCGCCGCTGCTGGGGGGTCACACCCTGGAGGGGCGCGATGGAGCCGGACTCGGCCTGGCCCTGACGGTGAACGGGCGGCTGGAAGGGGAGCGACCCTGGCCCAAAGGGCCGCTGCGGCGCGGCGAAGCGCTGCTGCTCACTCGAGCGCTGGGCAGTGGGGTGCTGTTTGCGGCCGCGATGGCCGGTGCGGCGCGGCCGGAATGGATCGACGAGGCGCTGGCAAGGCTTGAGCGCTGCCAGTCGCCGCTGGTGGAGATCCTGGCGGCCCACGGCTGCCGGGCCTGCACCGACATCACCGGCTTCGGCTTGCTGGGACACCTCGGCGAGATGCTGGAAGGCGCCGACCCCGGCACGGCCGTGCTGATCGAGGCCGCAGCCCTCCCCGCACTCCCCGGTGTGGCGAAGCTGTTGCGAAAGGGATACGCCAGCAGCCTGGCCCCGGCGAACGGGGGGGCTCTGAGCCTCCTGGATGGCCCGGTGCGCCTCGCGGGGGCAGAGCCCTGGCACCAGCAGCTGCTGATCGACCCCCAGACCTGCGGCCCCCTGCTCGCGGCCCTGCCCGTCGAACGGGCGACGGCGGCGGTGACGGCCCTGCAGCAGGCGGGATTCGCGGAGGCGGTGCGGATCGGGGGAACCTGTGCGAGGGAATGTCGGCCCTGAGGAGGACGGAGGCATCGCGATGCCTCGCGATCGGGCTCTTCAGGATCGCGGCGGATCTGGGGTCTGGTCGTGGTGCCAGGGAGAGACCAGGCCTCGCTCCAACAACAGGGTGGCCGCGGCTGGGGGCTTCAGATCCGTCAAGGCCACCGACGCGACCCGGGGATGGGCCGCGAGTTCGTGTTCATAGCAGCGGTCGTAGTAGTCGAGCATCGTCCGGCAGGCGGCTCCCCGGTCCCCCTGGGCGATCGCCGCCAGGGCCAAGGCGGTGCGCTGGGGACCGAGGCGGCGAGCGATGCGGCGGGTGGCCTCCTCCACGCCACGGGGATCCTGCACGCCGTACAACCCCACCAGGTGGGCGACCCGCTCCTCCAGGGGGCGCCGCACCTCAAGAAGCGGCGCTGCCTTCATCTGTCGCCACAGCCCGTCCGGAATGCGACAGCGACCCACCTGCACGCTCTCGGCCTCCAACCAGATCTCCGGAGCCCCCTCCAGGCTGACCAGATCTGCCGCCAGCAGGTTTTCGTAGTGCTCGGTGCTCGGCTGGGGCGGCAGGCCGAGGGCCCCGAAGCTGCTGCCCCGGTGCTGGGCGAGGCCCTCCAGATCAATCACGGCCACGCCCCGCTCGCGCAAGGCCAGAAGCAATTCCGTCTTGGCGCTGCCGGTGCGACCCCCCAGAAGCCTGATCGGCCAGGGGCGCTCGAACTGGCCGTGCACCCACGTCCGCCAAGCCTTGTAGCCGCCTGCCAGAAGCACCACGGGCAGATCGAGGGTGCCCGCCAGCCCGGCGACACTGAGCGAACGCAGGCCTCCCCGCCAGCAATGCAGGCGCAGGGGGGCCCCGCCAGCGGCCACCGCCGCCTGGAGCAAGGCTTCGGCCAGGCCGGCCAGGCGCGGTCCCACCCGCTCCAGACCCCGCTGAACCGCCGCCGCCCGCCCGTCCTGCTTGTACAGGGTGCCGATCTCCGCCCGTTCGTCGTCGTGGAACAGCGGCAGATTGCGGGCCCCGGGGATGTGTCCCCTTCCAAACTCACCGGGACTGCGCAGATCGAGGATCGGCCCCCCCGCCGCCAGGAATGCCTCGATGGGCACGGGCGAGGCGTCGGAGGACGGTGGGGCGGAGAGGGTCGTCATCGCATCCGGCTGGGGCGAGCGGCAGGTCCGAGCGGCAGGGTCAGCCTGGCCAGATACCAGCTCAGGCACGATGGAAGCACAGATGGTTCTGGTTCCGTTGATGTCCCGTGCGCAGCAGCCCCCTTCTCCGCTCCAGCAGAGCCGCTCCCGTCGCGCCCTGCTGCTGGCCGGAGCGGCCGTTGCCCTCTCCCTGCTCGCCCCCCGGGCTCCGCTGAGCCCCTCCGGTTGGGTGCGTGGGGCCCGGGCTCAGCCTGCCGGCGGGGCGGAGCTGCGCATCGGCGCCATCCCTGACCAGAAACCCGAGAAGCTCAACCGCCTTTACGGGGAGGTGGCGCGGGAGCTGGAACGTCAGCTGAAGGTGCCGGTGCGCTTCGTGCCTGTCGTCGACTACACCGCCGCCGTCAGCGCCTTCCGCACGGGCAGCCTCGATCTGGTCTGGTTCGGCGGACTCACCGGCGTGCAGGCGCGCCTGCAGCGACCGGGAGCGAAGCTGATCGCCCAGCGCGACATCGACGCCGCCTTCCGTTCGGTGTTCATCGCCAACAGCAAGAGCGGCCTCAAACCCATCAACTCGGTGCAGGGTCTGCAGGTGCTGCGGGGACGGCGCTTCACCTTCGGCTCGGAGAGCTCCACCTCCGGGCGCCTGATGCCCCAATTCTTCCTCGGCCAAGCGGGCCTCAAGCCCTCCGATTTTGCCGGCGGTGCTCCAGGGTTCAGTGGCAGCCATGACGCCACCATCGCCCTGGTTCAGAGCGGCGCCTATGACGCCGGCGCGGTGAATCAGCAGGTTTGGACCAGCAGTCTGATCGAAGGCAAGGTGAATCGGGCCAAGGTGATCGCCATCTGGCGCACGCCCCCCTATCCCGACTACCAATGGCTGGCGCAGCCCGACCTGGATCAGCGCTTCGGCAAGGGCTTCACCAACCGGTTGCAGGGCGCCATCCTCTCCTGGCGTTCCAGTGATCCGCAGCAGAACCGAATCCTTGGCTTGTTCGGCGCCCAGCGCTTCGTCAAAGGGGATCCCAAGCGCTACAGCCAGATCGAGCAGGTGGGGCGGCAGATCGGCATGATCCGCTGATGATCCCGGCCTCTGCGGACCTTCCGGCGCTGCTGGAGCTGCAGAGCATCCGCGTCGCCGGCCGCGGACGCCCCCGTCTGGAGGGGGTCGATCTGCGGCTGGCGGCGGGGGAGCGGGTGGCCTTGCTGGGGCCCAGCGGTGCCGGCAAGAGCACATTGGTGGCGGTGGCCAATGGCCTGCTGGAACCCGAGGCGGGCCGGGTGCTTTGGGAGGGTCAAAGGCCCCAGCGTTCCCCTCGGGCCCGGCGGCGCCAGCAGGCCCGGATCGGCACCCTCTGGCAGGACCTGCGCCTGATCGAGGAGCTGAGCGTGCAGCAAAACCTCAACGCTGGCCGGCTGGCGGCCTGGGGATGGTCGCGGGCCCTGCTCAATCTGGTGCTGCCGCTGGAGAGCGAGGCCTGCCGGGCCGTCCTGGGCCGCGTGGAACTCGACCCGGCGCTGCTGGAGCAGCCGGTGGCACGTCTGTCGGGAGGGCAACGCCAACGGGTGGCCATCGCCCGGCTGCTGCGGCAGGAACCGACGGTGCTGCTGGCCGACGAGCCGCTGGCGAGCCTGGATCCACGCCTGGCGGCGGAGCTGCTGGCCTTGCTGCTGCGCCAGGCCGAAGCCCCCCGCGCCCTGCTGCTGACGCTGCATCGTCCCGACCTTCTGGCCGGTTTCGATCGGGTGGTGGGGTTGCGGGAGGGTCGGGTGCTGTTCGATCTCCCCGCGACCGCGCTGGAGGGGGGCTTGCTGCGGGAGCTCTACGGCGGAGAGGGGCGATGAGGCTGGCCGGGCCGTTCTGGATGCTCCTGCCGGGGCTGGTGCTGCTTCCCGTGCTGTTGGCCCTGCCGGAGCAGTTCCATGGCGGAGGCTGGGATCTGATCGGCCGCTTCGCCCGGGCAGCCGTGACACCCTCCCTGGATCCCTCCGTGCTCCGTTCGGTGGCAGGCGGATTGGGGGTGACGACGGCGATGGCGCTGCTGGGTTGGGTGCTCAGCCTGCTGCTGGGGCTGCCCCTGGGGTTGGCCAGCTCGCGCACGGTCTGGCGGACCCTCTCCGGCCGGGAGGGGCCGGCCCTGCTGATTCGGCGGCTGCTGGCGGTGCCCCGCTCCATCCATGAACTGATCTGGGGGCTGCTGCTGCTGCAGCTCGTGGGGCTCCAGCCCGCCGTTGCGGTGCTGGCGGTGGGACTTCCCTTCGCCGCCCTGGTGGCCCGGGTGGTGGCCGACCTGGTCGACGCGCTCCCCGTGGCCACCCTGGCGGCCCTGCGCGCCGGAGGGGCACCGCCCATCGCCGCCCTGCTGACAGCCCTGGGTCCCGCCCTGCTGCCGGGGGTGCTCAGCTATGGCGGCTACCGGCTGGAGTGCGCCCTGCGCAGCGCCACGTTGCTGGGGGTGTTCGGGCTGGGGGGCCTGGGGACCGAACTGCGGCTGAGCCTGCAATCGCTCGAGTTCCGGGAGCTCTGGAGCGGTCTGTGGGCCCTCTTGGCGGTGATGCTTCTGCTGGAGAGTGCTCTGGGTTGGCTGAGGCGGCGCTGGCTGATGCCGCCTCGCCTCGGGTTGGGTCGGCCGGGGGTGGGAAGGCGCAGCCGGGAGATGGTGCTGGGGCTCTCGACGCTGCTGCCCCTGGCCCTGCTTCTCGCCTGGACCCTGCAGGTGGATCCGCGGACGTTGCTGCACTGGCAACCCCTGCCGGGGATGGGCAGCGTGGACTGGCGTTCGCTGCTGGCGCTGCCCTGGGGCCGACTGGTGGGCAGCACTCTCCTGCTGACGCTGCTGGCCGCCTGCCTTGCGGTGGGACTGGCGCCCTGGCTCCTGCTGCTGGTCTCCCCCGTGCGTGGTGGACGGGCTGCGGTGCGTTTGCTTTGGGCCTTCGGACGGCTCTGCCCCCCCCCGCTCACCGCGCTTCTACTGCTGTTTCTGCTGAAGCCGGGGCTGATCGCGGCGGCCCTCGCCCTGGCCTTCCACAACATGGGGATCCTGGGCCGTCTGTTGCTCGAAGGGCTGGAGGATGGCGCGCCGGGGGTGGAGGAGAGCCTGCGCACGGCAGGAGCCGGGCCCGCTTCCGCACTGCTCTACGGCCGGTTCCCTGCCACAGCCAATGCCTATCTCGCCTATGGCGCCTACCGCGCAGACGTGATGTTGCGCGAAAGCGTGGTGGTGGGCTTGACCGGGGCCACGGGTCTGGGCAGCCAACTCATGGAGAGCCTTTCCGCCTTTGCCTGGGATCAGGTGCTGGCCACCGTGGCGATCTACGCCTCCCTCACCCTGCTGGGCGAGGAGATCAGCGACCGGGCCCGGCGCCAGCTGCTGGGGGGTCCGCGGGGTCAGGAGACCCTGCCCGGCGGGGAAGGTTGGCTCGGGGCGATGGAGGCCTCAGGAGCGGGGGTCTCCGGCCGGAAGGGACGGTCTTCCAGCAGGGCCATGGTGAGGGACATCGCTCCGGCCAGCAGCAACAGGCCGCCGGTGAACACAAAGGCCAGCAGTCGGCCGGGGGAGGAGGGCTGAACGGCGGGGGGAACGGGATGGCCGCAGTCCGCGCAGACAAGGCCGCGGGAGGCCATCGGGGAGCGGGCAACGAGCAGACAACGACAGAACGGGCAAGCCATCGGACCCCGGGGCGGGAGGCGAAGGCCACCCCAACCCATTCAGATTCGACAGGCTTGGGAGGCCCTGCCGCATCGATGGCTACCGGATCCCCATCACCTCGGGCGCGAAGGGGAGCAGGGGGTGGACGGAAATGGAAGAGGAACGATCACAAATGCTTAGCCATTGCCAGTTTCCCCAGCTGCATCACGATTTCCCCAGAACTTTGCCAGGTTTTCCCCAGGTGTCGCGGCTGAGATGCTCGCTTCTCTGGCGCTTGCTGCCCAGCGAACGGGGAAAAGGCCGATGTCCCTTGACAAAGAGGGACCTGGCTCGGGAGAAGGAAAACAAATTCACGAAGCAGGGGGAAAGCAGCCTCCGCGACTGAGATCTCTGCATGGGACTCAGGCAATCTCAGGCTGGATGCCACCCTTTGACGCCGACGCGCCGCCATGGCCTTATGGGAAGCGCAGAGCACGATGGTCTCGCCATGGCCCCCGCCCTTCCCGTGTTCCCCTGCGGAGCGTCTCGGAACCGCCAGGGAGAGAGGCGACACGCGGGATCCCGATCCCCTTCGGGCACCGAGATCCTGGTCATGCTGCCCACGGATCTGGCCGATGGGTTGGTGGCCATTGAGGCGGTGCGCAGCGGCCGCTCCGTGCTGCTCAACGCCTCCCACCTCGAGCCGCGTCTGGGCCAGCGACTGCTCGACATCACCTGCGGCGGGATTTCCGCGATGGATGGTCAGGCGCTGAAGGTCGGGGACGCGGTGTACCTGTTCACCGGGGCCCTGAGCCGGATCGAAGCGGATTCGCTGGACTTCCCAGCGGCTCAGGCCGCCTCATCCTCATCGTGGGCAAAGCGGTTGTAGAGGAAATCAAGGGCGCTGTTGCGAAGCTCGTAATAGTGAGGGTCCTCCATGATGTCCTCGCGGCTGCGTGGTCTGGGAAAATCGATGTTGAGCACCTCTCCGATGCCAGCGGCAGGTCCGTTGGTCATCATCACCAGGCGATCAGCGAGGAAGAGGGCTTCGTCGATGTCGTGCGTAATCATCAGAACCGTGCACTTTTGTGTGTTCCAGATCTTGAGCAGTTCCTCCTGCAGCTCTTCCTTGGTGATCGCATCCAACGCCCCGAAGGGTTCGTCGAGAATCAACACCTCCGGACGGATCGCGAGGGCCCGGGCGATTGCCACGCGCTGCTTCATGCCACCGGAGAGTTGGGTGATGCGCTTCTCAGCCGCCGTGGTGAGACCGACAAGCTCCAGGTGCTCCATGGAAATGTCGTGTCGCTCATGGGCCGTAAGGTTGGGCTTCACGGAATCCACGCCGAGCCGCACATTCTCATAGGCGGTGAGCCAGGGGAGCAGGGCATAGCCCTGAAACACCACCATGCGATCGGGGCCGGGCCGCTCGATCCGTTTGCCATCGAGAAGCACCTGACCGCTGCTGGGTGTGGCGAAACCCGAGACCATATTGAGCAGGGTGGATTTGCCGCAGCCGGAATGGCCGATGACACAGATGAATTCCCCCTTGCAGACATCAAGGTTGATGTTTGCGAGCACGGTATAGGGGCCGCGCGGTGTTTCATACACCTTGCTCAGCTGCTCGAAACGCAGCAGCACAGGGGTCTGGCCGGCAGCGGCGGGGACGGAGGGAAGGGTGCTGGTCATGGCGGGGAATGGGGAGGGATGGGGAGATTGACAAGGGAATGAATCGAACTGACGATCACTCTCAGGCAGCGAGTGGCCGGGGTACCCCCAGGGAAATCTCAGCGACACTGAAGTTGCGGTGCAACGTGACGCCATTGAGATAGGCAATGGGATCATCGCCATCGAAAGGAATGCCATCGAACAACTCGATGGCTCCGCGCTGATAGCTGACGTCTTCCAGACCCAGCTCGCGGGCGGCTGTGCTGAACACACCGACACTGCAGATCCGCTCCAGGATCTCCACATAATTGCGCGGGAAGGGAATCTCGCCCCAACGGGCCAGCTGGGTCATGATCCAGAGGTGCTCCGTGCGGCTGGGGCGATTGACACCAGGCCCGAAGAAGAGGTGATGCGGTTCGCCGTGGGGAGCAAATTCACTGCCATCCGCGGTGCGCCCCGCCTTGCCACTGAACTGGATCAGCTCCTTCTTCATTCCCAGGTAGCGGCGATCGGCCAGCAGTTCGCTCATCTCCGTCCAATGGGCGGGATCGGCGCAGAAGCGGCAGGCCTCAAGCAACGCCTTGGTAAGCGCGATGTAGGTGTTGGGGTAGCTGAGGGCCCAATCCTCCCGAACGCCCAGAACCTTGCCGGGATGGCCGCTCCAGATCTCCAGATCGCCCACGATCGGCACCCCGTGTCCCTCGCGGGAAGCGCGGAAATTCCAGGGCTCGCCGATGCAGTAGCCATCGATCGAGCCATCCTTCAGATCCGCCAACATCTGGGCCGGGGGCAGGGTCTGGAGATGCACGTCCCGATCGGGATCGATCGAGCTGGCAGCCAGCCAATAGCGGAGCAGCAGGTTGTGCATCGAAGCCGGATGCACGATGCCAAGGGTGTGGGGCTCCCGATCGTGACCCCGCAGCCAATCGCGATAGTCGTCCACCGTGCGGACGCCAGCGTCAGCGAGCCGTTTGGCCAGGGTGACCTCGTTGCCATTGCGGCTGATCGTCAGGGAGGTGACGATCGGCAGCGGTTCGCCGTTGTGACCACCGGCGGTCATCCAGCCCGGCATGCCGGAGGGCATCAAGGCCGCATCGAGGGTGCGGTCGGCGAAGCCATCGGTGACCCCCCGCCAGCTGGTTTCGCGCACCAGCTGGATTTCATCGAGGCCGTGCTTGCTGAAGAAGCCCTTGGCCTCCGCGATCGCCAGGGGGGCGCAGGCGGCAAGCGGGATGAAGCCCAGATCGAGATTCACCTTCTCCAGGCCATGGCGAGCGAGCACTTTGTGGGGCTTGGCTTGCCACTGTTTGACGCGCTTCTGGCGGTTGAGGAAATAAATGATCTCCGATCGCAAGCTGTAATAGCTGGGATGGTGCACCACCGTCATGCGCTGGCGGGGCCGTACGATATCCACCTCAAGGATGCCACCGATCTTCGAGCCGGGACCGTTGGTAAGCATCACGATCCGATCGGAGAGCAACACCGCTTCATCCACGTCATGGGTGACCATGACGGCAGTGAGTTGATGCTCGTTGCAGATCTGCATCAGCTTTTCCTGCAGGTTGCCGCGGGTGAGGGCATCGAGAGCCCCGAACGGCTCATCGAGCAGGAGTAGCTTGGGCTTGATCGCCAAGGCGCGAGCAATCGAGACCCGCTGACGCATGCCACCGGAGAGTTCCCGCGGCAACTTGTCAACCGCATGGCCGAGGCCAACCATTTCGATGTGCTCCTCAATCAGCTGATTGCGCTCCGCAACCGGCAGACCAGGCATCACCTCGTTGACCGCCAAGCCGATGTTGTCACGCACGCTCAGCCAAGGCAGGAGCGAATAGTTCTGAAACACCACCATCTTGTCCGGCCCCGGCCGTTTGACCGTCTCACCGTCGACGAGGACAGCACCGCCAGTGGGCAGATCCAAACCGGCGATCATGTTTAACAAGGTGCTTTTGCCACAGCCTGAGTGGCCGATCAGGGAAATAAATTCCCCCTGGCGAATCTGGAGATCAATGCCCTTGAGTGCCAGGTAATTGCCACCGCCTCTGAGGGGAAAGTTCTTCTCGAGGTCCTGAACATCAACGAGTGTAGTCATGGTGGGGATCGGAGGGAGGGTCAGGGGTGCAGATCGAAGGCGTACCAGCTGAAGCCCACAACCATGGCGCTCATCAGCAGGAAGCGAATAACCAGGAAGGTCAGCATATTGGCCTTGCGGCTAAGCAGCGTTTCAACCCAATCGAAACGGGAGGCAAGGCTGGACCATGCTTGGAAGGGTGTCATGGAGGTGTTCCTCATTGGCCAGCGGAGATGCGGCTCTGAAGCCAGAGCATCAAACGATCGAGGATCAAACCGATCGCGCCAATCCAGATCACTCCGAGCACAATATCGGAAACATAAGAGTTTTGATAGGCATCCCAGATGAAGAAGCCGATGCCGGGTGTGCCGGGCATGACGATTTCAGCCGCAATGATCGCCAGCCAGGCCAGGCCGATCGAAATGCGCAGACCCGTAAAGATATAGGGCAGGGCGGAAGGTATGAGCACTTTGGTGAAGAAGCTGCGATTGGACATCTGCAGCACCAGTGCCACGTTGCGGTAATCCTGAGGGATCTGGCGAACGCCCTCGGCAGTATTGATGAGAATGGGCCAGATAGAAGTGATGAAGATCACAAAGATAGCTGCAGGCTGGTTGTTCTGAAACAAGACCAGCGCAATGGGTACCCAGGCCAGGGGAGCCACCATTCGCAGGAACTGGAAGAGGGGATCGAAGGCACGGTCGAGCGACTTATTCAGGCCCACCGCAATGCCGACGCCGATCCCCACAACCGCGGCAAGGGTGTAGCCGAGGGCAACGCGGCTGAGGCTGCTCATGGAGTGGAGGAACAAGCCCTTGTCCAGACCACCGCGATCGAGGAAGGGATAGAAGAGCAACTCACGGGTGCGCTCCTCAGTGAACAGGCTGAGCGGACCGGCAAGCTTGGTCAGGCCGAGGGTGGCGCTGAGTTGCCAGAACAGGAGAAAACCACCGATTCCAAAGATGGGTGGCAGAATCGACTTTCGATTGTTTTTCCACCAAAGCGCGATGCCTTGGGGAGGGGTTCGATCGGCACGAGGGGTAGAGGGAGAGTTAGTGGTGGTCATCGGGACGTTCCTGGAGATGGAGAGAGGAGAGTGGAGGGAGAGGGAAGCCGCGGCGGCAGTCGCGTTACTTTTTGATCTTCAGGGAATCCAGGTAGGCCTGGGGATTCTCCGGGTCATAAACGATGCCATCGAAGAAGGTTTCCTTGCCGCGACTGGAGCTGGTGGGGATGTCCTTCTTGGGGACACCCACCGATTCGGCAGCCAGCTTCCAGAGATCTTCGCGGGTCACCTTATCGTTGATGGCCTTGGCTTGCTCGATGGTATCGACAGTTCCGGGGAAGAACTTCCAACGCATCGATTCAATCAAGAACCACAGAGTGAGACTCTTGTAGGGATAAGAGATCACACCACGATCGCTGCTCCAGAACAGGGGGCCCATGGCGGGATCCGTCTGCGGAGCGCCTGCGGCACCGATCTTGTACTGACCCTTGAGGGACTGCTGCAGAACAGGCAAGGGAACGTTGAACCACTTGCGGGAGCTAAGGATTTTCGCGGCTTCGTCCTTGTTTTCGGGCCTGTCCAGCCACATCTGGGCCTCAATCAGGCCGTTGAGCAGCGCCACCGAAGCCTTGGGATGCTTGTCCACCCAGTCGGAGCGGACAGCCAGAAATTCCTCGGGGTGCGACTTCCAGATCTGGGCAGTGGTGGCTGCCAGATAGCCGATGTTGTCCTTGGCAATGCGGGTTGGCCAGGGATCACCGGTGGAGAAGGCCTCCATAGAGCCGTTCTTCATCCCCTGCAAGGTTTCCGGAGCCGGAACCTTGAGCAACTCGACGGATTTGTCGGGGTCTACGCCACCGGCGGCAAGCCAGTAGCGAAGCCACATTTCCTGATTGGCTTTGGCGAACGTGTAGGCAGCACGGAATTTACGCCCCTCTTTTTGATTGAATCTATCGAAGAAGCCTGGCGAAGACTTCTTGAGATCCAGCGTGAGATTAGCATCTTTTACCGCATTGGATGCCGCGATACCATTGCCCTGACTCATCAGCATGGCAAGCACATACATCGGTACCTTCTTGCCATTGGTGATCGCTCCCTCGCTGATCATCTGGGGCATCGGCAGCTGCCATTGGCCGCCGTCGATGCCACCACCGGCAGAACCGAGCACCACGTTGTCGCGAGCGGCACCCCAACTGGCTTGCTTGCTGAGTTGCACATCCAGACCATGTTTGGCAAAGAAACCCTTCTCCACACCGATCACGAGGGGTGCGGCTTCAAGGATGGGGATGAAGCCGAGGCTGATGGTCCTCACTTCAACATCTGCGTCGGTCGCCAGCGGAGCGGGGGCAAAACCGCTGCCAGCACCTGAACCACCGGAGCTGCTGCTGGGGGGATTCCCGAGGCATCCGCTCAAAAACACTGTGGTGGAAAGCGCTCCACCGAGCAGAGCTAGGAATCGACGTCGCTTGGCCATGGGAGGGTGAGGGGCAGGGGGATGGAGGAATGGGCGAACGAAAGAAGGCACGGAGAATCCGCACCTGGAGGCCACCAAAGATGGGGGGCTCGATTCAGTGCAAACGCATCAGACTGCCGGGTTGCGACATGGGAGGGCTCTCGGGATTAGGGGAGGGAGAGATGTGCGCGAACACTTCCATCGGTGGAAGTCGGCGAAACTTAGTGACTGCAAAGCCGCGCTGGGTCGCGCCATGAAGAAGCATCTCCCATGCAGGCGATAAGACCGCCTGATTGGCCCGTTTCACCCGTCCTGCCCGCAGCTATCCATAAGCTTGACTGATCAATCCAGCGCAAAGCGGAGCCTCCCCTGAGCCGGGAGACCCCCCTCAACCCGGGGCGGAGCTGGCAAGCCAGCTCAGGCTTTGCATGGAATCGCCAGGGCGGGCAGGCCTCTTACTCCTCCTCGCCGCCGGCGGGGAGGAGTTTGATCTGCTTGCGCCCGAGGCGAATCTCAAACTCATCGCCGGGCTTGAGGCCAAGCAGCGCGGTGTAGGCCTTGCCCACCAGCAGGTTGCCATTTCCCTGCACGGTGGCCACATAGCTGAGCTTGCGGCCGGGTTTGGAGGATCCTCTCCCATCTCCTTCGCCAAAGTTGACGCCTTTTGCTACCAACAGCGCCTCGTAGAAGGCGGTGAAGTTGAGCCGGTCGCCGCCATCTTTCTTCGTGCTCACATAGCCGCACGAGCGCACCAGCTCAGACTTCGAGACATCGCCCAGCTCCCGGACCTTGCTGAGCAGTTCGCTTCCTCGCAACATGGGGTGCATCCATCACAACGCACCAACTCTAGACAGTAAAGAAGGCGGTGCTGTTTGGCACGATCAGAATGGTGGGCCAGACGCACCAGCCAAGCACAACACTTCTGCCGGATCCAGGCAGCAAGCTGCCGCGAGCGGAGCACCCAGCGCACTGCCGAACACCGATCAGAATGGCTCTTCATCTTCCTCGGCGATGACCCCCTCAGCACCCATCGACGGCCGCGATGCGGCGGCAGCAAAACGGCGCCTCTGGCTGGCGGCACTGCATCACCTGGCGATCGCCGATGGTGCGTTCAGCGAGGCCGAACAATCGCTTCTGCAGGAGGAGCTGGCCCGCGATCTCCCGGGTCTGCGCCTCGACGATCTGCACCTTCCCGGCGCCGAAGCTCTGGTGCACCGCTTTGGCACGGCCACGCCGCAGGCGGAGGAATTTCTGCGCACCGCCGTGCTGGTGGCCCTGGCCGATGGGCACCTCAGCGCGATCGAGCTGGAATGGCTGCGCCACTGGAGCCAGGCGCTGCAGGTGGGGCAGAGCATGATCGAGGAACTGCTGCAGTCTCCCCGCGAACGGGATGGCGACCGGGACATCCGCTGCGACAGCGAGCAGAATCCCGGCCTGCTCGATGGCGTGCGGCGCTGGCTGGATGACATGGATCCCAGCGACCCGGCGGTGGCGCGCTTTCTGGTGCGGCTGATCCCCGCCCAATGCCCGTTTGAGCGGGACCTGAAACTGTTTGGTTGGAAGTTGGTGCACATTCCACCGATGTGCAAGATCAATCCTCTCTACGAACAGCTGGTCGCCCTGCGCTTCCGCAGTCTCTGCCGCCTGGAAGAGCAGCAACACGGGGCGAACCGTCAGCCCGGGTGATGGGGCCCTGGGGATCGACGCCGGCACTCTGGCAGGATCGCGCTGGTCTTGTTTATGCGGTGATGTCCCTGGAGCAGCTGCGGCAGTTTCTCCTGCGCATGCAGAACGAAGAAGCCCTGCGCGCCCGTGTGCTGGCGGCCGCCACCGCCGACGACGTGGCCCAGATCGCCCTGCGCCTGGGCTATGAGTTTTCCGGCGACGAGCTGCTGCGGGCTTCGGGCCAACGCTTCGAGCGGGTGACCGTTCGCAAGAACGACATTCCGGGGGAATACAACTGACCCCCGCCCAGCGCCAGATGGTCAGGGTGTGGGGACAGCGGCTGGTTGATAGGGGAGGGAGGAATGGTGCAACACGATGCGCGTTTCCCCATCCGCCTCGCGCAGGAATGCCCAGGTCTTGTCGACGGTGGTCACCTTGCCGCTGCTGTCGGTGAGGTCGACGTTCCCCATGGTGATGGCAACACCCCCGTGAAGTTGAATCACCTGGGTGCGGAGGGAGCACTGCTGCCAGGGTTTCAGGGCGAAACCCTGGTCTTTGGGAAAGTTTGGATTGCCACCAACAAAATAGGCCAAGGCGCCTTCCTTGGTGGCTCGGAAGGTCTGGGCGCCGCTGGTGAGGGTGGGCTTGAAGGCCACCGGACCATACTCGTAGCCATACGCTTGATCCAACACCTTCTCAGCAACAGCCCGAGCCTGGGCGAAGCCGCCGGTGCGGTAGGCGCGGCTGATCGAAAGAAGCGCATTGCACCAAGCCTGCTGAGCCTGCAGTACCTGCGCTTGGCTGATATTGGTGTTCATCACCATGGGCTCGGGAGCGGCGGAGCGAGCTACCGCATCCTGCGCCAGGGCCGGGGAGGAAAGGCTGGCGACGAGGCACGCCGTGAACAGGCGAGTGGAAGGCAAGAAAGAGTGATGCATCCGAGGGGATTCAGCGGCGCAAAGCTAACGGTGTGCCAGGAAATCCTGCCTCTGCTTTCAGCGAAGAGTAGAAAATCTTTGCGAAGGCCGCGCAGGCACCAAATCCTTCGTGTTTTCTCAGGCAAAACGGCCAAAAACCTCTTGACTACGGGCAGGGAAGGGAGGCAACCCTTTGCAAGCCTGACCATGGAGCAACAGAAAGCGCTCAGGTCTTGGGCCAGCGCCACCAGGGCCGACGGGAAGGCCGCCCGTGACTTCCGTCGCAGAGCGGAAAGCGTTGGGATCGGCCGCATCCGCAGAGGCGAACGGTGGCCGCTTGCTCCAGCCGCAGCTCAAAGGAAACCTGCCCCGTGCCGAGGTGGGCGCCATCGCAGACCCAGCCGTGGCGGCTGCGGCCGCAGCGGCAGAGCTGATGCACGCCGGCCGGCAGCTCCAGGGAAACGGGACCTGCGGGCTCGGTGGGATTTTCCGCCATCGCTCTCGTGGCCCGCAAGGGCACCATCGCAGCCATCACTGTGGCTGGGAGCGCGCCAGCTCAGCGCAACGCCTTCATGGCGTCGTCGAGCCGTTGCTGATCCTTCTGGCCCGCGGCCTCGACAGACTTCTCCACCCGCTGAAGGGTTTCGGACGGTCGTGGCGACGCAGGCGGCAGCGGGGTGAGCCACGATCGGCCACCGATGCGGCTTGCCAGCACCCCCACGATCAGCACCACCAGAAGCAAGGCAGCGAGTTGCATGGGGATAGGGGAAGCAACCTCCATCCTGGGGCCGCCGGTCGTTCGATGGGGAGAGCAAGGAGCACGGCCCCCCGACTGGGAGGATCGTTCGAGCACGCGTCCTCAGGGCGCCACCGGCCAACCTGGAAGTGCAATGCTTTTTTCCGCCGCCTGCGAACGCAACAAAGAGCCGATTCTGGCGGTGATGCGCCAGTGGCTCCCCCCGCGCGCACGGGTGCTGGAGATCGGCTCGGGCAGCGGGCAGCACGCCTGCCACTTCTGCCGCCACATTCCCGCTCTGCACTGGCAGAGCAGCGAGCGACCCGAAGGTCTGGCCGAGCTGGCCGAGGCCATCGCCGCCGTGGAGCCAGCGGATCTGGCGCCCGGTGCTGCCCTGCCCGCCCCCGTGGCCCTCGCAGTGGCCGAAGCGGAAGCCTGGCCCGGCAGGGATTACGACGCGGTATTCACAGCCAACACTTGCCACATCATGCCGGAGGCCGCTCTTGCGCCGCTGTTGGTGGGCAGCCGGCGGGTGCTGCGGCCGGGCGGACACCTGCTGCTTTATGGCCCCTTCCACCAGAACGGTGTGCCCACCGCCCCGAGCAATGCGGCGTTTGATCAACATCTGCGCAGCCTCGATGCGGCAATGGGGGTGCGCGATGCGGTGATGCTGAGTGAACTGGCCCGCTGCGTGGGACTGGATCCAGAAGCCGATCTCGCCATGCCAGCGAACAACCGCATGCTGGTTTTTGTGGCCAAGGAACAAGTCTGCTCAGCCTGACTCCCTTTGCCGCCCCTGCGGAAAATCAGAAGACAAGGCCTCGGCCGTCGCTGGCGGACGGCCCGGGCCCGGGCGGGGCGGCACGATCCCTACGGCGGAAGGCCGGGGGGGGGGAAGCTCAGAGCTGACGGCGATCGAGCGCTTCGGCCAGCCGGGTGGCGGCAGAGGCGAGCTGGGCCTGGGGGTCGGGCGGGGCGATGGCGGCCTGGCCGCGGCGGGTGGCTTCGATGGCGCGCACGATCAGGAAGACCACGAAGGCGATGACGATGAAATTGATCAGAGCCACGATCACCGAACCGGCGGGCCAGCTGGCGATCGAGGCCACATTCGCCGCCTTCATCGCCGGTTCGAGCAGGGAGCCCATCACCAGGCTCACCAGGGCGTCCACCACCTTGCCGAAGGCACCGCCGATCACCACGGCGACTGCCAGGTCGACCACATTGCCCTTGTTGATGAAGTCTTTGAAATCGGAGAAGAAGGAACGAGAGCGGGACATGAACAAAAAAGGAAAAGTGGAGCAGATCAAGGCGAAGCTGCTCGGGTCCATGCAAGCAAGCGAACTGCGAACTGACAACATGAAATGGAGACGCCAACACAGAAGCCGGCCTTGGGCGGAGCCTCTGATCCTTTCCCGTCGTGATGCGCTGCGGTCGGTTCAGTCCGGTTGAGGCGATGCTGGCGGGAGGATGGGCGCATCGTCGCCGCAGGTTCCCCTGACCCACAGTGTCAGCCAGTCCGTTGTGGAGCTGCGCACGGAGGCGGGCTGCGCCCTGGCGATCGGCCCCTGGCCCCGCTTCCGCTACGACGCCCACGGCGGCGGCGGTCGGGGCGAGAGTGGAGCGGAAGCGGGGGAGGGGTGGCGAGCGCTGGTGTTTGACCCGACCGCGCTCACGATTCCGCCGCTCACTGCCCGCAGCGCCTCCATCCTGGGCTTGCCCCTGCCGCCGGGCCTGGAGATCGCGATCGAACCCCTGGAGCTTGCAGGGCGCTGGAATCCCGGCGCGGGCCTGGTGGACCTGGCCTTCGAGGCCCGTTTCCAGCTGCGATTGGCGGGCCGAGCCGTGGCGCCGAAGCTGCAGGTGAGCACGCGCCTGGGCACCGGTGAAGCCCGCGGCCAGCGGCAGCGGGCCAGCGGCCGGCCGTTGGATGCGGAGGGCCGGGGGGTGTTGGTGGGCATCGCGCTGGTGCCTTTGAGCGGGGCGGGGTGGCTGGATCGCTTCCTGGGGCTTCCCGGCGAGGCCCTCGCCGTGCTGGGCTGCCAGCTGGATGCGCGGAGCGCCCCGTGATGCGGCTCTGGTCTGCCGAATCGCTGCCCCCCCTGCCGCCGCTGCGGCTGGCGGTGGTGGGCCATGTGGAGTGGGTGAGTTTTCTGAAGGTGGACCAGCTGCCGGCGGCGGGGCTGATCGGCCATGCGAGTGCCTTCCTTGAGGAACCGGCCGGCGGCGGGGCGGTGGCGGCGGTGCAGCTGGCGCGGCTGTTGGGACGGCCGGTGCCCTTTTTCACCGCCCTGGGGCGCGACGCGATCGGTGAGCATGCGGTGGAGCGGCTGACGGCGCTGGGGCTGGAGCTGCACGTGGCCTGGCGCGAGGCGCCCACTCGCCGGGGGATTTCCTTCGTGGATGGGCAGGGCGACCGTTCGATCACGGTGATCGGCGAACGCCTCACCCCCACCGCCGCCGATCCCCTGCCCTGGGGAGAGCTGGCCGCCTGCGACGGCGTGTTCGCCACCGCCGCCGACCCCGCCGCCCTGCGGGCCTGCCGCGCCGCCAAGTGCCTGGCGGCCACCCCCCGCCTGCGGCTGCCGGTGCTCAATGCGGCGGGTGTGACCCTGGACGCTCTGATCGGCAGTGGCCTCGACCCGGGCGAAGCCGTGCCGCAGGGCTCCCTGCAGCACACCCCCGGGTTGCGGATCGCCACGGAGGGCGCGGCGGGCGGCTGGATCGAGCCGGGCGGCCGCTTCCCCGCCCCCGGAATCCCAGCAGCGCTGGTGGATAGCTACGGCTGTGGCGACAGCTTCGCAGCGGGCGTGACGGCCGGTCTGGCAGCGCGTTGGAGCGTGGAGCAGGCGATCAGCCTGGGGGCCCATTGCGGCGCCGCCTGCGCGACCCGCTTCGGCCCCTACGGTTGAGTCGCCCCATGCCGAAGTCCCGCCTGATGTCTGCCGCTGTGCGCGACCGGCGCAGCACCTTGGCCAGCGCCGCCCAGCTGGCGCTGCTGATCGTGGTGGCGCTGCTGATGTTGCTGCCCTTGCTGTGGCTGGTGAGCACCTCGCTGAAGGGCCCCGCGGAGGACATCTTCACCAGTCCACCGGCGCTGTTGCCCTCGCAGCCGAGCCTGGCGGCCTACGGGCGCCTGTTCGCAGACAACCCGATGGTGCTCTACGTGCGGAACAGCGCGGTGGTGAGCACGCTGGCGGTGTTGGCGAACCTGCTGTTCTGCTCCTTGGCGGCGTACCCACTGGCGCGGCTGCGCTTTGCGGGCCGGGGCCTGGTGTTGGCGGTGGTGGTGGCGACGATTCTGATCCCGTTCCAGGTGGTGATGATCCCGCTGTACCTGCTGATGGTGCAGCTGGGGCTGCGCAACACATTGTGGGCGTTGATCATTCCGCAGGCCGCCACCGCCTTCGGCATTTTTCTGTTGCGCCAGAGCTTCCTGGCGGTGCCGGTGGAGCTGGAGGAGGCGGCCCGCATGGATGGCTGCACACCGCTGGGGGAATGGTGGAACGTGATGATCCCCGCGGCGCGGGCCGACCTGATCACCCTGGCGATGTTTGTGTTCATCGGCAGCTGGAGCGATTTCCTCTGGCCGCTGATCATTCTCGACGACCCGGGCCTCTACACCTTGCCCCTGGGCCTGCAGCAACTGGCCAGCAGTTTTTCCCTCGATTGGCGGCTGGTGGCGGCGGGGGCAATCGTGTCGATCCTGCCGGTGATGGTGCTGTTTGTGGCCCTGCAGCGATTTATCTTGCCAAGTGCGACGGGGGATGCGGTGAAAGGGTGATTGGTTCGTGAATGTGGCATCGCGTGGGTCTGCAAGACTTCGACGCCTGAGCAGAGTATTCGGGCCATGGAATAGGGGTCTTACCCCACGCAGGGAAGCGACCTGCGCGTGCTCAGTCAATATCGACCTTGCTGAGAATCAAACGAGCCAGATCACCAACTGTTGGCGTGTAGGATTCATAGAAATCACCAGAATCAATATCGAACATGCCGGAAAGTTCGGCGTACAATCCATAAACCTCAGTTTCGTCAAGATCTAAATCATATTTTAAGCTCATCTTCTGGTGTCTCTGCAGCAAACCGTCCGGAGATGCTCCAAACGTAAGACCAAACTTTCCGGTATACTCGTGCAAGAGAGAAAAGAGTTTCGTTAAGACCTCAGAGCGAGTAGCCATGCGTTCCATGGTTGAACGTACCATCCATACTTTAGAGCCGTCGGGTGTGGCTGCAGTTACATGTGGGTGTTTCATGACATAGCTTGTCGCAGCCGTGATTCGAAACCTTGCAAGACACCGCCCCTGTCTTCACGCCGCGTTTTGGATGACGGTGGCCCTAGGACGATGGATGGAGACGTAAAAGGGCAGCGGCTTACGAGTCATAGTGGGGTCAAAGATGGCCTGTTGTGGGTCGCAATACATAAAGTATCTGTCGAACCGTTGCTGCCTTAAACCAGGGAAACTCTGAATAAGGTAGCCATCTCTACATCATCGATAATCTCTGTTGGCGTGTCTGGGCCAGGGGTTCTACTTCCTTGAACGTTGGAGAGCTTCGCCCGATGCTGCGAGCGAGTTCAACGGTAGGGCTGAGCTAGAACTTCGCCTCGCCATCAGAATGACTGACATGGACGCAAGGACGACTCTCCCCCTCCGTGAAAAGAAGGAGAAACGAAATCGGCTTTGCTGTAAGACGGTGGGTGATAAGTTGAGTTCATGGACATCTCTCTCAGTAAGCGATGTGTGCAATTGTTGTGGCTTCTTTCCAACGCTTGCCATCGCCTACACACAAAGAGTTCGCGCAGAGAGATCCCCCTGGGCTTAGTGAGTTTGCGGTGGCGAGTCAGGTGGGGACTGTGTTCAAAGGAGGATTCCTCTATAGATTACGCTTGCAATATTCTGAGTCACTAAAAGAAGGCCTCACTCGCTTGGAGGGAGAACCGGTGGAGCGTCATTGGCCGAAGGCAGGCGAAAATGCCTAAGCAATGCATTTTCCAATTCCAATCTCTGGGTTTTCAACTCATACTCTTGTTCGAGCTGGTGCATCTCCATTTAATGTTTAAGGTTTTGAATGGCTATTGCCAACTGTCGAAGATCTTCGCAAATCTCTCTGATGTCTAGGTTGTTCTTCTCAACTTAACCCTTCAGAGCAGGGAGCTCCCTGCCAAATTTAACAACCTGACCCAACGCCTGCATATTGCGTCAACTCTCAGTGATTATGTTGCGAATGATGGATCTTGTTGATTCCTTTAGTTCGTCTATAGTGCAGTTGGCACTTGAGATGCTAGCATCAAAATCGTGGAGTTGCTGAAATATACAATTCAGCTCGGAATCTAGTTTAAATATTTCAAGTGGCAGTGCGGCAACGCGGAAACGAACCGTTGGATTGAACGACTGCGAAACGCCAGAAATGTCAAAGGTGACGTTTTTGGCGATGGGATTCTCGCCTTGTACAACAACCTGAACTGGAATGGGTCTGCGACCTCCTTGACGCCTGTCACGCCTTCCAATCCGGACACGCCTGGAGATTAACCTTGCCGAGCCGGCTTGCCCCCGTGAAACCGGGCCTTATCCTGGGGTCATACTCATCTAGCCAATGCTCCTGCTACAGACAATCCCACTATACACCTTAAACACTTTGTCAGCAACTTTCCGCAGGAAGTAATACTATTCCCCAAATAGACCAAGGCGCAAAGAGATGCTCTTCGGCTCGGCGCCTATTCATCATTCGATCCTTCGAACGCTCCAGATCAGAAGCGGGTCGGCACGCATCGCCTTGGCAGACAACGCCGGCTCCCGTCTTCTGCATCTGGATGTTGGGCAATATTCAAGTGCCTCCAGGATATTCAACGCATTCGTAGTGCGAACTGCCAAGGTCCACAGCCGTTACCGAGAAGCGAACGAACTGCTAGGCCATAGACCTGATTATGCAAGACATGTGCATTATCGTCATCAATATACTCTACAAAGCAGTACACATGATCTAGATTTGCTTTACTGGGTCCACTGACGCAAATATCCCCAGGCTTTAATCCCTTGACGTCGAGAA
The DNA here is from genome assembly GCA_044351065.1 of Cyanobium sp. GTDB lineage: Bacteria > Cyanobacteriota > Cyanobacteriia > PCC-6307 > Cyanobiaceae > Cyanobium. The sequence goes on from JBILGK010000026.1 coordinate 42,135, forward strand.
CCTTTTCCCAGCCTTGGTTAAGAGCCCATTTAACAAAGGCATCAACATTAACAGATGGGACAGTATCTAAGGGAGGAGAAGGCAGGCCACACAGCTTGAGGCAGCTAACTTGGTGAGCCACACAACCATTTGTAACTGCATTGGATGACCATCTCTTTGGAATGTCATCAATAAACCACCGTTCTACCTCGGCTCTCACAATTCCATAGTTCTGCTGGAAGTATGAGACAAATCTCTTCGCCGGATCACCTGTAACAGCGATTTTGTCGTAGTCGGGGCACTCTGGTATCGGCTTGTCATGTGCAACAAGTACAGTTCGTGCATTTGGAAATGCTTGAAGAAAAGCAATCAGCGATTCTTTTGTTTTATAGTATCTTGTAAATTGTGGCCGCGACCCTGCATAGGCAATTACGGCAGGTGTTCCATTCGGCAATCGGCTAAGTTCAAGCCAAGTAATTGCAGCCTGAGAATTGTCTATCGGGGTTGGCGCGGTATCGCCAAACCTGGCTTTGCCGTATGCTTGAATTGTCTCAAAGTTAATCGTCTGCGAAAGATCAGATGATTGGGGTATGATTTCGTACTTCACCCCATGGGGCATCCCTGAAACAACTTTGGCATGTTGACTATCCCACGGGTTATGTCCCAATGATTCAACTGCCGCAATAGAGGCTTCGCCAATAATCGATGCAGGCCCGACATCTGCGTATATCGCATAGACAATTCTATCGCGATAGGAAAGCTTTGCAATGTCACCAAGTCGACACTCAACATTGGTTATGGCATACCAGTTATCTGGCAGCACAAAATAGGGGATATTTCGTGCATTTACGTACTCGCTATCCCCTTGCCACCCATTGTCTATTCCAAGGGCTGTCTCTTTCTGGCCGGAAGAATCTATTTGGTCAGCATCAGGGCTGCCATCTGCACAAGTGTCTGCATCTGATATTATAAGCACATGACCATTGGTTAGGACAATTACCTCGGGCTTTGTGGATGGATCACCTCCATTCTGCCATGGATGATTAATGGTTGTTGTCACTGGAGTTCTCCTATTTGGTGGGGAAAGGAAGGAAAGACTACTGAGCCATCATGGCGACATGAACTTATCCAAGGACCACTGTAATATGTGAGTGCAATGCCACTTGGATAAATCATGAAACGAGTTTAATCTGCGCGAATCGATTCTCTATCTCAGTTTTGATCTCATTCATACGAGCTGTTTCCCTTTCTGATCGTCGATCTCCTTTGCTGGCCAGCTCTCGATAGCGATTAATTTGTGAGATATAGTAGTAAGAGTCTCCAATCTTTTGGAGTCCTTCTAGCAGGAGATTCATGGATGAAGTCCCACTATTGGGATCGAGGCTGTACTGCTTCTGATACTTTTCCAAAATATCTACTGCTGCAGCTCTGGATATAATTTCACTTGGTGCATCAACAACTCCTTCGACTATATTTATAACAACGTATGGGGGTATCCTAGTTGAATTATTTGATCTTGTAACTATCTGACCGGTTCTGGCAAGGAAAAGCTCCGAGACTTCGGAGTTAGAAAGGTCTTCATAAAAGAACAGGAAAGAGCCTCTTTGTAAATAGGCATCTCCAAAGGGCAGTGGTCTATCAATAGATCCAGGGTATAGGGATAAGATCGATTCAATGCACTCACTCTTGTTATCTCTCAGTTTCTTCAGGATTGTAGATACACCATCTACCGCTAGGCTACCTACAGTGGTATAAGGGGTAAGCCATGGCGCGAATCGGCCAACAATAGAGGAAACTTGATTATACGCTTCGCGAATATTATCGAGATTGCTGCGGCCGATACCTTGGCAAAACGCAGATGTACCAATAAAAATTCTTCCTTTACTTCCGTCTGCCCCACTATCTCTGTAGTCCTTGATGAATCTTATATTTTCACCCCAAAGACTCAGAATGTCGTGATTGAGGGAGTCTTGTCTTGCTACGTAGTTTATTGAGGTACTAGGCTTTTCGCCGCCATTCGATCCTATTCCAAATTGGCTAAGGAGACAAAAGAAATCATTTCCATACCTTCCAGCACACATCACGTCTCTGTACTGATCAAGAACTGATCTCGATATTGTTGTAAGCCTGACAGTGAAGTCTTCGCCTGGTTTTATCAGATGGGAGTCATGACGAATGTATGGTGAGCTAAGCTGGACGGTATCATCAGATGAACCAATAGGAGCCCAAGCAATGGTTGTCATCAGTTTTCTGGAGAACTTCTTTATTTATACTGCCCCCCCCGTGAGGCGTATCGAGATGATGGAATATCTTAATTATTCATTTGCGACTTTTTGCTCGCCAGCCTGCAGTGCTTGGCAGGGCCGCGTATGCCGCCCAACGCTGCCCCTGAGTGGCAGGCAAGGAGCTGGGGGTGGCGCAGCAGGGAGTTGATGGCGGCCTGTCCACTCAAGGGGCTGGTTGGAAAGTGCTCTTCGCCCGTAGCGGAAACCTCTCAGGATGGCGTATCGACTCGACAGATA
>JBILGK010000104.1:0-14716 GCA_044351065.1 Cyanobium sp.
TGTGATTCAGAAAGCTGTGCGCCGAGCTGTGTTGGCTTCGGGAATCATCACACCAGCCACATGCCACACCTTCCGTCATTCATTCGCCACCCATCTGCTGGAGCGTGGCCAGGACATCCGAACCATTCAGGAACTGATGGGCCACAAAGACATCAAAACCACCATGATCTACACGCATGTTCTCAACCGTGGCCCCTTCGGCGTGCGCAGCCCGGCTGATCTTTTGTAACGGGCTGAACCCGTATAGGCGGGTCCGCCTATCAAACCCGGAATGGCTCCGACTTGCGCCAAACCCCTCACGGTGCAGCAGGTCTCACGGGCAGCCCTCACCTCCCGCCAGCTTTTAGGCGGCGAGGTCGGCGGAAATGGGGGTATTATGCGGGTCCGCCCAAAACCTGTTGGGCGAATCACCAGACTTGCTGTCGACCACACCAAGCTCAGCCATCAGCGGCCGGTAGATTGAGCTAAAGCGGCGACGGCCCCTTCCCCATGGGTGCGATCTTCATCAGCTACACCGGCCGCGACCCTGAGGGTGATGCCTGGGCAGACCGGCTGGCGGAATGGTTTACGGAGTGGAAGTACGGCTACTTCCGCGACAAAGATCACAGCCATGGCGTGAAGGCTGGTGATGATTGGCGTCAGACGCTTTATCGAGAGCTGGACGAGGCGAGGGCGATGGTGTGCCTCTGCAGCGAGCGGTACGAGAGCTCGCCCTGGTGCGTGGGGGAGGTGGCGATCGCGGTGAAGGACGGCAAGACCGTGATTCCGATCCAGTTGGCCAAGACCGCTGAGGAGCTGAAGAGCGAGCCGTTGCCGCTGCTGCTGCAGGCCCACCAGGCGATCCAGGTGTCTGATGCCGTGAACCCCAGCTCCGAGCGGCTGGCGGAGGTGCGGCAACGGTTGCGCCAAACCCTGCAGCGCAAGCTCAAATGGAGGGATCTGCAAACCTGGGACGCGACCCTGCCGCCCTATCCGGGACTGCCGGCATTCGAGGAGCGGCAGGCGCCGGTGTTCTTCGGGCGCGACGTGGCGATTGAGGCCGTGGTGGAACGCCTCAGTGCCCTGGCGTTGCGCCCACAGGCGTTCTTGCTGCTGCTGGGGGCGTCGGGCTATGGCAAGTCATCGCTGGTGCGCGCGGGGGTGGTGCCTCGGCTGAAGGGCGACGGCGAAGGGAGTTGGACGGTGCTGCCGCCTTTCACGCCAGGTGATCAGCCCTTCAAGGAATTGGAGCGGGCGGTGCTGAACGCCGGTGGCGTGTTTGACGCCGCCGACCCGCTCACCAGCTTGCGGGAGCTGCAGCGCCAGCGCAACATGCGGCTGCTGGTGGTGATCGATCAGTTCGAGGAGCTGCTGAGTGCTGAACCGCAGGAAGACGGCCAGGCGGATGAGGCTGAGACGTTTCAGACGTTCCTGCGGAACCTGCTGCGTGTTCCCAAGGCCGGGCTGCTGGTGCTGGCAACGATGCGAACGGATTTTCTGGCGCCGCTGCAAACGCGCTGGCCGGCGTTGACGGGCATGGCGAAGAGCCTTCCCCTGGAGCCGATCGAACCAGAAGACTTCGGCGACCTGATCACCGGCCCGGCGGATCGTTCAAAGCTCACCCTGCAGCCGGGATTGAAGGAGCGGCTGGTGGAGGAAAGCGGCGGGCGAGATGCGTTGCCCCTGCTGGCCTTCACCTTGGAGAAGCTGTGGAGGGCCAGGGAGCGGCGGGGTGTCGCCCTCGCGGGAACGCGGCCCGGTGAACAGTGGGACCTGACGCTTGACGACTACAAGCACTTGGGCGGCGTGGCGGGGGCGGTGAGCACCCGAGCCAAGGAGTGCTGGGATCCGCAAACCAGCGGCGAAGAGGAGCGTGCGGCGCTGCGGGAGGCGTTTCTGGATCATCTCGTCAGCGTCAGCGGCGACGGCCAGGAGGCCAAACGGGCGGCGCGACTTGAGGACCTGCCGCCCGCCAGCCTGGCGATCGTGCGGCGGCTGGTGGATGACCGCCTGTTGGTGTTGAAGGAGGGCAGCGTGGAGATCGCCCATGAGGCGCTGCTGCGCACCTGGGAGCCGCTGGTGCGGTGGATTGAGGAGAGCAAGGTGGAGCGCCTGCAAGCCCTGCGCGTCAAGCGGCTCGGGGCCGACCTCACCCCCGAAGCCCCGGAGCGCGTGCGGCGCCAGGCCCTGGAGCAATTGGCGGCGCTGGCGGCGGCTGGCGGCAGCGAACAGCGGGCGGTGCGCAAGGAGGGGCGTGAACCGCTGCAGCCGCTGCTGGGCGATGGGAATTGCCCCCTGGCCGACCGACAGGACGCGGCCCTGGTGCTGGCGCTGATCGGCGCCGAGCAGCCGTTGCGGGATGGCCTGGCCGACACGGCGGTGCCGGTGGCGCTGCGGCGGCGGGCGGCGGAGAGCCTGGGGCTTCTGGCCCGCCGCAGTGGCGATCGGGATCAGCGCCAGCGGATCGCCGCAGAGCTGGAAGGCTGGCTGCGCAGCGATGCCCTCAACCTGCTGGTGGTGGATGCGGAAGGCTGGGCGGAGCACGACGCCCGCCTGCCGCTGCTGCAGGGCGCCTCACGGGGCCTGCAACTGGCGGCCTCGGCCGATCTGCCGTTATTTGGCAGCGGTGAGGAGAAACCAGTGCCGATGCTCACCCTCACGGCCCTGGAGGAAGGGAGCGGCCTGCGGATTCGCACCGAGGTGGTGGAGGTGCCCGTGTGGACGCTGCCGCTGCCGGGGGGTGAGCGGCTAGAGCTGGTGGTGGTTCCGGAGGGAGAGGCGCAGTTGGGTTCACCACCCACGGAGCACGCCCGCCAGGAGGTTTTGGACTGGTTCGCCTTCAACCGCGACGGCTGCCGGGATGGCGTGGATGTGGAAGCGCCGCGGCGGGTGTGGCTGGAAGCGTTTGCGCTGGTGCGCCAGCCGATCAGCCAGGGGCAGTGGCGGGCCGTGGTTGAGGCGGTGGGCCAGATCGAGCGGGAACTGGAGGAGAGCCCTGGCGCCGCCAAGCCCGAGAGCCTGTGGGACCAGCACGGCCAGCCCGGCGAGCTGGCGGTGGAAAGCGTCAGCTGGCAACAGAGCCGGGAATGGCTGCAGCGGCTGAATCGATGGCTCCAGGAGTGCTGGTCGGAGCTGGGTGGCAGCGGTCAGGCGCCCCAGCTGGCGCTGCCCAGCGAGAACCAATGGGAGGGGGCCTGCCGGGCAGGGGCCGCCACGCCGTTCCATTTCGGCGACACGCTGGATGCCAGTTGGGCGAGGTATGGCGCCAGCTTCACCTTTGGTCGTGGCCGCAAACGAGCGAAGACCAAGCAGCCTGGGCTGAACGGGGCCAGCGGGCTGGTGAACCGCTGGGGTCTGGCCGAGCTGCATGGGCAGTTGTATGAGTGGTGTGAAGACAGCTGGCATCCCAACCCCGTGGGTGAGGGCCATCCGGAGGATGGTGAGCCCTGGCGAGAAGAGGATGGGGATCTCGTGCGCCGAGAGAGCGGCCAGCGGGGCTGGAAGCTGCTGCGCGGCGGTTCCTGGATCCTCGATCCCCTCTACTGCCGCGCCGCCTTCCGGGACGGCCTCCGCCCGGCCAACGCCAGCACCTTGGTTGGTTTTCGCCCCTGCTGTCTCCTCCCCCCAGGCTCCCTTCTTGGTCCTTGAGCCCTTGGGCCCTTTGCCCTGGGGCTGTTTTTTAGCCCTGGCTGTTGGCTGTTGGGGCTGCCTGGCTGTTGGCTGTAGGGGATGACGCCGTAGGCGCCTCGATTTTTTTCATTCTCCCGCCACCGGCTGTCGTCATGCCCTCGCTCCGTCCGCGCCTCACTCCCACCCCCATCACGGCTCGGTCAAAATGCCTCCATGACAGCGGCTCCCAGCCCTACATCCGCCATCCCGATCGACCCGCGGATCCGTGTGATCGCCGCAGGGATCGCCGCAGCCATCCCCGGCGCCCAGATCCGCCTGTTTGGATCACGGGCCAGGGGTACATCCCGGCCTGATTCCGACGTGGATCTGTTGATCACGGTGCCGGATGAGTGGCTGGCGGGCCAGGATCGTCTGCGGGTGCTGGGAGATCTGTGGCGACACTATTCCAGCCATCGCTTGCCGCTTGACCTGCTTCTATACAGCGAAAGCGAAGTGAGCCAACGCAAGCCATACAGAAGCGCTATTACATCCCTGGCCTATCAAGAAGGGATTCTGCTGAATGCCTGATCCCGACGCCCTGCGTTACCTGCGGATCGCCCAGGCTGATCTTGAAGAGGCGCAGCGCATGTTGGCTCTCTCTGGTTTCCGCGACAGCAGTATCGGGTTCCGGCTGCAACAGGCCTGCGAAAAGGCCCTGAAAGGCTTGATCCACGCCAAGGGCGGGCAGGCACCCTTCACTCACGACCTCGTTGCCTTGATGGATTGGTTGGAGGAATCGGGTAGCAACATGAGCGCGTTTGAGACGATTGCCGATCTTTCTTTCTTTGCTGTTCAGACTCGATATGACGACAGCGTAGAACTCCGTTTGCCAGATTGGCAGCTGCTGGTCCAGATCACATCCTCTCTGCTCGAGAATGTCCAGCATGAGCTGACAGGACGAGCCTGAAGAACAGGCACTTTTCAATCGGAGCTACGCCGCAAGGATTGCCCAACAACATCATGCACCCGACCCGAATCATGGGGCTCGGTTTTTCGCGAGAGTGGCTGCGGGCGGGTGATGATGAGCGTTATGCGGCCCACGCAAAGGCAACCGATGGCAAGAAAGATGTTGCCAAAATCTGACCCATGCAGCCTGGCCTGTGCGGCTTGCAGGGGTTGCTCTATAATTGCAGAAAGGACAAGCTTGGCCGCAGTTCATGACTGAACAGGAAATTGAAGCCAGCTTGATTGCCAGCCTGGCCGAGCTCAAATACACCTATCGTCCAGATATCAATAACCGCGCGGCGCTTGAGCAGAATTTTCGTGGAAAATTCGAAGCCCTTAACCGCGTCAAGCTGACGGACGGCGAGTTTGCCCGGCTACTTGATGAGATCATCACGCCTGATGTTTTCGCTGCTGCCAAGATCCTTCGCAATCTTAACGCCTTCACGCGTGAGGATGGCACGCCGCTGAACTATTCGCTGGTCAACCTGAAGGACTGGTGTAAGAACGACTTTGAGGTGATCAATCAGCTGCGCATCAATACCGAGTACAGCCACCACCGCTACGACGTCATCCTGCTGATCAATGGCGTGCCCGTGATGCAGATCGAGCTCAAGAGCCTTGGCATCAACCCCCGTCGGGCCATGGAGCAGATCGTCGAGTACAGGAATGATCCCGGCAACGGCTACACCCGGACGCTGCTCTGCTTCATGCAGCTCTTCGCCGTCAGCAATCGCGATCGCACCTATTACTTCGCCAACAACAACGCCCGCCACTTCGCCTTCAACGCCGAAGAGCGTTTTCTGCCGATTTACGAATTTGCGGGCGAGGACAACAAGAAGATCACCCATCTCGACGACTTTGCAAAGGGCTTCCTGTCGAAATGCGATCTGGGGCGCACGATCAGCCGCTATATGGTCCTGCTGGCAGCCGAGCAGAAGCTGATGATGATGCGGCCTTATCAGGTGTATGCCGTGCAGCACCTGGTTCGCTGCATCGATGAAGACAATGGCAATGGCTTCGTTTGGCACACCACTGGGAGCGGCAAGACGCTCACCTCCTTCAAGGCCTCCACCTTGCTCAAGGAGAACCCGCATATTCACAAGTGCGTGTTCGTGGTGGATCGCAAGGATCTCGATCGCCAGACCCGCGAGGAATTCAACCGTTTCCAGGACGGCTGCGTGGAGGAAAACACCAACACCGCTGCCTTGGTGCGCCGCCTGCTCTCGGAGGACTACGCCGACAAGGTGATCGTGACCACCATCCAGAAGCTGGGGCTGGCGCTCGATGACAACAGTAAGCGCAATCAGCAACGGAGCAGGAATGGCCAGGCCACCTACAAGGCGCAGCTCGAAGCCTTAAAGCACAAGCGGCTGGTGTTCATCTTCGATGAATGCCACCGCTCCCAGTTCGGCGAGAACCACAAGGCCATCAAGTCCTTCTTCCCCAAAGCCCAGCTGTTCGGCTTCACCGGCACGCCCATTTTCGAGGTGAATGCGTCCTCACAGAAAATCGAAGACAGACAGGCTTCGATGCGCACCACGGCAGATCTGTTCGAGAAGCAGCTCCACGCCTACACCATCACCCATGCGATTGAGGATGGCAATGTTCTGCGATTCCATATCGACTACTACAAACCTGAGGGCGCCAACCCACCCAAGCCCGGGGAGGCAATCGCCAAACGGGCCGTGATTGAGGCGATCCTCAAAAAGCACGATGCCGCCACCGCAGCCAGACGTTTCAACGCCATCCTCGCCACGGCGTCAATCAATGACGCGATCGAATACTTCTCGTTGTTCAAGGCCATCCAGGCGGAGAAGCTGGCCGCCGATCCCGACTTCAAGCTGCTGAACATCGCCTGCGTGTTCTCTCCGCCTGCCGAGGGTAATCCTGATGTGAAGCAGATCCAGGAGGATCTACCGCAGGAGCAAGTCGACAACCAGGACGACCCCGAAGGCAAGAAGGCAGCACTCAAGGTCATTCTTGCTGATTACAACAGCTGCTACGGCACCAATCACCGCCTCAGCGACTTCGATCTTTACTACCAGGATGTGCAGACGCGCATCAAGGATCAGCAGTGGCCGGAGCAGGATCTCCGCAAGGCGAACCCCCAGGCAGCCCACCACAAGATCGACATCACGATTGTGGTGGACATGCTGCTAACGGGCTTCGACTCTAAGTATCTCAATACTCTGTATGTTGACAAGAACCTGCGGCACCATGGCCTGATCCAGGCTTTTTCGCGCACCAACCGCGTGCTGAACGGCAGCAAGCCCTACGGCAACATTCTCGATTTCCGTCAGCAGCAGGGAGCGAGGATGCTGCGATTGCGCTGTTTTCGGGTGAGAAAACTGGTGAGCAGGCGCGCGAGATCTGGCTTGTCGACAAGGCGCCGGTCGTGATCGAGAAGCTGCGTTCCGCCGCCCAGAAGCTCGCTGAGTTCATGGGCTCCCAGGGCCTCGATTGCACCCCCTCCGACGTCGCCAATCTGAAGGGGGATGCCGCCAAGGTGGCCTTCATCAGCCACTTCAAGGAGGTGCAGCGGCTCAAGACTCAGCTCGACCAGTACACCGACCTCAGCGAGGACGACAAAGCCAGCATCGAGCAGGTTCTGCCGGAAGACCGTCTGAGGGGTTTCAGGGGGCAGTATCTGGACACAGCCAGGCAGCTGAGGCAGCAGCGCGGCGACTCTGCTGGCAAGGGCTTAGCCATGGATGTGCCTGGGGATCAGCTCGACTTCGAGTTTGTGCTGTTTGCCTCCTCTGTGATTGATTACGACTACATCATGGGCCTTATCGCCAGGTATTCGCAGAAGGCACCGGGCAAGGCCACCATGTCCCGCGAGGAATTGATCGGCCTGATCAGCGCCGATGCCAAGTTCATGGACGAGCGCTATGCCATCGCCGCCTATATCAACACCCTCAAAGCGGGCGAGGGCCTCAGCGAAGCCGCCATCCGCGAGGGCTACACGCGCTTCAAGGCAGAACAGAGCGCCAGGGAGCTCGCCGCCATCGCCACTAGGCACGGTCTGTCGACCGCCGCCCTGCAAGCCTTTGTGGATGGCATCCTGAGCCGCATGATCTTCGATGGCGAGCAGCTCAGCGACCTGATGGCGCCGCTGGAACTGGGATGGAAAGCGCGCAGCCAGGCCGAACTCGCCCTGATGGCCGACCTGGACCCACTGCTCATCAGACGCTCTGGGGGGCGAGAAATCTCAGGGTTGCGTGCGTATGAGCAGTGAGACGACAGCCAGCAGGATGAAGCAAGACGAAACGACTGTTCTGATGCCGAAGCTGCGGTTTCCTGAGTTTCGGGAAACTAACGGGTGGGAAATCAAGCTCATCGGCCCTTATTTGGAAGACTGCTCAGGCAGAGTTCCGCCTGAGACAAATTTGCCTGTCTATAGTTCTACGCGGGAAGGTCTCAAGCGCCAAGATGCTTACTTTGATGGAAGAGTTCTCCAGAACAAGAGCGAATACGGCGTTGTTCCGCCAGGCTGTTTCGTCTATAGGCATATGAGCGACGACGGACTGTTCAAGTTTAATATCAATGATACTGGCGGTGCAATCGCGGTCAGTAAAGAGTATCCCGTCTTCCGAACCAAAGGTCTGAACTCAACATTTTTGCTTGCCAAGTTGAATGACGGCCTTGATTTCAAGCACTTTGCCTTCTCACAAAAAGCCGGAGGCACTCGAACCCGTCTGTACTTCAGCAGGCTTTGCCAATGGCATACTTTATTGCCTTCTCTCGCCGAGCAGTACAAAATCGCCGACTGCCTGAGTTCGCTTGACGAGCTGATCGCTGCGCAAGCGCAGAAAGTGGAGGCGCTCAAGTCCCATAAGAAAGGGCTGATGCAGCGGCTGTTCCCCCGCGAAGGCGAAACCCAGCCTCCGTTTCGTTTTCCTGAGTTTCAGGATTCTGGGGATTGGGCTGATTCACCGATGGGTAAGCTCCTGATGCGTCCCCCCAGCTACGGAGTGAATGCCGCGGCAGTGCCATTTTCTGAAGATCTTCCTCAGTACCTCCGAATCACAGATATTTCAGAAGATGGGCACTATCTGCCCGAGAAGCGGGTATCAGTCAATCTTCAGGCTGCTGATCAGAACTATTTAGAGGAGGGTGACGTCGTCCTTGCCCGCACGGGCGCAAGTGTTGGCAAGTCCTATAAATATCGGAAGGAGGATGGCAGGCTGGTATTCGCAGGATTTCTGATCAGAGTTAAACCACATCCCAAGAAATTAGTTTCAGCTTATCTTGCTAATTATCTGAAGACCGGATCCTTCTGGAATTGGGTAGCTGTGGCATCCGCGCGCAGCGGGCAGCCGGGCATCAACAGTACTCAGTACAGTTCGCTCTCGATTCCGTTGCCGCCGACGCTCGCCGAACAACAACATATTGCCTCCTGCTTGAGCAGCTTCGACGCCAAGATCACCGCCGAAACTCAGAAGCTCGAAGCTTTTAAGACCCACAAGATGGGCCTGATGCAGCAGCTTTTCCCATCCGCGGAGGTGGAGAGATGAGTCACGAGCTAATCGCCGAGAAACTTACTGAAGTACAAGAGCCGATCGTGCTTATCTACGCGTTCAACGCGACCGGAAAGACAAGGTTGTCAGTTGCTTACAAGAATGCGACCAAGGATGGCGACGGCAATCATGCCGGGGTCTATTTCAATGCTTACAGCGAAGACCTCTTTGTCTGGGACAATGATCCTGAAAATGATGAGGCAAGTGTCCAGCTCGAGATTCGCAAGAGTAGCTTGAATCGCTTTCACAGCTCCCTTACCGAGGACGATATCCGGGACAAGCTCAACCGATTCAGGCCCAACTACCGGTTTGACTTCATCTTTCATAACAATCCCGAGGACGGGATCAGGTCTGTGATGTTTTTCCATGAAGTTGCCGATTCAGAAGATCCGAGTAATATCACCAAAGTGCCGCTCAAGATCTCGCGTGGGGAAGAGAGAATCTTTGTCTGGTGTTTCTTCCTTGCACTTTTTGAGGTAGAAGGATGGGCGGACGAGCGTTCATCCCACTTTTTCATCGATGATCCCGTCTCAAGCCTGGACGACCACAATATCTTCATCACGGCATCGACCATCTACGACCTGATCGATGAACATCATGTCAACAGAAGAATTGTCGTTACCACTCATCATATCGGCCTCTTCTCTATCCTCACGGACCTATTGACAAAGGGTGAGAAAGCCGCCACATTTAAGAAGCGAACTCGCATATGTACGCTGAGCCTCAAGAATGGTGAGCTTTCGCTAGAGAGCTGTCGCAATGATGTGTTCTTGTATCATCTTCGCTTGCTTCAAGTATTGGATGCCGCATACACGGCGAATGAAGTCAAAGCGTACCACTTCGCGCTTCTTCGTCAGGCCCTTGAGAACATCTCATCCTTTTTAGGCGTCGGGCAGTTTGGCTATGTCCTCACGCAGATTGGAATCACTGACGCCGCAGACGTCGCCGCCATCGTCAATACGATGTCCCATAAGAAAGTCTACTATTATGAGACTGATGAGCTGGTTCCCGATACAATGGCGATCTTTGAGAAGGTCCTCAAGGGTGTGAAAGATAAGTACCAGTTTGTGCTCCACGCGCCTTCCGTAGTGCCAGCAGACCAAGCCCCTGCGGTGACTGGGGTTGATGCACCGTTGGAGATCGTCAAGGCAACGGCGATAAAGCCTACAAAGAGATCCGCAAAGAAGGCCCCCACTAAAGGCAGGCAAGCATGAGCGACACCAATCAAAGGCAACTAGGTAACACTCTTTGGAAGGACGCGGATGAGCTTCGTGCGACCATGAACGAGTATAACTTCCGCTTTAAAGTATTGTTTTTCCTGTTTTCTTGCTGCCTCACTGTCGATAAATGCATCCATAGGGGTGTCACCCCATGAACGATCTGATCCTCTACACCACCGACGATGGCCGTAGCCAGATCAAACTGCGGGCCAAGGATCAGACCGTCTGGTTGACGCAGTTGGAGATGGCTGAACTGTTTAATGCCACGAAGCAGAACATCTCTCTGCATTTGAGGAATCTTTTTGAAGAGGGAGAGTTAGACCCAGCGGCAACTGTCAAGGAATCCTTGACAGTTCAAATCGAAGGCAGCCGCGAGGTGCAGCGCTCCATCAACCTCTACAACCTCAACGCCATCCTGGCTGTGGGCTATCGCGTGCGCTCGCCGCGCGGTGTGCAGTTTCGCCGTTGGGCGTCCACTGTGCTTAAGGACTACCTGATCAAAGGATTCGTTCTCGACGACGAGCGGCTGAAGAATCCGGATGGCCGACCGGATTATTTCGACGAGATGCTGGCGCGCATCCGCGATATCCGGGCTTCCGAAAAGCGCTTCTACCAAAAGGTGCGCGACCTCTTTGCCCTCTCCAGCGATTACGACAAGACGGACAAGGCCACACAGCAGTTTTTTGCCACGGTGCAAAACCTTCTTCTTTTTGCCGTGACTGGTAAAACCGCAGCTGAACTGATCATGGCCCGCGCCAATCCCGCTGATCCCCATTTTGGTCTGCTCACCTGGAAAGGAGATAAGGTGCGTAAGACGGATATCGTTGTGGCCAAAAACTATCTGAGTGAGGATGAGATCGACACCCTGAACAGGCTGGTGGTGATCTTCCTGGAGACGGCCGAACTGCGTGCCAAGAGCAAACAGGAAACCCGTATGGCCTTCTGGAAACAGAACGTTGATCAGATCATCACCAGCAATGGATTTCCTCTGCTGAGCAACGCCGGATCCATCAGCCACCAGCAGATGGAAGCGCATACAGCCGAGCTCTACCAGCACTTCGACCAGCAGCGCCGAATGCAGGAGGCGCTTCAAGCCGATCAGCAGGACGAAGACGATCTCCAGGCCTTGGAATCCAAACTCAAGAGAAGAACGCAGCCATGAGCGACTCCACCCAACAACAACTCGGCAATACCCTCTGGGCGATCGCCGACAAGCTGCGCGGGGCGATGAACGCGGACGACTTCCGCGATTACATGCTCGCCTTCCTGTTCCTGCGTTACCTCTCCGACAACTACGAGATCGCCGCCCGAAAGGAGCTGGGCAGCGATTACCCGGAACTCGAGGCCGATAGCTATCTGGTACCACTAAGCATCTGGTATGAACTCAATCCAGAGGATGTGGATGCCTTTGAAAAGCAGATGCGCCGCAAGATCCATTATGTGATCAAGCCGTCCTATCTCTGGGACAGCATCGCCCATCAGGCCCGCATCCAAAGCGACGAGCTGCTCAACACGCTTCAGGCCGGTTTCAAATACATTGAAACCGAGTCGTTTGAGAGCACGTTCCAGGGCCTGTTCTCGGAGATCAACCTGGCTTCCGAGAAGCTGGGCCGCACCTACTCCGATCGCAATGCCAAGTTGTGCACCATCATCAAGAAAATCGCGGATGGGCTGGCGGAGTTCTCCACAGATATCGACGCGCTTGGTGATGCCTATGAATACCTGATTGGACAATTTGCGGCCGGCTCGGGCAAGAAGGCTGGCGAGTTCTACACCCCGCAGCAGATTTCAGACATCCTCTCCGGCATCGTCACCCTCGACAGCCAGGAGCCGAGCAGCGGCACCAGGAAGCGGTTGGAGAGCGTAATGGATTTCGCTTGCGGCTCCGGTTCGCTGCTGCTGAATGTGCGCAAGCAGGTGGCTAAGGCCGGTGGAACGATCGGCAGGATCTACGGGCAGGAGAAGAACATCACAACCTACAACCTGGCGCGCATGAACATGTTGCTGCATGGGGTGAAGGACACCGAGTTCGAGATTTTCCATGGAGACACGCTGCTCAACGAGTGGGTCAAACTGCGCGACGTGAACCCTGCCCATAAGCCGAGTTTCGATGCCATCGTGGCCAATCCTCCCTTCAGCTACCGCTGGGAACCCAGCGAGGCCCTGGCTGATGATGTGCGGTTCAAAGGCCACGGGTTGGCTCCAAAGTCGGCTGCCGACTTCGCTTTTCTCCTGCACGGCTTCCATTACCTGAAGGAAGAAGGGGTGATGGCGATCATCCTTCCCCATGGCGTGCTGTTCCGTGGCGGCGCTGAGGAGCGCATCCGCACCAAGCTGCTCCATGACGGGCACATCGATACCGTGATCGGCCTGCCTGCCAATCTTTTCTATTCCACAGGCATTCCGGTGTGCATCCTCGTGCTGAAGAAGTGCAAGAAGCCTGAAGATGTGCTCTTCATCAACGCCGCTGAACACTACGAGAAAGGCAAGCGCCAGAATCAACTGAGCCGGGAGCACATAGCCAAGATCATCGACACATACAAGCACCGGCAAAACGAGGCTCGCTATGCTCGCAGGGTCGACATGGCGGAGATCGAGAAGAATAACTTCAACCTGAATATCTCTCGCTATATTTCCACGACAACTCCTGACGAGGAGATCGACTTGCAAGCGATTCACTCTGAGTTGGTTTCACTGGAGCGTGCGATCGCTGATGCACGGGATAGCCACAATTCCTTCCTCAAGGAACTCGGGCTACCACTCTTGCCATGAGCTTTCTTGGACCGCATAACATCCAGATGCAGAAGACGGGAGCAGAGGCTGCTTATCATGGCGATTCTGCCCTGCCCGCTTCTGATCTGGGGCGTTAGACGGACTCAAAGCTTGGAGGCCAAGATGGAATTTATCTGTGCCCAGTGAGTATTTCTACCAGCACCCTGCGCAGGGAGCACATGCAGATCCGCATAAACCGTCCAGCAAGTGACACACCGCCCAGCAAAGTGCACTGCGGCACAGTGGCTAGTGGGAGCAACGGACCAAAGAAGCAGGATCTTATACGGAATGTGAAGCCAGGGCTGGCAATTTAGGCGGATCCAGCTAAAGTCAAGTTCGAAGGATCCCTCCCCGCGACTCAGGCTGTCTCATGAAATCAGGGACTGGAGTTTTCCAGAACAGTCTGCCCCAGGTCTGCCTCCTCAGACCAGTCAATCCATGGCCCGGGAGCCGGAGCCAGGGCTGCCACCCCGCCGGAGTCGGACAGGAAGCATCGGTGTGATGCGAGGCCACGGATCAAGACGCACGCACACAGGGAGGCGGAAGCCCCAAGCACTGGTCATGATGGGCCAAGAAGAACGATCGAGCCATGGCCTTTACCCGCCCCGCCGGTCGTTTGCACTGGCTGCTGATTGGGCCTCTGCTCCTGCAGTCGGCCCTGCCGGCAGCGGCGTTGGAAACGGCCACCAAGGGGCTTGACCGTTCAGCTGAAACCTTGCTGGCCCAGGCGCCAGGCCCTGCTGCAGCGGCAATCCCGACGGAGGTGCAGGGGTGGTTTGACGCTGCCAAGGCAGCCGATGCCAAGGGTGATTCGGCAGAAGCCTTGCGGCTGCAGAAGCAGGTGGTGGCCTGGGCGCAAGCGAATCGCCCGGCCCTGGATGTGTTTCGGGCGCGGGCACTCATCAACCTGGGGAACTTCCTCAGCGGAGTGGGGCAGGGTCTGGAGGCACTGGCACCAACCGAGGAGGCAGTTCGGATCCTGCGGCAGTTGGAGGGCAGTCAGCCAGATGCACGGCGGTTTCTGGCCATTGCCCTGAACAATCTGGGCAAGTTCTTAGGCGACTTGGGCCGCCGCCAGGAGGCGCTTGCCCTCACAGAAAAAGCGGTGAAGATCATCCGCGAGCTGGCCAAGACTAGCCCAGACTTCCTGAACGATCTGGCCCGTTTCCAGTACAACCTGGGCGTGAGCTACAGCGAACTGGGCCGCCGCCAGGAGGCACTGGCCGCCACGGAAGAAGCGGTGAAGATCCGCCGCGAGTTAGCGAAGACCAACCCGGCCTTCCTGCCCGACCTAGCCGGTTCCCTGAATAACCAAAGTGTGATCTATAGCTACCTGGGCCGCCACCAGGAGGCGCTGGCGCCCACGGAGGAAGCGCTGAAGATCAACCGCGAGCTGGCGAAGACCAACCCGGCCTTCCTGCCCGAGCTGGCCCTTTCCCTGAACAACCTGGGCAAAGCCTTGAGCGAACTGGGCCGCCGCCAGGAGGCGCTGGCCCCCGCGGAAGAAGCGCTGAAGATCCGCCGCGAGCTAGCGAAGACCAACCCGGCCTTCCTGAGCGATCTGGCCGGTTCTCTGGGCAACCTGGGCAAAAGCTACAGCGAACTGGGCCG
>JBILGK010000060.1:0-14615 GCA_044351065.1 Cyanobium sp.
TTCCGCTCCGTTGTAGCTGCAGGCTGCAGTCACACTGCTGTTGTAACTGGTGGGCGTCATCCCAATGATCTTCCTCAGTTTCGGTTGATTAACATTCTACTGGGGAATCTGAAAACCAGATTCAGCGGCACGTTCCTCGCCTTTAATTTTGATAAGTATGCCAAGCGCTACCTTGGTAGCTTCTGCTTCCTTTTCAACAGGCGGTTTGGGATTGCAGCAATGACTGAGTAGATAGCCAATGCAGTCTGCGTGTGTAAGCCCTGCCCTCCGAGCCCTGAGAGTTGCGGAGCTTTATAATCAATCAAGTCATCTGATTGCAGACGCGATCTATGCCTGATGATCAGAGTCTTGACGTCTTTGCTAGGAATGCTTGTTTAAGCGATCCCTGATAAGGCATAGTCATCAGTGGTGGTGGACATAGCCTTAAGTGTATTCAAGCAGGTAATTGCACCAAACACCGCGATAAAAGCCGTACTTGTCGATCAATTAAAACCAAATCCGATCGATTAGTTGACGCCAAGATAGTCATAGCATCTAAAGCTCTCCTGTCAGCCTCTGTAAGTAATCCCACTATTGAATTGTCAACCAATACGATCTGGCGGACTGCAGCCGCAATTTACTCCTTCTTTCTGAGTCTGCTGTCCGCCGCTGATCTTGAGCGTATATGCCAAAGCCTGGACGTGAACAGCAAAGACATCGACTAGCCCAGGCAGTGTCTGCAGGTGTATATCTCTTAAGGGAAGCTCTTGTCATGTTTGCCATGTAGTCTTAATCAAATAAATCCTCGTCTCGTGTGCAGCTGCCTGGTGTGAGATCTGTGGGCGGTGTTGTGTTGTCCGGTCATTCGAAAGGCCTTGACAGGCCAAGCGGGAAGACGAGGCTGATCGAGCGCATATAATCAAACCTGCGCAATCTTGCAATAGTGAGCATGCCTCCTCTGCTTGAGTCAGGCATCGCTGCAACTTGCTAGCTTGTCAAAAATCAGCTTATGCCTGCCATTCGATGCCCTGTCTCTAGATATGCTGGGTCACTCATTAACCTCCGAGGCTGGGATTTCAATGGCCGCATCGCCGCATTGCACGAAGCGGCCGGTGGGATTGGCCACGAGGGTGCCGAGCACGAGCTGGGGATCGGAGGGTCGGATCTGGCCGGGCTGGATGTTTTTGCAGATGATCGTGGTGATCTTCGGATTTTGATTGGTCGTCAGAAATGCGGCGCCCACGTAGGCGTTGAGTTGGCCCACTTTCGGAGACTGGGCTGGAATCACGTAGCTGTAGGCCGCTTCGGTTGTGGTGCGCACGGCGTAGTTGAACGTGGCCGGCAGGGTGATGCCGAAGTCCTGCTGGATCGTCGATACGTTGGCATTGAATCTGCCATTCTTCTGGAAGTAGGTGCGTTGGCCTTCCGTCATCCTTGCCACTGCCCTGAGCGCCGCCTTCTGATCAGGGCTTGCCGGCTGCTGGGCTCCTGCCGTTGGTGCCAGGGCCGCACCAACTCCGCAAGCCAGGCAGAGGCAGAAGGCAATGCGAGAAAGGAGGAATGGCTTGGCTGTGGTCATGAGTGCGTGCTCCTGGCGTTTGGCTGATGTTTGTCTCACGGGATGCCGTCTGGAGTTCCGTGGGAACGGAAAAAAGCTGGCGTCAGGTGTTGGTGCTCAGGAAAGACTGAACAGCACGCCTTGCCATTTTAATGGCTCCCGCAGACAGCATCGCATATTCCCCTCCACTTGCACTGGTGCTACTCCCAGCGCTTGTGTCATGGGGAGTCCGGCGCACGGGAGGGTTCACGTGGCCCGCGCTCTGTCTCAACAGGCTGAGGGTCTGGTGGAGAATGAGTACACCCAAAAAAACAACTTCCGCAATCCAGGGTAAGCAGATCCTCTTCAGCTGTCAGGCAGCAAACCGATCCTCTTCGGTGATCGGGCGCGATGAGGGTTCGCGTTCTCGGCCAACTCGAAACCAGAGAGAGTGTCCCAGGCCCACACCCTTCCCGGCTGAGCCACTCCGTTCCGCTCAACCCACCTCCACCCCCGCCAGCCGCAACGCCCGCGACAGCCCCCACACCTCCACCAGCAGCTCATGCCAGGGCGCGATCGTGGCCATCTCCAGGGCCATCGGCGCTGGTGTGGCGGCCCGCAGGGCGCGGGCGGCGCGCAGTTGCGCCTGGGCTTCCTCCAGCCGCTCCCGCATGGTGTCGCGACGCTCCGGGGGCATCACCCGGTCGGGGCAGTGCTCCAGCAGCTGCAGGCCGCGCTGGAACGACTCGTCGAAATCCTGCAGCAGCGGCGTCAGCACCTCCTCCAGCAGGGCGGCGGGATCCGGCAGGGGGGTGGCATCGTCCATCCCTGAACCTTACAAACGTTCTCGCACCGCTCCGGGGTCGGAATGCCGTCCCCCGCTGGCGGCCCGCCTCAACCCAGCAGCAGGCCGCCCTCCTCCTTCAGCGCCGCGCAGCTGCTGCGCAGGTCGTGGTGCAGGTCCTCCAGCGTCAGCTGTTGCAATTCCCGCTCCAACGCGCGTCGCAACCGCCGTTGCAGGGCTTCGGTCACCCGGGCAGTGGCGTCATGGCTGTTCTTTGGGTCTGCTGGGGCGTCCTCCGGGGCCACGGCGGCCAGCACCTCCGCCAGGCTCAGGGCCGCCGCCGGGCGCTGCAACCGGTACCCACCGTGGCGGCCGCGCCGGGCCTCCACCACCCCGGCCCTTCGCAGCTTCAGCAGCAACTGCTCCAGCGACGGGGCCGGCAGGTCGGCCGCCGCCGCCAGGTCGGGCATCGCCCGCCAGCGTTCCGGCTCCTGGACCAGCAGCAACAGGGCACGCAGGGCGTGGCTGGCGCTGCGGCTGATCACCGCCGCCCGCCGCCCGCCTGCAGGGCGCTCAGCCGCTCCAAAAGATGCTCCAGCGTGTAGCCAAACAACGCCGGATCGGGATCCTTGCCGCCCAGATCGCCGAGCCCCAGCTCCGCCCAGCGGGCATCCACCCGCGCCTCCAGCTCCGCGCCGCGCGTCAGCGGTTCGCCCCACTCATGGCGGCGTTCCGGGCCGATCTTGGTGGTGGCGTCGATCGCCAGGCGGCCGCCCAACCCCAGCCGTTCGCTGGCGAAATCGAGGCTGTCGAACGGGGTGTCCTCCAGCACAAACAGATCCCGCTGCGGATCCACCTGCGCCGCAATCGCCCAGATCACCTGGCGCGGATCGCGGATGTTGATCGCCCGGTCCACCACCACCACAAACTTCGTGTACGTGAACTGGGGCAAGGCGCTCCAGAACGCCATCGCCGCCCGCTTCGCCTGGCCCGGATAGGCCTTGTCGATCGAGAGCACCGCCAGCTTGTAGCTGAGTGCCTCCATCGGCAGGAAGAAATCCACGATCTCCGGCACCTGTTGCCGCAGGATCGGCGTGTAGATGCGATTCAGGGCGATCGCCAGCATCGCCTCCTCCTTCGGTGGCCGGCCGCTGAAGGTGGTGAGAAAGATCGGGCCCTTGCGGTGCGTGATGCAGTGGAAGCGCACCAGCGGTGAGGCCTCCACGCCGCCGTAAAAGCCCATGTGATCGCCGAACGGTCCATCCGCCAGCTCCTCGCCCGGCGTGATCGTGCCCTCCAGCACCATCTCGCTGTGGGACGGCACATCCAGATCGAGGGTTTTGCAGCGGCACAGCCGCACCCCTTCGCCGCCATAGAGCCCCGCGAACAGCCATTCGCTCAGCTGCACCGGGATCGGCGTGGCCGCCGCCATCAGCAGCAGCGGATGCACGCCGATCGCAATCGCGATCTCCAGCTTCTTGCCCGCCGCCGCCGCCTTGCGCAGGTGGCGCGCGCCGCCCCGCACGCTCAGCCAGTGCACCGTCATCGTGTTGATCGATTGGCGCTGCAGGCGGTACACGCCCACGTTCGGCACGCCGGTTTCGCAGTCTTTGGTGATCACCAGGCCCAGGGTGATCACCCCGCCCGCATCAGAGGGCCAGGGGCGCAACAGGGGCAACGAATCCAGGTTTACCGCTTCATCGCGCAGCACCACCTGGCGGCAGGGGGGGGTGAGGTCGCGGTCCGGGCGGGCTTTCACCAGGTCCCAGAACACACCGCCAAACCGTTGCAGCTCCTTCAGGCCTTTCGGCGGCTTCGGCTGCTGCAGCAATCCCAGCCGCTCCCCCAGCTCCTCCAGCTCCTCGGGGCGTTCCATCCCCATGCTCCACAGCACCCGCTCCACCGTGCCCAGCAGGTTCACCGCCACCGGCATCGGCGAGCCGATCACGTTTTCAAACAGCAGCGCCGGACCGCCCAGCGCCAGCACCCGGTCGGCGATCGCCGCCAGCTCCAGATCCGCATCCACCGGCGCCGTGATCCGCCGCAGTTGCCCCCGCTGCTCCAGCAGGCGCAGGAAACCGCGCAGGTCGCGGCCCTGGCGGGTCATCACTCCAGACACGCGGCGCGGGGCGTCAGCGGGCACTCTGGCGCACGCGGCCGCTGCGCTGCGGCCCGGGGCGGCGGCGGTAAGCCGGGCGAGAGTGAAAACCCTGGCACCGGAGCCATGCCCCACTTCGCCGTTCCCATCGCCGCCCGCTTGGGCCACCGCTTCCGGGCCCGCTCAGGCTGCCGCCCCCGCGCGTTGCTGCTGGCCCTCGGCCTCGCCCTCGCCACTCTCCCCTCCAGTTCGCGCCCCGCGGTGGCCTGCACCCGCGTGCTCTACACCGCCCCCGATGGCACCGTGATCACCGGCCGCAGCATGGATTGGGCGGAGGACATGCGCTCCAACCTCTGGGCGTTCCCCCGCGGCATCGAGCGCGACGGCGGCGGCGGCACCCGCACCCCACGCTGGCGCTCCCGCTTCGGCAGCGTGGTGGTGAGCGGCTACGACCTGGGCAGCGCCGAGGGCATGAACGAAAAGGGCCTGGTGGCCAACCTCCTCTACCTGGCGGAATCCGATTACGGCAAGCCCGATGGCAAGCCCGTGCTCTCGATCTCCCTCTGGGCGCAATACGTGCTCGATCAGTTCGCCACCGTCGCCGAGGCGGTGGCCCACCTGCGCAGCGAACCCTTCCGCGTGGTGGCCCCCACCCTCCCCAATGGCCAGGGCGCCCAGCTGCACCTGGCCATCTCCGATGCCACGGGCGATTCGGCCATTTTTGAGTACATCGGCGGCCGGCTGGTGATCCACCACGATCGCCAGTACACGGTGATGACCAACTCCCCCAGCTTCGATCAACAGCTCGCCCTCAACAGCTACTGGCAGACCGTGGGCGGCAGCAGCTTTCTGCCCGGCACCATCCGGGCGGCCGATCGCTTCGTGCGCGCCTCCTTCCTGCTCGGCGCTCTGCCCCGCCAGGCCGATCCCGCCTACCTCGGCGCCGTGCCCGGCCAGAGCTTTCCCCTCCAGGCCCTCGCCGGCGTGTTCGGGGTGGTGCGCGGCGTCAGCGTTCCCCTCGGCCTCTCCACCCCTGGCGCCCCCAACCTCTCCTCCACCATCTGGCGCGTGGTGAACGATCAGAAGCGGCGCGTGCTCTATTTCGACGCCGTCACCACCCCCAGCCTCTTCTGGGTGTCGCTCGATCAGCTCGATCTCGCCGCCGGCGCTCCGGTGCGGCGGCTGGCGGTGGCCGGTGGGCGGATCTACGGCGGTGAGACCGCCGCCAAGTTCGAGCCCACCCCCTCCTTCGCCTTCCTGCCCGCCTCCGGCTTGTCGACGGGCACGCAGCGCGGCCTCTCGCCGATCCGGCGGCGCTGAGCGCAGGCGGCTGGGGCCGCCAGGTCCGCCGGTTCGCTCTGCCACACTCGCCCCACTCCCGGCGCGCCCCATGCAGATCTCCTATTTCCACACCTCCGAAGCGGTGCCCGCCGTGCTGCCCCCCGCCGAGGGCGGGCCCGATGCCGCCGTGGTGATCGATGTGCTGCGCGCCACCACCACCATCGCCTGGTCGCTGCAAAACGGGGCCGAAGCCATCCAGGCCTTCGCCGATCTGGCCGAACTGGAGGCCGCCGCCGCCGCCTGGCCCGCCGATCTCACCCTCAAGGCTGGCGAGCGCGGCGGCCAGCGGGTAGGGGGCTACGACCTGGGCAACTCGCCCCTGGCGGTCACCCCCGAGCGGGTGGGGGGCAAGCGCATCTTCATGAGCACCACCAACGGCACCCGCTCCCTGGCGGCCGTGAAAAAGGTGCCGCTCCTGCTCACCGCCTGCCTGCCGAACCGCACCGCCGTCGCCCGCCGCCTGGTGGAGCGCCAATGCCAGCGGGTGTGGATCGTGGGCAGCGGCTGGGAGGGGGAGTACTCCCTCGAAGACAGCCTGGCGGCCGGCGCCGTGGTCTCCGCCGCCACCGAGCTTGCGGTCGCTCCCCACGTGGGCGTGTCCCTCGCCAACGACGAGGCCCTCGCTGCCCTCGCCCTCTGGCAGCAGTGGCACCGCGACACCGAAACCTGCCTGCGGGCCGCCAGCCACGGTCAGCGCCTGATCCGCCTTGGCGATCACGACGCCGACTTCGCCTGCTGCGCCGCTGTCGACACCCTCACACTCGTGCCCTTCCAGGACGAACCCGGCGTGCTGCGGGCCAGCTGATCCCCCGGCGCAGGCCCGCCCCGGGGGGGCTTGCCGGCCGGGGCGCCTCCCCTACAGTTCGGCCCTCTCGAACGGAGTGATGGTGAGCAGTTTCCTGGCCGCGGCCCTGCAACTCACCAGCACCCCTGATCCGGACGCCAACTTCGCCGCCGCCGAGGAGCAGATCGAGATGGCTGCCCGCCGCGGCGCCGATCTGGTGGGCCTGCCCGAAAACTTCGCCTTCATGGGCGACGACAGCAAGCGGCTGGCGATCGCCCCCCACCTGGCGGAGCGCTGCAGCGCCTTCTTGATCACCATGGCGCGCCGCTACCAGGTCACCCTGCTCGGCGGCGGCTTCCCCGTGCCCGCCGGCGAAAACCAGACCTACAACCGCGCCGAGCTGGTCAGCCCCGAAGGGCTGGTGCTGGCCCGCTACGACAAGATCCATCTCTTTGATGTCGACCTCCCCGACGGCATCACCTACCGCGAATCCGCCACCGTGCGTCCCGGCATCGCTCTGCCGCCGGTGGTGGAGGTTCCCGGCCTCTGCCGCGTCGGGCTCTCCATCTGTTACGACGTGCGCTTTCCCGAGCTCTACCGCCACCTGGCCGGTGCCGGCGCCGATCTGCTCTTCGTGCCCGCCGCCTTCACCGCCTACACCGGCAAGGACCACTGGCAGGTGCTGCTGCAGAGCCGGGCGATCGAGAACACCGCCTATGTGGTCGCCCCCGCCCAGACCGGCCTCCACTACGGCCGCCGCCAAACCCACGGCCATGCCCTGGTGATCGACCCCTGGGGCACCGTGCTCTCCGACGCCGGCATCACCCCGGGCATGGCGGTGGCGCCGGTGGACACCGGCCACGGCCAGCGGGTGCGCACCCAGATGCCAAGCCTGCTGCACCGTCGTCCCGCCCTGTTCTGAGTCACGCGATGACACGGCACGCGGCGATCCGGGCCAGGTTGCGGCCCATGGCGCGGTCAGCGCGAGGCCTGCCGGCGGTTCTGCTGGGGGTGGCCCTCTCCGGCCTGGCGGCCCTGCCCGCCCGGGCCGTCAGCGCCCTCTCCGCCTGGCGTGTCAGCCCGGAGGGGGTGCTGGAGTTGCGCACCACTCCGGGGGTGCCGTTGCAGGCCTTCTTCGAGGAGGGCATCGGCGGTCGCGGACCCCGCCTGTGGATCGACCTGCCCGGCGCTCCCCTTCGCCCCCGTCGCCTCAGCGCCGGCGGCACCCTGCAGGAGGTGCGGATCGGCATGCCCGATCCCTCCACCACCCGCCTGGTGTTGGAGTTCCAGCCCGGCACCCGCCTCGATCCCCGCCAGCTGCGCCTGGTGGGCACCGCCCGCGACCGCTGGCGCATGGACCTCAGCGGCCTGCGCCCCGGCAGCTTCCAACCCCTCGGCGAAGGGGATCTGGATGCCGCCACCGCCTGGACGCCGCGCCGGCCCTCCCCCCGTCTCGGCGCCGACCCCTCCTTCGTGCCCAGCACCCGCACCCCCTCTCCTGAGGGTCTGCCGGAGGTGCCGCGCGGTCGCTTCCGGGTGGTGATCGACCCCGGCCACGGCGGGCCCGATCCCGGCGCGGTGGGCATCGGCGGCCTGCGCGAAACCGATGTGGTGCTCGATGTGAGCCTGCAGGTGGCGCGCCTGCTCCAGGCCCGCGGCGTGCAGGTGCTGCTCACCCGCACCACCGAGGTGGATGTCGACCTGCCGCCGCGGGTGGCCCTGGCCAACAGCTCCGGCGCCGATGTGTTCGTGAGCCTCCACGCCAATGCGTTGAGCATGGATCGCCCCGACGTGAACGGCGTCGAGACCTTCTATTTCGCAGGGGGCCGCTCCCGCTCCCTGGCGGAGGTGATCCAGCGGGAGCTGATGGCCGTCTCCCCCGGCACCCCCGACCGCGGCGCCCGCCCCGGCCGCTTCTTCGTGATCCGCCGCACCGTGATGCCCTCCGCCCTGGCGGAGATGGGCTTTGTCACCGGGGAGGTCGACAACCCCCGCCTGGCGGACCCGAATTTCCGCCGCCGCCTCGCCCAGGCGGTCGCCGCCGCGATCCTTTCCTACCTGGGCGGTTCATGAGCCAACCGCCCCACCAGCAGCAGCCCCCGGGCGGCCTCCGCCTCGGATGCGGCAGGGCGGACGCCCCCATCGGCCTGTTCGATTCCGGCCTGGGGGGATTGAGCGTCTGGCGGGAGCTCGCGCGCCAGCTTCCCGCCGAATCCACCATTTACGTGGCCGATCGGGCCCACGTGCCCTACGGCGGTCGCCAGCCCTGGTTGGTGCGCCAGTACTGCGAAGCGATCTGCGGCTGCCTGGTGGAGGCGGGCTGCAAGGCGATCGTGGTGGCTTGCAACACCGCCTCGGCGGTGGCCCTTCATCACCTGCGCGAATGCTTCCCGGGTACCCTCCTGCTCGGCCTGGAGCCCGCCGTCAAGCCCGCGGTGGCTCGCTCCCGCAGTGGTGTGGTCGGTGTGATGGCCACCCCCGCCACCTTCCAGGGACGCCTCTACCGCGCCACCGTGGGCCGCCATGCCGCCTCCGTGCGGGTGGTGGAGCAGGTGTGCCTCGGACTGGCGGATCGGGTCGAGGCCGGCGAGCTGGAGGGACCCGCCACCGAGGCCCTGCTGCAGGGCTTCCTCGCGCCGATGCTCGCCGCCCGCGCCGACACGATCGTGCTGGGCTGCACCCACTACCCGTTTGTGATCGAGACGATCCGCCGCCTCGTCGGGCCGGAGGTGGCGGTGATCGATCCAGCCCCCGCCGTCGCCCGCCATCTCGCCTCCCTCCTGCACCACTACGGCCTGGAAGCCCCGGCCGAATGCCGGCCCAGCCACCGCTTCTTCACCACCGGCGATGCCTTCACCTTCGATCGGGACGCCGAGCGCCTGATCGGCATCCAGCCCCACAGCCAGGCGATTGCCTGGGAGCCATCCCCGGAGCGATTGCCCTGCCCGCCGGCTCTCCGCCAGCACCTGCCCCCGGGGTCCCCCTAGGATCTCGGCCAACCCGGAGGTGTCGTGACGACGGTCGCAGAGCTGCTTCAGCCGGTCGAGGCCGATCTCGATGCCCTGTTGGCCGATCTTCGCGCCTTGATCGGTGCTGGCCATCCCATCCTGCAGGCCGCCGCCGAGCATTTGTTTTCAGCCGGTGGCAAGCGGCTGCGGCCGGGCATCGTGCTGCTCCTCTCCCGCGCCATCGCCCCCGATGGTTCCCTGAGCGCGCGCCATCGCCGCCTGGCGGAGATCACCGAGATGATCCACACCGCCTCCCTGGTCCACGACGACGTGGTGGACGAGGCCTCCACCCGCCGTGGCGTGGCCACGGTGCACAGCCGCTTCAACTACCGCGTCGCCGTGCTGGCGGGCGATTTCCTCTTCGCCCAGGCCAGCTGGCACCTCGCCAACCTCGACGATCTGGACGTGGTGAAGCTCCTCTCCCGCGTGATCATGGATCTCGCCGATGGGGAGGTGAAGCAGGGCCTGTTCCGCTACGACACCGGCCAGAGCTTCGAGACCTACCTCGAGAAGAGCTACTGCAAAACCGCCTCCCTGATCGCCAACAGCTCCCGCGCCGCCGGGGTGCTCTCCGGCCTGAGCACCGAGCAGCTCGATCTGTTGCAGCATTTCGGTCGCCAGCTGGGGCTTGCCTTCCAGGTGGTGGATGACATCCTCGATTTCACCGGCAGCGACCAGCAGCTCGGCAAACCCGCCGCCAGCGATCTGGCCTCCGGCTATCTCACCGCCCCCGCTCTCTACGCCTTCGAAGAGCGGCCGGCCCTCGCCGGGCTGATCGAGCGGGAGTTCTGCGAGCCGGGCGATCTGGAGCAGGCTCTGGAGCTGGTGCGCGGCTGCGAGGCCATCCCCCGCTCCCGGGCCCTGGCCGAGGGCTTCGCCCGCGAAGCCCATGCCGCCCTCGACTGGCTGCCCCCCTCCGAATCCCGCAGCGCTCTGCGCGCCCTGCCGGAATTCGTGCTCAGCCGCTTGCATTGAGTCAAGCCTCGGCTCACCCTCCCGATTCCGGTGTTGCTGGCTCCAGCTTCACCTCGCGGAGAGTGGAGAGAAACACCCACTCCTCGTCGTAGAGCTGCCGCACCTCCTCCCGCCCCAGCTCGGCGGGCAGCAGCACATGCACCCGGCAGCCCGCCGCAGCAGCCGATCGGGCCCCGGCCGGGGAATCCTCAAAGGCCCAGCAATCCCGCGCCGCCACCCCCAGCCGTCGGGCCGCGAGCAGAAAGGGATCCGGGGCGGGTTTGCCAGCGCCCAGCTCGGGGTCATCCCCCAGGATCACTTCATCCATCCCGGCCAGCCAGGGATGGCCGGCGCATTTCACCGCCAGGGAGGCACTGCTGCTGCTGGTCACCAGGGCCTTCGGCACCCCCAGCCGCCCGCAGGAAGCCACCAGCTCGGCGGCGCCGGGCATCGCCTGCGCCTCCCCCAGCAGCCGCCGGGCGATCGGCTGCTGCACCGCCAGCAGCTCCTCCACGCTCGGCGGCGCGGCTCCGGCTTCCGCGATCCATTGCCGCACCCGCTCACCGTTCTCCCCCCGCCGCCGACCCCGCAGCTCCAGAAGCTCGCTGTCGCTCAACGGGCGGGCGAAGCGGGCCGCCGCCTCGCGCCAGGCACGGCCATGCAGCGGCTCCGTGTCGAGCAGCAGGCCATCGAGGTCAAACAGGCAGGCGGCGGGAAGGGCCATTCCTCCAGCCTGTCATTCCCACCCTTCGCCGCTTCCCGGTGCTTCCCGCTCGGGCTCCGGTTCGCCGCCGCCGGGCCGATGGCCGGGCGGCGGGGCGCCCACCACATAGCGACGGCCGTCCTCGCCCACGTAGGTGAGGCGACCTTGGGCATCGTGCCGTGGGGTGGCGTGGGGGGTGATCGGGGAGTCGGCCATCGGGCGAATCTCGGCAGCGCCGCTCCCTGCCTACTTCCCTTCACCGCCTTTGCCAAGTCAGCCTGCCACTGCCTGCCACTCTCTCAAGAATCGCTGCGCAGCTCCGGGATCCCCCCCCTCCGAGGGGCAGGCTGAATGGCGAAGCCAGGGGACCCATGGAGCACTATTCCTTCCAGGGTCCCTACGCCTACCGCTGGCAGGACGACGTGCCGGTGGAGCGCATCGATCTGCGCAGCGGCGAACGCCGCGTGGTGTGGATCGGTCCCCGCCGCTCCCCGCCGCTGGCGAGTGGCGGCTGTTCCCCCTGCGACGCGGACCCGCAGGGTTGGCGGGCGCGAATGGCCACCTGGAACTGAAGGGATGGACAACGGAGTCACTTCAGCGCGACGGGCGCCTCAGCGGTTCAGCCCCTGCATCCGCCAGGTCACGAACGTGCCCACGGGGCTCCAGAGCAGGAAGGGCACCAGCAGCAGGGCGGCGGCTGCCGAAACCGGCGCTGTGACGAGGGCCAGGGCGATGCCCCACACCCAGCCGGCGAAGCCGGCCACCGTGCCGCTCGCCACGCGCCGCGTGCGGCCGATCAGCCAGGTGTAGCTCTGCACCAGCACCAGCAGCCCCAGGTAACCCGCCATCCGCCCCGGCCCGCCGCCGCCATTCCAGGTGAGCAGCGCCGAGGCGTAGAAGCAGGCGTAGATCGCACTCCAGATCAGCGGGATCCAGCGCTCGAAGGTCAGCCAGGCCGGCCGTCGGAGCCGCAGGAACCAGGCCCAGTCCTCCCGGCCCGGATTGAGCAGCGCGATGACCGCCGCCATCACCAGCAGGATCGTCAGCCAGGCGGGCATCGGTCGTTCCGGGCGGGTTACGCTCCCAGCCTGCTCCCCTGCGCGTCATGAGCCAGCCCACGATTGAATCTGTGCTGCAGGAGGCGCGCACGTTCGACCCGCCCGCCGAACTCGCCGCCCACGCCCGCATCGGTTCGCTGGCCGCTTACCGGCAGTTGGCGGAGCAGGCCGAAGCCGATCCGGATGGCTTCTGGGGCGAACAGGCCCGCCGCGAACTGCACTGGTTCGAGCCGTTCCACACGGTGCTCGATTGGAGCAACCCGCCCTTCGCCCGCTGGTTCGAGGGGGGCACCACCAACCTTTCCACCAACTGCCTCGACCGCCACCTCACCGGACCGCGGGCCGACAAGACGGCCCTGATCTGGGAGGGGGAGCCAGGCGATGGGCGCACCTTCACCTATCGCGAACTGCACGGCGAGGTGTGCCGCGCCGCCAACGCCTTGAAGGCACTCGGCATCGGCAAGGGCGACCTGGTGGCCCTCTACATGCCGATGGTGCCCGAGGCGGCGATCGCCATGCTCGCCTGCGCCCGCATCGGTGCCCCCCATTCGGTGGTGTTCGGCGGCTTCTCGGCCGAGGCCCTGCGCGATCGGCTGATCGACGGCCAGGCCAAGGCGGTGATCACCGCCGATGGCGGCTTCCGCAAGGACAAGGCGGTGGCCCTCAAGCCGGCGGTGGATGACGCCCTCGCCCACGGCTGCCCCAGCGTGGAGAAGGTGCTGGTGGTGCGCCGCACCGGCGAGCCCACGCCGATGGTGGAGGGGCGTGATCTGTGGTGGCACGAGCTGGTGGAAGGCCAGAGCCCGGAGTGCCCGGCTGAGCCGATGGCCAGCGAAGACCGCCTGTTCGTGCTCTACACCTCCGGCTCCACCGGCAAGCCCAAGGGGGTGGTGCACACCACCGCCGGCTACAACCTCTGGGCCCATCTCACCTTCCAGTGGATCTTCGACATCCGCGAGGACGACATCCACTGGTGCACCGCCGATGTGGGCTGGATCACCGGCCACAGCTACATCGTCTACGGGCCCCTCTCCAACGGCGCCACCACCGTGATGTATGAGGGGGCGCCGCGCCCCTCCAAGCCCGGCGCCTTCTGGGAGGTGATCGAGAAGCACCGCTGCACGATCTTCTACACCGCCCCCACCGCGATCCGGGCCTTCATGAAGAGCGGCCGCGCGGTTCCGGATCAATACGACATGAGCTCCCTGCGCATCCTCGGCACCGTGGGTGAGCCGATCAACCCGGAGGCCTGGATGTGGTACCGGGATGTGATCGGCCACGACCGCTGCCCGGTGGTGGACACCTGGTGGCAGACCGAAACCGGCGGCGTGATGATCAGTCCCCTGCCCGGCGCCACCCCCACCAAGCCCGGCTCCTGCACCCTGCCCCTGCCCGGCATCGCCGCCGATGTGGTGGATCTGGAGGGCAACTCCGTGCCGGCCGATGAGGGTGGCTACCTGGCGGTGCGCCGCCCCTGGCCGGGGATGATGCGCACCGTGCATGGCGATCCCGACCGCTTCCGCAGCAGCTACTGGGAGCACATCCGCCCGGCGGATGGCAGCTGGCTCTACTTCGCCGGCGATGGCGCCCGCCGCGACACCGATGGCTATTTCTGGGTGATGGGCCGCGTGGATGATGTGATCAACGTTTCCGGCCATCGGCTGGGCACGATGGAGATCGAGAGCGCCCTGGTGAGCCATCACGCCGTGGCGGAGGCTGCAGTTGTGGGCCGTCCCGATGAGCTCAAGGGGGAGGGGATCGTCGCCTTCGTCACCCTGGAAGCCGGCCGCCTTGGCGATGAGGCCCTGGTGGCGGAACTGCGCAAGCACGTGGGCCATGAAATCGGCCCGATCGCCCGCCCCGATGTGATCCGCTTCAGCGATGCCCTGCCCAAGACCCGCAGCGGCAAGATCATGCGTCGCATCCTGCGCTCCCTGGCCGCCGGCCAGGAGGTGAGCGGCGACACCAGCACGCTGGAGGATCGCTCGGTGCTCGATTCGCTGCGGGTCTGAACACTCCTGCTGCTGTCAATAGAGCCTGGGGCCATTGAGGCAACACCTAATTGTCAGGAGTATTTATGGATGGCAGAGTAAATAAGCAGAGTCAGCAAATACCCCTATGTAAGGGAGAAATGAAGCAAAGATCCTCTTGATTACGCACAAAGCTCCGCGACCCTCAGGGCCCGCTCCGGGCAGGGCTTACACTCGCAGACCGCATTGGCTATCTGCTCAGTCATTGCTGACATCCCAAACCGCCTGTTGAAAAGGAAGCAGAAGCTACCAAGGTAGCGCTTGGCATACTTATCAAAATTAAAGGCGTGGAACGTGCCGCTGAAACTGGTTTTCAGATTCCCCAGTAGAATGTTAATC
>JBILGK010000007.1:0-129809 GCA_044351065.1 Cyanobium sp.
CCGAAGCGCCGGAGCGCTGTTGGAGAGTGGCGGTCATGAGTACGAGAGGGGGAGCCCGGACCCGAAGGGCCGGTGCGGAAGGAAAAGGCGGAATCCCGCCCCTCGTAACGTAACGGGATATTGCGGTCGGTGTGGGTTGGCGCGAGGGCGCTTGAGATCAGCGTCCCCCATGCCATCGATAAGCCCCGCTAATCGATGGCATGGGGTGCCGGGCTTCAGTGCACTGGCGGCTGGGCCAAATGCTGGAAAGGGCTTGTGGGGAACGCCAGGCCTGGAACTCCCGGGTCATGGGCCACGAAAGGGGAGAACCGCGGTTCTGTCGAGCCCGGGCTGGCCATGGCGCCTGTGGGGGCGGGGAAGCGGTCGTGCGTAAGAACCCGAAGAAGGCCGACGAGATCGAAAGACGGGCGCCCCTCGCCTCGGTAGTTGGTGAGTGTGTCCTTGGCCCAGGCGCCGAGCCGTTCCCGGGTGGAGGGGGTGGTGCTCCTGCCGTCGCCGTGGCGCATGGCCAGAGAATCCACCACATCAAGGGCCGTGGCCTCGTTCTGCGTCCACTGCGTGAAGGTTTGCTTGAGCGCCGACAGATCTCTGGCGCGGCTGCTGCCGGTCGCGGTCGCAGGCTCAAGGCGCTTCAGCGGCTCCAGGAGGGGCAGCGTGTCGAGGAGAGGCAGTGGGTCGATGAGGGGCAAAAGCTGGGGAAGGGAGGACGCCGCAGCGGCAGGTTGGGGATTGTTGTTCATCAAATCGGTGAGGAATGATCTGAGAATTCCTGCATCTGACAGGGGCCCGGGTTTGAGCGAAGCACCATCCCGCAAGGCTGCTGCGAGCTTTTGGGGCAGGGAATGTTCTTTGTCCATCAGGCAATACTACCCAAGGTTTCGGGGGCAGGGAACGGGAGGAATTCATCAGCTCCCCGGGTCGAGCGGCGACCGCGACCCATGGGCCACCACCCAACCTTTACTCTTCCCTTTCTCCGCACCCCGGCGAGCCATGCAGCGGCGCGCCCTCATCCGCAGCGCGGCCACTGCCGCCTCCACCGCCGGGGCCGCCTCCCTGCTCGGCGCCTGCCGCATCCGACGGGCCGACAGCAGGTCCAGCTCGGATCTGCCCAGCATCCGCTGGCGCATGGCCACCAGCTGGCCCCATTCCCTCGACACGATCTTCGGCGGTGCCGAAACGATCAGCCGCCGCCTGGCCGAGCTCAGCGACGGCCGCTTCCGCATCCAGCCTTACGCCGCCGGCGAACTGGTGCCGGGCCTGGAGGTGCTCGATGCCGTCCAGAACGGCTCGGTGGAATGCGGCCACACCGCCAGCTACTACTACCTGGGCAAGAACCCCGCCCTGGCCTTCGGCACCGCCGTTCCCTTCGGCCTCACCGCCCAGCAGCAGAACGCCTGGTTGTACGAGGCCAGCGGGCTGGTGGCGATCAACCGCCTGTATGGCGACTTCGGCGTGATCAGCTTCCCGGCCGGCAACACCGGCGCCCAGATGGGCGGCTGGTTCAAGCGCAAGCTCGACGGGGTGGCCTCCCTGCGGGGTCTGAAGATGCGCATCCCGGGCCTGGGCGGCAAGGTGATGGCCGCCCTGGGGGTGAACGTGCAGGTGCTGCCCGGCGGTGAGATCTACCTGGCCCTCGATCGCGGCGCCATCGACGCCGCCGAGTGGACCGGCCCCTACGACGATGAGAAGCTCGGCCTGCATCGTGCCGCCCGGTATTACTACTACCCGGGTTGGTGGGAGCCCGGCCCCACCCTCACGGCCCTGGTGAACCGCAGCGCCTGGCGGCGCCTGCCGAAGGAGTACCAGGCGATGTTCAGCACCGCCTGCTACGAGGCCAACCTCACCATGCTGAGCCGGTACGACAGCCTCAACGCCCGCGCCCTGCAGCGCTTGAAAGCGGGCTCCACTCAGTTGGAGTTCTACGGCGACCCGATTCTCACGGCCGCCCGGGATGCCAGCGAGGCGCTGTTCGCCGACATCGCTCGCGGCGACCCCGGCTTCGCGGCTCTCCACAACGAATGGCAGCGCTTCCGCCGCGAAGTGCAGGACTGGAACCGCATCAACGAACTCTCTTTCGCCAACTTCAGCTTCGCCAAGCCCCGCCCATGAGCGAGCGCCCTCCCCACCCCTGGATCCGCCGCATCGATGCCCTCAACCGCCAGGCCGGCCGCCTCGGAGGCCTGGTTCTGCTGCTGATGCTCGGCCTGGGGGTGTGGAACGTGATCGGCCGCTACCTGGGGCTGGCCCTGGGCCTCAACCTCAGCTCCAATGCCCTGATCGAAGCCCAGTGGCTTCTTTTCTCGCTGGCCTTCCTGCTCGGCCTGGGCTACACGCTGCAGCGGGACGGCCATGTGCGCATCGATGTGCTGAGCAGCGGCTGGAGCGAGCGGCGGCGGCGGCAGGTGGAATGGTGGGGCTGCCTGTTGCTGCTGCTCCCTTTCGCCCTTCTGGTGCTGGCGCTGTCGATCGAGCCGGCCCTGCAGGCCTGGCGGATCCAGGAGGCCTCCCCCGACCCGGGCGGCCTGCCCCGCGCCTGGCCCCGCAGCCTGATCCCGCTGGGTTTTGCGCTGCTCAGCCTGCAGGGGATCGCCAGCGCCCTGCGGGCCCGGCCGGAGTAGCGGCGCGATGGAATTCGAGGCATTTGGCTATGTGATCACTTTTTTGCCGGGCGAGTGGTTGGGGCCGGCGATGGCCCTGGCGCTGGTGGCCGCCCTGCTCAGTGGTTTTCCCGTGGCCTTCGGCCTTGGTGGTGTGTCGGTGCTGTTTGCGCTGATCGGCATGGCTTTGGGGGTGATCGACCCGCAGTTCCTCAATGCCCTGCCGCAGCGCATCTTCGGGATCATGAGCAACTTCACGTTGCTGGCGATCCCGGCGTTTGTGTTCATGGGGGCGATGCTCGAGAAATCGGGCATCGCCGAGGGGTTGCTGGAGGCGATGGGCCAGCTGCTCGGCCGCGTGCGCGGCGGCCTGGCCCTGGCGGTGGTGCTGGTGGGCGCCCTGCTCGCCGCCACCACCGGCGTGGTGGCCGCCACGGTCACCACCATGGGCCTGATTTCGTTACCCGCCATGCTGCGGGCCGGCTACGACCGCTCCCTGGCCAGCGGCGTGATCGCCGCCTCCGGCACCCTCGGCCAGATCATTCCCCCCTCGATCGTGCTGGTGGTGTTGGGCGACCAGCTGGGGGTGTCGGTGGGGGATCTGTTCATCGGCGCCCTGATCCCGGGCCTGCTGATGGCCGGCGCGTTTGCGGTGTACGTGGTGGCGGTGAGCACCTGGAAGCCGTCCCTGGCGCCGCCGCTGCGGATCGCCGACGCCGACCGCATGGGCCCCGCCACGCTGACGCGGGTGCTGTTGCCGCCCCTGGCCCTGATCCTGCTGGTGCTCGGCAGCATCTTCTTCGGCATCGCCACCCCCACCGAAGCCGGTGCCCTCGGGGCGGTGGGAGCGATGGCGCTTGCGGCGGTGGGCGGCGGCTTCAGCCGCAGCAGCCTGGCCCAGGTGTGCGACGACACGTTGCGCACCACGGCGATGGTGATGGCGATCCTGAT
The DNA here is from genome assembly GCA_044351065.1 of Cyanobium sp. GTDB lineage: Bacteria > Cyanobacteriota > Cyanobacteriia > PCC-6307 > Cyanobiaceae > Cyanobium. The sequence continues at coordinate 3,549 of JBILGK010000007.1, forward strand.
CGGCTCCACCGCCTTCAGCCTGGTGTTCCGCGGCGTGGGCGGCGACGCCCTGATCAGCGACCTGCTGCTGCACCTGCCCGGCGGCCGCGTGGGCTTCCTGGTGGTGAGCATGGCGGTGATCTTCGCCCTGGGCTTCTTCATCGATTTCTTCGAGATCGCCTTCATCGTCTTGCCGCTGCTGCTGCCCACCGCCCGCCAGCTGCTGGGCCCGGAAGCGCTGCTCTGGTTCGGCGTGGTGATCGGCACCAACCTGCAGACCTCCTTCCTCACGCCCCCCTTCGGCTTCGCCCTCTTCTATCTGCGCGGCGTGGCCCCGCCGGATCTGAGCACCGGCGCCATCTACCGCGGCGCCGTGCCCTTCATCGCCGTGCAGTTGTTTGTGCTGCTGCTGGTGATCGTGTTCCCGCCGCTGGTCACCTGGCTGCCGTCACTGATGGCGCCGGGGGCTGGGTGAGGGGGCTGGGGGGCCGCTCCTATCTGGCCCTCCCGGGCGGCTACAAGTTTCCGAAGGTAGCCTTCCTGGAAGGACACCTCTTGCCTCGTCGCCATGGACTGGCTGCTGGAGCAGAAGCTGCGGGAGGCGATCACCCGGCCCCTGCCGCAGCTCACGGCACGGAGCGTCTGGTGGCCGCAGCTGCCCGGCAAGGCGGTGGCGGTGCTGGGGATGCGCCGCAGCGGTAAAACCTGCCTGCTTTGGCAGCAGGTGCGCGAGGGCCTGGAGCGGGGCCTGCCGCGGGAGGCGCTTCCCCTGCTCTCGCTGGACGATGAACGGTTGGCGGGTTCGGGGCCCGAGCTGCTCGATCAGCTGCTGGAGGGCTGGCTGACGATGGCCCCGCGATGGCGCGCCCCGAGCGGCGGCCAGCGGGCCTGTCTGTTCCTTGATGAGATCCAGTTGATCCCCGGCTGGGAGGGCTTTGTGCGTCGGCTGATCGACAGCGAGCCGATCGATGTGGTGATCAGCGGCTCCTCCGCCCAGATGCTCTCGGCGGAGATCGCCTCGAGCATGCGCGGCCGAGCGCTCGCCTGTGAGGTGTTCCCCTTCAGCTTCCGCGAGGCCCTGCGTCATCAGGGCAGGGAACCCGCTGTCGGTGAGCCGCTGAGCGCCGCGCAACGCTCCGGCTATCAACAGGCGCTGCTGCGCTATCTGCAGGCGGGAGGTTTTCCGGAGGTGCAGGGCGCCGAGGAGCGGCTGCGCGCGGCCCTACTCACCAGTTACGTGGACAGCACCGTGCTGCGGGATGTGATCGAGCGCCACGACGTGAGTCAGCCGGTGGCGTTGCGGGCGCTGGTGCGGCAGCTGCTGGGCCAACCGGCGGGACGCTTTTCGGTGCATCGGCTGCATGCCGATCTGCGCTCCCAGGGCTTCGCCATCGCCAAGGACACGGTGCACGCCCTGATTGACCATCTGGAGGCGGCCTATCTGCTCCGCAGCGTGCCGATCGCCAGCGAATCGGTGCGGCAACGCCAGAGCAATCCGCGCAAGGTGTATCCGATCGACCCTGGCCTGATCGATCTGTTTGATCGACGCGGTCAGCGTCAGCTGGGCCAACGGCTGGAAACGGTGGTGGCGCTGGAGTTGTGGCGACGCGGCTGCAGCCTCAGCTACGGCCTTACGCCGGAACGGGAGGAGGTGGATTTCGTGGCGCGTGGCCCCGATGGAGCGGGGCGTCTGGTGCAGGTGTGCGTCGACCTGCAGGATCCCGCCACCTGCGCGCGGGAGCTGCGACCGCTGCAAAGCCTGCGCGAGGCCAGCGGCACCACCCACCTGGATCTCGTGGTGCTGGATCCCCCCAACCGCCGGCTGGATCTACCGGCTGGTGTGCGGTTGATCCCGGCGCTGGAGTGGTTGCTGGAGCTGGGGTGATGGTGCCTTCGAAATACGAGCCTGAGGAGCTGTTCCTCCACCGCCCCAAGGCCAACCGGTGGCTGTGCCATGGGCAGATGACGCAAGCATGGGGGAAGAACGGACTGAAGTGCGATGCGATCAGGCGGTAACCTTGGCAAGGCCACTCTCGTGAGCGAATTGTTGCTGTGGAAGAGAGCTTGAAACTCCAAGCCAAGATTGCACATCTGGGATTTATTCAGGCGATCATCACTCGGATGGGGCTCAACTCGTTTCTGCTGAAGGGCTGGAGCGTGACCCTGGTTGCCGCAATTTTTGCGCTGGCGGCGAAGGAGGTTGATCGGCGCTTTGTGCTGCTGGCTTTCTTCCCGATTGCTGTTTTTTGGCTCCTGGATGCTTTCTTTCTGCATCAGGAAAAACGATTTCGCACCCTCTATGAGCTTGTGGCCCTTGGCAAAGTGGACAGCGATCAGTTTACTCTGGACACCAAAGGGATAAAGGGTGTGCCGGGGATCGTCTCGGTGTTCTTTTCCAAAACACTAAGGCTTTTCTATGGATCGCTTGTTGGTGTCATTTTATTTGCCATGTTCAAGTTGTTGATGTGAGCCGGCTTGCTCATCTCTGATTGCCGTTGGGGCTTTGCTAATAAGGCCCATGTGTGTTGTCGAAGACTTGTTCATAGCGCGACTGCCCGTAGACGTGCTGGAAGATGCGATTGCCTCCTTGGCGAGAGGAAGCCAGCCGCCCGATCTGGAAGGCGGCTGCGGCGGGAGCACGGAAGTAGAAGTCGAAAACTTGCCCGGGTTTGCCAGTGAATTGGCCGATGGTGGTTTCGCAGAGCTTGAGCAGGTCTCTCCAGATGTGGGGGCTGTCTTGGGGGATGGTGAGGATGGGGTTCTTGTTTGTTTTGGCGAGGTTGGCGAAATCGCGTGAGCGATGGCCCTGGATGTAGAGCAACCAGGGTTCCGGCTGCTCTTCCGGAAGGGGCGTGGCGATGTGATTGGTGAGCACCTGTTCGATGGTGTCACTTCCCCCATCGGTGAAGTGGATCAGCACGCTTAGCCGGTTGGGCACTGCGGTGGGGGCTGGGTTGGGGCAGATCAGGAAGGCGGTGCCATAGGCGCTGGGTGCAAGTGGCAGTGCTTGGCAGGCCTGGTTGTTAATGGAAAATGTTGGTCTTACTTGATAGGCATAGGCAGCTGCCCAGCGGCTGGAAGCGGCGAAGCCTTTTGGGTTCACCGGGAAGTGCATGGCGGTGATTTCGTAGGGCCAGGGGATGTCTGGGTTGGCATCACCTGTGGCGCGACGAATCATGTCGCGAAGCAGGATGGCGTAGCGATCAGCACGTTCGATCTGGCGGACTGGTTTGCCATCGGCGTTGCGCCAACGCTGGCTGGTTTGCACCTGATCATGGGTGAGAGTGTAGGCGGCGATCGGCATGGCGCGAGCGCTGGCGCGTTCATATTCCCGCTGCAACTCCTGTGATTTCTCTGCTTCGGGTGAGGAGAGAAGAATGAACTCTTCGGCGCTGTCGATCGCAGCATCAATGGTGCCTTGCCAATCGGATTCGGCTCTCTGGATATCTGTGGTGTCGCAGAAGATGTCAATGCCTGCCCAGGCGAGATCGGCCTTGAGGCGTTCGGCGAAGGGATAGTTGCAGCGGGAGTAGCCGAGGAAAAAGCGGTGGGAGGCAGGCATGAATCCTGTTAATCAGCCCATTGCAGGGGAGTGAAGTGGGCGGCTCCGGCGCCCCGGTTCATTTCCGCCACGAAGCTGGCATGAAGCTGGCGTGCCTCAGGCCGAGCATCTGCGGGCAGGGAATGGAGCACGAGCGATTCGAGGTAGGCCCCTTGGTGGGCTGCGATGGAGACGGAACCCTGAGGCGGCTGAGCTTGTTGGCGGGCAGCGGCCGGTCGCGCCATCGGACGAGCCATGGCTGCAGGGGCAGGACGAGCCAGAGGATTGGCGGGAGGTTGAACGCGAGTGGGCTGTGGTGTGGCGTCGGACGCATCCAGCAGGGGCAGCAGCCGATTCCAGATCAACCCCACCTGATTCATCTGGCCGGCGAGGATGGTGCGTTTGAGGTTGCAGGGATCGCTCTGTTGGCCAGCGTCTTGGCGGCCTTCGGGGCTGTTGTGGAACCAGGCCACCGCTTCGGCATCGGCAGGATCTGTGGCCTTGCGGGTCCAGATCTGCATCTGTTGGGGATGGATCACCTCCCGCCAAGGGGCTGGCCCACCGATCGGCTGGCCGGTGGCCTTCAACCATTGTCTGGCCAGGCGCCGGGAACGCTCCAGCAGCTTGGACAAAGCCTCTGGACTTTGGATGTGGATCCAGGGAGGAAGATTGGCTACATCCCGCCATTGCCAGTGGCAGCCGATCGGGGTTTTGTCGTATTGGCGCCGGAAGATGCGATGATCCGGCCGGCGCCAGCCCCGTCCAAAGCCGCCCAGGCTCATCGTGAGGCCATGCAGAGCGGCAAGCAGCTCGATCAGCAGGGCTTCCTCTTCTCCGCCGCTGCAGGCCCGCATGCGGCGCCATTGCAGCCGGCCTGAGGTGGCGTAGATGGGTTGTTGGTAGTTCTGCCAACCGAAGGAGCCCAATTCTGCGGTGGCCTCCGTATAGGCGGTGGCGAGAATGCCAACATTGCCAGCTCTGTCATCGTCAGGGCTGAGGGATCCGAAGAGACGACCGACAACCTGTCTTGCGGTGCGGGCATCGGTGATGCCACCAAAGAGGCGCAGGGCCATGCCGCGGATAGCGGCGCGGAACATGGTGGGGCGAAATTCCGCTGTGCCATCGAGCAATTTTGCTGCAGGGCCCTGACCTTCCAGTGCAGATTCGAAGAGAAGGTCTCCCGTCAGGCGGCCGCTGCTGCCGTAACCCACGCAGGTGCGGCCCCCGATTCCCATGGCCAGCGCGCTGCGCAGGATGGCCATGATTTCTTCCCAGACCTCGTCCGCGAGCGGAATGCTGGAACTGAGGCCGATCACCAGCCTGGGGCGATAGAGGCTGACGACAGCAAAGGCTCCGTCATTTTTTCTGGATCCGATTCCCACCTGCCATTCCTGCTGTGGATGGGCGAGATCGAGGAGACCGCTTGTCCAGCGGTCATCGGCTGGCCAGGCACCATGAAAGCGAAGCCAGCCGGGCTGGATGGAGGGGCCGTCCTCCCCAGGCACTGTGCCTCCACACCAGTCCATGAGCTTCTGCGGTGCCTGGTCCCGGCAAGCCCTGCGGAACATCCCTTTGATGCTGCTGCCCGGGATCAGTGGCCAGCCGCCCGCACCGACAACGGGGCGAATCACACCATCATCCAGGCCACTATTGCTGATCAGTCGCCAGTCGATCTGCACTTCGATGCAGCGCAGCCCTTCAGTTGAAAAAGGCATTTGTGAATCCACGCGCTCGATCCATTCGTCGAGCCATTGCTGGATTGCTGGCCGTTCACCCGGCGGGAGATCCTTTTGTTTGCGGATGAATTGCCTTTGGCAGCGTCCGGGGGCTTGGGCGCGGTATTCAAGAGGTACTTTGGCAGCGATGCTCACGCCTTGATTACGCTGAATGCTTCCATGCTCTCTCAACATTGCTTCGTACCTTTGCTCGCTAGAGCTTAGCTCTCTGGTTAGAGTCTGACTTTTTGGGTTTTCTTTAGCAAGATCTCTCTTTATTGTCAATGCTTTGCCTAGCATGGCTATCGCTTCGGGAAAGTCCCCCTGTATGGCGAGTATGTTGGCAACCTTTTCTAGTGTCATGCTCAAGCTTTTTCTGAACTCAGGCCCAGGCTTCACTGCAGCTTGCCTTAGGGCTACTGCCTCTCGATAATATGACAATGCTTTTGAAGAATTAGCTTGCGTCTGCAGTGCATCGCCAATCTTTTCGAGAATGTTACTTAGTTCTCTTGCGCGCAATTGTCCTTCCGGATCGCCAGACGTCAGCTTGCGTCGAATGTATAGTGCTTCTTGGTAATCTGATAAAGCACTATGGATCTCCCCTAGCTCGATAAGCATATCGCCAACCTTCTCCTTGGTTGCGCTCAGGCTGGAGCGGAGTGTTTCGCCTGCGAGGTAGCTTGCCTCATTTCTTTCCTGGAGATCTATTGCCGAGCGATAGGAAAGCAGTGCCCTAAGCAGATGCAATTGGCCATTGGTCGAGTTGCGTTCATTCAAGTGATATAGTTCAGCATGTGTATCGCCCATTCTGCAGTACGCAGCAACAAGTTGCTGGATCAGCAATGCATTCTGGGGGTCAGACTGGAATAGCTCATTCAAGATATCTATTGCTTCTTCGTATTTCTCAATTGAACTTGCGACTCCAGAAAGTGCTTTTCCAATATCACCCTGCAGGAAAAGAGCGCGACATAGAGTGGTTGCTTCGGATCCCAATGATGATGACCTGCTTGCAAGTATACGCGCAATAGTAACAGCTTCGTGTATGAGCTGATCTGCTACCGTCGGCTTGTTCATTTGCAATGCGCTCTTTGCCAAGCGGCAAAGAAAATCACAAATAATCTGTGATTCGCGCCCATCTATTCTTGCAGCACTTTTGATTGCCTCAATCCTGTTTTTGTCGTCGGCAATGAGACTATCTATATCATCGTCGGAGATGGTAAGCGGATTTAACGCCGGCTTATATCCGGGGTCGACTATGCCTCCTGCATTTGCCAAGTCTCCTTCGATAAGCCTTGCCAGCAAGACAAAAGCTTTCCCTGGCAGCTTTGAGTCAGTTATGCTATGAGATAGAACTGGAAGCTGTTCTCCAAAGCTGAAGCGCGCAACGTGAGGAACTCGGAGCTCTTCCAGCATTCTTCTTGTAGAAAAGTCTTTAGGAAGCCATGAGTCGACTAGGGGTGTAATCGTAGTTTCTATTCGACTTAGCCACTCTTCAGCCAGATCCACTTCCTCGTCACCATCCCATCTTGATAGAAGAGGAAAAATTGTTAATTTGCCTCGTGCAAAAGCAAACGTATCGCGTGCTTTTTGGACACCTTCGATAAATTGTAAACCTTCTTCCATGGACTGAGAGCATGCGGTGAAGACAAAAACCAACATCTCAGGCAACTGAACAGTGCATACACCTCCACTGTCAGTCAGCCCAGTTCTGCTATCTATGAGTATAATGTCATAATATTTTTGCCATTGCTCTCGCAGCTCCTCAATCAGCTCGCATCCACTGTGTGCAGAAAAAAAGTTTCGCCAAGAAAATTCTTGCAATCTTCTACTATAGTCTTCAGAGCCAATACCTGATGCAAGAAGATGAAGTTTGGCTTGGCTGTCGGCTAAGCCTTGTGTCGTCGATAAGTTGTTGCTTCCGAGGATTTCAACATTTGCGCATCTGCGTTGCCAGTCATCTGTGCGCAGGCTTCTTGTATTTCTGCTGATTATATCATGCAGCAGCCCAAGAAGCCCGGTTGAATCTGATGGCTTTTCAAGGCGCACTAGTATTTCACCGCTTTGCCCAGTTAGCTGAAAGAATCTTTCCAAACCAGGTGCTTCCAAATCCCAATCAACAAGTAAAACTCGTTTCCCGCTGATCGCAAGCTGTACGCCAACATTTGCCATGGCAAATGTTCTCCCTACGCCACCTTTCCAAGAGTAGAATGTAATGACTCTAGCGCTCATGACATATCAACCCTGGGAAAGAAATTGTCATCATAGCTCACGTCTTTGGTTTCCAGCTGAGTAAACTTGGCGGAACCATTTCCATGGGTCTGCAGATAAACATCATTAAAGCGGCTTGTGCATATACGGATCCAGTTAGAGTCGAAGGCGGGCGCAGAATGAATTGCGGTTGCTATAGTCGGACACAACCTCTTCACCTCTTCGGAAAACCGGTAATACATGGCAGAGTCACCCTGAATGTGTGGATTATAAAACTCTTTGAGATAAGTCAAGCCAATGCGGCCGACTGCTGCTGGTAGTCTTTCGCAATTATGAACGACTAGTGGTACGATGATTTGCCTTTTAGGAAAACACGAGAGCCTATCAAGCATTAAGTCAAGCTCATGTCGACACCAATAGCTTCGGAAGTAATTGCTATTTAAAACTGCGACTAAGACGCTCGATCTTGCAAGAGCTTCTCCAAGTCTTATGGGCCAGTCTGAAGAGGTCTGAATTTCTCTATCAATAAAGATCTTCGGTTCGCGGTGAAGATCGTTTACCAGAAAAGTTCTGATTAAGTTCCTAAGGTAATCATGGTGCCAGGCCATCCACCAAGGGTCGCGCTTGTAGCTTATGAATATGTCATACATGTAGCTCATTTGATTGGACCTCCTTCATTTTGTGTGTGTTTACTAGGCGCCTGGGCTTGATGATCCTTGCTAAAATTGCTTCCTTGCATGGGAGATCCTCGCTAGGCATCCTGTTGCCTGCCAGCCGGGATCTTTAGTCTCTGCGTCCACCATATAATTGAATCACATAGTGCTGTCAAAACTGATAGACACTCTTGTTGGTCGCATGGAGTCATGGTCCATAGCTGTTGCGCTAGCGACCGAATGAGATCTTCGTTGACACGTTTGCTGAGCATCGTTGCTGGTAGCGGCAGGTCTGGCCTCGCCATTTGAATCATGTCTACAAAGGCTTTCCAGACATCTGCAATAAAGGCTGCTTTCTCAATCTCTTTGTCAGCCAGCCGAAGATGCTCCCCCCAGAAGCGTTCCAGGCCATAGGCACAAGCTGCCCGCATCTTGTAGGCCTGATTGAGGCTCTCAGGATCGCGTTGACGTGCCTTGAGCACGATCTCGTGGGCGAGGTGGTCGAGATCAAAGGGATGCCAGGCCATCACGCCACCTCCGCGGCTGGTTTGGAGGCTGCGCAGCTCATCAAGGAAACATGGCAGCGTCCGAAGCCCACGCTTTCCAGGCCGCCGAAGTAGAGATCCTGGGAAGCTGATCCAGCAAAGGGCTGCCAGGTTTGGGTTGGATTGGGCTTGAGTGCCAGTGGGAACACCAACACGCTGCCTTCCGGTAGCGCTTCGAGATTGAAAAATGCCCCACCATCAACTTTTTTCATGGTATCGGAAAGCTTCACCCGGCTCTGGCGATAGAGGGCCATGTCATGGATCATGCCGATATCGGCATCGCTCACCACCACCAGTCGATCAGCGGGAACTTCCGACTTGAGTGGTTCCGGCACCCATTGCTGCAGGCCAGGGAATGGCTTGACGGTCATGAAACCGAGATTGAAGAACAGGGTGCGCTCTTCCTGATCACTGCGGCCTTTCAGCGTTTCGCTGCAGCTGTAGGGCTCCGGTACGGATGCGAGGAGGGCAGGATCCGCCGTTGCCGCATAGCGGCGCAGCAAGCGCGGACAGCTCACCCACACCACCGGCTGGCCGGGGCAGAAGACGGGGAGCCAGAGCAGCGATGCATATTCGAACTTGACCAAACCTTCGCTGATCTCCTTCTCGCCGGCACTCTTGCCATACCAGAATTCATAGTCGCCTTCTCCCTGGCGCATGTCTGCCCGGAATCGCCCTCGGATCGAGCTGCCGGGGATGATGCCGGTTTGGGTGAAGGGGTCGCGGAAGATGAGGTTGAGATTGCCCGATTCCTCCCCCGCAGAGGCCCCAACATGCAGGGGAGCCAGGGTGAGGATCAGGCCGTAGCGGCGTTCGTACATCAGGGAGCGAAGTGAAGGGGTAAGGCCAGGGCGGTGCCGAACTGTTTGAAGCTGAAACCCTCTCTGGGGAACCAGGGTTCGGGCCAGTCGGGCCAGGGCGGCAGGGGATCACCAGCCACCCGATAGCAACTGCCGGCCGGTACGGCCCAGCGGCCGCGGGAGAGGCGCCGTTTGCCGTCGCTGCCGGCGCCGAGGCGATGGCGCCAGGGGCGAGGGCGTTCGGTGAGGATGCCGGGGGCCACGCCATCGCGATGCCATGGGAAGTGGCCGCGGGGCAGCGTGGTGTCGATCGGCTCGCGGATCGAGAGCTTGGGGCCGCCCCACAAGCCGGCAGTGATCAGCGCAAAAGGTGCCGCGAGCGGCTGGCTGAGCAGATCCTGCAGCAGTGGTGGCAGCGGTTGGCAGCGCAACTCCACGAGATGCCCCTCCCCGCCGAATCGCACAACTCCCTCCGGGATGGGATGGCTGGCGAGGTAGGCCAGGCGAACGCCAGGCTCCAGGGCAATGCCGTACTCCAGAAAGAGCGCATCTTTCTGAGCGCTTACCCGCTGCTCTTCCAGCAGTTTCGGATGCAGATGGGGCACCGCCTGCCAGGGATTGCTGTGCAGGGGGATGGCTGCCGTGGTGGCGCGGTTGCTGGCGGGATGGGGCCAGTCGCTCAGGCGAATCCAGCCGCCGCTGGCGGTTTTGGCTTTGTGAGCTGTGGTGGCCGGTGAATACCAGCCGGCCGGCTGTTGTTCCGTTTCCTGCTGCCAGCGGAGCTGCTGGCGACAGCAGCGGCCGGTGGGCCCGCCGTCCTCGGGGATCAGCACAAGCGGCGCGGGCAGCATCAGCTCCCCATCCGCCTCTTGCCAGAACGGACCCGCGGTGAAGAGATCCCGCACCTCGCTGCGGCGGAGCTGGCTGGCCAGCAGCCCTGCCAAGGCGGGGGCATCGGGGGGGAAATGCTCTGCCGCGCGGCCGGTGAGGGTTTCCGCCGAGAGCAGCCGGCCGCTGGAGCCGTAGAGAAGCCCGAGCGGCTCAAGGGTGACCAAAACCTGGAAGGGAAGCGCGCTCATGCGACCTCCTCCCCGCGGCGTTTCTCCAATCCGGCCATCACCAGGCCGAGATCCAAAAGCCACTGATCAAAGCGGCGGCCCTGCTCCGGCTCCTCCAGGCTGGGATGAAAGTGGTCGGCGCTTGCGGAGGCCTCAGTGCCCGCATCGGGCAGCACGATGCCGGGGAAATAGGCTTGCCATAACGCCAGCGCCGTGGCCTTGGCGCCGTGGCCAGAGCGGGCCTGCGCGATGGCCTGCCGTTCCTTCAGCCAGACAAGATCATCAGCAAGGTGGCGCCAGCTGGCGGCTGAACCTTTGCGGTTTTCACGGTCGCGGTAGTGCTCGCGGATGGGCTGGAGCCATGCCCAGGGGCAGGACCATTCCAGATGGTTGCCGCTGGCATAGAGGAGGCGCAAGGCGAAGCGATTGCGGCCGCGGGCCTTGGCGCTGGCTTCGGCATCGCGGGCGTGTTGGAGGGCTTCCCGCTGGGGAACCCTGGCGGTGGCCCACACCAACCCCATCGAGATGGTGAGATCCGGCTGACGGGCTTCTTGCCAGAGCGTGGGGAAGCAGGTGAGCCAACGCCAGAGATCGCGGCTGCTGAGGTCTTGCTTTCCCGGCCGGGCTTCATGCAGGGCACCGAGCAGATCGTCACCACCGGCATAGACCACGGTGGCCCGGCGCTCTCCTTCGGTAAAGCATGGATCGTGCATGGCTTGCGGCACTTTTTCGTAGAGGGAGCCAGCCCAGGCGCGGATCGAGTGGCTGAACTGCCGCAGTGCACTTTCCTCGTTTGCCTGATTTGCAAGGCGATCGAGATGGGTGCCGATCCGGTCACCATCGGCCATGAACCAGATGATGGATTCGGGCCTTGCCGCGCTCTCCAGGGGCTGGTGTGTGCTCAGGTGAGGGAATCCCTTTTGCAGCAGCTCTTCCACCTCGTGTGGCTGCTCCTGCAGCGCAAAGGCGTTTATCAGAAGCGGTTGATAGGTGATGAGCCGCTTCACCAACTCCAGCAGGGAGATTTCTTCATTTTCATCGGCGAAGGCATCCCCGAGCTTGGCGCGCAGCTGGTGGATCAAGGCGCGTGCTTCTTGCTTGGCCCCGTTCTCTGCGAGATGGCGGGGATCAATCACCCGGCCCATGGTGGGCCTTACCACCGCTTCGGCGGAGGAGAGGGTGGAGCTTTCGCCGGTCCAGTTGGGAATGCTCCAATCACGCTGCTGCTTGCTTACGGCCAGGGCCCGGCGGGCGGCGCTGATTGTGAGGCCCTGGCCGTGAAAGAGCTCCCAGCTGTGCAGCGCCACAGCCTTCCAGCTGGTGCCCCAACCTGCCTCCCAATCACCGGTCCACCCCACCGGCTGCTCAGGGAACTGGGAAACCCGGATGTTGGCCTCCAACCAGTCGCGACAGGCTTTGAGCACCTGCCGCCAGGCGGTGAGCAGTGCCTGGCGCGCTTGGCCTTCGCTGTAGGCACCGCGAAGGATCAGGGAGTTGGGCACCCCCCGCGAGAGCGACACCCCGGCGGGGCTGATCACAAAGCCGCCCAGGGGTTGCAGACGCGTTTCGGCGTCGTCAACAATCGCCCGTGCCAGGTGCGACAGCAACAGCGAACTGCCATAAAGATCCCGCAACTTGCGAGAGCTGCGGATGAAGCTCTGCACCGGCGCGAAGGTAACGGCTGTGTAGGTGGTGGGGCCGGTGCCAGCCGGCATGGGCGCAGGCGCGAACGTCTACGTTGGTGGTAGCCACAGCCCTTGCCGGGTGGCAACAGTCAACTGGCCATACCGGGCCAATAGCGGCGGCTGGAGTGGTTGAAGGCGAATTCGTAGACGGTGGTGGGGCCCAGCGCTTCGGCTTGCTGGCCGAGCAGGAAGGCGAAGGCGACGGGGCAGGCGGCGAAGAGATGGAGCCGTGGGGGGCGGTGCTGCTGCACCAGGGGCAGGGCAGCGCGGATCAGGGCATCCACCAGCCAGTGGGCGTGGGAGCCATCGGTGACGGCGCCGTTTCCCGGTTCGGGCAGCTCCAGATGAAGCTGATGGCCGATCGGGAGCTGTAACTCCCCGAATGCGCGCTCCGCATCGGCGAGGGCTGGCCGAGTGACAGACAGCACCAACGCCAGATCGTCTCCAGAGTTCAGCTTCTGCTGGCTCGGCTGCCAGCCTGACGCTCCCTCCGGCAGCCGGGGGGCGGTGCTGTCCCAGAGCACCGAACCCGTGGGACCGCCTTGCAGCGGCGAAATCGCCACACCGCGCTTGGGGTTGAGCTGGGTGCCAAGATACCAGGCGATCGAGAGGTGGCAGGCGCGGGATGGCCTCTGCCCACACCTGATCGTGGAGCGGATCGCGATCGTGGAAGAGATCTGTGAGATCGAGCATCAGGGCTGGATCGTGGGGCGGAGAAGCCGGCTGGGACGCGAAAGAGCGCACCAGCAATGTGGATGGCTTCGACGGGAGCGCATCCGAGGAAGAGGTGCTGAGAGTTTCGGGCGGATGCGATGAAGCGCTCGCCGCTGTCTGGGGAGTGGTGCTGGCAGGGCTCAGCAGGGCCACGGCCGATTCGGCGGCCGCCCGCTGCTGAATCGCCGGGTCGATGTCAGCGTCTGGAGAGCGGTACAGCACCCGAAGCGTGGCGGAGGCCACGCTGATCCGATACCAGGCCTGGAAGGTGGCTGGAGGGCTGAAGCCGTGTTGCACGGCGGGCACAGCCGCCAGATCAGCGGGAAGGCTGGCGCCAGGTTGAAAGCGATCCAGATGCTGAAGGGCAGCCACGATCACCTCCATGCTGAGGCCCTCGGAGCTGGCTTCGGCCAGAAACAGGCGGGTTTTGATGTCGCGCTCCAGCTTGGCGAAATCCCAGAAGGGCGGATGGCCATTGGCGGGATAGCCCCTGCTGGGATTCCCGTGCATCTGTCCGAAGTCGATGAACAGGGGATAGGAGGCGTTGGGGCCGGGCTGAAAGAGGATGTTGCCGGCGTTCAGATCGCCGTGGCAGCCGGTGGAGACGAGCCTGGGCAACTCGGAGGCCCGCTGCAGGGTTTGCCTCCAGGCCACGAGCAGCGCCTCCGCCAGATCAGACGGGATGGAGGAAAGGCTGGCGAGCTGATCCGCCAGGCTGGGTTCGAAGCCCTCGCGTTCTACAAAGGGCAGCGTGTCTCCCGCGAAGGCATGCAAAGGCGTGAGCGCTGCCACGATGCGTTGCATCAAAATCGACAGCGCATCGGGAGGCGTTTGCGCATAGCCGTGCCACAGGGTGGTGGGGGCATAACCCTCCAGAAAACCGCCGCATTCGTAGATCAGGATCCTGGAGGCGCCGGTATCGAGTAGCTGGGGCACCAGCTGCCAGCGGTCCTTCACCAAGGCTTCGAAATTGCGGCGTTCTTGCTGCAGCAATGCGTAGGTTTCTGCGATCTTTACCACCCAGGGCTTGAGGGTTCGGGGGCCTTCGAGCCGACGCACGAGAGCCACCACGGCCCCGGAGCGCCCTGGAGCCAGAGGCGCGAACGTGACGCGGCTCACTTCCTGGCCTCGGCAAAGCCTTTCGATCTGGGCCTCCAGCTCCTCCACCCCGCCCAGGCAGCGGCCGATGGCCTCCCCTACGCCGCCTGTGTACTCAACGTCCATGCCCGCAAAGGGTAGTAAGTGGGGGGAAGGCTACGCCTGGCTTCCGGGGCGCTGTGGGGTGCGCGGCTGACGCACAGACACTGGAGCCCTGCGGCAGCTGGTTTGTTGCGCTTCTTCGCTTCCGCGCACCCCCCGCCGATCACCGAAACCCCAGTATTTGCGTGATCCTGCGCGCTGCCTTGCAGCACAATGGATCTCAGCGTTTTCCACAGGCTTGACGGCCCGCCACGGTGCCGCCAAGCTAGGGGGGGTGCGCAAACGGCCTTCGGATCGCTTGCGGCGCAAGCCCTCTCGGGGGCCGCTGTCACCACTCGCTGGTGACACCTATTGATTGGAAACCTTCCCGTCATGGGGCTTCCAAAGCAATAGTAATCTGTGTCACCACTCGCTGGTGACACCTATTGATTGGAAACTTACATTCAACAAAAATATAATCAGAACGAGAGGACTTAGTCACCACTCGCTGGTGACACCTATTGGTTGGAAACTTTTCAGGTGTGGATGGGGTCAGGCGTTTGTCACACAGTCACCACTCGCTGGTCACCACTCGCTGGTGACACCTATTGATTGGAAACGGGCTTTCAATGGGCTCACAGCGCACCATTGCTCTGGCCCGTCACCACTCGCTGGTGACACCTATTGATTGGAAACTCCGCACCAGTAAATCCATAGATAGCCTGATGAGGATCAGTCACCACTCGCTGGTGACACCTATTGATTGGAAACCGGTGCGGCCTGCTCCGTCACGCTCACCTGGGCCAGCTGTTGGGTCACCACTCGCTGGTGACACCTATTGATTGGAAACTCCCCCCTGTGCGCTGCGGAGGGAGCAGCCCATCCGGGGTCACCACTCGCTGGTGACACCTATTGACTGGAAACATCGCAATCTTTACCGTGATTATGGCGGATTAGACGACAGCAAGTCACCACTCGCTGGCGACACCTATTGATTGGAAACCAGAAAGAAACGGTTTGAGGCCGAAGGCCATGGAAGGAACCGTCACCACTCGCTGGTGCCACCCATTGATTGCACACTTTGGGAAGAACGAGGCCTCCCGGAATAGAGATGTAATTGAGCTACCACTTGCTGGTGGGACTTATTGATTGGGATTTCCTCTCACCTGTACTCAGATGTGTCTGCATCACGATGATCACGGACGACTTACCCTGATATCTTTGAGTCGCTAAGCGGGCCGGGTAACTGTCTTGCATTCAGGCACTCACCCGCCTTTCCCGCCGCCACCCCCAACGCCCTCACCCGCCCCTGACCGCCCCTGGGAATCCTGTAACGGCTCACCACCCCAAGTCTGTATGCGCACCCTGTACCTGCTCCGCCCCCACGGCACCGCCGGGATCGAGGGCGAGCAGCTGGTGGTGAGAAGCGATGAACAGGAGCTTGATCGCATGGGGCTGCCCCTGCTGGATCAGATTCTGGTGATGGGAAAGATGCAGCTCACCACCCAATTGATCCGCGCCTGCCTGCGAAGGGGGATCCCGATTGCCTATCTCAGCAGCACTGGACAGTGCCTAGGGCGCCTTCAGCCGTTGGAGGGAGGGTATCGCCATCGGGCCCGGCGTCAGGCGGAGCTGACCCAGGAGCGGCGGCTGGCACTGGCCCGGTCGTTGGTGGCTGGCAAGATCGCCAATGGGCGTGTGGTGCTGCAACGGCTGACGCGGCGCTCCGGCCGCTCCGCCGTGGAACCATGCCTGCGGCGGTTGGGTCAGCTCCATTCCTTGATCAGCTGTGTGCCCTGCCCCGATCAGTTGCGGGGGCTGGAGGGATCGGCGGCGGCGCTGTATTTCCGAAGCCTCGGCGGTCTGTTGGAGGGCGATGGCTTCGGCTTCGCGGTGCGCAGTCGCCGGCCGCCGCTCACGCCCTTTGATGCGCTCTGCGGCTTTGGCTACAGCGTCCTCTGGAATGCGCTGCTGTTACGCATTGAGCTGCGCGGACTGGATCCCTATAGCGGTGTTCTGCATGTTGGTTCTCCCCGCCATGCGGCATTGGTGTCGGATCTGATCGAACCGCTGCGCACATTTCTGGTGGATCCGTTCCACAGCCAGCTGATCCGCACCGGGCAGCTGTCGCCAGCCCAACACTTCCAACCTCAGGCCGGAGGGATCTATCTCAACGACAGCGGCCGGCGCTTGTGGTTGCAAACCTGGTCGGCCTTCATGGCCGAACCGATCCAACTGGGCGAGGCCGGCAGCGGGCCACGCTGGCAGGTGCTCGATCAGCTGGTGAAGAGCTTCGCAGCCGCGGTGGATGATCCCGATCGCCTGCTCTGCATCCCCCTGCGCCGATGACGCAGGAGCGGCTGTGGGTGGTGGCCTACGACAGCCCGAACAATAAGCGCCGCCGCAAGCTCGCCAAGTTGCTGGAGGGCTATGGCGAACGGATGCAATGGAGCGTGTTCGAATGTCGCCTACACCCGGATCAGTTGCGAAGGCTGCGGCAAGGACTGGCGCGCATCGCCACCGCCGAGGACAGCATTCGTCTTTGGGGCCTGCCGCAACGGGCCCAGACCGCTGAGCAACTGGGCCGGCCGGTGGAACCCACGCCCTGGCAAGACAAAGTGATCTGAGCGACCCAGCCTCAGTCGATACCCATGCGCGCCAAATCCGGCCACCAGCAACGGGTCGGCTTCACCCTGTTCCGCTGTGGCAAGGAAGCGGCCAGGAAGGGATCAGCACCGGATTGCCTGCTACGAGCCAACCGCAACCTGGCGAGCCGGCCGGGGCCGAAGGGGCAACCCCGCGGCATCTGGTCAGAGTTCACAATCCAGCTTCTGTAGCTTCTCTCCCGAGGCCGAGGTTGCGAAGAAGGCCTGGCAGCTCCCTTCCGCGCCTGAGGGTGCGCGTCTTTGTCTGGACAGGCGATCCCAGGCCGCCACTGACCTGATGCCCTTTCCCCTCGCCGCGCACCCCCCCACCAATCGCTGAAACCCCAGTATTTTCGTGATCCTGCGCGTTGCCCTGCAGCGCAACGGATTTCAGCGTTTTCCACAGCCTTGACGGCCGGTCCAGGCGCCGCCAACCTGGGGGGGTGCGCAAACGGCCTTCGGATCGCTTGCGGCGCAAGCCCTCTCGGGGGCCGCCGTCACCACTCGCTGGTGACACCTATTGATTGGAAACTGACTTTTGTCCCCTTGATAGTGGAAGACAGAGACATGTGCGTCACCACTCGCTGGTGACACCTATTGATTGGAAACCATGATCCGCAGCGGCGCGGAGAGTGGCGGCGGCGAGGGCGGTCACCACTCGCTGGTGACACCTATTGATTGGAAACAGAAAAAAAGTAGAACTGGTAATCTGTCATTGTCATTTGTGTCACCACTCGCTGGTGACACCTATTGATTGGAAACCGAACCCACCACCACGCTCAAGGTGGAGACACCCTGGATGGGTCACCACTCGCTGGTGACACCTATTGATTGGAAACCCTCAGCCGCCCGGGAGCCCGCACCGCCGGGGTGGCGGTGTGTCACCACTCGCTGGTGACACCTATTGATTGGAAACTCATTGGCCTGGATGTTGGCGGAAAGGATCTTTCGATCGGGGCTGTCACCACTCGCTGGTGACACCTATTGATTGGAAACACCTCATCGTCAAGCGGCTCATTGCGCACGTAGTGCTTAGTCACCACTCGCTGGTGACACCTATTGATTGGAAACTTAATGTGGAAAAAAGAGCCACAATTAGGCCGATAACCCAAGTCACCACTCGCTGGTGACACCTATTGATTGGAAACTAGAATTTTCATATAAGAATGATGATCTGCAAGACCCTTTTGTCACCACTCGCTGGTGACACCTATTGATTGGAAACAGCCATACGGCTAAAAACTCAGTGAACAACAGCCCTATAATGGTCACCACTCGCTGGTGACACCTATTGATTGGAAACAGGGGTGAGAAAATAAGTCCCAACCCTATTAAAATAGAAGTCACCACTCGCTGGTGACACCTATTGATTGGAAACCTCTCTTCCCGCCGACAGCCTGTCGGATAAGTCTTCGAGTCACCACTCGCTGGTGACACCTATTGATTGGAAACCGCCATAGACGGGTCGTAGGCGGCTTCAAGCGCGGGGCGGTCACCACTCGCTGGTGACACCTATTGATTGGAAACCGGGCTGCGCCCGGATGAGGATGTGGAAATCCGCTTCACGTCACCACTCGCTGGTGACACCTATTGATTGGAAACTGCGCCCTTCGTAGGGACGGATGGTAACAACCATGCCCGTAGTCACCACTCGCTGGTGACACCTATTGATTGGAAACTAACCATCATCCCCACCATCGCTGGAGGGCGAAAGGGGGGGTCACCACTCGCTGGTAACACCTATTGATTGGAAACCACAGATCCCACAATCTTCCCATAACTGGCCGTTCATGCTGGGTCACCACTCGCTGGTGACACCTATTGATTGGAAACTGTTCGCCCCCGGTGGCGGCGCCCGCCAGATCAGCTTCAGTCACCACTCGCTGGTGACACCTATTGATTGGAAACCTGGTGAGGTTGGCCCAGGTGAGTCACCACTCGCTGGTGACACCTATTGATTGGAAACTAAGCACCCTCCTGCGCCACCCCCTGCGTCACCTAGGTTTGGCATGTCACCACTCGCTGGTGACACCTATTGATTGGAAACTCTTCAAAAGAAGTGTAGGAATGGTTTTCTTGGCCTTGGTCACCACTCGCTGGTGACACCTATTGATTGGAAACTCGAGAGAATTTGGTGGCTTGAATGGTTGTCACGTCAAAAGTCACCAATCGCTGGTGACACCTATTGATTGGAAACTTTACAAGCCATGCAGGTATTAAAGTTCGAGACAAGTTAGTCACCACTCGCTGGTGACACCTATTGATTGGAAACTTCAATAACGCTAACGCCTGGGTATGCAAGGATACCTGGTTGATCACCACTCGCTGGTGACACCTATTGATTGGAAACTTACCGGCCACAGGCGGTCCCACTTCACCTTGCCCCATGTGAGTCACCACTCGCTGGTGACACCTATTGATTGGAAACTCCGTCTGCTCTCGTCGCTGAGGCAGACCATTGTTGTCTCAGTCACCACTCGCTGGTGACACCTATTGATTGGAAACGCATCCTTCACCGCATGAGCGGCTGGACTGAGTGGTTTAGGTCACCACTTGCTGGTGACACTTATTGATTGGAAACCCCATCAGCAGATCCCGAAGGACCATGTAAGTTATGGACTGGCGTCACCACTTGCTGGCGATACAGATTGATTGAGGTGCCGACGGTTAGGTCCAATCCATCCACATCAGCGCCATATCCGCCCACCGGCAGAGATGGCGTTTTCTGTTTTCAAATCGTGGCCCCCACTCCGCACTTGCAGATCCCCATCTGTTCCAGCCCAGCCACAATCCAGCCCCCGCTGCGATGATGGGGTCAGACATCCCGCCCTCCAGTGGTCGCCAGCGACAAGCTCTTCTTCTGGCTGTTCCAGAACCGCACCGATCGTCTCCAGCCTTTGATCGAGGGCCTGGTGAAGGATATGGATGGCTATAGCTTCACCGCTCCGGTGTTCAAGGAGCGGTAGGTAAGGCTCGGTGGCTTGTTCCTGCCGCCAGCGGAGCAGCTGCCCCACGAGCTTGCGCTGATCATGGAGGCGCAGATGGCCGCAGATCCGGAATTCCTGCTGCGGCTGTACAACGAAAGCAGCCTGCTGCTGCGCCATCATTACCGCCTGGGTAACCCTTTGCGCTATTGGCGCGTGCTGGTGATCTGCCCCTCCCGCGACCTCAACTTCGGCGATCCTGTTCCCGTGGCGGAATTCCTGCGCGAACGCCTGCTCTGGATCGAGCTCGCCCCCGATCGCCTGCCGCCAGATGCCCCACCCCTGCAGCGCGCCCTGGGACTCTTGCTGCTGCCGGAGAGCCAGCTGCCCGCCACCGCAGCCATGATCCAGCAGCAGGTGGCCGTCACGGCACTCTCAGAGGAGATGACCGATGTGATCGCCGCTATCCTGCTTTCACGCTTCAACGGCCGCTCCATCACCGACATCTGCGCCATGGGTGGGATCACCGTCGACGACTTCACCAACAGCGTCGCCTACCGCGAGATCTACGGTCTGGGCCAGCAGAAGGGCCGGCTTGAGGGCCAGCAGGAGGGCAGGAAGGCAGAGGCCGCCGCCATGACTCAGCGCCAGCTGCTGCGCCGCTTCGGACCCCTTGCCACCGAGCAGCAGGCCCGCATCCAGGCCCTGCCACTCGCGGACCTCGAAGCCCTGGCTGATGCCCTCCTCGATTTCCAGTCGTCCGCGGATCTGTCGGCCTGGCTGAGCAGGATCCATCCCCGGCAATCGATTAGGAAGGCTTGAAGCCTTGCTCAGCAATCTCCGGCACGGACCTGATCTCTTGACGCGGATCACCGCCCGCTTCGTTGATACTGGGCAGCAAATCCTCCCACCCCCCAGTGGTCGCCAGCGACAAGCTCTTCTTCTGGTTGTTCCAGGAGCGCACCGCACGTCTGCAGCCTTTGCTCGCCACCCTCCTGCCCGATATGGAGGGCTACAGCTTCTCGGCCCCGGTGATCAAGGAGCGCGAGGTGCGGCTCGATGGGCTTTTCCTACCCCCTCCAGACCAGATCCCGGCCAAACCCGCGATCATCCTGGAAGCCCAGATGGCCGCAGATCCGGAATTCCTGCTGCGGCTCTACAACGAAAGCAGCCTGCTGTTGCGCCATCAATACCGCCAGGGTCAACCGTTGCGCCATTGGCGCGTGCTGGTGATCTGCCCCTCACGCCAGCTCAACTTCGGCGATCCTGTGCCCGTGGCGGAATTCCTGCGCGAACGCCTCCTCTGGATCGAGCTCGCCCCCGATCGCCTGCCGCCAGACGCGCCACCCCTGCAGCGCGCCCTCGGACTGTTGCTGCTGCCGGAAGATCAGCTGCCCGCCACGGCAGCCGCAATCCAGCAGCAGGTGGCCGACACGGCCCTCTCCGATGAGATAACCGATGTGATCGCCGCTATCCTGCTTTCACGGTTCAACGGCCGCTCCATCACCGACATCTGCGCCATGGGTGGAATCACCGTCGACGACTTCACCAACAGCGTCGCCTACCGCGAGATCTACGGTCTGGGCCAGCGGGAGGGCCGGCTTGAGGGCCAGCAGGAGGGCAGGAAGGCAGAGGCCGCCGCCATGACCCAGCGCCTGCTGCTGCGCCGCTTTGGACCCCTTGCCATCGAGCAGCAGGCCCGCATCGAGGCCCTGCCGCTCGCGGAACTGGAAGCCCTGGCGGATGCCCTCCTGGATTTCCAGACAGCGGCAGACCTCACCGCCTGGCTGGAGCAGCGTCAATTCTGAAGTGGGCGCCAGCGACAAGCTCTTCTTCTGGTTATTCCAGGAACGCTGCCAGCGCCTGCAGCCCTTGGCCGGGCAGCTCCTGCCCGATATGGAGGGCTATACCTTCACGGCCCCAGTGATCAAGGAGCGTGAGGTGCGGCTCGATGGGCTTTTCCTACCCCCTCCAGACCAGATCCCGGCCAAACCGGCGATCATCCTGGAAGCCCAGATGGCCGCCAATCCGGAATTCCTGCTGCGGCTCTACAACGAAAGCAGCCTGCTGCTGCGTCACCAATACCGCCAGGGTCAACCGTTGCGCCATTGGCGCGTGCTGGTGATCTGTCCCTCACGCCAGCTCAACTTCGGCGATCCCATCCCCGTGGCGGAATTCCTGCGCGAACGCTTGATCTGGATCGAGCTCGCCCCCGATCGCATGCCGCCAGATGCCCCACCCCTGCAGCGCGCCCTGGGACTGTTGCTGCTGCCGGAGGAGCAGCTGCCCGCCACGGCAGCCGCGATCCAGCAGCAGGTGGCCGGCACGGCACTCTCCGAGGAGATGGCTGACGTGATCGCCGCTATCCTGCTTTCACGGTTCAACGGCCGCTCCATCACCGACATCTGCGCCATGGGTGGAATCACCGTCGACGACTTCACCAACAGCGTCGCCTACCGCGAGATCTACGGGCTGGGCCAGCGGGAGGGCCAGCGGGAGGGCAGACAGGCGGAGGCCGCCGCCATGACCCAGCGCCTGCTGCTGCGCCGCTTCGGACCCCTTGCCACCGAGCAGCAGGCCCGCATCGAGGCCCTGCCGCTCGCGGAACTGGAAGCCCTGGCGGATGCCCTCCTGGATTTCCAGACAGCGGCAGACCTCACCGCCTGGCTGGAGCAGCGTCAATTCTGAAGTGGTCGCCAGCGACAAGCTCTTCTTCTGGTTGTTCCAGGAACGCTGCCAGCGCCTGCAGCCCTTGGCCGGGCAGCTCCTGCCCGATATGGAGGGCTATACCTTCTCGGCCCCGGTGATCAAGGAGCGGGAAGTGCGGCTCGATGGGCTGTTCCTTCCTCAGCCCGACCAGATCCCGGCCAAGCCGGCGATCATCCTGGAAGCCCAGATGGCCCCCGATCCGGAATTCCTGCTGCGGCTCTACAACGAAAGCAGCCTGCTGCTGCGCCATCAGTACCGCCAGGGGCAACCCCTGCGCCATTGGCGCGTACTGGTGATCTGCCCCTCCCGCGACCTCAACTTCGGCGATCCTGTTCCCGTGGCGGAATTCCTGCGCGAACGCTTGATCTGGATCGAGCTCGCCCCCGATCGCCTGCCGCCAGATGCCCCGCCACTGCAGCGCGCCCTGGGGCTGTTGCTGCTGCCGGAGGAGCAGCTCCTTTCAACCTCCGCCGCCATCCGCCAGCAAACCACCGCCACACCGCTGCAGGATGAAATCGATGACGTGATCGCCGCTATCCTGCTTTCACGGTTCAACGGCCGCTCCATCATCGACATCTGCGCCATGGGTGGAATCACCGTCGACGACTTCACCAACAGCGTCGCCTACCGCGAGATCTACGGTCTGGGCCAGCGGGAGGGCAGACAGGCGGAGGCTGCCGCCATGACTCAGCGCCTGCTGCTGCGCCGCTTCGGGCCTCTTGCCACCGAGCAGCAGGCCCGCATCGAGGCCCTGCCGCTCGCGGAACTCGAAGCCCTGGCGGATGCTCTCCTGGATTTCCAGACAGCGGCAGACCTCACCGTCTGGCTGGCGCAGCGATAAAGCAGCAACTGCGGCAGTGCTTACCGCTGGGCTCTGCAGTTTCCGCTCTCTGCGCAAATCAGGCGATCTTCCAAGCCCAAGCACTCCCACCGGCAGCATCGCGATCCCATCCGCGCGGCGATAGGCGTAACCCTTCCCGCAGATCACAGCCAAGCAAGCGGGTGGCCCGGAGCGCTGATCATCCACTGCTTGGGAAAAGCGCAACAGGTTGGTGGCGGCACTGCTGCTTTCAGAGGCCGCTCCTGCAGGGCCGGCCGACCGCCGATCGCTGCCGTTCTCCACCGCTTCGCTGAGATCCTGCAAGCTGAGGCCCGGACCCGCCGCGGTGGAGGCTCCCCAGCCATCAGCGCCCGCAGCGACGCCGCACCCGTCGAGCAGCCGGCTGCAAACAGGGTCATGGGCCGCTGGCGCAGGAAGGCGAAGCGTCCGGCTCCGGTGATCACGCCAGCACCAGGGCCGGATCCACCACCCAGGCCTGCCTGGCACCGGCATCGCCCCAGGGGGTGCGCGTCTCTGGCTGCCCATGGGGTCCAAGGACTTCACTGGTTTTTTACCCTTTCCCCTTGCCGCGCACCCCCCCGCCGATCGCCGAAACCCCAGTGTTTGCGCGATCCTGCGCGCTGCCCTGCGGTGCAACGGATCTCAGCGTTTTCCACAGGCTTGACGGCAGCCGCAGAGGCGGCCAAGGTAGGGGGGTGCGCAAACTGCCTTCAGATCGCTTGCGGCGCAGACCCTCTCGGGGAGCACCGTCACCGCTCGCTGGTGACACCTATTGATTGGAAACTGTTTCCAATTACGGGGGCATCCGATAGGATGGGAGGGATACATGTCGCCACTCGCTGGTGGCACCTATTGATTGGAAACGTTGAAGGAGTCAGACACCTTCGGTACCAGGACCTGCGCTTGGTCACCGCTCGCTGGTGACACCTATTGATTGGAAACAACACGGTACGCTGGATTTTCGTAACCCGCGCAACAATTTCAGTCACCACTCGCTGGTGACACCTAGTGATTGGAAACCGCTAGTTGTTCTAGAGTTTCTGGTGGTTTGTTTGGATGGTCATCACTCGCTGGTGACACCTATTGATTGGTAGCCCCTTCATATATCTAAGAAGCTCAGGGTTGATGCCTGTGAGATGCCACCACTTCCTGGTGTCACCAGTTGATGGAAGCCGCCAAGGATCTCCAGCCGCTGCAGCGGCACAACCGAAGTCACCGCTCGCTGGTGACTTCGGTTGTGATTGGAAACGCCATCCAAGGCTGATCTCTGATCTGCATCGTTAGGGCAAGGCGTCTGCCTCAGGCGATACCGCCGGGCACCTGCCGCATAGCCGCCAAGGTGTCGATGCGGGTGACGGCTTCTCGGGCTTCAAGCGGGCCCGAGGTCTGATACGCCCTTGCAGGGTGCGAGTCAACAGAGCTTCGCTTGATGCTGAAGCGGCTTGGGCATGCTTTAGTTGTGAAGGTGCCGCCCGCAACACTGCGCGGTGATCAGGCACCAGCGCCGTCAATCTCTCGCGGGATCTGCACACAGGCAGGCTGCAGATCTGCTGGCAAGCTGCCGATGCTTCGAAGGAGCTGTACAGGTGAGGTTCCAGACCATGGTCGTTGAAGCTCTGACCCCTCAGGGCTGTTTCGGCCAGCTCGTCATCGCTGAACTCTCCTGAGTTCTGGCCTGGCTGCTCCAGTCCGGGGGGCCCACCTCCCCGCCGCATCGCAGGGGTCGTGCCACCGAAGAGCGGCTGGGCCTCACCCGGATCGAGGCCGCCGGTTTCCCAACCGCCGCCCCGTTCGACGATCATGGCGCCAGGCTTCCCCTGCCCCGCCCCGCCTGACCCGCGATCCGCGCCTGATGCAAGCCGCCGCCCCGCCTGTCGCCGCCTCGCTCGACGCCGCTGATCGGCTGATCCTGGCGCTCGATCGCCCCGATGCCGCCTCTGCCCTGGCCCTGGCGGCGGCCATCCCGGAGCTGCGCTGGGTGAAGGTGGGGTTGGAGCTGTTCAGCGCCGCCGGCCCCGAGGTGGTGCTGCGGCTGCGGGAGCGGGGGTTGCGGCTGTTCCTCGACCTCAAGTTCCACGACATCCCCGCCACCATGGCCGGCGCCTGCCGCAGCGCCGCGCGGCTGGGGGCGGAGCTGATCACGGTGCATGCCGCCGCGGGCAGCGAGGCCCTGGCGGCGGCACAGACAGGGGCCCGGGAGGGGGCCGCCGCCGCCGGTCTGGAGGCCCCCTCCCTGCTGGCGGTCACCGTGCTCACCAGCTGGAACCCGGAGCGCTTCGCTGCCGAGCTGGCGATCGAGGAGCCGCTGCCGGCCCGGGTGGCCCGGCTGGCGGCCCTGGCGGCTGATGCCGGGGTGGAGGGAGCCGTCTGTTCGCCCCGGGAGGTGGCCGCGTTGCGGGCCGCCCACCCGGAGCCCTTCGCCCTCGTCACCCCCGGCATCCGCCCCGCCGGCGCGGCCGACGACGACCAGCGGCGGGTGATGACCCCGGCCGAAGCGATCGCCGCCGGCGCCTCCCGCCTGGTGATCGGCCGGCCGATCAGCGCCGCCGCCGATCCGGCCGCCGCCTTTGCCGCCTGCCTGGCCGCCCTCGCCTGAGACCCCCGCCCTCGCCCCCTGATTTCCCATGCTCCAGCGCATCGACCAGGACCTCTTCGACGCCGTGGCCGCCGAGGCCCGCCAGGCCCCCCGGCTGCGGCGCAACCGCAACCTGCACGCCGAGCCCGATCTGGTGCAGCGCTTCCTCAACGTGCTGCAACCCGGCACCTACGTCCGCCCGCACCGCCACTGCCGGCCGGATCCCGGCGCCGGCTTCGAATGCTTCCTCGTGCTGCAGGGCGCCATCGGCCTGCTGCTCCTCGACGAACAGGGCCGCGTGCTCGGGCAGGAGCGCCTCGACGCCGCCGGCCCGCTGCGGGGGATCGAGCTGGCGCAAGGCATCTTCCACACCTTGGTGGCGCTCCAGCCCGACACGGTGATGTTCGAGCTCAAGCAGGGGCCCTACGTGCCCACCGCCGACAAGGATTTCCTGGCCGCCTTCCCGCTGGAGGGAACAGCCGAGGCCACGGCCCAAGAGCAATCCTGGCGCGCCCTGTTCCCCTAAGCCAGCGCCGCCCGCCGGCAGAAACCGCAATGGCCCCAGCGGGCCATCTCGCCGGTGGGGGCGGGACGGCCGCAGGCCGGACAATCCGCCATCCCGTGCACGTCGCTGCGGCTCGGGTGCGCCGCCCAGATCTGCTCCTCCGCCTGGCTCGCCAGCGGCACCGCCCCGCTGGCGTGGAACTGCCGCAGCCGCAGGTCGCGCACGCTGAAGCCCGCGCCCCGCAGGGCCCCCAGCAGCTGGTGCCGGTTGTATTGCAAGGCCTGCAGCCACGGTCCCGGCGGTGCTCCCACCGTCAGCAGGCCCGCCTGCAGCTGCAGCGGCCGGCAATGGGGGGCCAGCTGGGGGCCGGCGATGCGCGGCCAGGCCTGCCACAACGCCGCCAGATGGCCGTCGCGCCGCCAGTCGTGCTGCAGCGATTCCAGGCAGCGGGCCAGGGGGCTGGCGGGGTCTGGTCGCGGGGGCAGCAGCAACGACAGGCTGCCGATGCGGCGGGCCTGATCCCGGGGCGGACGGGGGCGGCGGGGCGGGGCCATCCCCCCAACCTAGGCGGGATCACCGACCCCCCGAAGCCGCTAGGGTGCAACCCTGCCCTCACCATTCATTCATGGGCTTTTTCGATCGGCTCAGCCGCCTGCTGCGCGCCAACCTCAACGACCTGGTGAGCAAGGCGGAGGATCCGGCCAAGATCCTCGATCAGTCGGTCGCAGACATGCAATCCGACCTGATCAAGTTGCGGCAGGCCGTCGCCAGCGCGATCGCCAGCCAGAAGCGCATCCAGAATCAGGCGGAGCAGGCCGAAACCCAGGCCCGCACCTGGTACGAGCGCGCTGAACTCGCCCTGAAGAAAGGGGAGGAGGATCTGGCCCGCGAAGCCCTCTCCCGCCGCAAGACCTACACCGACACCGCCGCCGCGCTGACCCAGCAGCTCAACAGCCAGGCCGGACAGGTGGACACGCTCAAAAAGAGCCTGCTGGCCCTCGAGAGCAAGATCGCTGAAGCCAAAACCAAAAAAGACATGCTCAAGGCCCGGGCGAGCGCCGCCAAGGCCCAGGAGCAGCTGCACAGCGCCGTGAGCAACCTCGGCACCAACACCTCGATGGCCGCCTTCGAGCAGATGGAGGAGAAGGTGCAAGGGATGGAGGCCAGGAGCCAGGCCATGGCTGAACTGGCCGGCGCCGATCTCGAAAGCCAGTTCGCTTCCCTGGAGGGTGGCGGAGATGTGGATGATGAGCTGGCCGCCCTGAAGCTGCGCCTGGAGGGTGGCCCCACCCCCATCGCCCTGCCCGCCGAGAACGGGCCGCTCCCCCGCCTGGAACCCGTCAAGGTGGCGGAGGTGGACGCCGAACTCGAGGAGCTCAGACAGTCGATCGACAAGCTCTGAGCCTGCCGCTCCCGCCACGGCATTTCTACAATCCACCCCTCCCCCTTGGAATGTGGCGATGACAACCGACAGCTCCACCGATACCCCTGTGTTGTCCCTTTCCGACGCCAACTTCGCTGCGGAGGTGCTGGAGCAATCCGGGGCTGTTCTGGTGGATGTCTGGGCCGATTGGTGCGGGCCCTGCCGCCTGATCGCGCCGTTGATGGATTGGGCCGCCAGTGAGTACGGCCCACGCCTGCGCGTCGGCAAGCTCGCGGCCGACCCCAATCCCCTCACCCGCGACCAATACCGCATCCAGGGCCTGCCCACCCTGCTGCTCTTCCGCGCCGGCCTTGAGGTGGCTCGCCATGAGGGCGCCCTGGCCAAACCCCAGCTGAAGCAATTCCTGGATGCCCATCTCTGAGCGGGTGTCCCAGCTGGGCAGCGGCGTCTTCGCCCGCAACGACCAGCGCAAACTCGCCTACGAGCGGCGCCGGCAGGCCGCCCTCGGCGGGCAGCACCCCGCACCGCCGCCGCTGCTCGATCTCTCCCTCGGCTCCACCGATCTGCCGCCCCCGCCGGTGTGCCTTGAGGCGATCGCCGCGGCCCTTCCCCAACCGCAAAGCGCTTCCTACTGCCTCCACGGCGCCACCCTGCCCTTTCGGGAAGCTGTGGCGGCCTGGGCCCGGCAGCGCTTCGACACCCGCATCGATCCCGAAACGGAGGTGCTGCTGCTGGTCGGCTCCCAGGAGGGAACGGCCCACCTGCCCCTGGCGGTGCTCAACCCCGGCGACCCTGCCCTGCTGCTCGATCCCTACTACCCCTCCCACAGGGGCGGTCTGCAGCTGGCTTCGGCCCGGGCGGTGCTGCTCCCCCTGGAGGCCGAGCAGGGCTGGCGGCCTCCCTTCGAGCAGCTGGAGTCCGCCACCTGGGATGCTCTGAAGCTGATGGTGCTCGGCTTTCCCCACAACCCCACCGCCACCACCGGCGCCCAGGCCTGGCTGGATGAGGCGGTGGCCCGGGCCCTCCGCCACGACGTGGTGCTCGCCCACGACAACCCCTACGTGGATCTGGCCCTCGACGGCGAGGCGCCGGCCCTGTTGCACAACCCCGCCTGGCGGCAGTGCGGCATCGAGTTCTTCTCCTTTTCCAAAAGCTGGTGCCTCGGCGGCTATCGGCTCGCCTTCGCCATCGGTGCCGAATGGCTGATCACCGCCCTGCGTCAGCTCAAGGGGGTGGTGGATTTCAACCAGTCCCTGGCGCTCCAGGCCGGCGCGATCGCCGCCCTGGAGCGGGCGCCGGAGTGGCCCGCGCGGCTGCGGATCACCTACCGCGAGCGGCGCGATCGCCTGCTGGCCAGCCTGGCGGCGGAGGGCTGGCCGGTGCGCACGCCCTCGATGGCGCTCTACCTCTGGCTGGAGGTGCCGCCTCAGGCCCGGGCCCGCGGCCTGGATTCGGAGGCCTTCTGTGCCGCCCTGCTGGAGGGCAGTGGCGTCTGCCTCACCCCTGGGAATGGCTTCGGCCCCGGCGGTGAGGGCTGGCAGCGGCTGGCCCTGGTGCATCCCATCGAGGAGCTGGAGGAGGGGGCCCGCCGCATCGGGGCCTGGTTGCGCACCCTGTGATCGGTGCCGTGATGGCGGCCCGCCGCGCCCTGCCGCAGCGGGGGGAGGAATCCCCCGGGGCCTGGCGGCTTCGGGCCCTGCCGGTCTGCGCCAGCAGCGAGGTGGAGTTGGAGCGCTGGCTGGCCACCCCCGCCCTGGCGTGCCTGCCGGCTCTGACAACGCCGCTGGCGGTGGTGGCCCGGCGGCAGCGCTTCGGTCGGGGTCAGCGCGGGCGCGTCTGGCTTTCGCCGGCCGGCGGCGCCTGGATCAGTGCGGCCCTGCCCTGGCCTCCCGATCCGGCTGCCGCCGCCGCACCTGGCCTGGCGGTGGCGGTGGGTCTGGCCCTGGAGCTGGAAAGCCTCGGACTGCCGGTGCGGCTCAAATGGCCCAATGACCTGCTGCTGGAGGGCCGCAAGATTGCCGGCCTGCTGCCCCGCCTGCGGCTGCGGGGGGGGCGGGTGCGCTGGGCCCAGGTGGGGGTGGGTCTCAACGGCCGCCACCACCTGCCCCCCGGCGCCGCCGCCGTCTCCCTGCCGCCCGCAGCCCTCGCCGCTCGGGTGCTGCGCGCCCTGGAGTGGGCGATTGCCCATGCCCGTGCGCCGGAGGCGGTGCGGCTCGCGGCGGAAGCGCGGCTGGGGCTGCCCCTGCCCCCCCTCTGGCAGGGGGGCGAATGGTGGGAGGTGGAGGGGTTGACCCCAGACGGTCGGCTGCGGCTGCGCGCAGGAGCGCGGCGGCTCAGCCTGCATCGGCGGTTCTGAGACCGCCCCCCGCTGCCCTGCTCGCCCCGTTCTGCGTCACAATACTTACCGCCGAGAGCGGGGCCTCCACCCTCCGCCGGCCCCTCCTTTCCCATCCCCGCTTCCATGGCTCCCCGGCCCCTGCATGCCCTGCTCGCCGCCACCGCCCTCGTCGGCGCGCCGCTGCTGACGGTGCCGCTCGGCCTCGCCCAGGATTCCGGCGCCGCTGCCCCCGCCGCCAGCACCCCGCCTGCGGCGGCTCCGCTCGCCCCGCCACCGGCGCCGCCACCGCTGCCGGCTGCCGTTGCCCCCCCGCTGGAGCCCGTCCAGCGCCCCACCGCCAACCCGCTGCCCTCAGGGCCTGCACTGCAGCCCTCCGCTGAGCTCCGCCGGGCGGAAACCCCCCGCCGCTTCGACGCCGACCTCGACGCCCTGGTGCGCGACGGCGTTGTCACGCCGCGGGAGCGGGTGCGGGTGCGGGGTGTTATCCCCGGCTTCGCCAGCCCTGCCCTGCAGGCCGCCTGCCGCAACGGCGCCCTCTCCGCCTTGGAGTGCAGCGGCAGCGTCACGGTGATCGGCCGCAACCGCCGCGACGGCATCAGCGGGCCCCTGCTGAATCCCTCCGGCTCGGGCAGCGAGCTGGCCTATTCCGCCGCCGGCTTCCGCACCGACGCCACCCCCCTGCCGCCGATCTCGGTGCCGGTGACGGCCCTGCTCTCCGGCGCCGGGGGCACCTTCCGTCTCACCGATGTGTTCGGGCGCACCCCTCGTCCGGCGGCGGTGGCGGGCAACGGCAACCTGCGGTTGCTCTACCCGCTGATCGGGTCGTCGGTGCCCACCAGCGGCTTTGGCTGGCGTCTGCATCCGGTGCTGGGCAGCTGGCTGATGCACGCCGGCAAAGACCTGGCGGCCCCCGAGGGCACGCCGGTGGTGGCCGCCCTCAGCGGCCAGGTGGTGAGCAGCGGCCTGGCCGGAGGTTATGGCCTGGCGGTCGAGGTGGAGCACGAAGGCCCCCGGCGCCGCACCCTCTATGGCCACCTCTCGGAGCTTTACGTGCGCGAGGGCCAGAAGGTGCGCCAGGGCGAGGTGATCGGCCGGGTGGGCAGCACCGGCCTGAGCACCGGCCCGCACCTGCACTTCGAGCTGCGCATGCCCCGCGATGGCGGCTGGGTGGCCGTCGATCCCGGCGAACTCGATCCCGGCACCGGCCTGAGCGCCGGCTCGGCGATCGCGGGCCTCGGCGGCTTGGCCGCACCGGGGGAGGGTCCGATGAACAATGCCGTGGCCCTGCTGATGGGCCAGCTGATCCAGACTCTGGAGCGCCCCCGCCTTCCCCTGGCCCCCTCCTGACCCCGCCGCCCCGCTCGGTTGCTCCTCAGAGCACCCGCAGCCGCTCGCCCTGCTCGTCCGCGATGCGGCCGTCCTGGAACTGCAGCACCCGCTCGGCCCGGGCGGCCACATCCGCTTCGTGGGTGACCATCAGGATTGTCATGCCCTGGCGGTGCAATTCGTCGAACAGATCGAGCACCTCGCGGGTGGTGGCGGAATCGAGGGCGCCGGTCGGTTCGTCCGCCAGCAGCAGCGCCGGCTGGTTGATGATCGCCCGCGCCAGCGCCACCCGCTGCTGCTGGCCGCCCGAAAGCTGGTTGGGGCGGTTCTGCAGCCGCTCGGCCAGACCCACTCGGGTGAGGGCGGCCACCGCCCGCTCGCGCCGCTCGGCGCGGGGCACGCGGGCATAGATCATCGGCAGCATCACGTTGTCGAGGGCGCTGAGCTGGGGCAGCAGGTGGAACTGCTGGAACACAAAGCCCAGCTCGCGGTTGCGCAGGTGTGCGAGTTCATCGTCGCTGAGCCGCTGCACCGAAGTGCCGTTCAGGCGATAGGTGCCGCCGCTTGGTCGATCCAGGCAGCCCAGGATGTTCATCGCCGTGCTCTTGCCCGAGCCCGACGATCCCATCATCGCCAGATACTCGCCTCGCCGCACCGTCATCGACAGGTCGTTGAGGGCATGAACGGCCGTCGGGCCGCTGCCGTAGACCTTTGTCACATGCTCCATCTGGGCCACCACCGGGGCAGCGCTGTCGCTGATCTGGGGCATGGGGAAGGGGGAGATCAGCCCAGGGTGGGGACGGCGCCTGCGGCGGCGATCGCCTGCTGCAGGATCGGCGTTCCGGCCACTGCCCCGCTCGCCCAATCGAACAGGGGGCTGGAGAGGATGCCCCCCACCGCCGTCACCACCACGCAGCCCACCAGGGCGGCGCGCAGGGGCTGCATCCCGGCCAGATTCCACTGAATCGCCGGATAGGCCTTCACCAC
Organism: Cyanobium sp.; assembly: GCA_044351065.1. GTDB lineage: Bacteria > Cyanobacteriota > Cyanobacteriia > PCC-6307 > Cyanobiaceae > Cyanobium. The sequence goes on from JBILGK010000007.1 coordinate 35,860, forward strand.
ATCGGAGGCTTCCTGCGGCTCCTTGACTACCATCATCTTGATCACGGAGATGTAGTAGTAGATCGACACCACCGAGGTGACCAGGCCCACCACCACCAGCAGATACTGGTGATCAGCCCAGCCGGCGAAGAAAAGATAGATCTTGCCGAAGAAGCCGAGCATCGGCGGGATGCCACCCAGGGAAAGCAGGCACAGACTCAGACCAAGGGTGATCAGCGGATCCTTCTGATACAGGCCGGCATAATCCGCAATCCGGTCGCTGCCGGTGCGCAGGGAGAAGAGGATGATGCAGGCGAAGGCACCGAGGTTCATGAACAGATAGGCCGCCATGTACAGCACCATCGCTGCGAAGCCGTCCTCGGTGCCGCAGACCATGCCGATCATCACGAAGCCCGCCTGGCCGATCGAGCTGTAGGCCAGCATCCGCTTCATGGACGTTTGTGCCAGGGCCACCACATTGCCGAGCACCATGCTCAACACCGCCAGCACCGTGAACAGAAACTTCCACTGGCTGTCGAAGCTCTCGAAGCAGCCCACCAGGATGCGCAGGGCCAGGGCGAAACCCGCCGCCTTGGATCCCACCGAAAGGAAGGCCACCACGGGCGTGGGCGAACCCTCGTACACGTCCGGGGTCCATTGGTGAAAGGGGACCGCCGCAATTTTGAAAGCCACCGTGGCCAGCACGAACACCAGGGCCAGGGCCGTGATCGGCGAGGCGGCGGTGCGCAGGGCGAGGGCGATGCCGGCCAGGTCGGTGCCACCGCTCAACCCGTACAAAAGCGAAGCGCCGTAGAGGAAGACAGCGGCCGCGGCGGAGCCGACCAGCAGGTACTTCAGCGCCGCCTCGGAACTGCGGGCGTCGCGCTTCATGTAGCCCGAAAGCAAGTAGCTGGCGACCGAGAGAGTTTCCAGGGAGATGAAAATGCTCACCAGGTCGGTGGCGCCGCACAGGAACATCGCCCCGAGCGTGGCGGCCAACAGGATGGCCGCGTATTCCCCCAGTGGTGTGCCACTGCGCTCCACATAGCGCCAACTGAGCAGCAGGGTGATCAACGTGGAGGCCGCCACCACCGAGCGGAAGGCGATCGCCAGGTTGTCCGCCAGGAAGGAGCCGAGGAACGAGGTTTCCAGGGAGCCGTTCCACTGCAGCGCCAGCAGCACCAGGGCAGCCCCCAGGCCGCCGTAGCAGATCGGCGGCACCCAGCGGCTGGCCGGGCGTTCGCCCGCCAGATCCACCAGCAGGCAGCCGGCCAGGGCGACCAGCACCGCGATCTCCGGGGCGATGGCGCCGGCATTGAGTTGGAGGTTGAGGCCTCCGGTGCTGAGGCCAGCCGCGATGGCATCGGTGGCGACCGACGCCGGACTGGCGGTGGTGGCTCCCAGAACGGCGGTCAGGATCGCTTCTCCCACGGCAGGACCAGAGTCTGGTGGCGCTGACTGTAGCGGCCGCGTCCGGAAGCCGGCCGGTGCCGCCGCCGCCGCCCGGTTCCCCCACTGCCCGCCGATGCGATAAAGAAGAGCACGGTATCGACCCTGCGCGTGTGGCCCACACATTGGTGATCGTCGAAAGCCCCACCAAGGCCCGCACCATCCGCGCCTTCCTGCCCAAGGAATTCCGGGTGGAGGCCTCGATGGGCCATGTGCGCGATCTGCCGAACAACGCCAGCGAGATCCCGGTGGCCCACAAGGGCGAGAAGTGGGCGAACCTCGGCGTGAACACCGCCAACGACTTCGCTCCGCTCTACGTGGTGCCGAAGGACAAGAAAAAGGTGGTCAAGGAGCTCAAGGACGCCCTCAAGGGCGCCGATCGCCTGCTGCTGGCCACGGACGAGGATCGGGAGGGGGAGAGCATCAGCTGGCACCTGCGCGAGCTGCTCGACCCCAAGGTGCCCGTGCGGCGCATGGTCTTCCACGAGATCACCAAGGAGGCGATCGGCCGCGCCCTGAAGGACACGCGCGAGCTCGACATGGAGCTGGTGCACGCCCAGGAGACGCGCCGCATCCTCGATCGCCTCGTGGGCTACACCCTCTCTCCCCTGCTCTGGAAGAAGGTGGCCTGGGGTCTGAGCGCCGGCCGCGTCCAATCGGTGGCGGTGCGGCTGCTGGTGCAGCGCGAGCGGGCCCGCCGCGCCTTCCGCAGCGGCGCCTACTGGGACCTCAAGGCCAGGTTGGAGCAGGGCAGCGCCCCCTTCGAGGCCAAGCTCAGCCATGTGCGGGGCGAGCGCATTGCCGGCGGTGCCGATTTCGACGAGAACACCGGGGCCCTCAAAGCCGGCAGCAAGGCCAGGCTGCTGTCGGAGGCGGAGGCCCGTCTTCTTCAGGCCGCCGTGGAGAGCGGCCCCTGGCGGGTGGTGGAGGTGGAGGCCAAGCCCACCGTGCGCAAGCCGGTGCCCCCCTTCACCACCAGCACCCTGCAGCAGGAGGCGAATCGCAAGCTGCGTCTCTCGGCCCGCGAGACGATGCGCACCGCCCAGGCCCTCTACGAGCGCGGCTTCATCACCTACATGCGCACCGATTCGGTGCACCTCTCCGACCAGGCCATCCAGGCGGCCCGCCAGTGCGTCGAGGCGAAGTACGGCAAGGAGTACCTCAGCCCGTCGCCGCGGCAGTTCACCACCAAGTCCCGCAACGCCCAGGAGGCCCATGAGGCGATCCGACCCGCCGGCGAGGCGTTCCTCACCCCGGCCGACACCGGCCTGGATGGAAGGGATCTGTCCCTCTACGAGCTGATCTGGAAGCGCACCGTCGCCAGCCAGATGGCGGAGGCAAGGCTCACCATGCTGGCGGTCGATCTGGAGGCCGCCGCCGCCAGCCCCGAGGGTCCCGCCCTGTTCCGCGCCAGCGGCAAGCGCATCGACTTCCCCGGTTTCTTTCGCGCCTACGTGGAGGGCAGCGACGATCCCGACGCGGCGCTGGAGGGCCAGGAGGTTCTGCTGCCCGCCCTGGCGGTGAACGATGCGCCGGCCTGCCGCGGCGTGGAGCCCCTCGGTCACCAGACTCAGCCGCCGGCGCGCTACAGCGAAGCCGCCCTGGTGAAGATGCTGGAGAAGGAGGGGATCGGTCGGCCCTCCACCTACGCCTCGATCATCGGCACGATCGCCGACCGGGGGTACGCCATCCTCCAGAACAATTCCCTCATCCCCACCTTCACCGCCTTCGCCGTCACGGCCCTGCTCGAGGAGCATTTCCCCGATCTGGTGGACACCGGATTCACGGCGCGGATGGAGACCACCCTCGATGAGATCGCCACCGGCCGGGTGTCCTGGTTGCCCTACCTGGAGGGGTTCTACAAGGGCGAGCAGGGGTTGGAGAGCCAGGTGCAGCAGCGGGAGGGCGACATCGACCCCGGTCTCTCCCGCACCGTCGAGCTGGAGGGGCTGCCCTGCGTGGTGCGCATCGGCCGCTTCGGCGCCTACCTGGAGAAAAAACGCGTCGCGGAGGACGGTGGCGAGGAGCTGATCAAGGCCACCCTGCCCCAGGAGATCACCCCCGCCGACCTCGATGCCGACCGGGCGGAGCTGATCCTCCGCCAGAAGTCGGAGGGACCCGAGGCCCTCGGGGTCGATCCTGAGAGCGGCGATGCCATCTACCTCCTCTTCGGCCAGTACGGGGCCTACCTGCAACGGGGTCAGGTGAGCGAGGAAAACCCCAAGCCCAAGCGCGCCTCCCTGCCCAAGGGCCTCAAACCGGAGGATGTGAGCCTCGACGACGCCCTCGGCCTGTTGCGGCTGCCCCGCGCCCTCGGCGAACACCCCGACGGCGGTCGCATCCAGGCGGGACTGGGCCGCTTCGGCCCCTACGTGGTGCACGACAAGGGCAAGGGGGAGAAGGACTACCGCTCCCTCAAGGCCGAAGACGACGTGCTGAGCATCGGCCTGCCGCGGGCGTTGGAGCTGCTGGCCCAACCCAAGCGCGGCCGCGGCGGCCGGACCGCCCTGCGCGATCTGGGCGCTCCGGAGGGCGCCGAGGAATCGATCCAGGTGTTCGATGGCCCCTATGGCCTCTACGTGAAGCAGGGCAAGGTGAACGCCTCCCTGCCGGAGGGCAGCACGGCGGAGACGATCACCCTGGAGCAGGCGGTGGAGCTGCTGGCGGCCAAGGGGAGCAGCGGCAAGGGACGCGCCACGGGCACCCGCGGCGCCGCCAAAGCCTCCGGCACCAAGGCTTCAGGAAGCAAGGCTGCAGGAAGCAAGGCTGCAGGAAGCAAGGCTTCAGGAAGCAAGGCTGCCGGCACGACGGCCAAAGCGGCCGCGGCCCGCAAGCCCCCGGCCACCACCAAGACCGGCCGGCTGCGGGCCAGCTCCGTGCGGGTGATTCGACCCGCGGGCAGTTGAGGCCCGCTGCGCTTCTCGTGCTGCCCCTGCTGTTGAGCGGCTGTAGCGGCACCCCCTTCGGCGAGGCCCTCTCCCGCAGCTTCTCCACCGCCCCCGCCCCCGCTCCCGCCCCCAGCCCGCCGCCCCCCCGCGCCGCACCCCTCGGGCCGCCCGCCATCGCCCGCAAGTCGCCCGTCCCCGACGCGACCAAACCCGAGCCGCCAGCCACCCCGGCAGCCACGCCGCCAGCCACCCCGGCAGCCACTCCGTCAGCCACCCCGCCAGCCACTCCGCCAGCCACCCCGGCAGGCGTGCCCCCAGCCGCCCCGTCCGCGGCGCCGCTCGTCAAGTCCCCCGCCAACCCGGCGCCCTACCGGGTCACGATCCTTCTGCCCCGGGCCGATCCCGCCGCCCCGGCCGAGGTGCTCACCCGCGCCCTGCGCAGTGCGGGCGTGCCGTTCGAGGTGGAGACCATCCAGCGCACCGTCCCGGCCGCACCCACGGTGCGTCCGGCTCCGCCGCCCCGATGAAACCTCCCCCCACCCCGGACCGTCGCCTCAGCGCCCGCCAGGCCCGCCAGCTGATGGATTCCGCCTACCTCGCCGCCGCCACGGCCCTGCTCTGGGTGGGCCTCTACTACCTGCCCGTCGGCAGCCCCCTGTTCCGCCTCGCCCTGCCCCTGCCGTTGGCCCTGCTGCAGCTCCGCCACGGCTGGCGCTGCGCCGTGGAGGGACTGGTGGTCACCACCCTGCTGCTGGTGGCGCTGATGGGACCGATCCGCGGGCCGCTCGTGCTCTTCCCCTACGGCCTGCTGGCCCTCTGGCTGGGCTGGGGCTGGCGCCGTCGCTGCAGCTGGTGGATCACCCTCTCCCTGGGGGGTCTGATCGGGGCCGCCGGCTTCCTGGTGCGGCTGGCGGTGCTGTCGGTGCTCGTCAGTGAAAACCTCTGGGTGGTGATCACGAGCGCCTCGGCCAACCTGCTGGAATCGCTCTCCGGGCTGGTGGGCCTGATCCCCGGCCTGGAATCCTTCCGGGCCCCGGTGTTCGACCTCTTCCAGGTGCAGCTGGCGGCCCTGCTGCTGGTGTTGGTGCAGAACCTGATCGTGGTGCTCTGCCTGCATGCGGTGGCCTACTGGATCTTCCCCCGCTTGAAGGCGCCGATCAGCGAGCCGCCGCGCCAGTTGCGCGCCCTGGTGGAGCTCGATCCGCTGTGAACGACCCGGTGCATCGGTTCTGCGGCCCCGCCGACGCGGCGGCCCTCTGGCAGCGCCGCTGCGGCGATCGCTGGGCCGACACCGATGTGGTGCTGCTGCTCGCCGCCACCGAGACGGCGGCGGTGTCGGGCATCTCCGCCGCCGGGGCCACGCCGGAGTCGCGCCGCCGCACCGCTGCCGCCGACGCCGAGCTGCTGGCCCTGGGGCCCGGGGCCACCCGTCCCCATGCCCTGCCGCCCCTGCCCGCCGGCGTCACCCCCGCCCTGATCAGTCAGGTGGTGGTGCGGGAGCTGGGCTTGCAGCCGCTGGTGCTGGATCTGGGCTGTCCCGTCGCCCCGTCGGTGCCCCATCTTCGCCTGCCCAGCCCGGCCGGCGACGGCCCGGCCCGCTGCCTCAGCGGCGGCCGGGCCATGGATCCCGCCCGGGTGGAGGCCCTGCTGGCCCGGGGCGCCGCCTGGGGCGCACGCCGCGGCCCGCGGCCCGGCGCGCCGCTGCTGATCGCCGAATGCGTGCCCGGCGGCACCACCACCGCCCAGGCGGTGCTCACCGGGCTGGGCTTCGATGTGGGGGGGCTGGTGAGCGGCAGCCTGCACCGCCCCGCCCATGCCCTCAAGGCCGACCTGGTGGGGCGCGGGCTGGCGGCGGCGGGGCTGGTGCGGGCTCCGGCCGAGGCCCATCCCACCGTGGACGGGGCGCGGGCGCGGCGGGTGCTGGCCGCCCTGGGGGATCCGATGCAGCCCCTGGCGGCCGCCCTGGTGTTGGGGGCGGTGGCGGCCGACCGGCCGGTGCTCCTGGCCGGAGGCAGCCAGATGGCGGCGGTGCTGGCCCTGGCCCTGGCCCTGGCGACCGAAGAGTTGCGCCCTCGCCTGGTGGCCCGGGCGGCGGTGGCCACCACCGCCTGGGTGGCGGCGGAACCCGACAGCGATCTGCCCTTGCTGCTGCGCCGGGTGGGCGCGCGCTGGGGGTTGGAGCCGTTGGGCTTTGCCGCTTCCCTGCGCTTCCGGGGGGAGGTGCATCCCGCCCTGGCCGACTACGAACGGGGCTACGTGAAGGAGGGGGTGGGCGCCGGCGGGCTTGCCCTGCTGTGGGAGCTGAGCGGCCGCCGCCCCGCTGCTCTGGCCTGCCTCTGCGACACCGCCTGCCGACACCTGCTGGGCGGGCCGGTGCCCCTGCCCGCCGCTCCCCTGCCCCGCTGATGGACGACGCCCCCTCCCCCCTGCTCCCCCCGCTGCGCCGCCGCCAGCTGCTCGCTGCCGGAGCCCTGGCGGGGGTGGCCCTGCTGGCCGGCTGCCGCCGCCCGCCTCGCCCGCGGCTGCTGGCGAGCCGCGGCGATCTGCCCTCGGCCTGGAGCGAGGAACTGCCGGCCCCCTGGCAGGTGGAGCTGCGGGACGATCCGGCCGCCGTGGCGGCGGCGCTGACCTCCGATCCGGCGGCCGCCGCGGCGGCAGCGCCGGCCCTGCTCCAGCTCAGCGACGGCTGGGCCCTCACCCTTCCCGCGGCGGCCCTGCAGCCGATCGGAAGCGAGGCCCTGCTGGCGCGGCTGACGCCCGCGGCCCGGTCGCTCAGCCGCCTGTTCGCGACCGGGGCCCGGCCAGGGCCGCCCCTGGCCTATCCCTTCTCCCTCTCCCCCTGGGTGCTGCTGCTGCGCGACCGCCCGGATCTGGCGGCCCGCGCCGCCGAGGGCTGGGACCTGCTGCTCGATCCGAGTCTGCGGGGCCGACTGGTGCTGCCCTCCTCGCCGCGGGTGACGATCGCCCTGGTGGAGGGGGATCCGGATCGCCTGCGCCGCCTGCGGGCCCAGGCCCTGGCCTACGACGAGCGCCAGGGACTGTCGCTGCTGCTGGGGGGCGAGGCCGAGGCGTTGGTGTTGCCCCGCCGCCGGGTGATCCCGTTGCTGCAGCGCGATCCGCGCCTCCAGGCGCTGCTGCCGGAGACCGGGGCGCCGCTGGCCTGGAATCTGCTGCTGCGCCCGACCGGGCCCCATCCCGCCCCGCCGCTGGAGTGGCTGGCGGCGGTGCTGGAGCCGCCCCTGCTGCCCCGCCTGCTGGCCGCCGGCTGGGTGCCCCCCCTGCCGCGGGCGACCCTGGAGCGGGCCTGCGCCGGCTTCCCGCCGCCGCTGCGCGCCCTGCTGGTGCCCCCGGCGGGTGTGATCGAACGCTGCTCCAGCCTGCCGCCGCTGGCACCGGAGGAGCGGCTGGCGTTGCAGAGCCTGTGGGATCGCAGCGCGCCTGGGCGGCTGGCGCCATGACAGGGCGTCCTGCTGATTCCCGTCACGCCGAGGGATCCGTGCGGCGATGCCCGCCCTGATCCCCGCGCAGTGCGTTGCCGGGAGTGCTGAAAAAAGCGACATACCATGAACGTTGAATCTTTGCTTGCGACGGTCATGCTTCTCGCGACGTCTTCCGCAGCGGAGGCGGGGAAGATCGCGCCGTTCGTGCGCGGCCAGCGGAAGGGGGTTCTGACCTTCATGGGCGACTCGCTGCCTCGCCCATGAGCCCCCGTTCCACCCCCGCGGGCGCGGCGGTTCTGCTGCCCCTGCTCCTGGCCACCCTGCTGCCGGTGCCGCCGGCCCGGGCGCTGGAGGAAGCGGTGATCCAGCTGCCCGTGCTGCAAACCTCGTTCACCGTGCGGCTCAGCGAACTGAGGTCCGCCGCCGACCTGCGCCGGGGCAACAGCGACCTGGCGGAGCTCGATCGGGCCACGAATGGCGCCGCGGGTCGTCAGATCCTGGAGCTGCTGCAGCAGCCGATCCCGCTCAGCCTCCAGCAGGTGGCCGAGGGGTCGGTGGGATCGCCGCTGCTGGAGCAGGCGATGCTCGTGCTCTCCTCCTTCGGCAGGGTGGAGGGTCGAGCGCCCGACCTCACGGGTCGCACCCTGCGGGAGGCGCTGCTGCAGGCCTCCGCCGGCGGGGAACCCAGCCTGTTGAGCCTGCTCAAGGCGATACCGGGCCAGCGGGTCACGATCGATCTCGGCCGGGCGAAGCAGATCGCCACTCGGATGAAGCGGCAGCGAAGCGACGCCGAGGCCTTGATCGCCACCACCCCCCCCGCCGCGCTGGCCAACCTCCCTCCGGGCGCCGCCGCTCCCGCCGCCGTGAAGCGGCGGAGCGCCTGGCTGAAGGTGCCCCATCGCGCCGAACCGCTGGAGCTGCTGGTGCTCGAACCGGCCGCCGGTGCCAACGGCCGCCTCGCCCTGATCTCCCACGGCCTCTGGGATACGCCCGTCAACTTCGTGGGTTGGGGGCTGCGGCTCGCCGCCCGCGGCACCACGGTGGTGCTGCCCCGCCATCCCGGCAGCGACAACAGCCAGCAACAGGCGGTGCTCGCCGGTCAGGCGCCGCCGCCGGGTCCGGAGGAGCTGGCGCGGCGTCCGAAGGATCTCAGTGCCGTGCTGGATGCGCTGGAGGCGGGGCAGCTGGTCTTCGCCCGCCCGGTGGACACCCGCCGGGTGGTGGTGCTCGGCCATTCCTGGGGGGCGACCACGGCGCTGCAGCTGGCCGGGGTGCGACCGAGCGACCAGAGCCTGCGTCAGCGCTGCGCCAACCTCGACGACCCGGAGCGCAACCTCAGCTGGACGCTGCAGTGCAGCTGGATCGGCGGGGTCGCCGCCGCCGCCGACCTCAGTGATGCGCGGGTGATTGCGGTGGGGGCGGTGAGCCCGCCGGTGTCGTTGCTGTTCCCGAAGGGTTCGGGCGGGGAGATCAGCGCCCGGGTGCTGCTGGTGAGCGGCAGCCGCGACTGGGTGGTGCCGCCGGATCCGGAGGCGATCACGCCGATGCGCTGGGGCCGGCGGCCGGGCAACCAGTTGGTGCTGGCCGACGGCGGCGATCACTTCAACCTGCGGCCTCAGGAGCAGGTCGATGGGGGTGTGCTCGGGCCGTTGCTGCAGGCCTGGAGCGAGGCGGCCTTCGCCGCCGGCGACGACGCAAGGCCCCGACCGGGGGCGCCGCCGCTGCTGCCGAGCCGCAGCTGGGGCAACGCCGCGATCCCCCTGGTGGAAGTCACCGAAGCGCTGCCACCGCCCTGATCAAACCGGCGGCAGGGGCGGAGGAGGGGGCGGTGCCGGCGGGGGCGGCGGCTCCGCGGGGATCGCCTCGGGTGGATTGGGCGCCGTCTCGGGGCCGATCACATCCACCGACAGCCGTTGCACCACCAGCCGGTAGCGGATCGGTTGGCCGCGGTTGATGAAGGCCTGCACATCCGCCACCTGCCGCGCCGTCGGCAGGCGCGGGTCCGTCACCCGCACAGCGGCGCGGATCAGGGGTGGATTCTGGCCCCAGTCGACCGCCACCTTCACCAGCTCGGAATCCTTGCCGAGGGTGAGGGTGCGGTTGCGCAGCGAGAGGGTGATCGCCGCCTCGATCTGCTGCAGCGTCGCGGTGCGCCGCGCCTGGGCCACCAGGGACACAAAGCTGCCGGAAAGGGGAATCAGCAGGAGGGCGGTGAGCAGCAGGCTCACCAGCCCGAGGCGGCTGCGCCAGAGGTTCACCCGCAGGTCGGGCCGGCAGATCGCCAGGGCGATCAGGGCACCGCTGAGGATGCCCAGCAGGTTGGCGGCGAACAGCAGCGCCGCTCCGGCGGCCTCATGCCAGAGGGCTTTGGCGCTCAGCAACCCGAAGGCGCAGACCGGCGGCACCAGCGCCACGGCGATGGCGGTGCCCGCCAGGGAGGAGAGGGCCTTGGCCCGCACCGAGGCGTAGGCGGCGATCGCCCCGGCCACCAGCGCCACCCCCAGGTCGAGCAGGTTGGGCTGGGTGCGGGCCATCACCTCCGAGCCCAGCAGGGGCAGCCCCACCAGCAGGCCGAGGGCCAGGGAGAGGGCCACGGTGAGGGCCACCGCGAGCAGCAGGGAGAGCAGGGCGGTGCCCACCAGCCGCAGGCGGCCCTGCAGGATCGCGAAGGCGGCGGCGCGCAGCGGCAGCATCCAGGGGGCGACGAGCATGGCGCCGATCACCACGGCGCTGCTGTTGGCCAGCAGCCCGAGGCTGGCGATAAGCCCGGCCGCCAGGGTGAGCACCAGAAATTCCTGGTCGGCCCGGGCGTCGGCCTCAAAGCCATCGGGCGCCGCCGCCTCGCTCACCTCAGCGCTCAAGCCAGGGCTCCAGAAACCGCAGGGGCTCGGCCATGGTCTCTGAGAAGCCGAGGATGCCCGGATCGCGGTGGAAATACAGCAGCGTGTCGTCGGCGTCGAGCAGGAAGCTGCCGCCCCGCTGGGCGATCCAGCGCCCATCGGGCACGTAGGTGCGCCAGGCGCTGAGCACCTCGCGCATGTTCGCCAGCCGCAGCGTGGCCAGCTCGAACGGCCGCTGGAACCCCTTCCCCGCCAGCTCGAAGAGGGGTGTGGCCAGCCGCGGCGGCGCACTGCGATCGCCGGTGTAGCCCCGCAGCACTTCTTGGAGGGTGCCCGGCGAACCGAGCCCGGCGCACATCAGCAGCAGCGAGGCCCAGGGGCCGCCCGCCACCGGCAGTCCGGCGTAGAGGCCCAGGGCGCGGTGAAGAGTGGGTTCGGCATCCACCAGCAGGCGCTGGCGCGGGAAGCCGGTGTAGGTGCAGAAGCGATCGGCGCCGGCTCCATCGCCGATGGCGATCGCGAGAAGCTCGATGCCGGCGGCCTCCAGCCGGGGCAGAGCGGGCACCAGCGCCTGGGCGTATTCGACGCTGTCGAAATCGCCGAGCTGGCTGAGCAGCAGCACCAGCCGACGCCGGCCGAGCCCCATGCCGGGGATGGCCGCGAGGCGCTGGCGCAGGGGGGCGGGGGCGGGCATCGCTGCAGGGTAGGGGCGAGCCCTGCCCATCAGGGTTGCGGATCCTCAAGGGAGGACTGGGCCAGCAGCGTCAGGAAGAACTGGAATCGTCCGGAAAGCAGTGTTGCTTGATCAAGGCGCTCAAAGCTCTTTCTCTGGCGTTCTCGCGCCATGGCCTCCGGCCGACTGCGTCTACAGCTGCTCGGTTTCTGTCTTGATCTGCTCGATCTCGATCCTCTTGGCGTTCATGCGCCGCTCGTAGTCGGGATCGCGACGCCAGTTCAGCAACTGCTTCGCAGAAGCCTTCGGCTACGACAACCACTGTCGCCACCGAGGCAGCGATGCAAAGGATCCCCCATTGCTGCTGGAGGGCGATGGTGCTGCCGGCGAGGGTGATGTGGTCATAGGAGGAAAGCAGGGCGATCAGGCCGAGGAGCAGGCCGCCGATGGCCTGGGTGAAGCCGATGCGATCGAGGCTGAGGCGCCAGGGGGGTTGGGATGGGGGGGATTCTGACGGAGCTGCGTCAGCCCAGGCCCACCACCAATGGCTGGATCTGAGGACCCTTAAAAGCTGATCACCGCATTCACCCCCGCCGCCAGGGCCGTGGGCGTGGCCGGATCTCCGCCGGGGTGGACGAGCAGCTGCAGGCCGGGCTGCAACGTCAGGCCCGGCAGGAGTTGCAGGGCATAGGAGAGCTCCAGGGTGAGTTCGCTCACCCGGGGGCGCACCTCGGCGCTGTAGCCGCCATACGCCACCCCCAGGGCCAATACATCCTTGGGCCGGCTGGCGAGGGGACCGGTGGCCACCAGGCCGGTCATGAAGAAGAACGGCATCGGGTTCACCGCTGGGTTCGGGGTGGTCACCAGGCTGCCGAAGACGCCCAGCTGGCGGCCCTCCTCCCTGGCGCCGAGGCGGGTGAGCGCCTGATCAGCCACCAGATAGAAGCCCTGACGCCCGCCGTCGGTGGCCGCGCCGGCCCGGCGGTAGGCGCCGAGCTTGAGATTGCCGGGCAGGCCGCTGGCCTGGGGCGTCTGGTTGCGCTGCCAGCCCAGCTCGGCGATGGCGTAGGCGGGGCCGTTGAGGGTGAAATCGAGGCCATGGCGGCTGGGGAGGAGCACGCTGGGGTCGGCGTTGTAGACGCCGGCCATCACATAGAGGTCGTCGCGGGCCTGATAGCGCACGCGGGCGCCCCAGGTGGTTTCGGGGTAGCCGGGCACACCGGCGGGATTGTAAAAGAGGGCGAAGGGAGCATCATCGATCGCCTGGCTGGTGAACTGACGAAAGTATTCCGAACCTGCAAATTCAACCGTGTAGAGGTTGTCGATCGTCAGCCGTCCAACCCGCAGGCTGAGGCGATCATTGAAAAGTGACTGCGTATAGCTTACGGTGGTCAGCCTCGGCCCAGGTGGGGCGGTATCGGAGCCCTGCACCGGGAAGGTGTTGCCGATCACGTTGGCGGAGAGCTGGCTGCCGAAGTTGGCGGAGAAGCCCACCTGGAACGTTCCCCCCGGCAGGCCCAGCAGTTTCTGGCTGTCGAGGAAGAGATCGGCGGCGAGCAGGTTGTAGGTGGTGAAGCCGGTGGCTTTGCCGCCGGTGGTGTTGCCGTAGGGATCGGTGATCAGCAGCAGCTTCGCCTTGATGCCCTGCTCGTCGAGGCTGGTGCGCAGGCCACCCCAGTCGCCGAAGAGGTAATTCTCAGCATACTTCTCGCTCTTCTCCTCGCCCGCCCGTGCGGCCAGCCCCCGGGTCAGCAGGGCCGCCAGGAGCAGGGCCAGAACCGCAAGCTGGCGCATGGAGGGTGCCGCTGTCACGAGGTGAGACTGGCGGAACTGGTGGCGTCCTGCCGGCTTCGGCGGTCAATGCCGCAACCGGATTCAGGTCCCGCTCGGGGCGTTCCCCAGTTTCGAAGATGTGCGGCCAAGGGGACAGGGAGGGAGCAGCCGGATTGCTCAGCGCTGAGCCGACCTGGTGATCTCCTCCACTTAGCGAAGAGCTTGGTTGTTTCTGGGGTTCGAATACTTTGTGTAGCTGGAGAAAGCCAAGGAGTCTACCTGCATCTCGGAACGCTTGGGATCAGCGACGGGCAGTGGAGCGATGCCTTCATCACACTTGTCTCACCCGCCAGCTGATTCCTGTTGTTAGGCGTTAGAAACGGACTCACGGGCAGGATTTGTCCATGGCCTGCGTGCCCATCCACCGGTCCCAGTGGGTGAAGTACAGCGAGTAGTTGCTTTGAACTAACTGGTGATGAACGTCATGGTGCGTCACTGTGTTGACCCAACGAGCGATGCCGGAGCGGTTGGGATCATGCCGTAATGCCAAGCCGTTTGGTGTCACCAGGCCCGGAAGGTAGCGTGTGACCTCGAAGCCGCTGTGGCCCGCCAGATTGATGTAATTGGCAAGCAGCAGTGCTGCCAGCCAAGTGGCCTCGTGGATCGGCAGCACCACGACCCAGCCCATGGGCATTGCTGTGGTGAGAAACAGATCGAGGGGATGCTGCTTCATTGCGCTCCATGTGTCCGGAAAGCGATCTACATGGTGGTCACGATGCAGGTTCCGGTACAGCAGTGGCCAGGAGTGGGCGGCGCGGTGCACCCAGTAAAATTGGGTGTCGAACACGATGAGTGCCAACAGCATCTGCGGCACAAAGAGCAACCAGCCGTGTACTCCCAGCGGTCCCCCATGGAGGTATCCTATACCCTCAGCCTGCAGCCAGCCGCCTGCTGCGATACAGAGGCCGATAATCCCGGAATTGATCAGATGGAGGCCGATCAGCGACTTCCAGCGTCCCTTTCTTGCCTCCTGCAAGACCACAATCCGACAAGCGGGATTAATTCGAGTCTGAGGAAAATATTTGGCGAAGGCGTGATTGATCAGCCAGGGCATGAACAAGAAGAAAGCCCAGCTCAGCAGCAGCCACATCCACCAGGCCAATACACCCAACATCGCCACTTAAATCACCTTGCCTTGCTAGGGATCGATTGCTGAAGCTTAACAACTAATTGGTGGGATCCGCCGAAGACGCAGCACTCGCCCGGCTGCCAGGCGACAGAAGCACTCCGCCACAATGGATCTCTCGGCTCAAGGACCAACGCTGATGCATCTCAGGCGGAGCACCACAAGATTTGTTCCCAATGATACAGATGAGTGCGGGAAAGCTAGAAGCGCAATAGCAGGGTCTCGCATGATTGATCTACCTTGCCATGGGAGGAAAGCAGACATTGACGAAGCCGCTGCCGAAATGAGATGAAGATTGTCCGCGTATAGAGATGTGCGTGGTCTGACTTGTCAATCCTTCGACCACTGCCGTTGAGTGGCAGGCAAGAAGCCTGGGGTGGCGCAGCAGAGGGTAGTTGGTGGCCTGTCCACTCGAGGGGTGTGTTGGATTGCATGCTGACGTTCAACAAGCCATATTGACCACGAATGAATTCCTCTGCTGTCATGCCAATATCCTTTGCAATCTGTCGCAGCAATGGTGGCGAGATATCCCGGGCCTGGTGAAATGGAGCGGTAGTACAACGCCCTTTCGAATCCCTGAATTGCTTGTGAGATCCTCTTTACCTACCTTCAACGAAACCCAGGCCCAATAGGATTCGAACCACCTCAGAGGGCTTGAGAACTGGTAGCTGGCTCATGCCTTCAAGACGCCATGCAAATCTGCTGCAGCCCAACGAAATCAGACTCAAGCTTGGGCTCTCCATCTTCTAGAAGCATTTCAATAACTTCATGAAGGTTGGATTGAAGTTCTTCAATAGTTTCCGCCTGACTATGGGCTCCTGGGAATCCAGGTACATACCCGACAAGCAGGCCAGTGCTGGGACAGCGTTCAACGACTGCAGAAAAGGTTCTCATGGGTCAATCACGTGTTGCGTGACCCTATTATGCATCCAATTGAGGGATTGTGGTGATTCCTGAGCCAGCTCATCTGCATTGTCAACAGCGTTTATTCCAGGATGTATCAAAAAAAACGCCAAAGTAGATTCTGTTAAATTACTTGATTCTGTCAATCTAGCGCTCAAGGTCAGAAGCGGGCAGCGACCATTGCCTTTGCCGATTTTCTCCGCTCCCGTCTTCTGTATCTTCATGTTAGAAGGTCCACTCATCGATAGACATCTTTTCTGTGTCCTACCTTAACAACGTCGACGACTCGCGACTGATCATCGACAGAGTAGATGACTCGATAGTTGCCTTGGCGTACACGATATAGGCTCGACCTACCCGCGAGCTTTTCAGACCCTGATGGTCGGGGCTGAGTTGCCAGTGATTTAATTTTCTCAATCAATCGAGAAAAGGTCGGCTTGTCAGAAACACCCTGCAATTCCTTGGCAGCCGATGACTTAATTGTCGGGCTATATGCGACCACTGTCTCTTAGGCTTGTGACAAACTCTTCGAAACTAGAACTTTGCTCGGCCTCCCTCTGATCAGCGTCTCTTAAATCATCAGCATCTTCGGCCAATGTCATGCGAACTGCTTCATTGACCATATCCGATATTGAGCGGTTACATGCAGCAGCTCTTAAGCGCAGTGCACGATGCACATCCGCGTCGAAATAGACCGTGGCTCGTTTTGTTTCATCCATCATACGACTTTAGCGCTTTGACGTCCTGACGTCAAGACAGCTGGCTGGCGGCTTTCGTCCGATCCTTCTAACGCTCAAGATCACCTGCGCGCAGGGTTCTTGGCTTGACGACAATCCACATTGCACCGCGTCAGGTGGATCTTGTTGTTAGGCCTTGCTTTAATCCATGCCGACGACAATACCAAAGTCGGCATCTAGATCATCATCGGAGCTTGTCTCCTCATTGTAGTTAAACTCAACCTTGCTCTGGACTATAATCTCGTTCATTACAGACATCAGCCTGCCACTTGAAATTACATGCTCAAAGGAGTCAAGCAAAGCGGGAATATTGACAACATCTTCGACACACTCCATATAAGCCTCCACAACGGCTTCAACCTTATATTTCGATACGGCTTGCCTTTTGATTGACTCCTTAATCACTTCAGCGGAATCGGAGGACTTTACCACAAATGTGATCGGGAATCGTTGAACCTTGTCAATATCAAGAAAATACTTACCAGCATCAACCGTTTCTGTAACCTGAAAAAATCGTCCAAGAGGCTTCATGACAAAGTCAATTCCGCCGTCATTTGCATTGGTACGTCCGGTTTTATACAGAATCAGAGGTTCTTCTTCAACCGCCTCTTGTGTTTCACCTAGCCATACTGATTGAAGCTCATAGCGTGCTTTTAGAACAGCATAACTGACGATTTCAAAAACTCGTGCATCTACATTCGGCTGAAGCTGCCCCTTGACGAACTCAGTTGCTTGCTCAGGATCTTTATCACCTAGCTCAGCAATTTGCCGGCACGTATCAATAAACCCTTCAAATGCAGCCATTTTAACTTCAACGTATCTATCGATAATCTCAATTATTGCCTGCGCAATATTGCATACGCTGTCTGTCCCATCGCCAAGTCGAATCTCAACAGAAAGCAAATCCTCCTGAATCCAGTATCTCTGAGTTTCAAGATCGCGAACAATCGGAACAATACCTAGGTCTGGATAATACTTCCTAAACTCATCATTTAGTCGTGAGTTCAAGGCATGATTTTGAAGTTTAGCGCCAAATGGAAGCTGCCTTTGCCTTGCAAACAGTTCAGAGAATCTCGCTCCTTCATATTTGCTATACGGTACTTCAGGCTCTTTGTCATAAAATCCACCTTTAATATAATCCTCAATGACTACATACAAAGCGTAATGATTTGCAAAACTACCACGGGACTTTGCGCCACGACTAGCCGATTTTGTTTTGGTATTTAGATATCCAAGTAATGGACTTTCATGCAGTATCTGTGCGGCACATGATTCGCCGAAGTTTTTAGCTAGGACTTTCAGAATCTCTGGAGTAAAAGCGTGGATCAGCATGGTTAGCCTGCGTCAAAGATATCAATTTGAGCATCTCTACCTAATGCGTTCCGAATGCCATTCGCATTCTTGCGAACATAAGATTTATCCAAGGGGACAATCCCTATACCCTTGTATTCAGTATCTAAACCTAGGCGCCGCAAGCCTATTCGGTAGTATGACTCTTGCATTTCGATGCCGATTGACCTCCTTTGGAGTTTTTGGCTCACTGCACAGGTTGAGAAAGTGCCACTAAATGGGTCAAGTACGAGATCTCCAGGATTACTGCTTGCCTTAACTATACGTTCTAGAAGTGCTTCAGGCTTCTGACTTGGATGATCTTCATATTCAGGCATTCTGTAGCGAACACGGGGAAAATACCAAGTATTTCCAGGAACTTTTGTTGTCTTGTAAGGCTCGGGGGTGGCTTTTCTGTAATCAATTAGCTGTCGCACTGCGCCTGTTCTGGCTTCCACCTCAATTTCGCGAGCATTAAATGTGTAGTTCTTGGGACTTTTTACGCAGTGAATAATTGGCTCATAAAGCGAGCCATAATATTTCTTGGCTTGAACTCCTGAGCTGTCATAGTGCCACACGATTCGTGACAGAACAGTTAGGCGGTCTCTCAGCCAAAGATCCAGGTATGGCATTGCCTGGGTGCTTGTCATAACGTAGATACTTCCTCTCTCAGATAGCTTAGCAATGCAGAGATCGAGCCATAGATAGCACCATTCGGCATAGTCACTATCGGATCGCCAAGAATCCTTGAAAGTACCGAATCGCTTACCTATGTTGTAAGGAGGATCAGCAAAAATGAGGTCAACACTTTCATTTTCTATCTCTTGCAGCGCATCAAAACAATCGGAGTGGTAGATCGTGGTCAGTTCGCCTGAATGACTTGCGAGAATGCCCACTACAGCCATTGGTACATCTGTTTTAGCTTAGCGCGCCTTCGGGCGTCTTGACAAGCCTCCTGTGCTGCCCGTGGAAGGGACCGCAAAGAGGCCTAACGCTTATTGGATGGTTTCCGAGAACCACGGCGGCGCTCCTGTTTTTGTCCGGTACCCACCTCCTTGTGGCCAATCCAACCCTAGCCACCGCTGCCAGTTCTTGGCAAAAGTGTCCGTAGTGAACAGTGGTTATCGGACTCGATGACCCCATGTAGCGGTTGCTACGAGCCGTCCCGCGGGTCGAGAAGAGGGGCCGGGCAGGCGCGGCCGAGGCCCCGCCAGCACCAGCGCCGGATCCACCGCCAGAGCCTGGCGGGCGGCTACCTCCACATCCAGCAGCACCGAGGAGGCGGCCAGCTGGAGGGCGCCCAGCTCGGCGTCGGCGATGCGGGGGCGATACGGGGGGACCATGCGCTGCAGGCCAATGCGGCAGACGATGGGATCTTAATGCTCGAAATGTCGGACATCTAATGCTGGAAATGTCGACCTGCGAATGCTCAAAAAGGTGGTGCTCAGGGGCGGCTGTTGGTGCCGGGGATCGGGCCTGCTCAGAGCCCACCGCTCATTGCCGGTACCAATGGCACAGCGGCCCCTGCCCGCCACCGATCGCCAGCGCGTGCCGCAGCGCCCCCTCCACGAAGGCCTTGGCCTCCAGCACCGCCGCCTCCAGATCCAGACCCTTCGCCCGGCCGGCGGTGATCGCCGCCCCCAGCGTGCAGCCGCTGCCGTGGGTGTGAGGCGTCTCAATGGGCGGATGCTCCAGCCAGCGGCCCGGGCTGTTGCGCCCCAGCAGGTAATCGCGGCCGCGCAGCTCCGCCAGCCCGCCACCCTTGATCAGCACCGCCATCGGCCCCGCCGCTGGGCCCGCACCGCCCCCGGTCGCGCCCGCCAGCAGCCGCTCTGCCGCCCGCTCCACGTCCGCCGCGTTCTCGATCGCCAGGCCGGTGAGCAGGCGCGCCTCGTGCAGGTTGGGGGTGAGCAGCTCCGCCTGGGGCAGCAGGCAGCGGCGATAGGCCTCGATCGCTCCCGCCTCCAGCAGCACCGCCCCCGCCCGCGACACCATCACCGGATCGATCAACTTCGGGATCGCCAGCGGCGCGATCGCCGCGGCGGTGGCCTCGATCAGCGCCTGGTTGAGCAGCATCCCGGTCTTCAGGGCCCCCACCGCCAGGTCGCTCACCACCGCCTCGATCTGGGCGGTGAGCGCCTCCGGCGGCAGCGCATCCACCCGGCTCACCCCCAGGGTGTTCTGGGCCGTCACGCAGCTGATTGCCGAGCAGCCATGCACCCCCAGGGCCGTGAAGGTCTTCAGGTCGGCCTGGATGCCGGCGCCGCCGCCGGAATCGCTGCCGCCGATGGTCAGGGCGATGGCCGGCCCCGTGGGGCTCGCGCTGGGCATGGGGACGTGGGCGGACAGCCCCTTCCTACCGTGCAGATCCAGCCGCTGGTGGCTTAGTGCGCCTCGCCATTCAGCAGGGCCATGCCGAGCACCACCAGCACAATCGCCCCCGCCTTCGCCCACGACACACTCTCTTTGAACAGCAGATAACCAAACAAAACCGCAAACAAACATTCCAACCCCAGCACCAGCACGTAGGCGATGCCCAGCTCCGCTTCCCGCATCATCACCATCTGGAATGTGGCGCCCACCAGGAAGAACACATAGGTGGCCAAGGCGGGCTTCAGGTTGGCGGTGCCCTGGAAATAATTGGCGTACTTCATGAAAATGCCCCCGATCGCGAAGCTGCAGGAGGCCAGGATGGCGAAGAGGAAGTTCATCGGTTGGCGATTGCCGCAGCCGGGTGGTCGGCGACTGGCATCCTCCCCTACTGCCGCGCCAGCACCTGCCGGATGCGGGCCTCCTGATCCTCGATCGGCGTGCCGCTTACATCCACCAGCGCTCGGTGGATCAGGCCCTGCCAGGGGAAGGGCGGGTTGTAGTCCGGCACCGCCGGGGAGCCGGGGTCCTGGCCCACCGCCACCCCCGCCGCCAGGCCCAGGCTCAGCGGAATCGTCACCGGCAGGTCACCCTCGCCCACCGGCGTGCCATCCACAAACAGCGTCACATGGGCGGGCGTGCCCTTGCCCGCCGCCAGATCGGCCGGACCCGTCGGCCGGAACTCCACGCTCAACACATGGTGGCCCGCCGGCAGGGCGCTGCTGGCGCGCACATAGTAATAGCTGTCGGTCACGTAGTTGTAGCCGTAGGTGAACACACCCTCCAGCACATAAATCGAGAAGCCGCCATCGTTGCCACCCATGCTGAACAGCACCCCGTCAGCGCTTCCCTCCGGAATGTTCACCTCCAGCGAGATGCTATGGAGCCGGTTCAGAAGTCGCGGTGCCACATTGCCCGGCACCACTTGGGTGCCTGGGTAATACACGTAACGCTGGCGATCCGGTGCGATCTGGGGTCGCTCCAGCGCGAAGCGCAGCGAGGTGCGGCTATCGATCGGCAACACGTTGTATTTACCGGCCTCCACATACCACATGCCGATCATGGCGATCAGCCGCTCCCGCTCCCTCGCGGCCAGATTCACGGTTTCGGCGAAATCCTCGTTCAGGTTGTACAGCTCCCAACCGTGCGCATCGAGCTGAATCAGCTGGTCGTAGGTGATCGGATCGCCGAAACGGTGCGCACTTTCCGCATAGGCAGGCCCCGGCCAGGGGCACACCGCCCGCCAGCCATCGTGATACAAAGAGCGATGGCCCAGCATCTCGAAATACTGGGTGATGTGCTGGCTCGGCGCCGCCGCATCGGCGCAGCAGGAGAGCAGTGACACCCCCTCGATCGGGCTCTGGCTCACCCCCTTGATCGTGGTGGGCGGCTCCAGGCCCAGCGCCTCCAGCACCGTCGGCACCATGTCGATCGCATGGCAGTACTGCGTGCGGATCTCGCCGCGGGCCGCGATGCCCTTCGGCCAGCTCACCAGGAATGGATCGCTCGTGCCGCCCCGGTACGTTTCCCGCTTCCAGCGCCGGAACGGCGTGTTGCCGGCGTGGGTCCAACCCCAGGGGTAGTGGTTGAAATACTTCGGGCTGCCGATCTCCTCAATCGCCGCCAGGTTTTGCGCCAGGTTTTCCGGCACATTATTGAAAAACTTGCCCTCATTCACCGATCCCGTCGGACCGCCCTCGGCGCTGGCGCCGTTGTCGGAGATCAGCATGATCAGGGTGTTTTCGTATTCGCCGATCTGCTTGAGAAAGGCGATCAGTTCGCCGATGTAGTGGTCGGTGTGCTCCAGGAAGCCAGCGAACACCTCCATCATGCGGGCGTAGAGGCGCTTCTCCTCGGCTGAGAGCCCATGCCAATCCGGCACATCCGGGTCGTGGCGCGAGAGCACCGTATCGGCGGGGATGATCCCCAGCTGCTTCTGCCGGGCAAAGGTCTGCTCCCGGTAGGCATCCCAGCCCCCATCGAACTGCCCCTTGTAGCGGTCGGCCCACTCCTTGGGCACATGGTGCGGCGCGTGCATGGCGCCGGTGCAGAAATACAGGAAAAACGGCTTGTTCGGTGCCACCTGCTTGGCGTCGACGATCATCCCCTTCGCCTTGCTCACCAGATCGGGGGTGAGGTGATAGCCCTGCTCCGGCGTGGTCGGCGGCTCCACCTGGTGGTTGTCGGCCACCAGCTCCGGGTAGTACTGGTGCGTGTCGCCCCCCAGGAAGCCGTAGAAGCGCTCGAAGCCCCGGCCCAGCGGCCAGCGGTCGTACGGGCCCGCCGCCGAGGTCTGCTCCGCCGGGGTGAGGTGCCACTTGCCCACCGCATAGGTGTTGTACCCCTGCTCCAGCAACATCTCTGACAGGAAGCCGTTGGCGAAGGGGATCGAGCCGTTCGAGCCCGGAAAGCCGGTGGATCCCTCCGTGATGCAGGCCAGGGCGTTGGAGTGGTGGTTGCGGCCCGTGAGCATGCAGGAACGCGACGGCGAGCAGAGCGCCGTGGTGTGCATGTTGTTGAACAGCAGGCCATCGGCCGCCAGGGCATCGATGTGCGGCGTGCGGATCGGGCTGCCGTAGCAGCCGAGCTGGCCGAAACCGGTGTCGTCCAGCACGAGGAACAGCACGTTCGGTGCCCCCTCCTTCGCCCGCCGCGGCTCCGGCCAGGCCGGGCTGGAGACCTCCACGGTGCGCCCGATCACGCCGGGAAAGGCGCTGCCGGGCTTGTATTCCTTGAGGGTCATGGGAGCGGGGCGAAGCTCTGGCAGGAGCGTAGCCAGACGGTTGGGCCTGAACCCTGCAGACACCGCGGGCCTCTTCCCACGCCCTTTGGGCAGCGGCGCTGCCGTTTCGTTTTCTGTGCGTTCCTTCGTTTTCTGGTACTTCTCTTGGCAAATGGCCCGTGGATTCCTAGGGTTGTTGAAAACAAAGCGACAGATCCATGGCCCTCGGGCTTTCGGAAGGTGCTACGTCTCTCCCGTTTATTAGGCTGCCGGGAGCTTCGTTAGCATCCTCCAATGCAGTGGAATTTGGTGGCATTGTTGGCACCTTCCTTCCCCTGGATGTTCACACCTGGGACCATCCAGATCACGACCGGCTATTCTTCAATAATTCCGGCTGCATCCGCCTCGGAGATTTCACGCTCCTCGCCACCTGGGGTTCCGCCATCCACGGCGAAGTGGAGCAACGCTGTGACGCCCAGTTGGTGCTCCCCTATCTGGCCGGCGTCAACACCTTTACGATTGAGCGACACAGCTACTGCTTCCGCACCTCCTCTCTGTTCATTCCTGCCGCTCGCACCCGCATCCAGCTCGATTGCAGCCAGTGCTCCGGGATCATCATCAGTTTCCCTCCCGATTCCCTCCTGCCGGCGGCCCATTCCATGGCCGGCCAGGACGTTGATCTCCTGCCGCTTCGCGCGGCCCTGGCGCAGCCCACTGTCCTCAGCCGCCAGGCGGATTCCCGCAGGGATCGCCTGCACGCTCTGCTGATGGAAACCATGGCCTACTGCGAGCGATGCATGGCGTTCAGTGGGTCCATCCACCCGATGCTGTGCCTCGATGACCTGATCAGCCGCTTGATCGTGATGCTGCTGGTGCCCAACCTGCTGGAATCGTCCATGGAAGCCCCGCCGAGCAGCGAGCCCTTTGTGCACCAGGAATTGGTGGAGTGGTTGTTGGCCCATCTGGGGGAACCGATCAGCCTCTCCGACATGGAGGAACGCAGCCGGTACACCCGCCGCGCGCTGCAATACGCCTTCAAACAGCGCTTCGGTTGTGGGCCGATGCAGTGGCTGCGCCGTCAGCGGCTGGCCAAGGCGAGGGCGTTGCTGGAGGAAACCGGCCTGCGCCGCAGCTTGCCGGAGGTGGCCCAGGCCTGTGGTTACCTTTCCCAGGCCTCCTTCCGCCGTGATTTTCAGGCCCGCTACTGCGAACTGCCGTCCTCCGTTCAACGCCGTTTTCGTGACCGCAACCTGCTCGAGCGGCTCTCTCACCCCTCCCCTGGCGCTACCCACTCGGGCGATTCCTCCGGGAATTGAACGGCCGAAACGGCTTTTCCGATCCCAGCGCTTCCGCTCGCCCGCGGCCCTGGCTCCTGCTCCCCCAGCTCCAGCGAGGCCAGCTCCAGCTCCCGCCCGCGGCGCAGGTCGCGGCTGATCGCCCCGCAGGCCGGGCACAGTGCCAGCCCGTCCGGACAGGGAAACTCGCGGCCGCAGGGGCCGCAGAAGGCCGTGGCCTCCACCTTTTCGATCGTGAGGCGGGCGGCGGTGGTGGGCGGCTCCTCCATCACCACCTCCCAGGCGAAGCGAAGCGCCTCCGGATCCACCCCCGCCAGGCTGCCGATCCGCAGCGTCAGAGCCAGCAGGCGACCGCCACCATGGCGCTCCAGCTCCTCCAGCGCCAGTCGCCGCACCTCCTCCATCAGGCTCAACTCATGCATCGGTAAGCCCGGCGACGCTCGGGGCAGGCATGGCCCCGCACCCGAAGGCATTGCGGCAAGCCTGACAGGCCATCCCGCGCTGCAGGCGAGGGGGAGGCAGCGGCGCCGCATCCGGGCAAGGTTGGCTCTGACCGTTCCATCCGTGGTTCCCGCCACTCCCGCAGGGGGGCTGCACCGATGGGATTGACTTCTGGAGAGAGTTGCCTATTATGGCACAGTTCACCTTTCAATTAGCCTTTCTCGCCGGCAGGGTTGCCCATTTACGGCTAACCCCGGCTGTCAACCATGTCCAGAGTATCTGTTTGCAGGCATGCCCCCTTTTGTTGCCCGTATTCTTGCCTCCCTGCGCGGCGTTAATTCTCTCTTTGGCAAGGTGCCTGTTGAAATATGGGTATTGTTTTTGGCCCCCCTGGTCGCTTTTGCTGGCAGTGAGATCCAGAAGTACAGGGAGGCAACTGCCTACCCGGAGATCAACAAAGAGCGTACAAAGTCCTTGGTAGGAAAATGGGAAGGCTATGGCATTCAAGAAATCGACAACAACGAGACGCTGCGCAAGCTTCGCGATAGTGACATCAAGGTGAATAACCAGGCCCATCCTGAATTGATGAAACTCTACGATGACTGCACCTCAACCGATACCACGAAGGGTTCGCGACCTGTCATTTGGTTCCCCTCCCATCTCACCCTGACAACGGTACGCACATCCTTGTTTGGCAGGACCCATCTACAAGGTTCGCTGGAGATCACCCCACAGTTCCGGAAAAAAT
Organism: Cyanobium sp.; assembly: GCA_044351065.1. Classification (GTDB taxonomy): domain Bacteria; phylum Cyanobacteriota; class Cyanobacteriia; order PCC-6307; family Cyanobiaceae; genus Cyanobium. The sequence continues at coordinate 60,633 of JBILGK010000007.1, forward strand.
ATAACCACCCTACGATCTCCTATACCCTGGAAGGCAGGCTAGAGAAAAACGAAGATTATATTCGACTTGACTATACCAACAGGGATTCTTCCAAAAAAGATTTTGGATCTATTCTGCTGGAATACAGTCCCGATGGCAAGCTATGCGGGCATTTCTTGTCGTACGGCCGAATCAGCAGATCGATCGTCAACGGCAAGTACATCTTTTACGATAAGTCGAAAATCTGAGCCTGCAAGTATTGATCCGTGCTAGAGAAGTAAGCGCCACCATCCCTGATGTTGGGCTTTGAAAGATTGGTACAAGCGGCACAGGGGGTACAGCAGAATAACGATGAATAGCCAGATAAAGTAAACACTCACCAGCGGCAAGCCATAGTCAGCTGGTTTCTGGAGGAGTGGAAAGCCTCCCAGCAGCCATTGCACGGGCTGGTGATGCCATGCGGCAAGAGCTATGGCCGATCCATGGACAAGGGGAATGTGGAGGAGGTAGAAAAATAAGGGAACCTTGCCGAAGACCAGCAACGGCGCCACCCTTCTAGGATCCAGGCGGCTGAGCAAGGGATAGCAAGCCAGGGTGGGCCCAAGCGTCATCAGTAGGAATTGAAGAGAGGGTGGGTACTTCTCGCAATTCACGAACGCCAACGTGCTGGCCAGCAGCGTGGCCTGGGGCTGCCATTCATGGGGGTCTCCATACACGCCTGTTAAGCGCAATAGCACAAACAAGCCAATCATGCTGGCTCCCCAGGCATAAAAGAATGGATCTCGGCGAGCTCCTGGTACGAGGTTGGGGGCAAACCCGAAGCCAAATGCTGTCACCCCAATCCAGGGAATCAACGGGTAGAGCAGCCAGATCTGTCGGCCTGAGCCGATCTGAAACAGCTGCGGCTCATGCAGCACGTGCCAGAGCCAGGCTGCGTGCCCCAGGCTCGTCGCTTGGATCGGATCGAGCAGATTGTGGGTCAGGATGATTCCGGCACCGATACTGCCAACAAGCCAAGCTGGCCAGGCGATCAAAAACGAGACAAAGATCAGACCACAGCCCAATGCCCAAAGCACTTGCAAGAGAATAAAATTGAAGGCGATCTCAAACGTCCAAGCAAAGCGGACAATCGTCAACTCCAGAAGAATGAGCCAAATTCCCCTCATGAACATGCTGCGTGCAGCCAAGCGGACATCAGGAAACTTGCGCTTGGCAAACCAAGCTGATGCTCCCAAAAGAAATGCAAACACTGGTGCGCAGAAATGGGTCACCCAGCGGGTCATGAACAACAGGGGCGCATCCACATTGCGTGGATCGATGTCGCCTGCCGTAAAAAAATCCCGGGTGTGATCCAAGACCATCAACACCATGACAATGGCCCGCAACAGATCGATGGTCGCGTAGCGATGTTGAGCAGAAGTCGGTTGCTCAACGGCGCCAATGGCAAGCCTCTCGCCAGGCCTTGATAAACGCATGAACCCTTCCTTGCGTGCTGGGGGTATGGAGCGGACCCCCATCCCGCGTCGAGCGTAGCCGTGTTTCCGCGGCTGCTTTGCCGTGGCTATTGACGGCTGCGTGACAGGCTTCGTGGAGCGATGTCAGACAAGCCCCTCCCCGATCCGAGCGTCGCACCACTGCCGCAACAGCTCCATGCCCAGCGGCAGCTGCCGTTGCAGGTGGCTCGAGAACCCCTCGCCGATGCCGAACCCGCCCGCGGGGATCAGCAACTCCCACGCCTCCAGTGGCGGCCCATCAGGCGCGAGAAGCTCCGCCACCGCCAGCAGCTCCCCCGACGACAATCCGTGGCTGAAAACCCCAAGGGCTTGAGCCGCCAGAACAGGCCGCAGACACGGCTTCTCTCCATCCCATGCCGATGGCCGCACCCAGGCATCCACAAACAACACCCGCCGGGCTTCCGCCAGCTCCAGCACCAGGTCCGGGGTGAGCTGCGGCACCAGGCGCACCCTCGGTGCCGGTCTGCACCGCCGCGCCCGCCGCGCCAGCCACCAGCCCACCCCGTCATCCCCCCGCAGGGGATTGCCCAGGCCGATCACCAGATTGCTCACCGGATCGCTCACCGGCAGCGCTCCGCCAGCAGCGCTCCCGACGCATTCCGCAGCTCCAGGCGCAGCGGCATCTGGCCGGCCGCATGGGTGGAGCACGACAGGCACGGGTCGAAGCAGCGGATGCCCGCCTCCACCCGGTTGAGCAGCGACTCGGGGATTTCGGCGTGCGCCGGTACCGGATCGGGGAGATATTCCCGGGCGATCTGCGCCACCGTGCGGTTCATCGCCAGGTTGTTCTGCCCCGTGGCGATGATCAGGTTCACCGCCGTGATCAGACCGTCGTCGTTCACCCGGTAGTGGTGAAAGAGGGTGCCCCGCGGTGCTTCGCTCACCCCCACCGCCTCGTTGCGGTTGAGGCTGGCGCGGCTGCGCACCCGCCCCTCCACCAGCTCCGGATCGGCGGCATGGCGCTCGATCGCCTCCAAGCAGGCCACGATCTCCACCAGTCGGGCGTGGTGGTACGCAAAAGAGGAGGTGACCATCCCGGACGGCCCGCTGCCGGAGCGCTGGCGCAGTTCCGCCAGCTCCCGATCGGCCTGGGGGCTGCCGATCCGCTCGCACACGTTCAGGCGTGCCAGCGGCCCCACCCGATACATGCCCTCCGGATAGCCCTGGGGCCGGAAGTAGGGGAACTTGAGATAGCTCCACGGCTCCACCGCCTCCGCCAGAAACTCGTGGTAATCGTCCTCCGAGAGGCGATCCGCCACCACCGTCCCATCGGCGGCCCGCACCCGCAGACCGCCGCCGGGTCCCCCATCGAGGTGCTCCCAAAGCCCCTCCCCGTTCACCAGCCCCAGGAACAGGCTCGGGAAGTCGCCGAAGCTGCGCTGCTCGCGCCGCAGCGGCCCATCCAGCAACCCCTTGTACAACTCCAATGTGCGCGCCGCGGTGGCCCGCTCCTCCGGCAGCCGCGCCAGGATCCAGTCGCGGGTTTCGGCGTCCATCGGCGTGCGCACTCCCCCCGGCACCGCCCAGGCGGCGTGAATGCGGCGGCCGCCGAGGCGCTCGAGGATCTGCTGGCCGAACTGGCGCAGGCGGATGCCGGCGCGCGCCAGCTCCGGATCCGCCGCCATCAGCCCGAACACGTTGCGCTTCGCCGGATCGCTCTCCCAGCCCAACAGGAAATCCGGACTGCTCAGGTGGAAGAACGACAGGGCGTGGCTCTGGGTGAGCTGGGCCAGGTTGAGCAGCCTTCTGAGCCCGTCGGCCGCCGGTGGGATCGCCACCGCCAGCAGCTTGTCCCCGGTCTTCGCCGCCGCCAGCAGGTGGCTCACCGGACAGATGCCGCAGATCCGCGCCGTGATGCCCGCCATCTCCGTGAACGGCCGGCCCTCGCAGAACTTCTCGAAGCCCCGGTACTCCGTCACATGGAAGCGGGCCTCCACCAGATGGCCGCCCTCATCCAGCTGCAGCGTGATCTTGGCGTGCCCCTCGATGCGGGTCACCGGGTCGATGACGACGGTGCGGGTCATGGGCGAGGGGCGGAAGGGCGGGACGGGGGCATCGGGCGGGCGCGAGGGCTGCCACTAGCCGAAGCGCAGCTGTTCGGGGCCCCGCAGCCGGGGCATCTCTCCGGCGAGCAGCGCCTCCAAGGCGCTCCGGATTCGCTCCGCCGACGGCGGGCAGCCCGGCAGGTAGAGATCCACCGGGATCACCTCATGCAGCGGCAGCACCTTGGCCAGCAGCTCCGGCACGATGCCGGGGGCGTGGGGCAGGGCAGCGCCTTGGTCGGCCAGCTCCAGGTAGCCCCGCTCCAGCGCCGCCCGGGCGGTCTGCCCCGGCGGCGCACAGAGGTTGCGCAGACCCGGCACGTTCGCGCTGATCGCGCAGTCCCCGAACGACACCACCAGGTGGCTGCGCTCCCGCAGCCGCAGGGCCAGCTCCAGGTTGTCGGCATTGGCCACCGCCCCCTCCACCAGGCAGACATCCACGGCCTCCGGGTAGTGCTTGGCGTCGCTGGCCACCGGCGAAAACACCACCTCCACCCGCGCCGCCAGATCAAACAACCATTCATCCAGATCGAGGAACGACATGTGGCAGCCCGAGCAGCCCGCCAGCCACACGGTGGCGAAGCGCAGCTTCCGGGGCGCAGCGGCGGCGGGCGGGGCGGAGTCGCTCATCAGATCTCCCATCGGTGCTGCTCGCGGGCGAGGCGCAGCTGGTGGGCCCGCCCGGGCCGGGGATGCTTTTCCGCCGTGGTGTCCTCCTTGCGGAACAACGCACCGGTGGGGCACACCTCCACGCACTTGCCGCAGGAGGTGCAGGCCTCCACCTCCCCCCACGGCTGATCCAGCCCGGCGATGATCTGGCAGCCATGGCCTCGCCCGGCCACATCCCACACGTGCGCGCCTTCGATCTCGTCGCACACCCGCACGCAGCGGGTGCAGAGGATGCAGCGGTTGTGGTCGAGGGCGAACTGCGGGTGGGAGGCGTCCACCCCGCGACGGGGGGCCTGGTACGGGAAGCGGCTGTGGTCCATGCCCACCGCCACCGCCGCGTCCTGCAGGCCGCAGTCACCGTTGGCCACGCAGACGGCGCACACATGGTTGCCCTCCGCGAAGAACAGCTCCACCGCCATGCGCCGGTACTCCCGCAGCAGCGGGGTGTCGGTGTGAACCACCTGCCCTTCGCTCGCCTCGCAGGCACAGGCCGGCAGCGGTCGCGGCGCCCCGTCCACCTCCACCAGGCAGAGGCGGCAGGCCCCCACCGGCGTCAGGCCTTCGAGATGGCAGAGGGTGGGAAGTGCCACCCCCGCGGCGCGGCACGCCTCCAGCAGGCTGGCCCCCGCCGGTACTGCCACCTCGCTCGCGTCGATGCGCAGGGTGATGACGCTCATCGCGCGCACAGCCGCGGCTCGCGCAGCGACGCCTCGTACTCGTGCCGGAACCAGCGCAGGGTGCTCAGCACCGGATTGGGGGCCGCCTGCCCCAGGCCGCACAGGCTGGTGGCTCCCACCATCGCGCAGAGCTGCTCCAACCGATCCAGATCCTCCGGCTCCGCCCGGCGCTCGCAGAAGCGATCGAGCAGGCCCGCCAGCTGCACCGTGCCGGCGCGGCAGGGCAGGCATTTGCCGCAGCTCTCATCCACGTTGAAGCGCATGAAGTGGCGCGCCACCTCCGGCATCGCGGTGTTCTCGCCGATCACCACCATGCCGCCCGAGCCCATCATCGAACCGAGCTCCCGCAGGCTCTCGTAGTCCACCGGCGTGTCCAGCAGGGCGGCGGGGATGCAGCCGCCGGAGGGGCCGCCCGTCTGCACCGCCTTCACCGCTCCTCCCGGCACCCCGCCCCCCATCGTCTCGACCACGGTGCGCAGCGGCGTGCCCATCGGCACCTCCACCAAGCCGGTGTGGCGCACGGCGCCGGAGAGGGCGAACACCTTCGTGCCGCGGCTCCGCTCGCTGCCCATCGCCGCATACCAGGCGCTCCCCTCCCGCAGGATCGCCGGAACGGCGGCGAAGGTCTCGACGTTGTTGATCAAGGTGGGCGCCCCCCACAGCCCCGCCCGGGCCGGGTAGGGCGGCCGCATCCGCGGCGTGCCCCGCTGCCCCTGGATGGAGGCCAGCAGCGCCGTCTCCTCGCCGCACACGTAGGCGCCAGCCCCCACCCGCACTTCGATCGACAGATCGTGGCCGCTGCCGGCGATGCCTCGGCCCAGCAGGCCCTGGCGGTGCGCCTGCTGCAGCGCCCGCCGCAACCGCTCAATCGCCAGCGGATACTCCGCCCGCACATACACAAAGCCCTCGTGGGCCCCCACCGCGAAGGCGGCGATCGCCATGCCCTCGATCAACCGGTGCGGATCCCCCTCCAGCACACTCCTGTCCATGAAGGCGCCGGGATCGCCTTCGTCGGCGTTGCACACCACAAAGCGGCGCCCCGCGGGCTGCAGGGCCACCGTGTCCCATTTCAAGCCGGTGGGATAGCCGGCGCCACCCCGGCCGCGCAGACCGCTTGCCCGGATCTCACCCCGCACCTGCTCGGGGCTGAGCGTCTCCAGACAACGCCGCCACTGGCGGTAGGCGCCGTGGGCCAGCGCGTCCTCCAGCGACTCCGGATCCAGCTGGCCGCATCCCTCCAGCACCACCGGCCGCTGCAGGGCGAAGAAGGGATGGGCGCGATCGATCCGCCGCTCCGCCAATCGATCGCCGCCCGCTTCCCCTCCCGCCGGCAAGCGGGCTGCCGCCACCAGATCCCCGGCCTGCTCCGGCGCCAAGCCGCCGAAGAGTTCCTCCCCCCGGGCGCTCTCCAGGGCCACCAGCGGGCCGCTGCCACACAAGCGCAGGCATCCCACCGGCTTCACGGCCACCGCTCCGGCGGCTGCCGCGGCCGCCCCGCGCAGCGCGCTCAGCAACGCCTCGCTTCCGGCGGAGCGGCAACCGCTGGCGCTGCAGCAGCGCAGGGTGACCGCGCCGGGGGGACTCTCCATGGGGCGTCGGACGGGCCTTTCCCTTCCTAGCCAGAAGCAAACAAAAGCGAAACCACTAATCTGGCGCCACTGCCTTGTGCTTATGGATCCCGCCATCGCACTGGCTCGGGTTCGCTTCCCCTTCGGCAATGAATCCTCCCCGGTCCGCCGGGACGGAGTGGCCTACGCCGAAGCCCTGGCTCGCCTCGTGCCCCTGGCAGACTTCATCCCGAGCGGCAGCGACGCCGGCTTCCTCAGTCGCCATGCCTTGATCCGCACCGGTTCGGTGCTGGTGGGCGCCGGGTCCGACACCGGCAACATGGCGGTGATCGACGGGGAACTGGCCCTCACCACCGTGATCCTGCCCCTCCTGGGCCAGATCAGCTTCCAGGTGGGCAACCGCCGCCTGGAGGCTCGCCACGGACAGAGCCTGGTGTTCCTCGCCGGCGAGGCCTTCCGCAGCGAGAACGGCTTCTACGCCGGCTCCTGTTTCTCGGTGCCGCTTGGGCGGCTCGCCGCCCAGGCCGCGGAGCTCTCCGGCGATCCCGGCTCCATCGACCGCTTCCTCGCAGGTTGCCGCGAGTCCCGCCAGATCAACCTGGACACCCCCCTGCTGTGTCATCTGCATGCATCGATGGAGCGAACCCTCGCGCTCCTCGCCTCCCTGCGGCCGGAGGGAGAGGGCCAGAACGGGCGGGAGGGGGAGGCGATCGAGAGCCTGTTGATCCGGTTCCTCACCCTTCTGCTCCACCCGCAGCTGGCCGGTGACTTTCCCCGCGACCATCTGCCTCGCCTCAGGGTTCCGCGGAGGCGGAGGCGGTGGCGGGAAGACCCGCCGCCCCCAGGCGGGCGTCCAGGGCCGCAGGATCGTCCACCGGAAGCTGGGTGAGCAGCGCACCGTCCACCACCAGCACCGGCGCCTGACCGCAGGCCCCCAGACAGCTCACATGCTGCAGCGCCCAGCCGCCCCGGTTCGGGGCGCCATCCAGCCGAGCCCCCAGGCGCTCCTCCAGGGCCCCCGCCAGATCCGCGCCGCCGCGCACGAAGCAGGCCGTGCCGAGGCAGACGGCACAGCGGTGGGCGCAGGGGGCCTCCAGCCGAAACAGGTGGTAGAAGCTGGCCACCCCCTGGACACGGCTGAGGGGAAGGTGCAGCCCGCGGGCCACCTGCCAAAGCGCCGCCCGGGGCAGATAGCCGTGGATCTCCTGCACCCCGTGCAGCACTTCGATCAGGGCGTCGGCCCTGCCGCCATGGCGGCGGATGATCCGGTCGGTGGCTGTGGTGGCCTCAGTGGCGGCTTCGCTCATGGGCCGGGGCGGTTCCCCCCCGGCTTAGCGGCCGGGGGCGGTTCGTGGCGTGCCGTTGTAGAGGAGCTTCACCAGATTCATGCCATCGGGGGATACCTTCAGTTCGGTCTCCACCGTGGCCTCCTTGCCCATCTGCTGCCAGCCGGGAGGGCCTCCGAGGAAGCGAAAGGTGAAGCCTTGCGCGTCGCTGCCGATCAGGCAGGGGTTGCTGGGCGCCGAGGTGGTGAACATGCAGTCCTGGGGCCGGTAGACGGTCAGACCTCCGTTGAGCCGCACGCCGGTGTTGCGGGCAAAGTTGAAGGCGCGGATTTCATTGACGGGCACCTGGGCACGAGCCTCCAGAGCCAGCGGGGTGGTGGCCAGAGCGGCGGCGAAGCCCGCGGCGAGGCCCAACGCACGAAAATGCATCGGAGGGCAGAGGAAAGAACAGTGGGGGCAGGGGGACTTGAACCCCCACAGCCTTGCGGCCTGCGCATTTTAAGTGCGCTGCGTCTGCCATTCCGCCATGCCCCCGCACCGTCATCGTACGAAGAGGGGCTCGCCCAGCCGTGGGCTGCGGGCCCTAGATTTCGCGGATCCGAGCTTGCCCGCGTGACGCTGTCTGGGACCCTCAGCCCCCTCCTCGCTGCCCTCCCCGCCGGCCTGCTGGATGGCAGTTCCAGCCAAACCCTCCTCGTGCTGGCCGCCTACGCGGCCCTGGGAGGCTTCTACCTCGTGGTCGCGCCCCTCGCCCTGCTTTGGTGGATGAGCAAGCGCTGGACCCTGATGGGCAAGTTCGAGCGCACGTTCGTCTACGGGCTGGTCTTCCTCTTCTTTCCCGGCTTGATCGTTTTCGCCCCGTTCGTCAATCTGCGCATGGCCGGGCAGGGGCCTGAGCCTTCGTGACTCGCGGTCGGGCGATCCTGATCGGCCTTTTGGTGTTCGGCCTTGGCGCGGGCGGCTGGTGGCTTTTCCGCGCCACCGGCTTTGAGGGATTCACCCCCGGCATCGCCGCCTCCGCGCTCCTGATGGTGGTGGTTCTGGGCTGGACCAGCTCCTACCTGCTGCGGGTCGTCACCGGCCGCATGACCTACATGGAGCAGCGCCGCCGTTACCGCGCCGCCTACGACGCCCTCACCGATGAAGAGCTGCAGCGCCGCTTCGATGCCCTCAGCCCCCAGGATCAGGAGAAACTGCTGCGCGATCTGACCCCATAGGCTCGGGTCACCGCCCGCCGATCCTGCTCCGATGATCGCCGCACCGCCCCAGCCCACGCCGATCCAGCGACGCTTCACCGCGCTCCGGCAGCAGGGACGTTGCGCCCTGATGCCCTTCCTGATGGCCGGCGACCCCGATCTGGAGACCACGGCGGCCACCCTGTTGGCCCTGCAGAACGCCGGCGCCGATCTGATCGAGCTGGGCATCCCCTACAGCGACCCCCTCGCCGATGGTCCGGTGATCCAGGCCGCCGCCGGCCGGGCCCTCTCCAGCGGCGTCACCCCCGCCGCCGTGCTCCATCTGCTCGCGGCACTGCGCCAGCAGCTGACGATCCCGGTGGTGCTGTTCACCTACAGCAACCCGCTGCTCAACCGCGGCATGGCGGCCTTCTGCCAGGCCGCCGCCGCCGCCGGCGCCGCGGGGCTGGTGGTGCCCGATCTGCCGCTGGAGGAGGCGGAGAAGCTCTCGCCTCTCGCGGCCGCCGAAGGCCTCGACCTGGTGCTGTTGGTGGCCCCCACCACCCCGTTGGAGCGGATGGCCCGCATCCATGCCGCCAGCCGCGGTTTCACCTACCTGGTGAGCGTGACTGGCGTGACCGGGGTGCGCAATGCACTGGAATCACGGGTGGGTTCCCTGGTGGCGCGGTTGCGGGATCTCGGCCCCACGCCAGTGGCTGTCGGCTTTGGCATCTCCGGCGCCGAGCAGGCTCGCCAGGTGCGGGATTGGGGAGCCGACGGGGCGATCGTGGGCAGCGCCCTGGTGCAGCGGATGGCCGAGACGCGGGAGCGCGGTGGCGATGTGGCCGCGGAGGCCGGGCGCTTCTGCGCGGAACTGCGCGCCGGCCTGCAGGGCGGGTCCGCAGGCGCCCAGCAGGGGCAGCAGGAGTAACGGGAGGAAGGCGGGAGAAACGCGCACGGCATTTCGGCAGAGCACTGCCACCATCTTTGCGACAACTTCGCTAGGAGAGGAGCAGATCGCCCCCATCTTGATGAGCGACGGCACGCAGCCCACCCTCGACCGCGACGAATTGGAGCAGCTCCTTGCCTTCCTGGCCAGGATCCTGGAGGAACCCGATCTGCGCGAGCAACTCAACTGGATGCAGACCGCCGCCGAGGTGAGCGAGCTGGCGGGCGCCTCCGGCCAGCACTTCCGGCCCGAAACCCTGGTGCAGGTGTTTCAGCGCTTCAACGAGACGCCCTATGCCCGCACCGGCCTGATGGATGAGAAGCTGATTCGTGTTTTTCTGCGCCGGGAGGCGCTGCTGGAGGGCTGAACGGGATGAAATATGTGCTCTGGGGTCGCTACTGCGAGAACGCCCTGACCAAACGTGCCCCCTTCCGCGAGGAACATCTGGCCGGCCTGAAGCAGCAGAAGGAGCGGGGTTTGCTGGTTACGCTTGGGCCCACCGAGGCAAACACCCACGTGTTTGGCCTCTACGAAGCCGACAGCCGCGAAGAGGTGGAGGCGTTGATCCGCGCGGATGTGTACTGGCGCGAGGGCATTTGGACCGACTTTGAGGTTCACCCCTGGATTCAGGCCTTCTGACACCCACCGGTTCAACGTAAAAAAAGGAGCGGCCCGAGGGCCGCTCCCGGTGCGATCACCAGAGACCGCGGATCGGAGCGGGAGCCGGCTCGGGCTGCGGCATGGGCATCGGGGTTGGCGCAGGCTGGGGAGCGGGTTCGGGAGCCGGGGCCACGACAACCACAGCAGGCTTGGCGAAGCGGTAGCGGAAGCCCAGTTTGCCGCCCCAGTTGTTGAAGCTGCCGAAACGCAGATCATCCTTTGTGTAACCGCCTGCACCCTGGTATACGCCTTCGGCGTAAACATCCCAGTTGTAATCAATCGCATAGGTGATACCCACCTTGCCCTGCCAACCAAACAGACCCCGGTTGCTGCTGCTGAAGCGGTAATCGCCGGCCGTGAAGCCAGGCGTGCTCAGGTTGGTGTAGCCGATACCACCACCGATGTAGGGGATCCAACGGCCGAAGGGCACGTCGAGGTAAACGCTGCCGAGCACATCGTTCTTGTTGATGATGCCGGAGCCCGAGACGTTGGTGGCACCGTCGAGGAAGCTGCTGCGGACGCTGATGTCGTTGAGGCTGGCGCGGTTGTAGGAGTAGGTGAGCTCGGTGCGCAGGGCGCCGAAGTCGTAACCGACGCCGCCGTCGACGGCCACGCCGCCCCCGTACTGGAGGTTGCCGTTGGCGGTGAAGTCCAGGTCGTTGGTCTGCCAGCTGCGGTTGGCGGGCTTGGAAGCACCGGCTCCGAGGGTGAGGTACCAGCCGGTGGCCTGCTCAAAGGTGCTGTTGCCTACGTCGCCCACCAGGGGGATGTAGGTCTGGGCGATGCGGGCGCCCTGGGCGGCTTCGGCCATCTGGGCGGCCGACTCATCAATCTTCAGTTGCTCCGCACCCGGGGCGGGAGCGGCGTGGGCAACGCCGCTGACCAGGGAGACGCTCGCGGCGGCAAGGCCGGCGCCGTGGAGCAATGCTTTGCGTATGCTCGACATTGTGGGGAAAGGTTCTCACACCAATGTCTATCTAGATACACATCTCCACCTTCCCACCCCTGGATGGACAGCAAAGCGCGTGGCACAGCGGAGCAGGGGCCAAAAAAATCAGGAGGATGGGGTGGCAATTCCGGCAACTTCATCCGTTAACGGCAGCGGCAGGCGCGGCCATCCCGCCAGGGCCTGCTGCCACACCCACCCCCCCACCGCTTCGGCGCCCCCTTCCCCCAGCACAGCGGCGTAGCCATCCATGCGGCCGATGCCGGAGGCGGCGATGGCGGCCACGGCGCCCGACCCTTCGATGCCTTGTCGGCGCAGGGCGCTCTCCCGCAACGTGCGGCCGCGACGAATGATGTTGCCGCCCTGCGGATGGCAACCGGCACAGTGCAGATCAAACAGAGGCGCACCCTCCGTGGCGATGCCCCGGGCCGGTGCCGGCCAGAACACCAGGCACAGCAAAGCGAGCACCAGCAACCTCACCGCCGCGGCTCGCAGGAGCGAGCGCCGGCTGTCGCCGGGCGCGGGCAAGCCTGCCGGGTCAGCCATGGCACCGGGTGCTCATTCGTCGTCGTCCTCACTGGCGCCGGCAGGAATCAACCGGATCAGCTTGCGGCCCAGCTTGATCTCGAATTCATCGCCGGGGTGCAGGTCGAGCATGGCGGTGTATGCCTTGCCGATCAACAGGTTGCCATTGCCCTGCACCGTGGCGACGTAGCTGAGCTTGCGGCCGCCGCGACCGACCTTGGCGGAAGCCCCGAATTCGACGCCCTTGGCTTCCAGCAACGCTTCGTAGAAGGCGGTGAAATTCAGCCGTTCGCCACCGTCCTTCTTGGAGGAGACATAGCCACAGTTTCGGACGATCTCGGACTTGCCGACATCGCCCAGTTCCTTGACCTTGGCCAGGAGTTCAGATCCGGTGAGCATGGAGAGACGGGATCGGAGGGAAGAGGAGCGAGAAATCCCTGGGAAACGGCTGTGGTTCAGCAGGGCTCTGTCCCCAGTAAAAGTACACCACAGGCGGCGATCAAGCGGCATCTGCGCCACAATCAGCTGGCCTTTGTTTTGATGGATGGCGCGACTCCGCTTGCTGCAGCCCGCTGATGTCGAAGCGGCTTTGCAGGTGTATCACGACGCTGTCATCAGCCAGGCCCCCGGGCTGTACAAGCCCAGCCAGATCGAGGCCTGGGCGGCGCATGGCAGCCGAAGCGAGGCTGTGCGCGCAGCGCTGTTGCGCGGCCATGGCCTGGTGAGCTGCGCTGCGGAGGCACCCGGCCGAATGGAGGCCTTCGCCCTGCTGGATCCGATCGATCGCCTGTCCCTCCTCTACTGCCGGGGCCGCTCCTGTCGCCAAGGGCATGGCCGCGCGCTGGTTGCGGCCCTGGAGGATCACGCGCGCCGTTCCGGCTGCTTGCGGCTGCGCACCGAGGCCAGTCAGCTCTCCAGGCCGCTGCTGGAGAGGCTCGGCTGGTGGGTCGACGCGGAGGAGACGGTGCTCTTCGCCGGTGAACCCTTCGTCCGCTGGCGGATGATCAGAAACCTCTGAGCCACCTCCTCCCCGTCATGGCCGAAGCGCAGTTGCAGCAATTCCTCGCCAAGGTGCAACAACTGAACGCTTTCGTCGCCCTCTGTGAGGCCAGCCCTGCCCTGCGAGAGGCCCTGGCGGGGTGCGGCAGCCACGGGGAGGTGGTGCGGCTGGCCCGCTCCCGGGGATTCGAGATCGGGCGACGCTGGGGCGAGGCCGACGCCCCCGCGACCGCCGACGCCGCCAACCTGCTCTCGGGGGCTTGTCCGGCGGAGGGTCAGGAGCACAGCCGGATCCTGCTGGAGGAGCCCGGTCTGCGTCTGGTGCGGATTCACTCCTGCGCCGCTGCCAGCCCTGTCGGGTTTTGGTACGAGCAGCGGGAGCACGAATGGGTGCTGTTGCTGCAGGGAAGTGCCCGACTCGGCTTCGCCGACGGCTCTGCCGATGTGGCGCTTTGCCGAGGCGACACCCTGCTCATTCCAGCCCTTCGCCGCCATCGAGTGGTGGAGACGGATCCGGCCCCCGGGACGATCTGGTTGGCACTCTTCTGGCACGCGGCAGGCTGAGCACCGGCTGGCGCACCAACCAGTACGCGGCCGCCAGGCAGACCACGGCCACGCCCAGGCCGATCAACAGCAGCGGCTTGCTCTCCTCGCCGGGAGGAAGCACGATCACTTTGCGGGCCACCGCGGTGATCGCGGTGATCAGCACCAGCTGGATCTGCACGATGCCGCGGCGCAGGTAGGCGGTGATGTTCTGCAACACCTCCAGGGCGATCAGCAGGATCAGCAGGTCGCCCAGCAACTCATTCATGCGCACCCCGAACCAGGGGACGCCGGGCTCGATCAAATCCCGCACAGTGACGATCAGCAGCTGCACGGAGCCCACCGCCGTGACCAGCAACAACAAACCGGCCAGCACGATCGCGATGATCTTTTCGCCCCGATCGACCAGCCGCAGCGCACGGCCGGATTCGGCGAGGTGCTTGGGGCCGGCCATCAGTTCTTGAAGGGGGAGAAAAGGGGTTTGGCGGGGGTGTTGCTCGGGGGGTTCTGCAGTTCCGTGTCGCAGGTGAGGCTGCCATCCGGCCCCTTGACGCAGTTCGTGGGCACAACGCGGGTGGCGGGGCCGACGTTGCTGCCGGGCTTGTTGATGAAGGTCTCCACTTGGGCCCCGGCCGGATCCACACAGAGCAGGGACAGCAGCCCGGCGAGGAAAAGCCCCAAAGGCAGGCCCGGGGGCAGGTCCAGGGACAGGCCCGCAGCGGAGGCAGGGGTCGGGGAGAGGGACATCGCGGAGCGGGGGTGTTGGCCCACTCTGGCGACTCCCCGCCGGAGTCGCCACGCGGCTCCGGGGGATCAGCCCTCCTGGTCGGAGCGGATCTCTTCGAGCAGCAGATCGAGTTGACCGAGGGGGTCGTCGAGGCCCGGCGGCAGCGAGAACTCCTTCCCCAGCCCCTGATCTTCCCCGTACCAAAGATCTTCGATGCCGCAGAGCCTCTCCACCAGGCCGGGAAGGCCCTGCTGGCGATGGATGCGATGCAGTTCCTCCAGCAGCACCGGCATGCGGATCGAGCTGGCCCGCAGCGCCCGCCGCAGGTCGGCCTGGGTGCGACCGGTGTGGCGCAGCCAATCCTTCAGGAAGGCCTGAAGGTCGTCGAGCTGCGCCTCCGTCAGGGGGGAACCGGGGGGTGCCATCACAGGGGGAGCAGCCACCAGCGTGACTGTCAGCGGGACAGGGGGAACCACCGGTCCAGTCTGTCCTTCGCCCGGGTGCGGATGGCCGGGGTGATGTGCCGGCTGCAGAGTCCGAGCAGGGCGGTCAGGGCCACCAAGTCGTCGCTGAAGCCAGCCGCCGGCAGGAAATCCGGGATCAGATCGAGGGGCACCATCAGATAGGTGAGCGCGGCCAGGACCGTCAGGCGGGCCTGATGGGGGGTGGCCCCATCGACGAGCATCTCGTAACACTCGAGGGCCGGTCGGGCGATCGTGCGCCCGGCGCGGCGACACAACCGGGCCAGCACGCCTTCCTGAACGAGGTCTTCCTCAATCACCTCGGCGTGGACGGACTCCTGGGCGGCAGGGCCCGCGGCAGTGGGGGCGGCGGACATGGGGGGTCCTCGGGGATGGGCGGCCCGGGGCGGGCCGAAGGGGTGGCGAACTCGGAGGATCACCACCGCGCCATTCTTGGGAGGGAAGGTGGCCACTCACCAGGGGGTGAGCACCGAAACGGGCGGGGGGAGAACCGCTCCTCCAGGAGAGGCGTTCGGGAAGGGGGCGCGTTCAGACCTCCACAAGCCCGCTCTCGATGCCTGTCTTGCGCAGCTTGCGCAGGGCCCGCTGCACCACCTGGCGGCAGTACTCGCGGCTGCATTGCAGTTGGCGGGCCACCTCGGCCAGGGTGCGCCATTCATGGCTGCCATCGAGGCCGAAGCGCAGCATCACCACCGTCCGCTCCTTCGGGGTGAGGTTGGCCCTCTCCAGCAGCTTCCAGGCCGAGGCCGTCCGCTCGTCCTGCTCCGCCCGCTCCATCGGAGGCATCTCCTCGCTCGGCAGCACGTCGACGAGTTCGGAGGGGTCGGCTTTGGAGCGAACGGCCCCCTGCAGGCTGACGGTGACGCTGCGCAGTTCGCAGCCGAGCAGATCCTCCACCTCGGCCAGGGGAAGTCCGAGGGCAACGCAGAGGTCGCGGGGGCTGGGGGACTGGCCATGGGCCTGCAGCCAGCGGGCTTTGGCGGCCCGCAGCCGGGTGAGCTTCTCGTTGACGTTGACAGGAATGCGGATCGTGCGGCTCTGGGTGGAGAGGGCCCGGTTCAGACCCTGACGGATCCACCAGTAGGCATAGGTGCTGAAGCGATGGCCGCGGGTGGGGTCGAATTTCTCCACGGCTCGCGTCAGGCCGATGGTGCCCTCCTGGATGAGATCCAGCAGGTCGAGCCCCTTGCCCTGGTAGCGCTTGGCAAGATTGACCACCAGCCGCAGGTTGGCCGTGATCATCTGCTGCTTGGCCCGCTCGCCGCTGCGCAGGGCGCGTCGCTCGAGATCGTCGTAGGCACAGGCCTCACCGACCCCGCCGGCCTGACTGCAGCGCTCTTGCAGGACGACCATGGCCTGGACCTTGCGGCCGAGGGTGAGTTCCTGTTCAGGGGTCAGCAACTGATGGCGACCGATCTCGCCCAGAAAGGCACTCAAGGAACTCGCCATGGAGGTGTGAATCTCTCCCTTGAACCTAGAGGGGATCCCCTCTATCGGAAAAACCAACCGAAAGGCTTCAGGGTTTATTTTTTAATCGCTTTTCAGTGCAATTTTTTAATAGCCAGTCGCGGCGGAAGCGCGGGCAAAAGCAATAAAACGTTTCCTTTCCGCATCCAGTAGCCTTTGGCTCCCGCTGCTGCGGGATGCTCTCCACCCGTTCCGTTGTGTTTCCCGCCGTTCCCGCCGCCCTGCCCACCGGTGTGCTCCCCAGCGCCGCCGTGGCTTACGTGCACTACCTCAGCTTCATGCTCTGCTTCGGTGCCCTGGTGCTGGAACGGCGGCTGATCCGCCCCAACCCCGACAAGCAGACGGCCACGTTGATGGTGATCACCGACATCGTCTACGGCCTGGCGGCCCTCGGCGTTCTGGTGAGCGGCATCCTGCGGGTCACCCAATACGGGCAAGGGTCGGCCTTCTACACCGAGAATCCCCTCTTCTGGTGGAAGGTGGGCACCTACCTCGCGGTGGGAGGCCTCTCCCTCTACCCCACCATCACCTACATCCTCTGGGCGATCCCGCTGCGCAAGGGGGAGCTGCCCCGGGTGAGTGAAGCCCTGGCGGGGCGGCTGGCCTGGATCCTGAACATTGAACTGCTGGGCTTCACCGCCCTTCCCCTGATGGCGGCCCTGATGGCTCGGGGTGTAGGTCTGCCCGCCGCATGAGGGGCGCCCTGGCTCTGCTCCTGCTCTTCGCCCTTCCGGCGATGGCAGGGCCGGACCGTGCGGAGCCGCCCAGTACCCCGGAGCCCTGCCCCCTGGCCGAGGCGAGGCGTGGCCTTCCGGGCCTCTCCGATCCCCTGCTGCCCGCCGAGGTTGCCCCCGCCGACGGGCAGGAAGGCTCTCCCCCACCGGACTACCGGCACCGATTGCGCCGCACCCCCTTTGGATGGCCGCGACTTCCGCTCTGGTGCGTCTGGTTGCAGCCGCCCGCGACGGCGGAACCCGCAGCCCGCTGGGATCGCCTCTGGCTGCAGGCGCTGGAAGACGCTCTCGAAACCTGGGCGGCGTGGCTGCCGATCCGCCGGGTTGACGATCCCGAGGCGGCTCAGATTCTCATCGAGCGCCGCAAGCCGCCGCTGCGAAGCGACGCCAGCGGTCGCCTCCGCGCCAGCCACGGCCGCGCCAGCCTGGAGCTGCAACAGGTGCAGCGGCAGGGGCGATGGCGCCTGGAGCCGCGGGTGACCGTGCTGTTGGGGGCGACGCAGCGCCCCGAAGCCCTGCAGGCGACGGCGTTGCACGAATTGGGGCACGCCTTCGGCCTCTGGGGCCACAGCGAGGTGGTTGAGGATGTGATGGCCGCTGCCCCCGGCCCCTTGCCGCTGCTGCGCCCCACGGCCCGGGATCTGGCGACGCTGCAGTGGCTCTACCGCCAGCCGACCCGCTTCGGAGAGGTTCTGCCGCCAGGGGCCGTGGGTCGCGGCAGCGGGCCGGATCAGGCCCCCTGAGGCCCCCCGCGGGGGGAGAGAAGCAACGCCAGCAGGAAAACCAGCAGCTGCACCACCACCACGCTCGGACCGGAGGGCAGGTCGAAGGCGGCAGAGGCCAGCAGGCCGAGCACCGCGCAGAGGCCCCCCAGAAAGGCCGCCAAAAAGATGTAGTGGCGGAAGTTGCCGCTCACCAATCGGGCGGCGCAGGCGGGAATCACCACGAAGGCGCTGATCAGCAGCACCCCGACCGCCTTGATCGACAGGGCAACCACCACCGCCAGCACCACCACGAACAGCAGGCGCTGGCCCTCGGCGGCGACCCCGCGGGAAAGGGCCAGCGATTCGTCGATTGTGAGCAGGATCTGGCGCCGGCCCGTGAACAGAAGACAGACGCCGGTGGCGAGCAACAGGCTGGCCAGCAGCAGCAGATCGCGGCCGGTCACTCCGAGGATGTCGCCGAAGAGCAACTGCTGCAGGCCCCCCTTCCAGCCCGGCAGTCGGGAGAGCCCCACCACGGCCAGGGCGAGGGAGGAGGAATAGATGATGTTCAGCAGGGCATCGCTCGGCAGCCGGCTGCGTTGGGCCAGTTGGTTGACGCCGAGGGCGAACAGCACGGCGAAGGGGATCAGCACCACCGTGGGATCGAGGCCCAGCAGCACCCCCAGGGTGATGCCCAGCAGAGCGGAATGGCCGAGGGCGTCGCTGAAGAAGGAGAGCTGCCGCAGCACCGCGAAGCTGCCGAGCAGGCCGCCGAGGCTGCCGCTGAGCAGACCCGCCAACAGGGCGCGCTGCAGGAACGGCATCGCCAACAGTTCCGCCACCGGCAGGGGGCCGCCCGCGCTCAGGGGGACGCTCATCGGGGCAGGGGAGCCGGGCCGGGGGAATGGTGGTGGTGGTAGGGCACGAAGCCGCGGCCGTAGAGCCCTTCGATCTGGGCCGGGCTGAGGGCATGGTCGGGGCTGCCGGAGCAGCGCAGGCTGCGGTTCAGGCAGAGCACCGTGTCGCAGGTGCGGCGCACCATCTCCAGGTCGTGGGAGACCTGCAGGATCGTCCAGCCCTCACTGCGTCGCAGCTGGTAGAGGAGGGCAAAGAACCGTTCACTGGCGCGGGGGTCGAGGCCGGCCTGGGCTTCATCGAGGATCAGCAGCCGGCGCGGTCGCACCACGCAGAAGGCGAGCAGCACCCGTTTGCGCTGCCCGGCGGAGAGGTCACTGAACAGGCGCTGGGCAAGGTTGTCGCTTTCGGTCTTGGCCAGCGCCGCGGCCACGGCCGCGCTCCGGGCCCGGCTCCCCCTCCAGGGCAGGGCGGGGCCGGGCGGATCCCAGCCGAGACCCACGAATTCGGCAACCGTGAGGGGGAAGCGGCCCCGCAGGAACAGGCTCTGGGGCAGATAGGCCAGCTGGCCACGCAGCGCCGCCGGCAGCTGGCCACGCGGGCCGAGCGGATGGCCGAGCAGCCGCACCGATCCGAAGTGCCGGGGAAGGATGCCCACCACGGCCTGCACCAAGCTGCTTTTGCCGGCCCCGTTGGGGCCCACAAGGGCGGTGTCCGATTCAGCGGCCAGCTGGAAACTGACGTCCTCCACCACCGTCTGGCCCTCCCGCCGCACGGTGAGGTGGCTGACTTCGAGAATCGTTTCCAGCATCACTCCACCCTACCCAGGGCATGGCGGCCCAGGCTCTCCAGCACCGCGGCTCCGTTGCGGCGCATCGCCTCGAGATAGTGCTCCGGGCGGCGGGCGTCGGCCTCGTCCGCACGCTCGATCGGATCGAACGGCAGCACCGCCAGATCCAGATCCGCTGCGAGGGCGGTGAACGATGCGCGTTCCTGCACGGGGTCGACCAGCACCGCCCGGGTGCGGTGACCGCGCAGTTGGGCCGCCACCCTCCGCAGATCGGCGACCGAGGGGTTGTCGCCGGGCAGGTCGACGACGGATTCGGCCCGCAGCCCGTAGCGCTCGGCGAAGTAGGGGGCCAGATCGTGGAAGGACACGATCGATCGGCCCGCGTGCGGGGCGAGCTGCCGGGCCAGGTCGCGGTCGAGGCGCGCCAGCTCGGCCAGAAAACGATCGGCGTTGCGGCGGAAGCAGGCGGCCCGACTCGGATCGGCGGCCGCCAGAGCGTCCCGGATCGTGCGCACCTGGCCGGCGGCCCGCTGGGGATCCAACCAGACATGCGGGTTGACGGCCCCGCCGCGGGGCTGGGGGGCAAGACCTGCGGCCGACTCGACCCGGCGCAGGCGGGGGCTCTCGGCGGCCGCCACGAGTGGTTCGAGGGGCGCCTCCAGGCCGAGGCCGTTGAGCACGAGCACGTCGGCCCGCCGCAGGTGGCCCACCACCCGAGGGCTGACCGGCAGATCGTGGAGGTCGGCGCCGGCGGGCAGGAGGGGCTCGACCGTGGCGCAGCGGCCGGCCACCGCCCGGGTGAACAGCCCCACCGGCAGGACGGTGGTGACGACGCGCAGCGGCGCCGCGGCGGGGGGCGCTGCGGAGGGGGCAGGGCGGGGCGGAGCGGGGAGTCGCTGTGCGGCGCAGCCGGCGAGCAGCAGCGGCCACAACAGCCGCAACAGCGGCGCGGCGGTGATCCCCGGAGCCGACGCCATCCCGATCTTTGGCCAAGAATGATTCTCACTCTGACAGGTCCGCGTCCTGTCGTCGCCCTGCTTACGATCCAACCTCATCGAATGCCCGGCGATGCAGCGTGTGGCCGTGACCGGCGCCTCCGGTCGGACCGGCTGGCGCCTCGTGCAGGAGGCACGGGCCCGGGGGCTTGCCGTGACGGCGGTGCTGCGGCCAGCCTCCCGGCTGCCCGACGGTCTGAGCGGCGCCGATGTGGTCCGCCTGGAACTCTCCGATCAGGCCGCCCTGGCCCGGGCCCTGCGCGGCTGCGACGCCCTGCTGATCGCCACCGGGGCCCGGCCCTCCCTCGATCCCCTCGGACCGTTGAAGGTGGACGCCCTGGCCCTGCGGTCCCAAATCGCCGCCTGCCAGGAGGCTGGGGTGCGACGGGTGGTGCTGGTGAGTTCCCTTTGCAGCGGCCGTCTGCTGCACCCCCTCAACCTGTTCTGGCTGATCCTTCTCTGGAAGCGTCTGGGGGAGCGCTGGCTTGCTGAGAGCGGCCTCGACTGGACCGTGATCCGCCCGGGGGGTCTGAGCGAGAACGAGCAGGATCTGGAGGATCAGGCCCTGGTGTTCAGCGAGGCCGACCAGCAGGAGAGCCAATCGATTCCGCGGCGCCTGGTGGCGCGGGTCTGCCTCGATGCCCTCGACAGCCCCGCGGCCATCGGCCGAATCCTTGAGGTCACCAGCCGCCAGGATCCGGTTCGCCCCAGCCTGGCGCAATGGTTGGCCCAGAACCCCGCCATGCCCTCCGAGCGGCCCGCCTGATCCCAGCAGCGTCCCCGGCGGCAGACGGATCCAGGGGGCAGGGGGGAAGGGGGTTCATGGCGTCAGCCTGGCGAAAGCCCTTCTGGAATCCTTACGCATCCACAGCCTGCTGCCGGGCGGGTGGCTCATCAACACTCGAACCGACGCGATCGTTGTCGCCAGAGCTGCCGGTGGCGTTCGGGTTGGATCGCGCCGGGAGCGACTCACTCCCGGCGCGGCGCCCCGCGCCGGCTGGCCAGCACCTCCAGCACCCGCCGCCAGGGCACGCCATGGTGGGCCAGGGCCACCTGCAGGTGGAAGACCAGATCGGCCGCCTCGCCAGCGATCGCGGCGGCTTCATCGTCTTTGCAGGCCATCACGAACTCGGCCGCCTCCTCGCCGATCTTCTTGAGGATGCGGTTGTCGCCCCCCTCCAGAAGTCGGTTGGTGTAGCTGCCGGGCTCGGGCCGCTCCCGCCGCCGGGCGATCAGCCGCGCCAGTTCGCTGCACACATCCGCGGGAGGCGGCGCTGCCCCCACCCCCCCGCCGCCGGGGACCGGCCCCTGTTCGAAAAAGCAGCTGCGGGCGCCGGTGTGGCAGGCCACCTCGCCCACCTGCTCGATCGTCAGCAGCAGCACGTCCGCGTCGCAGTCGTAGCGAAGGCCCCGCAGCCGCTGGAAATGGCCGCTGGTGGCGCCCTTGTGCCAGAGCTCCTGGCGGGAGCGGCTCCAGTAGTGCACCTCGCCAGTGTCCAGGGTGCGGGCCAGGGCTTCGCGGTTCATCCAGGCCACCATCAGCACGGCGCCGTCGAGCCAGTCCTGGGCGATGGCCGGGATCAGTCCCGCGCCATCGAAGCGCAATGCCGCGATCAGGGCGGGATCGGGCAAGGGGGCCGCGGCGTCGGCGGGGGACGGGGTGGTCATGGCGGGCGGGCCGGCGAGGGTGGGGCGGGGAACCCGGCGGTGCTGCCGTCACCGTACCCAGAGGGCCCGGGCGGCCCGTCATGATGCATGCAGAGGCGCCGCGCCGCCCCCAAGCCCTGCCCGGTCCATGCTCGAACCCGCGGCCCACACCTGCAGCAAAACCTTTCGCGGTTACCCCTGCAGCCACCGCCAGTGGCGCCATCCGGGTCATTGTCGCTTCGTGCACGGCTACAGCCGCAGCTTCACGGTTTGGTATCGGGCTGAGCAGCTCGACCACCATGGCTTTGTGGTCGATTTCTCCAGCCTGAAGGAGCTGGAGCGGCGCCTGGCCGATCAGTTCGATCACACCTTCCTGACCAACGCCGATGACCCCCTGCTTGACACCTGGCGCGCCCTGCACGAGCAGGGGGCCCTCGACCTGCGGGTGATGGAGAACGTGGGGATGGAAGCGAGCGCCGAACTGGTGTGGCGCTGGGCCAATGAGCTGGTGCGCGAGCGGGAGGGGGGGCGCGCCTGCTGCTGGCGGGTGGAAGCGCGGGAGGACGAGCGCAACGCCGCCTGCTTCCAGGCCGTGCCGGAGTGGTTTGCGGCGACGGCTGCGGCCCCCGGGGGCGAACCCTGGGAGGCCCCCTGAGGCGTCCGCAGGCCCGCCGATCCCCCTTGCCTGCGAGGGGCTCTCGGGCCTTCCCCGCTTTGCCTTCATGGCCGCGTTCCAATCCCGTTCCGCAAAACCTTCGATGGCCCCACGGTCGAGGAGAAGATTGTGGCTTCATTGATCGAGCTGATGGAGGCCGGATCAGCCCCTGGCGGCGGCCCTGGCATGGCAGCGGCGGCGGCTACCACGTCAACTTGATCTCGGGTCATCGCTACCGCGGCGCCAATCCGATCCTGCCCACCCTCGGCATGCACATTCGGGGTTCGGCCTTGCCGTTCTGGTGCGGCTTTGCCGAGGCCAGAAAGCTCGGCATCTTCCCCAGCAAGGGCACCAACGCGGTTCACATCCTGCGGCCCCAGCTTCACAGCCGCGAGGAGGCCGGCGAGAGCGGTGAGGTCACCTTGCGCAGGTGGGCCAGCTACCGGCTGGTGGCGGTCTTCAATGCCGCCGATCTCGAGGGCGAGGCCCTCGCCGGCTTGGTGGAAGCCCGCAAGGCGGCAGAGGGCGTGGAGGCCAAGCCGGAGCCCGAGCGGCTGGTGGCGGCGGAAGCCGTGCTGGGTTCCTGGCCGGTGCCGGTCAGCTTTGGGGGGATCGGCCCTGGAATCTGCCCGGCATTGATCGGACCCAGCTGCCTGATCGCGCCAGCTTCCACTCACCGTCGGCGTTCTGCGCCACCTGGGCCCATGAGCCGATCCACTCCACGGGCCATGAATCCCGGCTCAAGCGGGATCTGGGCGGTGCCTTCGGGAAGGCGCGCTATGCCCGCGAGGAGCTGGTCGCCGAATTAGGGACTCCTGAAAAATGCTTCACGAGCCTGTGGTAAGCGCAGCAGCGGAGCAGGGGCGAAGGCAGGTCGAAATCGCGGTTATGCAGCAACCAGCAATTCGGCTGTCTCAACCTGGCAGATGTTCCTGAGCGCCACCAAGAGCCGGCCAAGGAGTAGACAGCAGCAAATCCACGCATAGAAAGCGTCAAAAATGAGGCAGAGCAGCCTCAGAATCTTCTCAGCGCACATTACCAGGAAGGCCATAGAGATCGAGGTTTCAGCACCCTTGAGTAGCCGAGCCATGATCAGCTGCAGTGAATACTTGCGCTTCCCTGAACCAAAGACACCCTCGACTTCGTTTCGCCTCCGCTGGTCAGCGCTGAGCTGCTGCTTGTGCGCAGCATTGACCGCTGGATCCTTCGGTGGTCTTCCCAAGCGCTTGCCAGAGAGGCGAATCTTGTTCTTCGTGCAGAAGTTTCGATTCTTGGTATTGATATAGATGCGATCAGCGCAGATTCGCTCGGGGTAACAGCCGTGCTCTTGCTTGTATTTCTTGGCTTGCGGGATAAGGTCCTCAGACTCATTGTACGGATCCCAGCTGATCCTGTGCAGGAAGGCAAAGCCATTACGAACAGAGACACTGATCTTGGCCCCAAACTCAACAGCTGCCCTTGCCTTACCGCGAACAATGGGACGAACATGTCGCTGAACCAAGTTGACGATGCGATCGGGGATGCTACGCGTCTTGGCGTCCAGCAGAATCGTCTGCTGTCGGTGCAGCTCGCTGATCACAAGAAGCTTTCGCCACCAATGCGACTTAAGAGCCGAAAGTCTTGCACCAGAGGCGATCAGGGCATCAATGGCATCAAGATTTCGCTGCAGGTAATCCAGCTGACGGCGTATCGCTGCTTGGATTTTCCGGCGACGAGGCTTTTTCTGTTTGGCGACATTGAGAAAAGCAGCACGTGCCCTACCGCGATCGTATCGAGGCTTATGCCTGCGATGATCGACGTATTGATCGCAGAGATCATCGATGATTCGCTCGGTTGACTCCCTCGCTTCATTGAGAAGCTTCAGATCAGTCGGATATGTGATGTCCGCTGGGATGCAAGAGGCGTCGATAGTGAGTGTTCCCCAATTCTTACCATCAGGCCATTCAGCTGGCTTCACGAAATCGTCGATTGTCATCTGGGTTCCTTGATCAGCGCCTGGATCGTCGGGGTCGTTGTCGTCATTCAGTGACGACATCGCTTCGATCACCATGGCTTTACCACGTTCTGCGATCAGTTCGTTGATGCGTTTGAGATCCTCCTGGGAGAAGCGTTTGCGGAAATGAACCATCATCGATGGGTCGAATGGTGCCTTACTGGAGTAACCGGCAAAACCCAGGAAAAACTGTATATATGCGTTTTCTCGGATCTGCTCAACAGTCTCCTCATCGGTCAAGCCAAGCCGCTGCTTGATGAAGAGCGCACCAAACGCCATTCTCACAGACTTTGCTGGGGCACCAGTTGTGGGGCTGAACTGAGGAGCATATGTTGCCTCCAGCTCTTCCCATGGCATCAGGGATGAGAAGAGCAGCCAACGGTTATTCGGGTCCAATGTGCCGCCAAAAGGCACATGAAACTCTTCGATTGTGAGCTGCCCGTTATGATGCTTCCGGCACATCTGCAGCGTTGAAGGGTTGCAGCAATCGTTGATTGCTCAGTACGAGGTCAGTTTACCGGGTCGCCATCGCTCAAACAAGCTGCGCCGCAGTCGATCTGACTTTTTCAGGAGTCCCGAATTAGGGGCGGTGCTTCTGGGCGATCGGCTGGAGATCGGCAGCGAGATCGAGAGCCATGCCGCCTATCTCGGTCACTGGATCGAGCTGCTGAAGGAGTCGCCGAAGGTGCTCTTTCAGGTGCTCAGCGAGGCACGGCAGGCGGCGGATTTGATCTGTCAGAAGGCCGACCCCTAAAAGTTGTTGGCTGCGGTCATCACCGACTGAATCCGTATGCGTGCCTAGAGCCTTTTGCCATACTGGATGAAGCAAGGATATACCATCTCCAATGGCTATGAATGATCTCTGCTCACTCAAATCTTTGAGACATTGTGCCAAAGTCCTGCTCATCTTTCACGCGTAGATTGGCTACAAGGCATGTCAACTCAGCATGCTTTGTAGAAGCCCAAGTTGCGACAGCAGGGTTAGAATGCTGCTCAAGAGAGTGGAGAAGAGGTAATCGCTCGGCAATCGTATCTGCCCTTGATCCTGTCCAGAACCGGGGGGAGAATACAGAATCAAATGCCTTAAGGATATCTTCAATCCTTGGAGCTTTTGAAAGCAATTCCAAGGCCAGTGGGCTCCATGACAAGTCGAGCCGACCAGTCTCATTAGGGGTGGAGCAACAAGGTTGAATTGCCTCAGCAAGAGCTGAGAAGCGATGATCAGGATCAGTCTCGCACCAGTCCAAGAGAAAATCATTCTCGATCAAGGCAAGCGAGTAATACCTATGGTCGAGACTATCATGCCAAGATGCGGAATAAAAAATGCGGCCAATCATCTCTTGATGGTCGAACCGACTCCCAAGAAATACATCGAGAAAAACAGCGGGCTGGCATGTTGCCAGTGAATCCATTAGTCTCGGATAATCTCGATATCCAGTGACTGAATAGTCGAGGATTCCCGCGAGAAGATTTGTCGAGACGATTCTCGCTACGTCAGTGCCTTGTTCGCCAGACAGGGATGCTCTCGCAATACACTCAAGCTTATAGTCCCTGGTAGCGTGCACTATAGATTGAGAAAATTCTTGCCTTGCTAAAATCTCTCTTGTCAAATCTAAAAATGAGATTGGCAACTGGTCAGAGCCAGAGAGAGAAACCAACAGCGACAAGGAATCTATAACTACAAGATCACCGTGCTCCATATCCTGAAGTCCGGTTAGCAAGCGAAGAAGCCTATTCCTATCAATTCGGCTGACAACAGAAGCATGGCCTAGATTGCGATAACTTCCAAGCGGAGCGGAACTTAAATTAATACAGGCAATCAATCTTTCCACTGCCTGATCATTAAGATCTAAGCCCAGCTGAAGACATGGAAACACGAGTGAAAAATCAGCGTCTACCATCAACCGATCGAGGAATAGCTCATATGACATCCGATCTGAAACAGAATGATGATCAAGAGTTCCAATCAGCATGTCTACGGTCCGTGTGGAAGGATCCGCCTGCTTCCAGGCAGTGCAACAGCTTTCAAGAAGCCAATCCATGTCAGTGATCTTACTGGCCACTCCTTTGCAGAAAGGTTTGATACGGCTACTTCGGGTATTAACCAAAGCAGGTAGTAATTGGCAAATCAGCTCATTATCATCTCCTACTGTAACGCCTAGGTCATAGGCTATAGCCTCTAGGCGTTCAATGGATTTAGAAAGGTTTTCTTCAGAGAACTCAATGATATTTTCTAATTGTGGGTCTAAGTCATGCGGGTCATAGGTCTCTCTGCACACGTAAAGACGCACCTTCTCAACGAGATCTGCTGGAGCAAGATCTGCAGCCAGCTTCTCAAGTCTGGCTTTTATCTCTGGAGCTAAGTCGTTGCCGTGAAATCTGATCGTTTGCCTGATTGCCAACCACCCATCAGCCCATGGTTGATGGGTGTGGAGGTCACGGGTGATTGTTTCAATCAACTCGTAAAGTCTGACATTCAACCAAAGTGAACACCATTGACGAGCAAGCAAGGCTCTTGCCTCAATCGATCGAGAATCATCGGAAATCACCAGATTCACACATGAACTGAGAGCAGTCTCATACCAACTCTGGACGTCTTTACCCTTGGCTGGAGTATATCCAAAATCGCGTGATCGTGAGCCAAAATCAAAACTATTATGCGACATAAATCCTGATGACTGCAGCATGGACTCCAGTAAAGCAAAGCCAAGTCCGTTCCTGATGGCGTCCTGTGGCTCCAATAGTCTTTCTATAACTTCCAGCCTGAAAGCTTGAGGTGCCATCGTTCCGGACAGATACAGCTGAAAGAGAGGCTTGATCTGATGGCGAATTGAGTTGACATTCTCGCCAGGTTGTTCATTCAACGCAAACCGCACCAAGATCACCATAACTCGCTGGAAAAGATCTGCCGAATAAGCAAGTTTGCACAGCAGTCTTACAACCCTCGAGAAGTGAGGATTGTCTCTTGACGTGAAGTGCCCGCCGTCGGGGCCATTGCTGATAGCTTCGATCAGACGTAGAGTTGCCTCGGGATTAGCTGGTGCGAGAAAAGCGAAGCAATCGAATTCCCAGTGCTCACGATGAAACACATCCCTTTGCCATGTTTCACTTCTCAGGAGCAGAGTACCGATTAAACCGACAGGTGACAGCAGATCACTTGCGCATTGAACGGCAATAGGCTGCTCGTGAAGAAAGCCAACTCGGTGACAGAATGACTTAAGCAGCCTATGATTAACTTCAGGTTCAAAAGCTTGTAGAACACGCGGCAGTGATAGCTCTTCTAAGGCTTCTTTTGCAAGTCTGTTGGAGATAGCTTGGGGAAGAACGGCTCTCCATGGGCCACGGGATTGGAGAAGTTCTCGCCTTTTTAGCTCCGAGAGCATTCGAAGCATAGTTTGGGGTGTTTGCTCGTAGAGACTTGCCAATACTGCATGCTCTGAGCGAGGTGCCGAGCTTTCGTCAATGCTGAATGAATAAACCAGAGAAGCCGCTTTCGCTGCGTCTAGCAAATCCCTATCCTGTGCATTGCGCTGGTAGAACAGACGATTGAATAACTCGTTATCCCCAAGACCCGCCAGGCTGCCACCATGCAAAACTGATTCAGCGAGCGCTAGCGCTACTCTCGTGTTTCCCTCCGAAAATCTTGCGATCGTTGAGCGATCGATCTGGCTAACTTCTGGGTACCGCTGGCTGATGAGCTCTTCGATCAGTTGATCATCTGATGGTTGCAATCGGTAGACATCTGTCTCTGATGGAAGATCCTCTCTAATGTCATACTCAACGGTGAGCAATCGGACAGTGCTGTTCTCCTGGCAGCATCGTTGGTTGATAGCCCGATGAAGGTCCTCGCTGCAGTTATCAATAACAAGAACCGCCGAGTGCCTTCCTGCGATTAGTTGATCGGCAAGTTGAATTGGATGAGGCTGAGTAGGTATTGACTCATCAGCATAATAGACCTGATACTTATTGAGAGGTTCTGCGCCGACTCCTTCATCAAAGAGCGCTTGCACCAATCGTGTCTTGCCCACCCCTGATTGGCCAACAAGCCTCACGGCCCTACCTTGAGTTGATAACTGTTGTCGAAGCTGTCGTATGCCTTCTTCAATGGCGACAGCCTGCCCTGTAGAGCCTGGAGGAATCAACTTTGCTCGTGCATCCAGCAAATAGCAATCACCTTCTGTTCCCCTTCCGTTTGCCCAGTGCCCGTAGGAGCGCCATCCAGAGAACGGCCTGCCAATTCTGTCAAGCACCCAGAGAACAACACCCGGATGCCGCTGCACCCAACTCGCCATACGTGTCTGGTCATAGAAGTCAAGTGCAAGCTTCAGGCTGCCAATGGTGATCTGAACAGCTTCCCACATCGCGGCAACTCGGTTTCGGTACTGTTTGTCGGTAACTGATGCTCCGCTAACAATCACATAAGAGCCCTCTTCAGTGGCCAATTCGCTCAGGAGTTGCACAACCTCTGACTTGCTCATTTCTGCAAGGATGCGGGTTCTCGCCATGTCCATCTTCTTGCACTGAAACACAGTTGCGACTCTTGGAATATGACTATTGTGCGGGGGGCAGCTAATGTTCGGATGTGGCTCAGAGAGTTGGCTGACTCGAACATCTACGCCGCCGTCTGCTGCATCTTGATGGCCTCCCCAAGTGATCCCGCGCGTGGGCAGACCTGCTTGTAGGTAGTCTGCTTCACAGAGCTTTCCAGTGAGAACACGGAGATCGGCGTCACTGAGGAGTCCGATGTCTGCACCACTCACATCGAGAAGGTGGTTCATAAGTGCAGATTGGTTCCTGGGTGCGTGTCGAGAGCGGCTTCAAGCTCACTGATGTCGGCCTGAGTTTGAGAGTGCCCGATGCCATCGACCACCTCACGTATCGGAAACAACGGACTCCCAGGCACCCACAGCTCGCAGCTATTGCTGTTGTCCTCGTAGTAAGAGGCGTTGCAGGTCACCCGTAATTCCTTTTCAAGGCCAGGCTGGGTCCAGGCGAAGTCATAGGCACCGATCGACCGTGCGCTGCACCCGGGTGGCAGCAACTCCGGTTGTCTGTGGATGGCCTCCAAATCCTCGAGTGTTAGAGGCGAGGGCTGTAGCGCAATCACCACATCGCGGATGGCATCGGGGTCCTGCAACACGACGTCGAGATCGAGACCCTTGATCTCGGGCTCTTGCTTCACCGCTGCCACGGCAGACGCTCGCCCCTTCTCCCGTTGATCGCGGCTGGCCAGGGTGGCCTGGCTGATTGAGCTGGATGCCTTGGCCAGGATCGGCTGCAACTTGCCCTCCACCTGCTCGAGCATCGCGATCCGGCCCTTCAGAGCCCAGTACACATCGGCTTCAACCGTGCCATCGAGATGCAGCTTGATGATCTTCATTTGCTCGTGGGTCTGGCCGATGCGGTCGATGCGGCCGATGCGTTGCTCCACCCGCATGGGGTTCCAGGGCATGTCGTAATTGATCAGGGCAGCGCAGAATTGAAAGTTAAGGCCCTCAGCTGCGGCATCGGTGCAGAGCAGGATGTCGGCCTTGCCTTGCTTGAAGTCGCGCCTGGTGGCTTCGCGGCTCAGGGCTTTCCATTCGCCGCCCCTCTGGAGCAGCTCACCACCGCGTCCGGTGAACGACATCAAGCTCGTGCGGCACGCATTGACCAACAGCGCCTTGAGGGCATCGACCGTGTCGGTGTACTGGGAGAAGACGATCACCTGCTTGTAGCCCTGGGCCTGCAGCTCATCGATGGCCTTCAGGAACTCGGCCCCTTTGCTGTCGTGGCCCACCAGAGGGCGGGCTTGATCGAGCACCACGCCGATGGCATCGAGCTCGCCTTGGGCGGACACCTGCTGGACAACGCTCTGGATCCACTCCAGATCAAGGGTGAGCTCGCCGGTGATGTCGTCGTCTTCGCTGGCGGCGGCGTCTCCCCCCAGCTGTTGTTGCTGGCCGGCCATCCGCTTTTCCAGAGTGGACACCAGGGCCGCCACGCTGCTGGCCAGCCGGCGCCGGTAAATCGTCATCACGAAGCCCACCGCCGACTTCTTCTGGCCAGTTGCCTGGGCGTACTGGGTCGAGATGAAATCCTCCACGGCGTCGTAGAGCGCCCGCTCCTCGGGGGCGCTCTCCAAGAAGCGGTCGACCACATGGCGGGTGCCGATGGCCAGATCCATCGAGCCCTGCTGCTTGTAGGCCCGCAGCAGGGGGCGGCTATGACGGGAGATCAGCCCCTGCACGGGCGTCCAGCGTTTGGCCAGGGCCAAGGCGGCCTGGCGAATGTCGATGCCGAGATTGCGGCGGGAGAGCGCGTCGGGGACGTTCAAAGCCCTCAGGGCCTTGCGTTTGCGCAGGGGTGATCGGCGCAAGGCTTCCGGCAAGGCATTGGCTGGCGCCTCGCCGAAGGCCACCACGTTGCTGCGCCACAACCCGGCCAGGTAGGCCAGCGTGGCTTCATCCGGGTTTTCCTTCTCCATCCAGGCGAAGAATTGCTCGAAGGCGTCCTCCGTCCACACGGGGGGCATGCCCAGCAGGGCGAGGAGATCCCACACCTCCAACTCACTCACCTGCATCGGCGTGGCGGTGAGCAACAGCAAGCCCTTGGTGCGTTGGCGCAGCTGCTGCATCAGTTGCATCAGGGTGTTGGGGCTCAGCCGCTCCCCACCGCTGCTGTTGTTCTCCCGGCGGGTGCGGGCGTGGTGGGCTTCATCGAGCACCACCAGGTCATCGGGCTC
Organism: Cyanobium sp.; assembly: GCA_044351065.1. Classification (GTDB taxonomy): domain Bacteria; phylum Cyanobacteriota; class Cyanobacteriia; order PCC-6307; family Cyanobiaceae; genus Cyanobium. Next base: position 91,938 of record JBILGK010000007.1, read on the forward strand.
GGCTTCCAGCAACTCCAGGTGCTGATCGCGGCGGCGCATCAGGTGGCTGGAGACCAGCACAAAGGGCTCGGTGCTCCAGCTGCTGCGGTCCACAGTCCGGGAGAGCCCGGCTGGGCGGAAGCGGCTGCGTTGCCAGTCGAGCGACCTGCCGCTGTAGATGGGCCAGCCGAGGCCGAACTTCTCGCGCAGTTCCCGCTGCCACTGCTTGAGCACCGAGGCTGGTGCCATCACCAACATGCGGCGGGCCCGGCCGCTCAACCAGGCCTGACGCAGCAGCAAGCCTGCCTGCACCGTTTTACCCAGCCCCACCTCATCGGCGATCAACAGCCTGGGCGGCCACTGGTGCCAGCGCTGCTGGAAAGCACGCTGCTGGTGGGGCCAGGGGGTCACCGCACTGGTGCCTTCGCCGACCCGTTCGGCTCCTGGCAGATGGCTGGCTGCGGCCTGGAGCACATAACTCCAAACGATACGGCGGTGCTCATCGAGGTCGGGAACAACCTCCACGGGAGGCTCCGGGTCGGCAGGCGGAAGATCCTTGAGAAAGGGTTTGAGCCGCCGGGGAACCCCTTCCACCGGTTGGAAAATCGCCAGCTGCTGGAGGATCGCCTCGGGAACGGTGAAGGTGCGGGCGCCATCGTCCTGGTTCTCCCAGAGGCGCAGGAAGCCAGCCTCCATCTCATCGATGACCTCGGCACCGCCTGGCTTCCACGAGCAGTAGATCTGAATGGTCTCGAAGTTGGTGGTCCAGTCGCTGGGAGTTTCGTTGACGCTGCCGCTGAAGCCAAGCCGCTGGCCGAGCTGATCTTCGATCACGCCCTCCTTGGCGTGGAAGATGGCGCCGTCGTTGACGATGTTGCCGTCTTTGAGGGGCAGGCCCACCCGGATCTCCAGATGGCCGCGGCTCACCAGCCAGGCCAGCAGCTCGGCCCCGAGGGCGGCTGCGCCCGGGCCGCCCGGCTCAACGCCCTTGAAGTGGAAGTGGTCGCAGAGGTGGTCTGTGAGAACGGTTTCAGCGGGGGTTCCGGCCGCCAGGGCGGTGATGTCTTGTTCGCTGAGGAACACGCCCGTGATCAGGCGCATCTGGCCATGGCCGATGCCGTCAGGGGAGGCTGCCACCAGGTTTTCCACCCCCTCAAGGACCTGGAGAAGGGAGCGGCTGGTGAAGTAGCCGGTGACGCGCCAGTAGCGGGTGGCATGCTGGAGAGCTGGCTGGTAGAAGCCATCGAGCAAGTTCTGCAGCGAACTGCTGAACCGCCTGCGCCACTGGTGATCGGCGAGGCTGGGCATCGGTTCCAAACCGGCCATGCCAGCCTAGGGGCCGGAAACCCGAGTCATCACTAGGCGAGCCACTACCTGTAGTGCCTGCATCCTTCCTTCCTACCCCACCGATGGTGGACCGCGACAAGGCCGCCCGGATGCGTCATTTTTCGATGCAACAGCGTGTTGATGTCGGTACTCCTCCAGGCGAGGTGCCGCCCTACAGTTCCGAAATGGAGGTCATCCAATGAAGAGACGCACAAGAATCAGAAGAGGGACGCCCATGGCCGCCCTTGAGCTCGGCTTCGCACGGCTGCTTGACTTCTCTGGGTCCCTGACGACCTATACCTACGACCACCGGCCAGATCAGCACGATGCGGCCGCGATTGCCTCTGATTGGCAACATGTTGGTGGCGACGTCCGCGTTGCTCGCAGGAAGGCCGACAAGCTGATTGCAAGCAGCAGCAGTGGAAGGTGAGATCTCAAAGGTTGAGCCTTCCAGCGGCCCAAATCTGAGTGATGAGCAGGCTGATCCGAAGGAGCTTTCAACAGATCAAGCCGTTGATCCAGAGCTGCTGAGCAGAGAGCCTCCTGGTCAGCTGGTTTACCAGAGCTATGGGTTCAGTGGGCCGATTCCACCGCCTGAGATTTTTGCCGGCTACGACAAGGCTTTGCCCAATGGCGCTGATCGCGTCATGAAGATGGCGGAGCGAGAGCAAGAGCACCGGCACAAAATAGAAGACACAATCGTCGGGAAGGAGTCTTTTGAGAAGAGGGCTGGGCTGGTCTTCGCTTTTACCTTGGCTGCTTTTACCCTGGGAGTATCTGCATATCTTCTGATCTGGACCGATAAGAGTGGGCCTGGACTGACCCTGTTCATTATTCAGTTCGTTGGTCTTGCCTGGGCATTCGTTGGGGCAAAAAAACAGAAAAGAAGTGACGAAGACGAAGAGTCCGAAGACTGAAGATTTATAGGCCTCTCAAGGGCCTCTAAACATCATTGGATCAGCCTGCCGCCAGCTCAGCCAGCACCAACTCCAGCTGCTTGGGCGGATCCACCTGATCAGCGAAGGCCAGCTGGCGCAGGTTCTCCAGTGCCTCGAAATCGGATGCTGCCGGCATGGCAGCCTTAACCGGATCAAAGCCGGTGTAGCGGGCGGAGAGCGTCAGCACTTCCAGCACGGCCTCCAAGGCGGTGACGAATATGGCGCTGGCCATCAGGCCGTTGTTTTCGGCGATCTTCTGAGCGGCGGAGAGATCAACGCTGCGGGCGCGGTGGGCGCAGTGGTGGAGAGCATCGATCCAGGCGCTGGTGCCATCGGGGGCGCCGAGCTTGCCCTTGGCGGAGCGGGTGGAGCTGTCCCAGAGGATCAGGTCGCTGGCGTTCTTCTCTGTTCATCCGCCAAGTGATGGATTGGATCGACTTGCCCGAGCTGTTCACCTGCTGGGCGAGCTGAGTGAGTGCTGTTTTCACGTTGTCGGTGCGCTCGTTCACCACAGGGCCTGCGGGCGGTGCGATGCCTACTCCGCCGGTGCCGGTGCTGGTGGAGCCAAACCCAGCCTGAACACCGCTTCCCGTCTCTTCACCTGGGGCTGCTGGTGAACCACCATCGCCTCCGAACACGCCGGGCGGATCCCCACCAAACCTGCCCGTTGAGGCTGATGTCTTTGGTGTGTCAAGCGACATCCGCTTTTGGTGGCCAGACGCTCAGCTCCAGCGCCTTCTCCATCATGAAAATCTTGGCGTCTTCGCTGATCGAGAGCATGCCGGGTGGTAGGCCCTGGCCTTCGAGGCGATCGCCCTCCTTGTAAACAAACAGGCCCTGTTCAATGCCCATGCGGAAGCACTTCTTGAGCACCTCATCGCCGATCAAGATCGGCAACGCCGGATCGCGGTAGTACTCGTTGCGCAGATCGCGGGTGTTCATCACCCCCTTGTTGCGCAAGGGCGTCTTGTCGGCCATGTAATTCGGAGCCGGTGGTGAGTCTTCCGGGAGGATCAGTTCACGGGCCTCCCGCAGCACACGCTCTACCTGTTTCAGCCCCACGCCTGGCTCGCTGCTGGCACTGGACACGGTGATCGCCGCATGGGTGAGGGGCACCTCGGACCATTGGCCCCGCTCCGGATAGAACACATGCCGGTAGCACTGCTGCACCGCCACAGCAAAGCCCTGTTGCGCCTGCCGGTAGCGCTCCTTCACCTGGGCCTGCTGGTGGCTCTGAAGGCTGGCGAACAGATCCCCCTGCTGCATCTGCTGCAGAGCCAGATAAGTGCGGCTCTTGCGCAGCATGACGTCTATCTGGAGCGCATCGGCACAGACGAACACCTGGTTGTTGCGGTTCAGGCGCACATTGGCGTTGTCACCCTTCTCCTTGAACAGCCGCACCACCAGCTCTGGCAGGTGGATGTTGGCCTGCTCAACGGTGTGTCCCTCCCAGTGCAACACCGCTAGGTAGGGCCCTTCGGTGTCGTCGGGGATCTCGGCCGAGCTGCGGGGAACAGCACCGGCTCCAACCGCTGCTTCGCGAAGATCGTGCTGATGCGCCGATTCAACTCCACGCGCACACTCTCCAGATCAAACTGGCGCTTCCGCTTTCTCACCATCTGGTTGAGGTTTGCGTCCGTGAGGAAGCGCAGCTTGCTGGTGCCGCTGTCGTCGAGATACTCCGATTGCTCCTGCAGGAGACGGACGGCCTTGTCGACGAAGGCTGGATCAACCGCCGGCGTGTAGAGGCTGTAGTTCAGCTCCAGGCGGCTGAGGCCCTTGAGCGGTTCGTTGAACGCCAGCGAGTGGAACAGAGCCGTGCGGGCCACCATCGAGCCATAGGGCTCCTGGCCGCTGAACTCGCTGCCATCGAGGCGCTGGGCCAGGGCCCTGCCGCCTTCTTCAGGTGTGGTGGACACATCCGCCCGGATCGCCGGGATGAAGGCCTGCAGGCCCAGCTTTGTGGAGAGCTCCAGGCGAACGCGTTCATTGCCCGGATCCACATTGTGCAGATGGATCGCTGTTGCGCCCGGAGGTTTCTCCCGCCAGAGCTGGCCCACCGTCTGCGCCAGCAGCCGCAGCATGCCCCGCACCCTCTGGAAGTTTTCCAATGTGGAGCTCTTCTGCATCAGGGTGTCGATCAGCTCCGGATGGAGCGGATAGCCCTTGCGCAAGTTGGCGGCGCGATCATCGCTCTGCCCAACCGGTGGCTGAGCATCGGCCGTCCGGTTCCAAATCTCCTGGTAGGCACGCACCACCTCCTCCACCCAGCTGCGGTCGATCGATTGGAACAACCGCCGTGACAAAACCTGAACCGTTTCGTCTTCGCTGGTGGTGGTGAGCGCTGTGATCTGCCGCCCGGTCACCGATTGGAGTTCGGAAAAGATCCGATCGATCCGCTGGTTCTCTTCCCCATAGGCGTCCACCGACTGGCCGCCTTTGCCAAGCGCCAGAGTGAACACCAGTACGGCGTTCGGAGAGGAGTTCACCGCCTTGATCAGGTCGCTGAGGAAGGGCGTGAGCTGCTTGGCCGCCTGGCCAGCCGCCGGCCCCTTGATCTTGCGGAGGTAGATCGCGACCTCATCGATCAGGATCAGCACCGGCCGCTCACCGATCAGTTCCCGCAGGGTCTCGGCACCGGGAGGAGCCGAACCGAGCTGGTCGCTGTTGCGGATGCGCTCGTAACCCGCCGGCCCAGCCAGCTGCACCGCCAACTCACCCCAGGGGGTGAAGGCCAGCACATCGCCTTCCATTCGGCGGCCGTTCATCGGGTCGGCGTTCTCCCCGTCAAAGGCCGCCACCGTCACCTTCTGGCCCGGCAGGCTGGCTGGGACGACGAACTCGGCCAGGTTGGGGATCTGATCCGCAGCCGTGAGGATGTGGTTCAGGCCGATCAGGGCATGGGACTTGCCGCCGTCGTAGCTGGTGTCGAGCCGCAGGATGCTGCCCAGTTGGCTGTCGGCCCCAGTGAGCCGGCCTGTCACCGCCTTGATCAGGTCCTTCAAGCCTCGGGTGGGATGGGTGTTGGCAAAGAACAGCGCCGGATTCTTGTAGAGGTCCGGCGCCGTGCCCTTGATCACCTGGCTGAGGTCCGCCGCAAAGTCCTCGTCGCGGATCCTGCCCTCCAGCACATCAGCTCGCGGCCGGCAGAGCTCGAAGATCGTGGGGAGGCTCATGGACTGGGTTCGTTCACCAGGGCTGCATGAGGTCTTGCGCTATGCCTCCATGGGGGCATTCGCTCCATGGAGCCTCGTTGGTAGCGCTGATGCCGCAAACCCCAGCAGTCGAAGTGGGTGCCATCGGATGGGTTCGCGTTTGCTCTGGGAACACCTGGAGGTGAGTTTGCCCAGATCAGAAGCACTCGATTCGACTGTCCCTGATGCCCTTCCGCTTCCGCCGCTCTGTCCGCTTCGGCCCCCTGCGCTTCAACTTCGCCAAGAGCGGCCTCAGCTCGATCTCCATGGGCGGCCCTGGAGCGTCCTTCAACATCACGATCAGTCGCTCAGGTGCCCTCAGCACCACCGTGGGGCTGCCGGGAACGGGGCTGAGCTGGAGCGTTGAACAAAGCCCTGAGGCGAATCAACCGAACCCCGCGCGCCTCCCCGCTGGCCCAGCAGAGGGCCTGCCCAACAGCCGCCGCTTCCGGCCCGGCCAGCTCGACGCCTTCAAGCAGGGGTGCCTGGGTGTGTTGCAGGAGCAGCTGTTCGCACCCGGCTCTCAAGGCCAGCTCCTCTGGGTGCTGAACCTGATCAACCGGCTGCTTGGAGATTCCTCTCTCGGCATCCGAACCCAGGGACTGCTCGCTGTGATTGAGACGCCAGAGGCGATGGAGGGCTACCTGCTCCGCGCCCAGAGCCAGGACGACGCCAAACGCCGGGCGCACCGTTGCGTGGAAGCAGCCCAGGAAGCGACGCGGTTGGTGAATGCCCGGGGCTGGATCAAGCCGTAGGCAGCCGGAGGGTCAGTCGCTGAGGCGCTCCCGCAGGAACCGATCGCCCACCGCCACCGCCGTGGCCCAATTCCCCGCCTCGCTGAGGCCCGAGCTCTTGCTGGGCTTGAAGCTGTGGTCACCACTGGCGATCCAGCGCAGCTGCACTTGCGGCGAGAGGTTGTAGGTTTCCACCTCTTCCCGCCGCCCGAAAGTGTCGCGCTCCCCCTGCAGGATCAGGGTTGGCGTCCGCAACGCGGCCAGGTGCTCAGTGCGCAGCTGCAGCGGTTTGCCAGGTGGGTGGAAGGGGTAGCCCAGGCAGAAACAACCGCGCACCCCATCAGTGGCGGCCAGCTCATCGATCAGCAGGCTGGCCACCCGGCCGCCCATCGACTTGCCGCCGATGAACAGCGGTCGGCCCGGTTGCTCCGTCTGCTCCAGACGCACCTGCTGGCGGAACGCCTCCTGCAGCACCGGCATCCGGTCGGGGCCCTGGCGGCGGCCTGTCTCGCGCTGCCGGGCCATGTACGGAAACTCGAAGCGCACCACCCGCCAGCCCGTCGCGGCCAGTCCGCTGGCGATGGCGGCCATGAACGGGCTGTCCATCGCTGCACCGGCCCCATGGGCCAGCAGCACGGTGGCCGGCGCCTCATCGGCACTCTCGATCAACCGCGGCGCGGAGGTTGGGGCCTCAGCTGCCATGGGCTGATCCGCTTCCGTGCATCTCCGGCCGCTCCAGACTGCCCGCCGCCCAAGGGGTGTTGCGCACCAGCCAGGGTTCTTGGCCTGCGCCGGTCAGTCCCGCATCCTCTCTCACTGGCTCAGGGGCATCAGCGGGCCCGGGTGGCCCGTCATGATGCGTGCAGAGGCGCCGCGCCGCCCCCAAGCCCTTGCACGGTCCATGCCCGATCCCGCGGCCCACACCTGCAGCAAGACCTTTCGCGGCTCCCCCTGCCGCTTCGTGCACGGCAACAGCCGCCGCTTCACGATTTGGTATCGGGCTGATCAGTTTGACCACATCTTCTTGGCGAACGCCAACGACCCGCTGCTGGACACCTGGCGCACCCTGCACGAGCAGGAGAGGGGCCGGGCCCGCTGATGCCCCTCGCCCGCTTCGCCACCGCCTGGGCTCTGTTCCAGGGACTGCTGATCGAGGCCCTGCCCTTTCTGTTGATCGGCGTGCTGATCGCCGCGGCCGCCCGCTGGTTCAGCCCCGGCGGCCTCTGGTTGCGCCGGCTGCCGGCCCACCCGCTGCTCGGACCGCTGGCGGGGGCGGGCCTGGGCTTCGCCCTGCCGGCCTGTGAGTGCGGCAACGTGCCGGTGGCGCGGCGGATGCTGGTGGGGGGGGCTCCGCTGGGGGCTGCCCTGGGGTTTCTGTTCGCGGCGCCGGTGCTCAATCCGATCGTCCTGGCCGGCACGTGGGCTGCCTTCCCCGACCAGCCCTGGCTGCTGCTGGCCCGTCCCGTCGGCGCGGTGGTCGTGGCCCTGGGCCTGGCCCTGCTGCTGCGACTGCTGCCGGAAGGCGATCTGCTGCGGGCCGAACTGCTGGTGGAACGGCGTTTGGCCCAGCCCCTGGCGGCGGTGAGCCTCCTGGAGCGCCGCGGCGGCCTGGTGGGCTCCCCGAGCGGGCCGCTGGCGGAGCCTCCCGCTCGGCTGGCCCCGCCCGCCCGGCCGCGGCTGGAGGAGCTGCTGCGCCATGGCAGCCGCGAATTTCTCGAGCTGGCCCTGCTGCTGGTTCTCGGTTGCAGCGTGGCCGCCCTGGTGCAGACCTTTGTGCCGCGGGGCTGGCTGCTGGCGGTGGGGGAGGCCCCGACCCTCTCCATCCTTGCCCTGATGCTGCTGGCGATGGTGGTGTCGGTGTGCTCCAGCGTGGACGCGTTCCTCGCCCTGAGCTTTGCGGCCCAGGTGACGCCGGGGGCGTTGCTGGCCTTCCTGCTCCTCGGTCCGGTGATCGACCTGAAGCTGGTGGGGCTTCTGGGCCTGCTGTTTCGCCCCCGCGGGCTGCTGCTCACCACCGCCGGCGCGGGCCTGCTGGTATTGCTGATCGGCCAGTGGATCAATCTCTGGCGCCTGTGACCTCCCTCCCCCCGTCCCGGTCGCGCCCCCCTCTGCCGCTGCGGCGCCGGGCGGCCCTCTGGCGCGGCCTGGCCCTGGCGCTGTGGGCCCTGGTGCTGCTGCGCAGCGCGGTCGACGGGCGGCTCGACCTGCTGCTGCGGGCGGTGTTCCATCCACTGGTGGCCCTGGCGGGACTGCTGCTGCTGGGCCTGGCGGTGTTGCAGCTGGCCGTGGCCGTGCGGGATCCGATCGCGGCAGGCGATGCGGTACGACGCTCCACGGGGCTGGTGCTGGGGGCCACGGCCTTCGTGGCGGTCCTGGTGCTGACGATTCCGCCCGCCCCTTCCTTCGCCGATCTCGCCGGGCAGCGACCCCGCGACGAGACGGCGAGCGAGGCGCTCAGCTTTGTGCTGCCCCCCAGCCAGCGCAGCCTCACCGACTGGGTGCGGCTGCTGCGCAGCCAGCCCGACCCGGCGCTCCACGACGGTGCTCCCGTGCGCATCAGCGGCTTCGTGCTGCCGATGCCGGAGGGTCCGCCCCAACTGGCGCGGCTGCTCGTGCGCTGCTGCCTGGCTGACGCCACGCCGGTGGGATTGCCGGTGCGCTGGCCCGCGGGCCGGCCGCTGCCCCTGGCGGATCAGTGGTTGGCCCTGGAGGGGCGGATGGCTCGGGAGCCGGGCCCTGGCGGGGAACGGTTGGTGGTGGTGGCCCAGCGCTTGCAGCCCATCCCGCGTCCGGCGCGGCCTCTGGAGCCTTGAGGCGCTCCCCGGCCGATCGGGCCCTGCGGTTGGCCCTGGCGCTGCCCCTCCTGCTGGCGCTGGTTCAGCAGCAGTGGTTGCGGCAGCGCCCGCCCCGGCTGCTGGCCCTCTCCCCTGCCGCGGCCAGCTCCGGCCCGGCGGCCCTGGTGGCCCGGTTCAGCCGGCCGATGGACAGCGAGGGCCTGCAGGCGGGCAGTCGGCTGGTGCCGCCCCTGGCCCATCGCTGGCTGGGGGAGGGGCACAGCCTGGGGCTGAGCCTGGCTGCGGGGCAGCGTCTGGAGGGGCCCCTGCAGCTGCTGCTGGCGGGCCGGGACCGGCGCTCCCTGGCGCTCTCGCCCCGGCGCTGGTGGTGGGATCCTCGCCCGCGCCTGCTGGCGGTGACGATGGCGGCGGGCGGTGGAGAGCGGCTGCAACTGCGGGAGCACGACGGCCGCTGGCGCTCCCTTACCCCGCCCCTTGCGCGCATCCAGGCGGTGGAGGCCCTCGGGGACGGCTCCGGCGTGGCGTTTGTGGTCGAGGACGGCAGCGGGGGGGTGCGCGTCTGGCGGCTGCCGCTGGAGCAGCGCAACCTGGCGGAGCGCAACCTGACGGAGCGCGAGGGAGGCGGATCCTCCGCGCCCTGGCCCCCGCCCGTTCGGGCCGGACGACCCGAACCGCTCGGCCCGGGCGGGCTGGGCTTCGCCCATCTCAGCGCCGATCGGCGCGGCGCCCTGCTGGTGCAGTCGGCCGGCCCGGGCTCCGAGGGGATGAAGAGCCGTTATTGGCCGGCTGGAGAGGGGCCCCGGTCCCTGGCGATCACCGCCAGCGGGCCGATCCGGCTGTTGCCGGAGGGAGGGGCGGCGGTGGTGCCGGAGCCGGACGGGCTGAGCCTGACCAGCCTGCCGCCGCGGCCGCCCCTCCGGGAAACCCTGCCGGGCAGCCGGGATCTGAGCAGTTTCTGCCCCCGGGCCGGCCGGGCCCTGTTGCTGCGCCATTGGCCGGACTTCCGGCGCTCGCTGGAGCGGGTGGAGCCCGGCCGGCCCCCCCGCCAGCTCTGGCTCGGGAGCGAAGCATTGGTGGCGAGCGCCTGCGCGGGAGGCGGCGAGCGGATCTGGGCCCTGCTCGTGGCGGGGAGCGCCCGCCCGGAGCTCACCCTGCTGGCCCTCAATGGGGAAGGCAGGGTGCTGCGGCGCCAGCGGCTGGAGGGCTGGGAACTGGAGCCCGGCACCGGCCTCCACCACGACCCGACCGGGGACCGCCTGCTGGCCAGCCTGCGACCGCTTGGGGCGGCGGATGCGCCGCCCCAGCCGCCCCGCCCGGTGCTGATCGACGCCGCCAGCCTGGCTCTGCAGCCGCTGCCGATCCAGGCACGGTTCGCCATCTGGCTCCCGCCTGGCTGAGAATCGAGCGATGGAGTTTCGTCTGCCCGAACCGCCCACCCTGCCGCCCCGCCAGGAGACGCTGCTGGCGGCGCTGCACGCCGCTGACGGCGAGCTCAGTGGCCAGGAGCTGCACGCCCGCCTGCGGGGCGGAACCGGGGCGATGGGGTTGGCCACCGTCTATCGCCATCTGCGCCTTCTCCAGCAACGGGGCCTGGTGCGCTGCCGCCACCTCCCCAGCGGGGAGGCCCTCTACGCCCCCACCGAGCGGGATGAGCACCACCTCACCTGTGTGGACTGCGGCAGCACCGTGACCCTCAGCCACTGTCCGGTGCACGATCTGCCCTTGCCCACCAGCGCACTCAACGGCTTCACCCCGCTGTTCCACACGTTGGAGTTCTTCGGCCTGTGCACGCCGTGCCGGCGGCGGCAGGCGACCGAACCCTGAAGACAGCCGGCGAGGCCAGGCCAGGCCCCTTCTCCCGCCTCCTCCCCATCACTCGGGCTCATCCTCGGCAAAGGTCAACAGCCTCTGCCCCGGCAGCAGCGACTGCGCCTCCGCCTGGAGGGCCTCAAGCAGGGCCATCCCCAGGTCTGGATGGCCCTTCATCGCCGCGACGATGTGGCGCACGTCCTCCCCGGCCAGGCCCCCCCCCAGGCCGGGTCGGGCCTGGCGGCTGCCTATCGTTGACAGCACTGAGGTGTTCGCCATGGCCGTAGCTCCCGCCCCCACCGGCATCAGCGAAGCCACCGGCCTGCCGGTGACGATCCTGACAGGCTTCCTCGGGGCGGGCAAGACCACCCTGCTCAACCACATCCTCAGCAACCAGGAGGGGGTGAAAACGGCGGTGCTGGTGAATGAATTCGGCGAGATCGGCATCGACAACGAGCTGATCGTCGCCACGGGCGAGGACATGGTGGAGCTCAGCAACGGCTGCATCTGTTGCTCGATCAACGGCGAACTGCTGGAGGCCGTCTACCGCATCCTCGATCGGCCCGAGAAGGTGGATTACCTGGTGGTGGAGACCACGGGCCTGGCGGATCCGCTGCCGGTGGCCATGACCTTCCTGGGCAGCGACCTGCGCGACCTCACGCGCCTCGATTCGATCATCACCTTGATCGACGCGGAGAATTTCAGCGATGAGCTGCTGCAGGGGGAGGTGGCCCGCTCCCAGGTGGTCTACGGCGACATGCTGCTGCTCAACAAGTGCGACCTGGTGGAGGAGGAGCGGCTGAGCGCGTTGGAGCACAAGCTGCGGGACATCAAGAAGGATGCCCGCATCCTGCGGTCGGTGAAGGGGGAGGTGCCGCTGCCGCTGCTGCTGAGCGTGGGGCTGTTTGAAAGCGATCGGGTGGTGGCGGCCCAGAGCCATGACGACTGCGACCACGAGCAGGGCCACTGCGTGCACGAGGCGGAGCACTCCCATCACAACCACGACCACCACAACCACAACCACGACCACGACCACCACGATCACGCCGCCCATCCGGACCATGCGGCGATCGAGGGCTTCACCTCCCTTTCCTTCCAGAGCGATCAGCCCCTCTCGCTGCGGCGCTTCCAGAACTTTCTCGACAACCAGCTGCCGGAGGGGGTGTTCCGGGCCAAGGGCATCCTCTGGTTTCAGGAGAGCGAGCGGCGCCACATCTTCCATCTGGCGGGCAAGCGCTTTTCGATCGACGATGGTGACTGGCCGGGGGAACGCCGCAACCAGCTGGTGCTGATCGGCCGGGAGCTGGACCATGAGCGGCTGCGCCGTCAGTTGCAAGCCTGCGTCGCCCGTTCCACAGCCCGCGGATTCGGCTAAGCTGACACCACCGGCTCCCGTACCATGACCGAATTGCTCTTGCTGGCTGGCGTCATCGGTCTGTTCGGCTTGGTGATGTGGCTCACCGTCGACTCCGACGATGACAACGGAGGCGGGGGGTTGATGGAGCCTGTGCTCATCCCGGTGCGCGTTCGCCCCCGGCGTTGACCATTCGCCTGCTTGGCCATCGGTCACCGAAAACTGTGACGAATGGCACAGCGCTCCCCAGGCAGAAGTTAAGGAGCTTTGGGAGCATGTAGGGCCCCACGCGATTGTCTGTGCCGAGGCCTTCCCTTCTTCCTCCAGCCCGACGGTGGCCTCTGCCGCTGCCGCACTCGCAAGCGCTCCGACTCCCCCTGCTGCTGAGCCTCGCTCTGGTGGGTTCCCTGTGCGGCTGCCGTGAACCGATCACGCTGGGGGTCTATTCAGGTCGTCACTACAACACCGATCAAGATCTTTACCGCACCTTCAGCGCGCGCACCGGCATCCGCGTGCGGCTGCTGGAGGGAAAGGACAGTGCCCTGATCGAGCGGGTGCGCAGCGAGGGGGAGAAGAGCCCAGCGGATGTGCTGGTGCTGGTGGATGCGGCGCGGCTGGATCGGGCGGCGCGGCTGGGGGTGTTCCAGCCGCTGCGTTCCGCCGCCCTCGAGCGGGATGTGCCGGCGCCGTTGCGGGACGCCCGGGGCCGCTGGTTCGCCCTCACCCGGCGGGTGCGCCTGCTGGTGGCCAATCCCTCGCGGCTGCCAGGTCCGCCGCCGCGGGACTATGCGGATCTGGCGCGGCCGGAGCTGAAGGGCAAGCTGTGCCTGCGGGATAGCCGCAGCGTTTACAACCAGTCGCTGGTGGCAGACCAGCTGATCCGCCGCGGCGAGGCCGCCACGGCGGCCTGGGTGAAGGGGATGGTGGCCAACCTGGGCCAGCCGTTGTTCAGCTCCGACATCCCCCTGGCCCGGGCGGTGGCCCGGGGCGAGTGCGGTGTGGCGCTGGTGAACAGCTATTACGTGGCCCGCATGCTCGCCGGGGAAGCGGGGGCGGAGGACCGGCGGCTGGCCCAGCAGCTGACTGTGTTGATCCCCGATCCGGCCCATGTGAACGTGAGCGGTGCCGGCGTCACTCGCCATTCCCGCCATCCGGAGGAGGCCCGCCAGCTGATCGAGTTTCTGGCCTCGCCGAGCGGCGGCCGGGGCTACGCGGAGGCCAATCATGAATATCCGCTGCGGGGCAGCGGCGACGATCCGATCCTGAAGCGCTTCGGGCCGGTGCGGGATGACGGGGTGCGGGCGGCCCAGATGGGGGAGCGCAATGCCGAGGCGGTGCGGTTGATGCAGGCGAACGGATGGCAATGAGCGCGGCGATGGCCAGGCCGCAACGGCGAGCGGTGCTGGAGGGGCTTGTGCTGGCGATCGCGGTTCTGGCCCTGCTGCCGCTGCTGGCCCTGGCGGCGTTCGCGCTGCTGACCCCCGCGGGAAGGGGCGCCCTGGGGGAAGGGGGGGGCGCAGCCTTGGCCAACAGTGTGGTGCTGGTGGGATCGGTGGGGCTGGGGGGGGCGGTGTTGGGCACCGCCAACGGCTGGCTCACCGCCTGTTGCCGCTTTCCGGGCCGCCGCTGGCTGCGCATCGCCCAGCTGCTGCCCCTGGCCACGCCGGCCTACCTGCTGGCGGCGGTGCTGATCGACCTGGGCAGCCGCCATGGCTGGCGGGTGCATGGCCTGGGCTGGACGGTGCTGGTGCTGACGCTGAGCACCTACAGCTACGTGTTTTTGCTGGCGACCGAGAGCTTTGCCAGCGCCGGTCGCCGCCAGCTGGAGGCCTGTCGCAGCCTTGGAGTGGGGGCTTGGGGTGGCTTTCAGCGGGTGGCCTTGCCGCTGGCGCTGCCGGCGGTGGGTGCCGGCGTGGCGTTGAGCGGCATGGAGGTGGTGAATGAGCTGGGGGCGGTGGAGCTGCTGGGGGTGCCGAGCCTCTCCAGTGCGATCCTGCGCCGCTGGCAGGACGACGGAGAACCGCAGGCGGCGGTGGGTCTGGCCCTGCTGGCGCTGCTGTTGGTGAGCCTGCTGGTGGCGGGGGAGCGGCTGCTGCGGCGGCGCAGCCGGCGCTGGAACCCGGCGGCGGCGGTGGAGGGGGGGCCACAGTGGGAGTTGGGGGGCTGGCGGTGTCTGCTGGCCTGGCTGGCCACGGGGTTGCCGCCGCTGCTGGCCGTGGGGTTGCCGCTGCTGTGGGCGGTGCTGAGCCTCGATCAGTTGCGCGGGGAATCGGCGCTGGAGATGGTGGCCCTCACGGCGCGCAGCCTGGGATTGGCCCTGGCGGCGGCGGGGCTGACGGTGGCGGCGGGGCTCCTGCTGGCGGTGGCTCACCGCTGGATCCCGGCGCCGTTCCTGCGGCGCGTCACCTTCCTGTCCGGGATGGGTTATGCGGTGCCGGGGGCGGTGTTGGCCCTGGCGTTGCTGCTCCTGGGTGGACCCCTGGGGTTGAGTCCGCTGCCGCTGTTGGTGTGGGGCTATGCCGACCGCTTCCTCGCGGTGGCGAAGCAGGACCTGGATGCAGCGTTCGAACGGCTGCCGCCAAGCCTGGATGAGGCGGCGGCGGGGCTGGGCTGCGGTTGGTGGGCGGTGCTGCGGCGGGTGCACCTTCCCCTGCTGCGCGGCCCGCTGCTGGTGGGAGCGCTGCTGGTGTTCGTGGATGTGGTGAAGGAACTGCCGCTCACCTTCGCGCTGCGCCCGTTTGATTTCGACACGCTCTCGGTGCGGGTGTTTCAGTACGCCAGCGACGAACGGGTGGGGGCGGCCCTGGTGCCGGCCCTGTTGATCCTGCTGCTGGGTCTGGCGGCGGCGCTGGCGTTGGTGCCGGGCCTGGAGCGACGGGCGGGGCGGGGATAGGGATCGGGCGGCTCCTCCTCCACCACCTCGCCGTCGGCCATCAGCACCACCGTGTCGGCCACCTGCTCGGCGAACTTCACCTCGTGGGTGACCACCACCATCATGATGTCGTCTTCGGTCAGGTTGCGCCTCACATCCAGCACCTCCCGCACCATCTCAGGATCCAGCGCGCTGGTGGGTTCATCGAACAGCAAAATGCGCGCTTCCATGCAAAGCCACCTCGGCGCGCTTGCGGCGACGGACCACCACCGCCGCCAGGTGCGAGCGCACCGCTTCCGCCAGGTAGGCCGCGGTGAAGAAGGAGAGCCCCAGGCGGCACGCCGCACCCGCGCTAACCAGACTGCGGTGAAAGCATCACCCCTTTCTGCCCCTTTCTGCCCCCTTCCGAAGTCCCGACGGAACGCACCCCTCAGCGATCAAGACCACGGAACGGCGGGACTCTCAGGCAAGAGAAATCCGTCGCCTGATTCGGCGCGCCCAGCTCCAGGCTGCTACGCCGCCCGCCAAAGGAAGAGGGGCGGGCACAGGGGCCTGGCCGGGCTGCAGATCAACCCATACAGTTATTGAATCAAGGGGAAGCGTATCCAACCTTGGGACGATGACCCGATCCATGTAGGTGATAGGGTCGGGGGCGGGATACATACAGTAGCTTGCACCGGGGGGTGGTACGTAGACATAGACCCCGCCAGGCGGAGGGCTCGGACACTGAAGGAGCGAGTAACTTACGTCGATGCCACCCAGCCTGCGGGCGTAGGGGATCGAGTAGGCATCTTCGCCTGCTTCAGCGAAGGAAAGGGGGGGATTAAATGCTGCCTTTATATAGGCATTGATGGCGTTTGCAGATTTCTCCATCAAGGTTTGCGCATCGCCTGAGGTGCTTACATCCAATGCTGGTGGGCTGCCAAAGACATCCTCAAGAGATCCCTTTTTTAGGATCACGTCGTAATAATCCGTACTGCCAGTGCTCGGCAATGTGATCGGCACTCCACGGATTCCCCCGAGTACATTCGGGGCATTGAAAAATACCTGATACGCCTTGGCGGGCGCCAGGAAGCCCAGAGATGCCGCTAGCGTGCTGAGGGAGACCAGCGCACCACTCCGGATCCGTTCGAACCGAGAGCCCCGACAGAAAATAGTCAATTTGGTACCCAGACGTGGAGTTGATCGAGTTGGAGATCGTGTTTCTGTCAGGAAGATCGGCATGATGTATCCAAGGCCGTCAGGCGCAAAGAGTATGCGCTCTTGTCGTGACAGATTGCCTCGCTTGTCGAAACTTGGTGTTTCTACACATTGATTAACCTTCTGCCTTGCCCTCTCCGTCAACAGCC
Organism: Cyanobium sp.; assembly: GCA_044351065.1. Lineage (GTDB taxonomy): Bacteria > Cyanobacteriota > Cyanobacteriia > PCC-6307 > Cyanobiaceae > Cyanobium. The sequence continues at coordinate 108,288 of JBILGK010000007.1, forward strand.
CCCTGTGGCTTCGTTGCAACGGAGCCCCATTTCAGCCGAAGACGGCCCTCAAAGAATCTGATCCAGAAATCGCCGCGTGCGCTCATGGGCCGGCGCCTGGAAGAAGCGATCGGGCGGCGCTTCCTCCACCACCTCGCCGTCGGCCATGAGCACCACCGTGTCGGCCACCTGCTCAGCGAACTTCACCTCGTGGGTGACCACCACCATTGTGATGTCGTCTTCGGCCAGGTTGCGCATCACATCCAGCACCTCCCGCACCATCTCCGGATCCAGCGCGCTGGTGGGTTCATCGAACAGCAAAATGCGCGGTTCCATGCAAAGGGCCCGGGCGATGGCCACCCGCTGCTGCTGTCCGCCGGAAAGCTGGCCAGGGAATTTGCCCGCCTGCTCGCTGATGCCCACCCGGCTCAGCAGCGCGCGTGCCTGCTCCTCCACCTCAGCCCGGTTGCGGCGACGGACCACCACCGGCGCCAGGCAGAGGTTGTCGAGCACCGTCAAGTGGGGGAAAAGATTGAACTGCTGAAACACCATGCCCACCTCGCGGCGGATCGCATCGATGTTGCGCAGGTCGTTGGAAAGGGCGATGCCATCCACCGTGATGCTGCCCTTCTGGAAATCCTCCAGCGCATTGAAGGTGCGCAGAAAGGTGCTTTTGCCCGATCCCGACGGCCCCATGATCACCACCACCTCGCCGCGGCGCACCGTGAGATCGGCGCCCCGCAGGGCGTGGAAACCGTTGGGGTACCACTTCTGCACGGCCCGGGCCTCGATCATCACGAGGGCAGCGGCCGCGCCAGCGGCGGCGCCGGAGGGAACCTGTCTCATCGGGAAGGGGAGGGAAGGGAGCGGGGATCGAGGCGGTGTTCGAGGGCGCGGCTGCCCAGGCCCAGGGCCGCGCAGCAGCACCAGAACAGCACGGCCAGGGTGAGATACACCTCGCCGTTGCGGCCCAGGAAGGCGGGGTTGGCCATCACGGTGCGGGCGGTGCCGAGCAGTTCCATCAGGCCGATCAGCGACAGCAGGGTGGTGTCCTGCAGCAGGGAGATGAACTGCCCCACCATCGCCGGCAGGGCCACCCGCAGCGCCTGGGGCAGAACCACATGCTGCAGAGCCCGCGGCAGGCTCAAACCCAGGGAGCGGGCTGCCTCCAGCTGCCCCGGCGGCACCGCCGCCAGGCCCGAGCGCACCGCCTCCGCCAGGTAGGCCGCGGCGAAGAAGGTGAGCACCCAGGCCGCACGCCACACCCGCTCCGGCGCCATGCCGCCAGGCAGGAGAAAACCGAGGATGTTCTGCCCGAGAAACAAAAGGGTGATCAGCGGCGCGCCGCGGATGAACTCGATGTACAACACCGATCCCCAGCGCAAGAGCGGCAGGTCGCTGCGGCGTCCGAGGGCCAGCAACACGCCGATCGGGAAGCAGAGAAGAATCGCAAAGCTGGCGGTGAGCAGAGTGAGCAGCAGCCCGCCCCACTCCGAAGGCGACACCGGCGCGAGGCCCAGCCCGCCATTGATCAACACCATCCCCAGCAGGTAGAGCAGCGGCCAGAGCAGAGCGACCAGCCGCACCCTGGCGGCCGGGAGGCGGCGGCCGAAGCGGCCCGCCAGCCAGCGCGCCCCCAACAGCAGGGCGGTGAGGCCCCACCAACGCAGCTGCAGCGGCAGCGCCAGGGCCAGTGCCGCCGGCAGCAGCAGCGCGAGGGTGGAGAGCAGGGCGGCGGCCAGGCGGTCATTGCGGGGCCAGAGCACCCCCTTGCGGTCGGCGCGCGGATGGGCGCGCAGCAAGCCCCAGCTCAGGCCCGTGGCCGCCGCCAGCAGGGCCGTGAGCAGCCACAGCCGCCACTGTTGCTCCAGCGGGTAGCGCCCCACGGCGAAGAGGGTGGCATTCAGCTGAATCACCGCCCAGCGGGCCTGGCCGAACGCCCAGCGCAGCAGGCCAAACACCGCAACCGTCAGCAGGGCGAGCAGCGCCAGGCTTAGGGCGCCGTCGGCGGCGGAGGGGAAGAGCTCCTGGCGGAGGCGGCGAAGGAAGGGCTTCATCGCTCAGCGCTCCCGGATCTGCACGAGCTGGTTGAGACCATTCATCAGGGCGGAGATGAACAGATCGATCGCCAGATACGCCCCCAGCAGCAGCAACACCACCTCCACCGCCCGGCCGGTCTGGTTGAGGGTGGTCTCGGCCACCGAATAAAGGTCGGTGTAGCCCACGGCGACCGCCAGGGATGAATTCTTGGCCAGGGAGATGTATTGGGTGTTGAGGCCCGGCACGATCACCCGCAGCGCCTGGGGCAGCACGATGTGGCGGAGCGTTCCGGCCCAGCGCAGGCCCAGGGAGGTGGCCGCCTCCCACTGCCCCTTCGGCACCGCCTCCACCCCGCCGCGCACCACCTCAGCGATGAAGGCGCCGGAATAGATCACCAGGGCGGTGAGCAAGGCGGCAAACTCCACCGTGATTCGCAACGGCGCGTGCCACACCCCGTCCACCAGATGGGGGCCGGCCCAGCGCAAACCCTCCCCTGCCGCGCCACCCAAACCCGCCACATACAGCCCGGACTTGGCCAACACCACCCCGGGCAGCTGCCACGCCGCCGTGCCGTTCGGCAGGGCGAGGAACACCACGAAATACCAGAACACCAGTTGCAGCAGCAGCGGGATGTTGCGCACCACCTCCACATAAACCCGCGCCAGGCGACGCAGCAGTCCGTTGCGGCTGAACGAGGCCACCCCCATGGCGGTGCCCAGGAGCGTGGCCCCCACCAAGCCCGTGAGCACCGCCCGCACCGTGTTCACCAGGCCGGCCATCAGGGCACGCCAGTACGGCATCGAGGCATCGAAGGGGAGCAGCGTCTCCGCGATGTCGAAGCCCGCTGGCTGCTGCAGCCAGCGGAAGCTCAGCAGCAGTCCGGCGGCGGTGAGGTTGCGGATCAGGTTGCCGAGCAGGAAGGCGATCAGCACCAGGATGCCCAGCCCGACCACGCCCTGCACCAGCCAGGGCAGGACCCGCCGGTCCCGCCACCAGGGGGGAGCCGGCTGCATCAGCGGAACGGCGGCGAGTAGAGCAGACCGCCGTCCTTCCACTGCCGATTGAGGCCGCGGTCGAGCTTGAGGCTGGTCTTCGGACCGACGTTGCGCTCGAACACCTCGCCGTAGTTGCCCACCGCCTTCACGGCCCGCACCACGAAATCGGGAGCGAGGCCCAGCTGCTTGCCGAACTCCCCTTCCACCCCGAGGAAGCGGCGCAGATCAGCCAGGTTGGTCTTCGCCTTGGCCTCCGCCAGCTTCGCCTCCACATTGGCTGCGGTGATGCCGCTCTCCTCCGCCTGCATCAGGGCGAAGACCACCCAGCGCACGGCGTCCGCCCAGGCCGGATCGGCGTTGGTGGTAGCGGGGGTGAGGGGCTCTTTGCTCAGCACATCCGGCAGCAAGGTGTGCTCATCCGGCTTGGGGAAGCTGGTGCGCTTGCCCGCCAGCTGGGAGCGGTCGCTGGTGACCGCCACGCAGCGGCCGCCGAGGTAGGCGGCGTAGGTCTGGTCGCTGCTCTGGAATTTCAGCGGGGTGTAGGCCACGTTCAGCTCGCGCATCCGGTCGGCCAGGTTGAGTTCGGTGGTGGTGCCGCTCTCCACGCAGATCGGCTTGCCGGCCAGATCCTTGAGGGTCTTGATGCCGCTGGCCTCGGGCACCATCACCCCCTGGCCGTCATAGAAGGTGGGAGGTGCGAAGCTCAGCCCGTTGCCGCCGGCCGCGTCGCGGCTGAGGGTCATGGTGGTGTTGCGCGAGAGCAGATCCACCTCCCCGCTGGCCAGGGCGGCGAAGCGCTCGCTGGAGTTGAGGTCGCGGTACTCCACCTTGCTCCGGTCGCCGAAGATGGCCGCCGCCACCGCCTTGCACACATCCACATCCAGGCCGCTGTACTGGCCGTTGGGGGCGACAAAGCTGAAGCCTGGCAGCTTGCCTTCCACGCCGCAGATCAACTTGCCGCGGCCCTGGATCATCGCCAGCTTCTGGCTCTGCACGCCGCCGCCATCGGGCGCGCAGCCGGCGAGCAGGGCCGGGGCCAGCAGGGCGGCGGGCCAGAGTCGGCGGAGAGTGCGGCTCCTGGGGCGGGACATCCGGGGCGGTTGAAGGTGGGCGCATTGTGCCAGGCACGGGCCGGCTCGGCCGTTCAGCCCGGCAGGATCACGCGATCGATCACATGCACGATGCCGTTGTCACAGACGATGTCGGCCTGCACCACGGTGGCGTTCTTCACCTCGAACGGCTCGCTGCGACGGATCGGCACCGGCGCCCCCTCCAGGCTGTCCCAGCTCGGCTGATCCACCAGCTCCGAGCGCGGGTGGGCGCCGGAGAGCACGTGGTATTTCAGGATGCGGGCCAGCTGGGGGGGGTTGTCCACCAGTGTCTGCACCGTGCCCGGGGGCAGGGCGGCGAAGGCGTCGTCCACCGGGGCGAAGACGGTGAAGGGGCCCGGGCTTTCCAAGGCGCCGGTGAGACCGGCCACCTCGACGGCGGTGAGCAGGGTGGCAAAGCAGCCCGCACCCTTGGCGGTTTCGATGATGTTGGCCATGGGGAATTCAGCGGTATTCCTGAGTCTGGATGTCTCCGAGCCGGGCTTCGGGCCGCAGGAAGCGGTCCATCTGGGCCTCGAAGAAACGGCGGTTGGCCAGCAGGTGCTCCGGGTCGGTGTCGTCGAGCGGATAGAGCAAGGCGGCGCGCAGGGCCTGGATCACCGCCGAGGTGACGTTGTACATGGAGCGCTGGAAGGTGATGCCCAGCTGGATCAGCTGATCCTCCTCGCCGCGGCGGTGTTGTTGGTAGAGCTCCGTGAGATAGGGGGGCAGGAAATGGAGCATGTCCTGCATCAGCAGGGTGGGCGGGATGCCGGCCGAGCCCACCGGAAACACATCGGCGTAAAGGATGCCGTAGTGGAAATCAGCCTGGTTGGAGGGCACCTGCCCCGCCTGGGCGTTGTAGCTCTTGGTGCCGCGAAAAGGGGCCGTGCGGTAGAAGACTGCTTCCACATAGGGCAGGGCCGCCTCATACAGCCAGGTGAAGCCTTCGGATTTGGGAATCACCTCGATGCATTCCTCGCCCACGTACACGTGGTGGTAGATGGGTCGGCCTGCCACCGCAAAGATGCCGTTCACGAGGAAGTTCATCGCATCGGGCACACCCTGGAAGCCGCCTTCGTCGTAGATGTCGCTCATCTCGAAGAAAACCGGTGCCATCACCTCCCAGAACAGGCCGAGATTGGCGTAGTAGCTCATCTGCTTCACCTGTTCCATGAACATGTCGGGGAACAGCTTGTACAGGCCCAGCATCAGGGGGTTGCCGCGGAAGTAGGCCTTGATCGCCCGGTCGGCATTGGCGCGGTAGGCATCGCTGGCCAGGTAGTCGTAGAAGCGACCCCCCATCCCCTGATGCCAGAGCATCGCCTGCATGCAGGCCTCGGCAAACTCCATGTTCACCCGGTCGTGCCAGAGGTGGTGGAGCAGCTTGGGCATCGCGCGCGTCTCGCCGCGGGCCATGAACTCCAACAGCTCGGGATGGGCCTTCTCACCGCCGCGCCAGATGCGCAATTTCGACTGCTCGCCGGCGTAGGAGTTGGGGAGGTCGAGGTAGGGTTGACTGATGAAGTATTTGAAGGCCGGCAGCGGATTGAGAAACACCCGTTCTGCGATGTAGAGCAGGTCGCGCCAGTAGAAGTCCATCGGCACGGCGTAGGCCTTGTAGATGCCGATGATCTGCATCAGGTTCTCCGGCGTGTCCGGCAGCATCGAGCCGCCGGCCTCCAGCCGGTGGATCACCTCCGCCCAGCGGTGCTCGGAGGGGGGGATGAGGGGTTGGGTGGCGGTCTCGGCCGCGGGGGCGCTGGTGGGGGGCGTCATGTCGGCAGGAGGTCCGGGGCGGCGGCAACGGTGGTGACGGGACTGACGCTGGCCAGGGTCGAAAGGGTGGGTCCCTCGGCCAGCAGGAAGGGCTGGGAGCGCAGGGCGATGGAGGCGGTGGCACTCTCGCTCCAGCCGGTGAGGGCCGTCGGCCAGAGGCCTGACGCGATCACCAGCAGGGTGAGGACCAAGGCTGGGAGACGTTCATCCCAGGTGGTGGAGATCCAGTTGGCGCGAGCGTTGTCGAGACGGCCGAAGCCCACCCGGTTGAACAGACGGATCGCGTAGACCGCGGTGAAGCCGGAAGCGATCAGGCTCACCAGCGTGGGCCAGGGGAAGGCGCTCCAGCTGCCCTCGAACACCAGCAGCTCGGCCGGGAAGCCGGAAAGGCCCGGGATGCCGGCGGCCGCCATCAGGGCCAGCAGCAGCATCCCCATCGTGAACGGCAGGCCGCGCAGGGGATTGAGCAGGCCGGAGAGCTCGGGGATGGCGGTGGTGCCCGTGCGGCGCTCGATCAGGCCTACACAGGCGAACAGCAGGGCCACGATCATGCCGTGGGCCAGGCACTGGGCCACCGCTCCCTGCAGGCTGAGCGGCGTGGCCGCGGCCACCGCCAGCACGAGCAGGCCCATGTGGCCGAGGGAGCTGTAGGCCATCAGCCGGCGGATGTCCTTCTGGGCGATGGCGTTCAGCGCGCCGTAGACGGCGCTGATCGCCCCGGCCGCGGCGATCCAGGGCGACCAGGCAAGCCAGATGTCCGGCAGGAAGCCCACGCCAAAGCGCAGCAGCCCGTAAGCCCCCAGCTTCGACACAGCACCCCCCAAAAGCATCACCACCGGCGTCGGTGCCTGGCCGTACGTGAAGGGCTGCCAACCGTGCAGCGGCACCACCGGCAGCTTCAGGCCGAAGGCCAGCAGCAGCAGCGCCAGGATCGCGGCCTGGGCTCGGGGGCTGAGGGAGGCGTTGGCCAGATCGTCGTAGCCGAAGCTGAAGCCGTTGGCGTTGAACCAACCGAAGGCCAGCACGGCCGCCAGCAGGCTCAGACCCGACACCGCCCCGTAGAGCAGAAAGCGAACGGCCGCCCCGGCTCGGCGCGGCCCCCCCCAGATCGCCACCAGCAGGGTGGTGGGGATCAGCACCAGTTCGAAGGCGAGCACGAACAACAGGGCGTTGCGCGCCAGGAAGGCACCCACTACCCCGAGGTTGGTGGCCAGCATCAGGGGGTAGAAGAGGCGAGGCCTTGCTTGGTCTGCGGGGGCGGAAAGAATCGCCGCCCCGGTGACCAGGGCGGAGAGGAGCACCAGGGGCAGGGAGAGGCCGTCGAGGCCCAGATCGAGCGAGAGGCCCAGTTTCGGCAGCCAGGCCAGGTGAAGGTTCACGGGCGGCTGGCCCCAGGCCAGCAGGCCGAAGCCGAGCTGCAGGACGGCTGCCAGGGCGGCGAGGTTGCGCACCCGCCGGGAGGGCGCCTCAGGCAGCAGGGGCAGCAGCAGACCGGCCAGCAGCGGCGGACCGAGCAGGAGCAGCAGGAGCAGGGAAGCCATCAGCGGAGCGGGCGAAGGAGATCGGCGGGCAGGGAGGGCTGGCTGGCGAGCAGCCAGGCCGCCATCAGCAGAATCCCGAGCAGAAGGGAGAAGGCGTAGGCCTGGGAGCGGCCGCTGGTGGTGAGGCTCAGGCGCCGGGCTCCCTCCAGGGCGGCGCCGCCGGTGGCACCGCTGAAGCCGTCCACCAGCCGGTCATCCGACCAGGCGCTCAGCCGGGCCAGGGCCACCACCAGGCCCACCACGGTGCGGTGGTAGAAGCGCTCCGTCTGCATGTCGTGGGCGAGCCAGTCCTGCAGACCGCCGAGGGCGGAGGGCAGTTGGGCCAGGGGGTGGGGCCGCAGGTAGAACAGCGCTGACAGCCCCCCCCCCACCAAAGTGGAGACGAGCAGAGGCACCGCCTGGTCTCCCCAGCCGGGCAGTGGCGTGAGGGCGAACACCCCGTTGCGCACGAGCAGCTGGGGCAGGTGAAGCACCAGGCCCATCAGCAGCAGGGTGGGCAGGGCCATCAGCCAGAGCACCTCGGGCGATCGGGTGGTGAACGGCGTTGCCGTTCCCCCCCAGATCTGGCCGAAGACGCGGATCAGCCCCGCGCTGATCAGGGCGTTGGTGAGCAGCACCAGCCCGCCGAGCAGCACGGGATGCTCGCTGGCGACGGTGATGGCCAGCAGCTCCCGCAGAGCCGCGAATCCGCCGAAGGGGGGCAGGGCGATCAGGCCGGCGGTGCCGCTGAGAAAGGCCAGGCCGATCAGGGGGCGCTTGTTCCACAACCCGCCCAACTGGGTGAGGTCCTGCGTGACGTTGGTGAAAATGATCGCCCCCACCGACATCAGCAGCAGGGCCATCGGCAGCGGATAGACGAGCAGCAGGTGATCGGCGGCGTCGATGCCGCCCAGGCCCACCGCCACGAAGATCAGGCCCATCCAGCTGCTCACCAGGAAGGAGAGGGCCCGCTTGACATCAATCTGGGCCAGGGCGATCAGCGAACCCACCACCGCGGTGGTGCCCCCCACCACCACCAGCACGGTCTGGACGACGGAGCTGAGTTCGATCAGGGGCTCCAGGCGCAGCAGCACCCAGGCGCCGCCCACCACCACCACCGAGTTGCGCAGCACGGTGGAGGGCAGCGGGCTCTCCATCGCCTCATCCAGCCAGAGGTGCAGCGGGATCTGGGCGCACTTGCCCATCGGGCCGGCGATCAGGGCGAGAAGAATCACCGTCACAACGGCGGGCAGGGGCAGCTGGTTGTTGATCTGATCGGCCGCCCAGGCCTGCAGGCCGTGGAAGTTCCAGGTGCCCGTGATCGGAAGCAGGGCGATCACGCCGGCCAGCAGGATCAGGTCACCGATCCGTTTGGTGAGGAAGGCGTCGCGTGCCCCCTTGACCACCAGCGGCTGGTTGTACCAGGTGCCCACGATCAGGTAGGTGCCCATGGTGAGCAGCTCGAGGATCACGTAGCTGAAGAACAGCGAGTCGGTGAGCACCAGGCCGCAGAGGCCGGCCTCGAAGAAGCTGAGGGAGCCGAAGAAGCGGGGCCAGCCCCAGTCCATCTCCAGGTAGCCGATCGAATAGATCTGCACCAGTACGTGCAGGCCGGTGATCACCGTCATCGCGATCAGGGCTGGCTCGGTGATCAGGCCATCGAAGCCCACCCGCAGGCCGGCGGTGTGCAACCACGTCCAGCCGAAGGTGAGGGGCCGGTAGAGGGCTGAGGAGCCGGCGGTGGAGTTGGAGTGGAGGGCCACCAGCGCGAGGCAGCTGTGGAGGAACGCCACGCTCACCATCAGCAGGTTGAGGTAGCCGCAGGGGCGGGGTCCGGTGCGGGAGATCAGACCGGGAGACCAGCACAGCGACAGCAGGGAGGCCAGCAGGGGGTAGAGGGGGACCAGCCAGGCCGTCTGTGCGAAGAGCAGATTCATTGGCACCGGGAGGGGATGTTCCACGGGAACACGTGGCCGCGAAGGCTAGAGGCATGTTCCTGGAGCTGACGAGCGGCTTAACGAAGGAAAGCGTGATCGACCCCAGAAGCAGCGCTGATCGATCGGGGGTGGGGGTCGCTGGTGGCGGAACGGTGAGAGATTGGCGAAAGATGTGGAGTGCCCCGATGGCCTGCCCGCGCTGCGGCTGCCACATGCTTTCGCGCGCGGAGGGTGGCCCCTGGCATCGCTCCACCCGGCTGGTGTGCACCCGCTGCAACCATCCGCTCGTCGATCGGCAGGAACCCGGGAGCGCCCTTCGACTCGGCCCGGTGCTCACGCTGCTGGCGCTGGTGCTGGCCGGGGCTTTGGTGTTCGGCCTCTCCACCCTGCACGATCTGCGCTCCCCGCCCCCGGAACCGGAGCAGCCCGAGCCGGTGCCGGAAGGCTGACCCTCAGCGCCGCCGCCACAGCCACAGCAGCAGCGACCCTGCCACCAGGCTCACGATCCCGCCGAGCAACACCCCGGCGATCGGCTCGAGCAGGGCCATCACCCGCCCGTAGTGGGGGCCCAGGGCCTGGCCCGCCATGGTGAGGGCCGACACCCACAGGAGGCTGCCCGCGGCGGTCCAGGCCAGGAAGGAGGGCTGGGGCATCAATTCGATGCCGGCCGGCACGGAAACAAAGGTGCGCACCCCCGGGATGATCCGACCCCAGAACACGACAGCCACGCCGTGGCGGCTGAACCAGCGGCGGCTGGCGGCCAGGGCGGCGGGGCTGAACCCCAACCAGCTGCCGTGGCTCTGGGCGAAGCGCTCCAGCCGCCGTTCGTTCACCAAGCGCCCCAGGCCGTACCAGCACCAGGCCCCCAGCACGCTGCCCAGCACTCCCGCCAGGATCACCGGTGCCAGCTCCAGCCGGCCCTCGTGCACCAGGAAGCCGGCGAAGGGAAGGATCAGCTCGGCCGGCATCGGGGCCACCACCGTTTCCAGCAGCATCGCCAGGGCGATGGCCACGTAGCCGAGCAGCGGGCTGGCTTCGGCGGCTTCACCCAGCAGGCGTGGTACCGCCGTGACCAGATCGTTCACCGCCGCTCAGGCGTCGCTGTGGCTGCGGCGCCGCATCTGGCGCACCACCTTGTCCAGCTCCAGGTAGAGGAAAAACACCACGCTCACCCCTACGCAGAGGCCGAGATCACGCAGGGGGAGGGGGGTGGTGCCGAAGAAGTTGGAAAGGATCGGCACGTAGAGCAGGGCGAGCTGCAGGCCTGAGGTGAGCAGCACCGCCCAGAGCAGCCAGGGGTTGGAGAAGGGATTCACCTGCCAGAGGGGCAGGTCGCTGCGGGCGGCCAGGGCGTGGCCCATCTGGGCCAGGCAGAGAGTGGTGAACACAATCGTTTTCCAGTCGAGGCCCTGGCGGTGGGCGTAGAGCATCAGGGCGATCACAAAGATCGCGAAGACAACGCCGACGCGCAGGATGTAGCGGCCGATGCCGCGGGCGAAGATCGACTCGCCGGGCTGGGCCGGCGCCTTGTCCATCAGGCCATCCTCGGCGGGCTCCAGGGCAAGGGCCAGGGCCGGCACGCCATCGGTGACCAGATTCATCCAGAGGATCTGCAGCGGTGTCATCGGCACCCCCACCAGGCCCACCAGGGGCGCGGCGGCGATCGTGATCAGCTCACCGACATTGCTGCCGAGGATGTATTTCACGAAGCGGCGGATGTTGGCGTACACCAGCCGGCCCTCCTCCACCGCGTTCACGATCGTGGCGAAGTTGTCATCGAGCAGCACCATGTCGGCGGCCTCCTTGCTCACCTCCGTGCCGGTGATGCCCATGGCCACGCCGATGTGGGCCTGCTTGAGGGCGGGGGCATCGTTGACGCCGTCACCGGTCATCGCCACCACCTCGCGGCGAGCCTGCAGGGCGCGCACGATGCGCAGCTTCTGCTCGGGTGGCACCCGGGCGTAGACGCTGCAGTGGCCCACCCGCTCCTGCAGGGCCGCATCATCGAGGCTCTCCAGCTCCCGGCCGATGGTCACCTCCGCGTCTCCTTGCACCAGGCCGATGCCGGTGGCGATCGCCCGGGCGGTGAGCGGATGGTCGCCGGTGATCATCACCGGGCGGATGCCGGCATGGCGGCAGCGGGCGACTGCCTCCGGCACCTCGGGCCGGGCCGGGTCGAGCTGGGCCATCAGCCCCAGCAGCACCTGGTTCTCCAGCTCCCGCTCCGGGCTGGGGTGGTGGGGGGCGGCGGCGAAGGCGAGCACCCGCAGGCCGGCGGCGGCCAGTTCGCGGGCCTGATCCAGCCACCATTGGCGCTGGCTTTCATCGAGGGCGGCGACGCCGCCGCCATCGAGCCAGCGGTCGCAGGTGGAGACGATCACCTCCGGCGCCCCCTTGCTGAGCAGCAGCACCGTGGAGCCGGAGGCCGTTTCCCCCAGGGGCGCCTGCAGCTGGCCGTGGGGATCGGCCACCCAAACCGCCATCAGCTGCCGCTCGGAGCTGAAGGGAATCTCGGCCTGGCGGGGATAGCGCTCCTTGAGATCGAAGCCATCGAGCCCCGCCTTGGCGGCCACCACCACCAGGGCACCTTCGGTGGGGTCGCCGAGGATGTCCCAGCTGCCGTCTGCCTGGCGTTGCAGTTCGGCGTCGCTGCAGAGGCTGCCGGCGGCCAGCAGCAGGTCGCGGCCCCCCTCCCTCAGGCCCGGCCGCGCCCCCTCGGGGGCCACCAGCGGGCGGGCCGTCAAGCTGCCGACGGGCTCGTAGCCCTGGCCGCCGACGCGTATCGCCTCGGTGCCGCAGCGCAGCTCCTCCACCACCTGGCGGTTCTGGGTGAGGGTGCCCGTTTTGTCGGAGCAGATCACGGTGACCGAGCCCAGGGCCTCCACCGCCGGCAGGCGACGGATCAGGGCGGCGCGCTGCACCATCCGCTGGGTGCCGATCGCCAGGGTGACCGTGATCACGGCGGGCAGGCCTTCCGGCACGATCGCCACCGCCATCGACAGGGACACCTCCAGCAGGTTGAGCAGCTGCTGCTTCATCAGCAGGCCCAGCACCATCACCACCGCCACCAGGGCCAGGGCGGAGCCCACCAGCACGTTGGCGAGGCCGTCGAGGCGCTCCTGCAGGGGTGTGGATTCGCCGCCTGCGGTGCTGATCAGCTCGGCGATCTGGCCCAGTTCGGTGGCCATGCCGGTGTCCGTGACCACGGCCAGCCCGCGGCCGCGGGCCACTTCGGTGCCCTGGAAGAGGCAGTTGCGGCGATCCAGGACCGGCGTGCCGGGCTCATGCAGAAGGTCGGCCTGTTTGGCCACCACCTCGGCCTCACCGGTGAGGGCCGCCTCCCGCAGCCCCAGCTCGGCCACCTCCAGCGCCCTGCCGTCGGCGGGCACCCGGTCGCCGGCCTCCAGCCGGATCAGATCCCCGGGCACGAGCAGCTCACTGCCCATGCGCTGCCACTGGCCATCGCGGCGCACCTGCACCAGCGGTTGGGCCATCTGCCGCAAGGCGAGCAGGGCCTTCTGGGCGCGGCTCTCCTGCAGGTAGCCGAGCACGGCGTTGAGGAGCACGATCAGCACGATGGCGATCGCGTCCTTCGGGAACTTCTGCTCCACCATCGCCACGCCGGCGGAGACCGCGGCGACGGCCAGCAGCATGATCAGCATCACATTGCTGAATTGATCCCAGAGGATGCGCAGGTTGCTGCGCCCCGCCGCCAGCTCCAGGCGGTTGGGTCCGTAGCGCTCCAGGCGCCGGGCCGCCTCGGCGCTGCTCAGGCCCTCCCTGCTGGCCTCCAACCGGCGCAGGCATTCCACAGGGCTGAGTGCATGCCATTCCTTAGGCGCCAGGGGCGCCTTTCCGGCCGGGGGAAGAGGCGGCGCGGCGGCTGGGGTCATGGGGGGCGAAATGGGTCCGTGGGAACTTAAAGCCTTTCCGGGGAACCCGTAGGTTGCGGATGGATACCCGCGTTCCGACGGCATGGCTCGCTTCTCCTTTCTGGAGGCGCTGCAACAGACCCTGATCGGTCGGCCGCTGCCCACCAGCGCCCATAGCGAGGAGCGCTACAACAACGCCGAGGCCCTGGCGATCCTCAGCTCCGATGCTCTTTCTTCTGTGGCCTACGCCACCCAGGAGATCGTGCTGGTGCTGGGGATGGCCGGCGCCGCCGCCCTCTCGGCCACGCTGCCGATCACGGCCCTGATCGTGGGCCTGATGCTGATCGTGGCCACGAGCTACCGGCAGACGATCCAGGCCTACCCCCACGGGGGCGGCTCGTACCGGGTGTCGCAGGAAAACCTGGGGGCGATCCCCGGTCTGGTGGCCGGCGCCTCCCTCTCGATCGACTACGTGCTCACGGTGGCGGTGAGCGTGGCGGCGGGGATCGCCGCCCTCACCTCCTACTTCCCGTCCCTGGAGGCGGAGCGGGTGCCCCTCTGCCTGGTGGCGGTGCTGCTGGTGATGGTGGCCAACCTGCGGGGGGTGAGCTCCAGCGCCCGGCTGCTGAGCGTGCCCACCTATCTGTTCATGGCGATGGTGGTGACCCTGCTGCTGGCGGGCGGCCTGCGCACCGTTTCCGGCGACCTGCAGCCCCTGGCCACCGCGCTGCAGCAGAGCCAGCTTCAGGAGGCCCATGGCGGCCACCTGGCGGCCCTCACCCCGCTGCTGCTGATGCGGGCCTTCAGCTCCGGTTGCGCCGCCCTCACCGGCATCGAGGCGATCAGCGACAGCGTGGCCGCCTTCCGGCCGGTGGAATGGCGCAACGCCCGCCGCGTGCTCACGGTGATGGTGGTGATGCTGGCGCTGATGTTCAGCGGCATCAGCGCCCTGGCCCACCAGAGCGGCGTGGTGTTCGTGGAGAACGGCCCAACCCTGCTGTATCAGCTCGGTGAGCGGATCTTCGGCAACGGACCGCTGCTGGCCCTGCTGCAGCTGGCCACTCTTTTGATCCTGCTGCTGGCGGCCAACACCGCCTATGCCGATTTCCCGCGGCTGGCGGCGTTCCTCGCCCGCGACGGCTATGTGCCGCGCCAGCTCGCTTCCCTGGGGGATCGGCTGGTGTTCAGCAACGGCATCTATGCCCTGAGCGGCTTTGCCGCCCTGCTGCTGATCGCCACCAACGGCAGCGTCAGCCGGCTGATCCCCCTCTACGCGGTTGGGGTGTTTCTCAGCTTCACCCTCTCCCAGGCCGGGATGGTGGAGCACTGGTGGCGGCTGCGGGGACGCGGCTGGCTGGGCAAGGCGCTGGTGAACGGGGTGGGCTGCGCGATCACCGCCCTGGTGGGGGTGGTGCTGCTGGTCACCAAGTTCACCCAGGGGGCCTGGCTGGTGGTGCTGGCCATCCCGGTGCTGATCGCGATGTACCTGCGCATCCGCACCCACTACGACCACGTGGCCAGGCGGCTGCGACTGGCGCGGGACGTGCGGCTGAAGCTGCCGCCAGCCCCGGCCGCGGGCGGGACGCCGACGGTGGTGCTGGTGGGCCAGCTGCACCGCGGCACCTTCGAGGCGATCCGCTTCGCCCGCACGATCGCCAGCGATCTGGTGTGCTTGTATGTGGATCTCAGCGGTGGGGAGCGGACGCAGGCGTTCCGCGACAACTGGCAGCGGCAGGTGCCGGAGGTGCGGCTGGAGGTGCTGGAGTCGCCCTATCGCTCCCTGGTGGCGCCGGTGAGCGAGTTTGTGTTGCGCTTTGAGCGGGAGCACCGCAAGGACAGCAACCGCTTCTGCGTGGTGGTGCTGCCGGTGTTCGTGACCCGGCACCGCTGGGAGAATCTGCTGCACAACCAATCGACGATCCTGCTGCGCAATGCCCTGCGGGCCCAGGGGACGCGGGTGGTGACGACGGTGGGCTTCTACCTTTGAATACGAATTCCCCATCAGCAAACCGGGTTTATGATCAGCGGCTGTGCCCGCCGCCCCGATGCACGCGTTTCTTGAGGTTGCGGCCACCCCGCCAGGGCTGATCACCCTGGCGGTGTTCGCGGGCTCGATCCTGTTGTTCATCACCGGTTGGCTGGCGCCGGAGGTGGTGGGTCTGCTGGCGGCGGCCCTGCTGGTGGCCTTCCGGGTGCTCAAGCCCGAGGAGGCGGTGCAGGGCTTCGGCAGCCCCGCTCTGATCACCCTGATGGGGCTGTTCGCGGTCTCGGCCGGCCTGTTCCGCAGCGGCGGCCTGGATCGGCTGCGGGCCCTGATCGGCTCGGACGCGGTGCGCAGCCCCCGCCGCATGATCGCCCTGCTGGTGGGTGTCGTGGGCCCGGTGTCAGGCTTCATCCCCAACACGCCGATCGTGGCCACCCTGTTGCCGGTGCTGGAGAGCTGGTGCCACCGCCGCGGCGTCTCCCCCTCCAAGGTGCTGCTGCCCCTTTCCTTCGCCACCGTGCTGGGCGGCACGATCTCCCTGCTGGGCACCTCCACCAACCTGCTGGCCAGCGATGTGAGCCGCCAGCTGGGCTACGGCTCCCTGGAGCTGTTCAGCTTCACCGCCATCGGCATCCCGGTGTGGCTGCTGGGCAGCCTCTACATGCTCTGGGCCAGCGACCGGCTGCTGCCGGATCGCGGCCAGGATCAGGACGACCTGCTGGGCGGCCTGGCCCGCGCCGGCTATCTCACCGAGGTGCTGATCCCGCCGGGCTCGGAGCTGGGCGGCCAGACGCTCCATGCCAGCCGTCTGCAACGGCGCTTCGATGTGGACGTGCTGGAGCTGCAGCGGGGTCAGGAGATCTTCGGCGCCCCCCTGGCGGAGCGGGTGCTGCAGGGGGGTGACCGCCTGGTGCTGCGCTGCAACCGGGAAACCCTGCTGCGCCTCCAGCAGGAGCACACTGTGGTGCTCTCCCCGGCCGGCGAGCAGGAGGAGGCGATCCAGGAGCTCTCCCGCCCGGAGGTCACCACCCAGCGGATCGTGGAGGTGCTGCTGCCCAACGGCTCCACATTGGCGGGCGCCAGCCCCCGCGACCTGCGCTTCCGCCAGCGCTACAACGCCACCTTGCTGGCGGTGCGGCGGGGCAACCAGGTGCTGCGCGAACGGCTGGGGCGGCTGGTGCTGCAGGCGGGGGATGTGCTGCTGCTGCAGGCGCCGGTGGATGCGATCCGCGGCATGCAGGCCAACAACGACCTGGTGCTGCTGGACGAGCTGGAGAAGGACCTGCCCACCACCAACCGCAAATGGGTGGCGCTGATCGTGGCGGCGCTGGTGATCCTGCTGCCGATGCTGAAGCTGCTGCCCCTGCTGGCGGCGGTGCTGCTGGCGGTGGTGGCGATGGTGGCCACGGGCTGCCTGCGCCCCGGCGAGCTGCAGCGTTCGGTCCGCTGGGATGTGATCCTGCTGCTGGGGTCGCTCTCCTCCTTCTCCGTGGCGATGCAGAAGACGGGTCTGGCGGAGGCCCTGGCAGGCGATCTGCTCCATTCATTGCGGGGCTGGCCCCCCTATGCGGTGTTGCTGGTGGTGTTCGTGCTGGCCCAGCTGTTCACCGAAGCCCTGAGCAATGGCACCACGGTGGTGCTGCTGATGCCGATCGGCACGGAGCTGGCGAAGGGCCTGAATCTGCCGCCGATGGCGTTCATCTTTGCCATCCTTTTTGCCGCCAGCCAGAGCTTCCTCACCCCGATCGGCTACCAGACCAACCTGATGGTGTTCGGACCGGGTCGTTATCGCTTTCTCGACATGACCCGCTATGGGGCACCGCTCACCCTGGCCCTGGCGGTGCTGGTGCCGTGGTGGATCTGCCTTCGTTTCGGGATCTGAAGGCGCCGTTCCCGGCGATCAGCTCTCGCCGCCGGGACTGGCGAGGGGAGCGGTGCGGCGGCGATGGCGCAGCGAATCCCAGAAGGAGAGGAGCAGCAACACCAGGCCGATCAGACCGGTGAGCCATTCCGGCACCGCCAGGCCGTGCTGGCGGAGCAGCACACCGGCGAGCATCAACAGCCCGAGGGCGCCGATCGCGTAGTGCGCGCCGTGTTCCAGGAAGACCAGCTCATCGAGGGCCTTCTCGCGGGTGAGCATCAGGGTGAGGGAGCGAATGAACAGGGCACCGAGCCCGAGGCCCACCATGATCAGCAGCAGGTTGGAGGTGATGGCGAAGGCGCCGATCGTGCCATCGAGGCTGAAGGAGGCATCGAGCAGCTCGAGGTAGAGCAGGCTGGCCAGTCCACCGCCGGCTGCGGCGTGGACGCTGGCTTGATCCTCGTCTCCGAAGGCATCCGCCAGGGACGTGCTGAGGATCTGCAGCAGCAGGCCGATCACACCGGCGATCATCACGTCGGCCCGCTGCGCGCTGGGCAGGGCCAGATCGATCAGCAGCAGCAGGGTGAGAGCCAGGGCCACCTCCAGGGCCTCGATGCGGCCGGCCTGGCTGAGGCGCCGCTCCAGCGGCCGGAACCAATGCAGGGTCTTGGCTTCATCGAGGAAGTAGCGCAGGAAGACCATCAGCAGGAACATGCCGCCGAAGGCGAGGATGCGGGGTTCTGCCAGTTCCAGCAGCTCGCGGTAGTGGGCAGGATGGTGGAGAGCGGCGTCGAGGGCGGCCGGGAGGCTGACGCCCCCCGCCAGGGAGACCATCAGCAGGGGCCCGACGAAGCGCACACCGAATACCGGAATCACCAGGCCCCAGGTGAGGAAGAAGCGCTGCTGGCCCGGGCTGAGACGCTCCAGAACGCGGGCGTTGACGACGGCGTTGTCGAAGGAGAGGGAGACCTCCATCAGCAGCAGCACCAGGGTCACCCAGGCGGCCTGGGGCCCCTGCCAGCCCAGGATCATCGCCAGACCAACGCCGCAGCAGGCGAGGGGAAAGATC
This sequence comes from Cyanobium sp., assembly GCA_044351065.1. Classification (GTDB taxonomy): domain Bacteria; phylum Cyanobacteriota; class Cyanobacteriia; order PCC-6307; family Cyanobiaceae; genus Cyanobium. The sequence continues at coordinate 126,412 of JBILGK010000007.1, forward strand.
AGGTAGCGCAGGCTCCGCCGCGGCAGGGAGGGCAGCATCGACACGGTCAGGGGGTTCCCCATGATCCTCGCCGGCTGGTCTCAAGGCCGGGGTCGATCCTCGCTGGGCAGGCGCTGCTCGAAGCGCTCCAGCAGCTTGGGAAGCAGCAGGGTGATCGCCACCAGGAGAAGGGCGCCGAGGCCGAATTCCACCACCCCCTTCACCATCTTCTCGAAGGGAATCCAGCGGCCCCCCAGCCAGGCCAGGGAGACCATTGTCACCGCCCAGAGGCAGGCACCCACGGCATTGCAGAGGAGGAAGCGGCGGTAGGGCATGCCCACCGCTCCGGCCATCGGCCCGGCGATCACCCGCAGCACCGCCACGAAGCGGCCGAGCAGCACCGATTTGCCGGCATGGCGCAGAAAGGATTCGCGCAGCCGCTCCATCTGCTCGGGGGTCTGGCGCAGGAATGCCCCCACGCGCAGCAGAAACGACCAGCCGGCCCGGCGACCGACCCAGTAGCCGATGTTGTCGCCCAGGATGGCGCCACTGGCGGCGGCTGCGATCACCCCGAAGGCCTGGAGCTGGCCGCTGCCGGCGGCGTAGCCCCCCAGCAGGGTGACGGTCTCGCCCGGGAGGGGCACACCGGCGTTCTCGAGCAGCATCGCCGCGAAGATCACGCCGTAACCCCAATGCTGCAACCACTGGCGCAGGGTTTCGAGATCAAGGGCGCTGTCGAACAGGGCCAGGGGCAGCACCAGCAACGGCGGAATCACTGCGGGCGCCATGGGAATTCAGACACTACCCCTTCCCCCGGGCTGGCTGGTGGCCTGCCAGGAGAGGCGTCCGCCGGAGGCCATGCCCCGGGTGGCCATCGACACCCCCAACAGCAAGGGCACATCGCGGTGCACCAGGCGGCTGCGCATCCGCAGGGGCACCACCAGGGCGCTCATGCCGAGCAGCACGAGCATGTTGAAGATGTTGCTGCCCACGAGGTGGCTGACGGCGATCGCGTCCTCCCCCCGCAGGCAGGATGCCCCCCGGATCAAGGCCAGATCGATCAGAAAGGGCATGGGCGCGATCCCCGCCCCGGCCCCGCCGGTCGGCTTCGGACCCCGCTGGTGGGTGCTGGGCTATCCGGATGCGCTGATGTTCGGCGCGATCCTGCCGGCCAGGCGGCGCGGGCGCTGAGGTGTGGCTTGCGACATCGCCCCGCTCCGGCGGCCCGCGAGGGTCGCCATTGCCGGCAGACTGATCGCCACCGGCCGTGGGGGGGAGAGCCAGGCATGCACCGATGGCATCACGAGGGCCACAACACCCATCGCATCGGCTGGTTGCGGGCGGCGGTGCTGGGTGCGAACGACGGCACGATCTCGGTGGCGAGCCTGGTGGTGGGGATCGCGGCGGCGGGTACGGGCCGGGACGCGATCCTGCTGGCCGGCATCGCCGCCACGGTGGCGGGGGTGATGTCGATGGCGGCGGGAGAATTCGTGTCGGTCCAGTCCCAGGCCGACACCGAGCAGGCGGATCTGGCGCGGGAGCGGCAGGAGCTGGTGGAAGACCCGGCCGGCGAGCTGGCGGAGCTTGTGAGCATCTACATGGAGCGGGGCCTGAGCCAGGGTCTGGCGCGGCAGGTGGCGGAGGCGATGACGATGCACGACGCCCTCGGCGCCCACGCCCGCGATGAACTGGGCCTGAGCGAGGTGCTGCGGGCCCGGCCGGTGCAGGCGGCCCTGGCCTCGGCGGGCAGTTTTGCGGTGGGGGCGCTGGTGCCCCTGGCGGCGATCCTGGCGAGCCCGCGGGACGCGCTGGGGTCGGTGACCACCCTCAGTGCCCTGGTGGCCCTCACGCTGCTGGGGGGTGCGGCGGCATGGGCGGGCGGTGCGCCGCTGCTGCGGGGTGGTTTGCGCATGCTGTTCTGGGGAGCGTTGGCGATGGGTCTCACGGCGCTGGTGGGCCATTGGTCGGGCGCGATGATCTGAGCGATGGAGCCGCCTGTCACCCTCCGCCTGCGCCGTCCCGACGACTGGCATGTGCATCTGCGGGACGGGGCGATGCTGCGGGCGGTGGCGCCGGCCACGGCGCGGCAGTTTGCGCGGGCGATTGTGATGCCCAACCTCAGCCCGCCGGTCACCAGCGTGGCGGCGGCGCGGGCTTACCGGCAGCGGATCCTTGCGGCGGTGTCCGCCGGGCCCGCACAGCCCGCCGCTGCACCGGAGGAGCCCGCGCTGGCCTTCGAGCCGCTGATGACCGCCTACCTCACCGACGACTGCGACCCGGCGGAGCTGGAGCGCGGCCAGGCCGAGGGGGTGTTCACGGCCTGCAAGCTGTATCCCGCCCATGCCACCACCAATTCCGCCGCCGGCGTGAGCGACATTCGCCGGCTGGATCGGGTGTTCGCAACGATGGAGCGGATCGGCCTGCCGCTGCTGATCCACGGCGAGGTGACCACCCCGGAGGTGGATGTGTTCGACCGCGAGGCGGTGTTCATCGAGCGGCATCTGGCGCCGCTGCTGGCGCGCCATCCGGGGCTGAAGGTGGTGCTGGAGCACATCACCACCAGCGATGCCGCCGACTTCGTGCGCAGCGGCGGGCCCAACCTGGCGGCCACGATCACCCCCCACCATCTGCAGATCAATCGCAACGCCCTGTTCCGCGGTGGCTTGCGACCTGATTTTTATTGCCTGCCGGTGGCCAAGCGGGAGCGGCATCGCCTGGCGCTGGTGGCCGCCGCCACCTCCGGCAACCCGAAGTATTTCCTGGGCACCGATTCAGCTCCCCATCCCCGCTCCGCCAAGGAAGCGGCCTGCGGTTGCGCCGGCATCTACAACGCACCCTTTGCGATCGAGAGCTATGCGATGGTGTTCGAGGCGGAGGGAGCGCTGGAGCGCCTGGAGGCCTTCGCCTCGGAATTCGGCCCGCGCTTTTATGGCCTGCCGTTGAACGAGGGCACCATCACCCTGGAGCGGCGCGACCAGCTGGTGCCGCAACGCCTGGGGGAGGGCGAGCTGGTCCTGGTGCCGTTCCATGCGGGCGAGCTGCTGGGCTGGCGGCTGGGGTGAAGGTGCATGACGCCCACCAAGCTGCCGGTGGTGATGACGGTCGCGCAGGTGCGATGCCTGCATCGCGAAGTGTTTGCGGAGGGTTTCGGGATGGTGCGCCTTCCGCACGCCTTGGGACGTAAGTACCCCCATGCCCCGGTGGAATGGGGCTGGCAATGGGTTTTTCCGCAACAGCATCGCTGGCATGACACCCAAACAGGTGAACAGGGCCGCCACCATCTCGATCCCATTGTGATTCAGAAAGCTGTGCGCCGAGCTGTGTTGGCTTCGGGAATCATCACACCAGCCACATGCCACACCTTCCGTCATTCATTCGCCACCCATCTGCTGGAGCGTGGCCAGGACATCCGAACCATT
>JBILGK010000061.1:0-14521 GCA_044351065.1 Cyanobium sp.
GGCGGCTCTGGCGATCGCCGAAGGCCTTGCGAAGCGCGATCCGGCGAACACGCAGTGGCAGCGCGATCTCTCGGTGAGCAACAACAAGATTGGCGATGTGCTGGTGGCGCAGGGTGATGGGCCAGGGGCGCTGGCGGCCTACCAGGCGGGGCTGACGATCAGAGAAGGCCTTGCGAAGCGCGATCCGGCGAACACAGAGTGGCAGAGCGATCTCTCGATGAGCGCAGAGAAGATTGGCAATGTGCTGGTGGCGCAGGGGGATGGGCACGGGGCGCTGGCGGCCTACCAGGCGGGGCTGACGATCAGAGAAGGCCTTGCGAAGCGCGATCCCTCGAACACGCAGTGGCAAGTGGATGTAGCCGTTTCGTACGCCAAGCTCGGTAGCCTTGACTCACTTGTGTCGATGCAGCAACGGAAGGAGTATCTTTCCCGAGGCCTTGAGCTGCTCTCAGCACTTAAGCAGGCAGGAAGATTGCATCCAAATCAGGATTGGGCGAGTTGGTTTGACAATGCTCTGCGTTCACTAAAATGAAAGAGCATGCGCTGGCTGTTACACAAGAGAACCTCCGAACAAGCCCTTCGAGTGGACAGGCCACCACCAACCCTCTGCTGTGCCACCCCATGCTCCTTGCCTGCCACTCAAGGGCAGCGTTAGTCAAATGCTCCTTTGGCCAGCGCCTGCCCTGCCGCCAGACCGCCATCATTCAATGGCACCCGCTCCGACCAAAACGGTCGTCGTCCACGCTCGCGCAGACCGCTGAGCAACCCCTCCAGCAACGCTCGGTTCTGAAAACAACCACCCGCCAACGCCACAGCAGCGTCATCCGGCACCAGCTCAAACACCGCCCCCGCCAACCCGACCACCAGACCATTCTGAAAGCGAGCAGCGCAAAGTTCCGCAGCCTGGCCTCTGCTGACGTCCTCCAGGAGCGCCAGCAGCAGCGGCATCCAGTCGAGCACCACATCCGGTTCGCTCTCCCCAGGCTCTGAGACCTCGACAGTCCGACAGAGCAGCGGATATCCCCCTGGCTCTTCACCTGGAACCATCCCCCCACCCCGCAGAGCAGTGGCCTGCACCGCCATCCCCGCCTGCGCTTCGTGGCTGGCGACGTTCACCAACCCCAGCAACGCCGCCACTGCATCAAACAACCTCCCGGCGCTGGAGGTGCGCGGGCAGTTGCAGCCACCCGCCAGGGCTGCCAGCAACCCCTGCCACTCGTCGGTCGCAAACGCTGCCCGCAGCCGCTTGGCGCCGGGATGCTCCAGCAGGCCCGCCTCGTGCAGCAGGCCCAGGGCACTGCGGCGCGGTTCGAGCATCGCCCGCTCGCCGCCCGGCAGTGGGAACGGTCGCAACGCGGCCAGTCGCTGCGCTCCCGTCTCCGAGAGCCAGAGCAGTTCCCCGCCCCACAACGGCACTGTCCCCGCGCCGTAGCCGAGGCCATCGAGCGCCAGCACCGCCAGCGGCAGCGACAGCCCGTGCTCGGCCGCCACCGCCAGGCCGTGGGCTTCGTGGTGGCCCACCTCACGGAGTGGAATCCGGCCCGTGGCCCCCGCTTCCGCCAGCAGGGCCGCCGCTTGCTGGTGGCTCACGTACCCAGGATGGCGATCCACCACCACCGCTTTCAGCGTCTCCCCGTGGCGCCGCAGCAGCTCCAGCAGCCCCTGCCGCCAGCGCTCCTGCACCCGCGCGTCGGCCAGATCGCCCAGGTGCGCTGCCAGCCAGAGGCGATCGCCAACGGCCAGGGCCGGGGCGCTCTTGAGGTCGCCGCCCAGGGCCAGCACCGCGCCGCCCGCTGGCCGCGCCAGGGGCAGGGGTTCCGGCGCGTAGCCGCGGGCGCGGCGCAGCAGGGCTGGTCGGTCGTCGATCAGCTGCAGCACCGAATCATCGAGTGGGCGGGCGATCGCTCGGTCGTGCACCAGAAAGGCGTCGGCGAGGCCGGCGAGATGCTCCAGCGCCTCGGCCGGGTCGGTGCAGAGGGGTTTGCCGCTGCGGTTGCCGCTGGTGGCCACCAACGGCCCGGCGAAGTCGTGGGCCAGCAGCAGGTGGAGGGGGGACGCGGGCAACATCACCCCCAGGGCGGGCGCCGCCGGGGCGATACCGGGAAGCGCCTCGCTGTGCAGGTCGTCGCGGCAGGGGAGCAGCACGATCGGCGCCGCCGGCTCCGCCAGGGCCGCTTGCTCCGCCGGGGTTGGGCTCAGCAGGGGCGCCAGCCGTTCCAGCTGGTCCACCAGCAGGGCGAAGGGTTTGTGGGGGCGGCACTTGCGGGTGCGCAGGCGAGCCACGGCGGCCGCATCGGTGGCGTTCGCCAGCAGCTGGAAGCCGCCCACTCCCTGCAGAGCGAGGATGGCGCCGGAGCGCAAAAGGGCAACCGCCGCCGCCAGGGGATCGCCGCTCGACCTCTTCCCCTCCCCGCCCGCAGGGACACCCTGCCAGCTCTCCGGTTCCCCATCCCCGGCCAGCACCATCCCATCTGGATCCAGCAGCCGCAGGCGCGGCCCGCAGGCGGCGCAGCCGATCGTTTCGGCGTGGAAGCGACGATCGGCCGGATCCTCGAATTCGGTCTGGCAGGCGGGGCAGAGCGGAAAGCCGGCGAGGCTGGTGTGGGCGCGCGCGAAGGGCTCGGCGGTGGCGATCGAGTAGCGCGGCCCGCAGGTACAACAGCTGAGAAAGGGATAGCGGAAGCGGCGGTTCGCCGGATCGAGCAGCTCGCGGCGGCAGGCGGGGCAGGGGGCGCGATCGGCCACCAGGGAGGGGGCGATCAGGCCGATGCCCAGGGGCCGGGGGGGATCCGCTTCGATGCGCAGCCCCTTGGGAGGGGGCTCCCGCGGCGGGCACCAGCGGGGCTCCAAGGCCTCCAGCCGCGCCGCCGCCGGCAGGTCCCGAGGAAGCCGCCGCAAAAACTCTTGCAGAGCCGGCCGGGTTCCCTGCAACTCCAGGGCCACCCCGCCGGCCACGTTGGCCAGCGATCCCACCAACCCCAGCTCCCGCGCCAGCCGCCAGACCGCCGGCCGGAAGCCCACCCCCTGCACCACGCCCCGGCAGAGCAGCTCCACTCGGGCGACGCCGTCGGCTGCGCGGGCTCGCTCAGCCATGGGAAGCACCTCAGGGTCTTGGCCATCAGCTTGATCGGAGATGCCCCTGGGGGGCTTCTGAATCACCTTCCCCCTGCAGCCGCCTGCGGAAAGCGCGGATCTCCCCCTGCTGCTGGAGTCGCAGGCAAGTGCGCAGACCCAGCTCCACGGCCTCGCGCTTGCTGCGGTCACCGGAAACCTCCATGACTTGAAGCCTAGAGACTTCGTACACCTCTGCCTTCCAGCGGCAGCCAAGCCAACCCTGACCAGGGAATCGGGCAAGCTGGAGGACCCCAACCGCGGGCCATGCTGCGTTTTCTGCTCAATCTGCTCTGGTTTGTCCTGGGCGGCTTCGTGATGGGCCTGGGTTGGTGTCTGGTGGGCCTGCTGGCGGCGATCTCGATCATCGGCATCCCCTGGGCGCGGGCCTGCTTTGTGATCGGCAAGTTCTCCTTCTGGCCCTTCGGCTATGAGGCGATCAGCCGGCGCGAGATCAGCGGGCGCATGGATTTCGGCACCGGTCCGCTGGGGCTGGTGGGCAACGTGATCTGGTTCCTGCTGTTCGGCTGGTGGCTGGCGATCGGCCACCTCACCTCGGCGCTGGCCTGTTTTGTGTCGATCATCGGCATCCCTTTCGGGATTCAGCACGTCAAGTTGGCCCTGATCGCCCTGGCACCGATCGGTTTGCAGGTGGTGCCGGTGCAACGCTGAGGTGTCGAGGCCCTATTCGGGGGCGAACACGGCGTTCCAGTCCTTTTGCATATCCACCACGATCCAGCCCCGGCTGGGGGCTTCGGCCAGGGCATGCACCAGCTTGCCGGTGCTCCTGGTCACGGCGTCGTAGGCGTATTCGCGCTCGGCGTCGGTGTGGTGGATCAGCACCCCCAGGCTGGGGAGGGGGTTGGCGAGGGTGGTGTATTGCAGCATCGCCTGGTCGCCGTCGCTGTTGCCGCAGCAGAGGATCGGGCGGCGGCCGATGAACTGGTGGATGGCCGAGGGCTTGCCCTCCCGGTCGTTCACGAACAGATAATCCAGGGTTTTGGTGAGCACCGGGATGCCGTCGTTCAGGGCATAGGTGGTGCGGGCCGTGGAGCCCACCACCTGCTCCGGCGGGATGCCGTACACCCGCTCCACCCACACCCGCATGAAATCCGCCCCGCCGCCGGAAACGATCACATTGCGGAAGCCATGGGCCTCTAGAAAGCGCAGCAGCTCCTGCATCGGCTGGTAGGTGAGCGCCCCATAGGGCCGCCCGAAGCGGGGATGGCGGGCGCTGGCCAGCCAGGCCTCCACGCAGCCCTGGAAGTCCTCCACCGTCATGCCGGCGTGGGTGAGGGCCACCAGCCGCAGCAGACCTTCGAAATGGGGCCCCGCCAGCAGCGTGGCCAGGTCGCCGGCCAGGGCGGCCTGCACCATCGGATCGGCGGCCAGCTCGGGTTCGCTGGGCAGGCGCCGCCGCAGTTCATCAAAGGCGAAGGAGGCCTGGAAGGGCAGGGGATTTTCGGGCCAGAGGGTGCCGTCGTTGTCGTGCACAGCGAGGCGATCCGCCGGTGGAACGAAGGCGGACGATCCCTCTTCGCACACTTGCGCCACAAAGGCCAGCAGGGCCTCTTTGGCCAAGCCCGCATTCCAAGAGGGAAGGGGATCGAGCAGGGGATGGCTTGCGCTCACAGGATGGGGCTCCTCCTCACGAACAGGGCAACGTTCCGACCGCGCACATCACTTTCGACACGATATGGGTTGGTGATCGGCCTTGCATGTCGGGCGGGTTTCGCTCCGTAGCCGCCATCTCCGCAGCCGCCATGAAAAAGCCGCCCCGAAGGGGGCGGCGATGCCCAGCCCAAAGGACTGGAAGCGGGGGTGGTTCAGATCACCAGCGACCGCCACCGGTCGAGGCGGTCGGGCGGGGTTCCGCCTTGTTGACCCGGATCATCCGGCCCATCCACTCGACGTCCTGGAGGTCGGCGATGGCCTTGGTTTCATCGTTGGCTTCCGCCATTTCGACAAAGGCGAAGCCACGCTTGCGGCCGGTTTCCCGGTCGAGGGGAAGGCTGCACTTGCGAACCGAGCCGTACTCGGCGAAGAGCTGCTGAAGGTCCTCCACTTCGGCATCGAAGGAGAGGTTGCCCACGTAAATGGTCATGAATGAAACAGAAAGTTATGAACCTGATTCGTTGAGTGCCCTGAAGAAAGTTGCTGGCCGTGGTGAAAAAGCCTGAGAAGCTCGCCGCCTGGGGAAGAAACCCGCTGAAGAGTGGTCGCTGAATCAGATTCACCATACACCACCGTCCGGCCCGGCGGCAGAGTGCGGACAGCGCCCGTCCCGGGGGAAGGCCAAGGCCAGGGTCAGGGGCTCATAATCTTCTGGATTACGACATATTTACACGAATTGTGTTGTTTTGCCTGTCCTGCTTGGCGGCGGCGGCTCGGGGCTTTCAAGATGGGGCCTGGAAGAATCACAACCCCCGCAAGGGAGGTACTTGACAATCACCACCGCTCAGATCGCTTCCCGCAGCTCAGGTTCTGCCCCGCTTGTCTGCGGAAACCCGATCCAGATCGTCGCCGAGGCGCTGCAGTATTTCAAGCAGCACTTTCGCGAGCCGATCAGCAGCTGCGAGTTGGCCGAGGCGCTCTCCACCAGCGAGGAATGCCTGGAGTTCAGCTTTGCGCGCATCCGCAGCACCACGCCTGCCCAGGCCCTGCAGGAGCTGCGTCTGAACCAACTCTTCGCCTCCCTCACCGATCAGCCCGGCCAGGCCGTGGGCTGCGCCATCGGCGCCTGTGGCCTCGGGCATACCGCAGGGGTGCTGCCCTTGTTTGAGCAGACCTTCGGGATCGACATGCCCCTGTTTCTGCGCACCTGCCGCCGGGCGGCGGAGGACCGTCTGTTTCGCCGCGAGCACCCCGAAGCCGCTGCGCTGGTGTTGCCCACCTGAGCCAGGCCCCTGCCGAGCTCCAGCACGCCGGTGAGTGCTGAGCGGCCTCCTGCACCAATCCGCGGCCTCGACACGTTGTGGCGAGGGTGTTGGCCTTCGGGGGCCCGTGATGGGCTTGATGGCTCCATTGGAAGATCCGGTCACCGCGGGCTTTGGCGGTGCTGATCGTGGCTGCCGTCGCGCTGTGCCACGGCCCTGCCCATGGCGGGCGCAGGGATCCAGCGACCAGCTCTGCGGCGAAAATGGCTTCGCTGAGCGACCCGTTCCGATCGGAGACGAAATCGTTTGATACCAGGCAGCAAACAGCAGATGCTGCAAGCCCAGCAGATCGATGGCGGCAGCCGTCTTCCGGTGGGATTGCCGTCCCCGGACGCTGATCCAGCAACGTCTGGTTCGTGTGGCTTCACGATGGCAGTACTGGTAGCCATGGCGTATTCTCATCAAGGTAAACGGTCATCATTGAAAGGAGAGTTTGTTCGTGACGGATTCGGCGACTCCATCAGAACAGGCTGACGGAACTGAACCCGGGGATCAGTACGACAACCCATATATTATAGGCAATGCATCAGAGTTGGATCGTGCTTTCTATGCTTATCCCCTGGAGCCACCATTCGATTTCTGGGCCTGGCTGGTAGAAGCTTTTCCCAGGCACGCTTCCTTGAGAATCGTTGAATTAGGCTCGCGAAGTGTTTGCTCAAAAAGTGTTCTCAAGCTGCACGTAGAACAGCATCACCCCTTGGCGCAGTACACTGGTGTGGACATATATCCCGGCGAGGGTGTTGATCTGGTTTGTGATGTTCATCATCTCTCATCAGCCATTGCAGAAGGCAGTGTAGATGTGATTTTTTCTTCTGCTGTTTTCGAGCATTTGGCGATGCCTTGGCTGGTCGCAGAGGAAATTGCCAAGACCCTTAGACCTGGAGGCCACGCCTTCATTTACACTCACTTTAGTTTTGGCGAGCATGAGATGCCATGGCACTTCTTTCAGTTCAACAGCAAGGGCTTGGAAGTGCTCTTTAACAAAACTCTGGGTTTTAAGGTTATTCATTCCGGGAAAACCTTGCCCATGATCGGTCGATTTGCCCATGATAATCCACCTTCCCTGGCCGGGAAGCCGATCGGCCACCTGTACTGTTCTTCTTGGATTCATGCACAGCGAGAAGCGCAGGTGCCGCCACCTTCCCAGGCAGCAAGCGCCTTTGATTGGAGAAGGGCTTTGCCGGATGTGCTTGGAGATACCATCTATCCTCCGAATACGGGGCTATCCAAGGGGGAGGCGCGCTGAACGTTTCTGCCACCTCCAGCTCAACCGGCTCCCCGCAGATTCTAGGTTCCCCTCAAGCGCTTGTGATCTCATAGCCCCCGGGAATGAACCTTTGTTGCCTGTTGATCAGGTGGTCGTCAGGGGCACTGAGGCCCCTGCCCCACTTGCCTTGGATCCCAGAGGTTGTCTGGCATGGGCAATCGGATCAACGGGCACGTGCTTGGTTAAGTTGGTTTTCATGGCTCAATACTCCTGCACTTTCAATATCGGATGGCTTGGAAGAATCGAAATGCACATCTTCTTCAAAGAAACAACCTGAATTGCAGCCCTCCTGAGGAAGGTGGTGCAGAGATTGTAGTGTCTAGAGCAAATGGCATCAAACAATCCCCGCTGAAGGTGGATATAAAGCCTTTGCTTGCTAAACGTCTGGTCGGCGATCGCTGGAGGAATCGGTAGCCCTGCGCTTATCGGCGCAAAGGCACTGTGGCTTGGCCTGCTTGTGGATTGTTTGCCGTGTGGCCTGGTGATGAACTGCGGTGGCTGAATTGGCGAGTGCTTGAATGGTTGGGGTTGGTTCAGCCTTGCTGCGCCCAGCCTTCCTTCACCACCTGTCGCGCCCGGCCCAGGGCGAGGGCACCGGAGGGCACATTCTTGGTGAGAGTAGAGCCGGCGCCCACGGTGACGCCATCTCCCAGTGTGATCGGAGCCACCAGAACAGAATTGGCCCCTGTTTTGCTGTTGGCGCCGATCACGGTGCGGTGCTTGCGCACGCCATCGAAGTTGGCGGTGATCGTGCCGGCACCGATGTTCACATTGGCGCCGAGATCGGCATCGCCGAGGTAGCTGAGGTGGTTGGCTTTCGCACCAGCGGCCAGGGTGCTGTTCTTCACCTCGACGAAATTGCCGATGCGGCAGTCTTCGCCGAGCACGGCTTGGGCGCGGAGCTGGGCGAAGGGACCGATCGCGCAGCCGCGGGCCACCTGTGAATCGCGAATCACGGAGTGGATCACCTCCACGTCGTCGGCGATTTCGCTATTTTCGATCAGGCAACCGGGACCGATGCGGCAGCGGTTGCCGATCAGGGAGGTGCCGCGGAAGTGGCACTGGGGGTCGACGATCACATCGCGGCCGAAGCGGGTGCCGTCGCTGAGGGTGCAGCTGGCGGGATCGGTGAAGGTGACGCCCTCTCGCATCCAGTGCTCGCGCAGCCGTTGTTGCAGGCGGGCTTCGCAGGCGGCGAGCTGAAGGCGGTCGTTGATGCCGTGGATTTCGTCGCTGTCGGCCACCTCCAGGTGTGTTGCGCTGCCGAGCAGGGCGACGGTGTCGGTGAGGTAGAGCTCACCCTGGTCGTTGTCGGTGGTGAGTGTGGGGAGTACGGCGGCGAGGCGCGGCCAGTCGAAGCAGTAGATGCCGGCGTTGGTGAGATTGTTGGTGCGCTGGTCAGGCGTGCAGTCGCGGTGTTCGACGATGGCGCTGACGCGGCCCTCTCCATCGGCGAAGACGCGGCCGTAGCCGGTGGGATCGGCGAGACGGGCGGTGAGCAGGGTGACAGCGGCGCCGCTCTGGCGGTGTTTCTCCAGCAGCAGCGCCAGGGTTTCCGGGCGGAGCAGGGGCACATCGCCGTTGAGCACCAGCAGTTCTCCTTCGAAGCCGTGCAGGGGTTCGAGCAATTGCTGGACGGCGTGACCGGTGCCGTTCTGGGGCTGCTGGAGCACGAATTCGGCGCCCGGGTAGTGGGCGAGGGAACGTTCCACCCTCTCCGCTTGGTGGCCGACGATCAGGAGACGGCGCTGGGGTGTGAGCTGTTCGCAGCTGCTGAGCACGCGCTCGACGAGGGTGGCGCCGGCGAGGGGCTGGAGCACCTTGGGCAGGTCGCTCTTCATGCGCGTGCCCTTTCCGGCGGCCAACACGGCAACGGCGAGCATCAGCGGGGGCAGCGGCTTGGGCGGGAATCTACCGGGCCTCCCCCTTTGAGCCCAGCGGCGCCGCCAGGCGCTGCTGCTCTCGCCGCCGCCCTGCAGCTGCCGCCGCGTCCGTTCTGCCAGGATTTCGGCCGCTGTGCCGTTGCCGTGCGGGTCGCGGTAGGGGGCGGCGGCACGGGTGTGGAGGTGCTCTTCCTCCATGGCGGAGAGGGGCCGGAGAGCGCCGTCCGTGGGGAGGGGGGAGGGACTGGCCACGGTTCCGCCACTCCACCGTTCGGGGTTCCCGGATGGACCTGCCGCCTCGGGCGTCCCCTGCGGCACGCCCCGAATGGCCGCCACCTCCAGCCCCAAGGCCCGCAAGCTGGCGCGAAACGCCGCCGCCGACCCGTAGCTCACCAGCCGCCCCCGAGGCCCCAGCAACCCCGCCAGTCCCCCCAGGAACTCCTGTGTCCACAGCTGCGGGCAGCGGCGGGGTGAGAAGGCATCCAGCCAGATCAGATCGCAGCCCCCCACCAGCTCCGGCGGCAGGTCCGCCAAGCGCGTCCGCGCATCGCCCCACAGCAGGGTGGGCCCACCCCCCAACCGCTCCAGCTCCGCCAGCACCTGCGGCGCCCAGGTCCGCCGAAACTCCGGCGCCGCCAGGGCCAGCTCCAGGGGCCGTGGATCCAGCTCCAGCCCCCACCAGCGCAACGCCAGCCCCCGACCCCGGCAGGCCTCCAGCAGCGCCGCCGTGTTGGTGCCGGTGCCCACCGCCACCTCCAGCACGGTGAGGGTTGCCCCCGGCGCGAAGCGCTCCAACTCCGACGGCAGCAGAAACGTGGTGCGCGCTTCCGCCAAGGCCCCCTCGGCGCAATGAAAGCCTTCGGCGAAGCGTTCACTGAACAGGCTGAAGCTGCCGTCCCGCCCGACGCGGGTCCGAAGGGGGGAATCAGTCGCCAAGGCGGGCGAGATCGTCCCAGAAGGTGGGGTACGAGACGGCGGCCGCTTCATGGCGGGCAATGGAGGTGACGCCCGTGGCGATGCCGGCGGCGACGGCGAGGCTCATGGCCACGCGGTGATCGGTTTCGCTGTCCACCGCGGCGCCGTGCAGGGGGGTGGGGCCGCTGATGTTGAGGCCGTCGTCGTGTTCTTCGAGGCGGGCGCCCATGGCGCCGAGCTGGCGGGCCATCACCGCCAGGCGATCGGTTTCCTTCACACGCAATTCCCGGGCATCGCGGATGCGGCTGACCCCTTCGGCGCAGCAGGCGGCGACGGCGAGCACCGGGATTTCGTCCACCAGGCGGGGGATGAGGTCACCGTCGATCGAGAAGGCCTGCAGGGGGCTGGGCAGCACGTGCAGATCACCGACGGGTTCGCCGGCCACTTCGCGGGCATTGAGCACCTCGATGGCGGCGCCCATCTGGGCGAGCACGTCGAGGATGCCGGTGCGGGAGGGGTTGAGGCCGACATTTTCGATGGTGAGGTTGGCGCCGGGGGTGATCGAGCCGGCCACGAGCCAGAAGGCGGCGGAACTGATGTCGCCGGGCACCACCACCCGCTGGCCATGCAGGCGGGTGGCGGGCTGGATGGTGACCGCGGTGCTGCCGGCTTCGCCGAAGCGGATGTCGGCGCCGAAGGCGCGCAGCATGCGTTCGCTGTGGTCGCGGGAGAGGGCCGGTTCGATCACGGTGGTGGGCCCGGTGGCGGTGAGGCCAGCGAGCAGCAGGGCGCTTTTCACCTGGGCGGAGGCCACCGGTGTGTGGATGGTGGTGCCCCGCAGCTGCTGCCCGGCGATCGCCAGTGGCGCGAGGTTGCCGCCCTGGCGGCCGGCGATGCGGGCGCCCATCTCGGCCAGGGGCCCCGCCACCCGCCGCATGGGCCGGCGCCTCAGGGACTCATCGCCGTTGAGCACGAAGTGCCGCCCGGCGCGACCGGCGAGCAGGCCGAGCATCAGCCGCATGGTGGTGCCGGAGTTGCCGCAATCCAAAACGTCGCCTGGTTCCTGGAAGCCATCGAGCCCCACCCCTTGCACGAATACGGGCTGCCCGGCCTCGATCGGCGAGATCGCCACCCCCATGGCCCGCAGGCAGGCGGCGGTGCTGAGGGGGTCTTCGGCGGGCAGCAACCCCTCGATCACCGTCTCCCCTTCGGCGATGGCGCCAAACAACAGGGCCCGATGGGAGATCGACTTATCACCCGGCACCCGCACCGTGCCGCGCAGGCTGCCGCCGCCGCTGAGGGTGAGCAGTCCGTGGGAGGCACCGGGGAAGGTCTTGGCAGGGGTGGACACGCTGGTTCTGGCGATCTGGGGGATCCTATGGAGGAGGGGGGCTGGTGAAGAGAGGGGGTCTTGGAGAACCGCCTGAGATGGGACAGCATCTTTGCGACTGGGCCAAAATCCTGAGATGCATTCTCACCATCGACCCACAAGGTTTCCGTGAGCCCTCCACACTGATCTCAGGCCAGGACTAGACGGATTGCAGGCCAGCAGCAGGGCCTTGTTGATCCCGCAAAGACCACCGCCAAATAGCCGAACAAGGGCCAGACGTGTCTTGCCGAGATGGCTGCGGAACTGCCTTGGCGGCTGCTGCTCGATCTGATTCAGCCGTTCGATCCAGAGACCAGCAAGAAAGGCGGTTGGCCTCCGCATCCGCAGCCATTCATTTTGCTTGATCAAGGTCAAAGCAACGGCCCAACTTCACAACAGTTGGACATGCCTTTGGCGAAGTGTTCTAAATATCACATTTTCCATCATTGAGTTTGCTTCAAGTTTATAGAGAACTGTTGGCTACTGTCTGCCTGGTTGGCACAAGGGGGTGGTCAATTCATCGTTTCTGGCCTTCTTGGCCTTGAGTGTGGGTTGAAAAGATCCGCTGGGCGTCGCCGAATCGACGAAAATAACGGCGAACAGCAAGCTGGATAATGAGGGATTGTCCGTCTTTCTCCCCGTATTCGTTTGCTGAAAGGCTTCAAGCAATAGCGCCAGCGTTGGAAAGGGCAATTAAAAACGTCTTAGCGTAGGACTCGATTCTGTTGGCATTATCCATTCCGCCAGTTACTTTTCTGGCGTGGAAAAAGTCGACGATCTGTCCTTGTTCTGGATCTCCAATAAAGAATTTCAGCGGAAAACCGGTAAAGATTCCTGTAAACATGCCGTAGAATAATATGACGGCGGCATAATCATGGTTCTTGACGGCGGCCGGATTGGCGGTAAAATCTGGTGCTGCAGGATAAATAGACTGCACGACAGGAGTCATTCGTTGATAATTGTTTCTGCCTGTAATCTGCACATAGCCTCGACCATGAAACTTTGCGCCATCACCAGGCTGGGTGTTGCCAAGTTCGCTCCTGCCCTCATACAGTTGTGTAAAGTGAGCCTCGTCACCAAATTCATCGATAGGCTGCATTGTGGAAGCGGTCTCATGCTTTGTTGTAGCCAGTATGTAGGCCAACCAGCCAAGGACTCGTGCATCCCAATAGACTTTAAACTCTCCTGTTGGTTGAGCAGGAGGATTCTCCCAAAGGTTCAGGATGGCTTCCATGCCATCCACCTGTTGCTGACTCAGCACTCCATTAAAAAGAGCTTTTCGAACGGTGCTGTAAAAAGCTTCACGATCCATCGATTTAGCCGATTAGGCGATCTTTCTTGGTCTAGCCAGTGGGAGCCAGGACGTCAAGAAATGAGATATAAATAAACACTTCTGGGGGGGGGTAGATGTAGTTATGCGCTGTAGGCTTGTTTTGGCGACAATGCCGCTCTCTGCAACTATCATTCACGCCACTCATGGCAAAACCAGCCTGTTTCAGGACGAGCTGTGCGAGCGGGAGGGGCGCGTTGGAAAAAAGATACAAAAAGTGATCAGCCCATCTTGATCATGCCCAGGCCTCCGGCAAGCCCATAGCTTATCGTCCGACAGAGAAAGCAACTGTGCCATCTTTCGCTTGGCCTATCGGGACATTGCTTTTGCCGGTTTTGCTGCATTGCCTTGCATTGACCCTGGGAGACCATGTCAATGCCTCTCAATGCAGGGGAGTTCGCGAGTCAAGTATTGAAAACGTGACCAGAAAAACTGGGTGGGTCGAGATGATTGGCCATACATTCTTTGATAAAACCATGATTCACGCGCCGCCCGCTTTCCGGCAAGCGCAAGCAGGCGATCACAGGCGCAATCAGCACGATTCCATACCTCTTGATACGAGGAGACTGCTGCTTCCCATTCGCCTGAAGTTGCGTGCATAAATGCCTTGTTCAAGTCATCACCTATTGGATCAAGGGTTCTCGGCCTGTCTGACTTGTCATCAATCATGACGGAATTCAGGGGCCTGGACCTCGGCAAACATTGAGCCACATGCTGCTGCTTTTCAACGCCAGTCGACAGAGTGAATCCAAGCGAAATGCTAGGCATGAAGGATAAGCTGCTAATTGCCAAGCAAGCAATCCCGATGGCGACTCGATTAGTCGTCATTCGCTATCCCTGTCGTGCGGATTGAGTTATTCAGGCAACGGCGCCAGCATTGGACAGGGCAATCAAAAAAGTCTTGGCGTATGACTCAATCGTGTCAGCGCGATCCATGCCGTTGATAACCTTTCTGGCGTGGAGAAAATCGACAATCTGCCCTTTGTCGGGATCTCCAATGAAATTTTTGAGGGCAAAACCGGTGAAGATCCCATTGAACATACCGTAGAACATGATGACAGCGGCAAAATTATCATCCTTGACGGCTGCTGGATTCTCAGTGAAATCGGGAGCTGTTGGATAAATAGACTGTACGATGGGCGTCACCTGGTGATAATTTCTTCTGCCCGTGAGCTGGACATAGCCTCGACCGTGAAACTTTGCCCCATCGCCGCGCTGGGTATTGCCAAGATCACTTCTGCCCTCATACAGTCGCGTAAAACGAGCATCATCACCAAACTCATCGATAGGCTGCATTGTTGAAGCGGTCTCATGCTTTGTTGTAGCAAGCATGTAGGCTAGCCAACCAATGGATCGCACATCCCAATTCGTTTTAAACTCTCCTGTGGGTTGAACAGGAGGATTTTCCCAAAAGTTTAGGATGGCCTCCATGCCGTTCACCTGTTGCTGGCTCAGCACACCATTAAAGAGAGCCTTGCGTACAGTGCTGTAAAAAGCTGCGCGATCCATTGAGCTCATTCATTTGGCTTTCTTTTTCTGTCTAGCAAGCGCAGGCCAAGGCGTCAAGGGCTAAAATGTAAAGAAAGATCTTGATTACGCAGCTCACTCCGCGAACCGCGCGCCTGGCCCCTAGAGTGGTACACAGATACCACTCCGATCATGGGCCGCAACGCCATTCAGTTTCAGAAGGGGCTCTCCGTGCCCGAGTTC
>JBILGK010000027.1:0-43000 GCA_044351065.1 Cyanobium sp.
ATCGAGCCCTGCTGGCCACGATCGAGCAGCTGCCGCCACCGGAGCGGGCCTACGGCAGCCTGCTCGGCGCGATCAACAGTCAGTGCAAGCCCCTGCTGCCCAAGCGGCCCTGCCCCCGCAAGCAGTAACAGATCGATGCCGAGAGATCGGGAACCCAACGCAGAAGCTGACGAGAGCGAGCGCAAGCAGGGGATGCCAGGCAGTGGCTCCGATCGGGCCTGGTGGCGCCCACCGTCCTGGAGTCGCTCCCCGCTGCTGCATGAATGGATCCGCTCCGGCGCCGTTCTGATTGCCGCAGTCTGGGGTGTTTATACCTTTATCTACAAAGATATCTATGTGCCTTCCCAGCAGCCAGCCCATCTCAACCTGGAGGCCTCTCTCAAGCCAGTGCCGGATCGCCCCTCTCCAGCGGCCGGCCTGGAGATGCTGCTAGAGATCAAGGCCACGAACGCCAGCAGTCGCCGTGTGTATCTGCTGGCGAATATCTGGACCTTGAGAGGGGTTGACACAGCCCCACGAACGGGTCAAAAAGTAGAAAGCGAATTCCTGCAAGAGTCTATTCAGTTGCTGCGGGATGGGTCATTGCTGCCTACAGAGCGCGGAGTCAGGCGCACCGCAGGAAAGATGATCGCAGTCGGGCGTCTGTTGGGTGATGAGTTTATTGACCCAGGCAACGCGGTGAATCGCTCGATCCTAGTGCACATCCCTAAGGAATACGATGCGGTTGAACTCAGCCTAGCAACGGCTCTCCTATCGCGGCGACAGGGCAGATTTCCAGGTCAGCGCTTGGTCTTGGAGGTGAATGCTGATGGCGATCTCAAGCCTCTTCTTTGTTCAACAAACAGGAATTCAAGCACTTCGGAGCCTGATTGCCGTCAATACAACGATAAGGATGATAGCGACCTGCAGCGATATGATCCATATAAAGCCACCGTAACACTCACCCAGCAGATCGGCTTGCCGATGGGTGCGGGCAATTGAAGTGGGCCTGCGATCCAGGCACAGAATCTTTGCGATCGGCATGGTGGATTGCCATGGACCTCAAAAGCTGGGGACGGCGGGTATGGGCACAACTTGGCCTTCGAACAAGCCCTTCGAGTGGACAGGCCAGCTTCAGCTCTCAGCCTCCGGCACCTCCAGCTCCTCGCCTGCTACTCAAGGCCAGCGTTGGATCTACTAGCATGAAGCTCAGGCGAAGAGTTCGATTGAGACATGGCGCATCATTTATCAACAGTCAGAGCCAAGGATACGAGACCTGAATGGATTCTTCGTAGCGCTCTTCATCGTCTTGGATTTCGTTTTCAGATACACAAGAAAGATTTGCCAGGCAAACCTGATTTGGTGCTGCCGAAGTATCGCGCGGTGGTGCTTGTACATGGCTGCTTTTGGCATAGACACATGAAATGCAGAGATGCATCAATGCCGTCTACAAATCAGGAGTTTTGGTGCAAAAAGTTCTCTGCCACAATCAACCGCGACTCCAGGGTATTGAGAGAGCTACATGCACAAGGCTGGAGAACAATGGTAATTTGGGAATGCCAGCTTGAGAGAAATACCGTCTCAACGATCAACACAGTGGTAAATTGGCTTGCTCTGACTAAAAACACCGGAAGTTCCTCGCTTGACATTGCTAATACCATCAACAAAGCAGCGCTTATCCGAAAAGCCGCAGAAAAGGTCAGACGCCGCACCAGGCGCTATAGTACGCGTGAACCATTGGCGAGCCCGACGGCTTCTCCTAAATTAAACCCATGAAGCCCTCAACCCACTCCGTCGTTGACTTGTTTTCGGGTGCCGGCGGCATGAGCCTTGGCTTCCACAAACACCCTTCGTTCCGCATTATTGCCGCGGCAGATGCCGAGCTGGGAAAACCAAGCACTGGCAGAGGAAAACTCCAATGCAATAGTTCGTACAAGTTGAATATCGGAGTCTCGCCTTGCTCATTGGACTTGTCAGAAGTTGAGCCGGAACGAATCCGTGAAGTTCTTGGCTTGGATTCTAATACTAGTGTCTCAGTTCTTTCGGCATGCCCACCATGCACAGGTTTCAGCAGAGCCAATCCAGTTAATCATCTGCGCGACGATCATCGAAACAGTCTTGTTCGCAAGTCAGCCATGTTCGCCGTTGAGCTTTCTGCGGACGTCATGGTTATGGAAAATGCTCGCGAGCTTATCAGAGGAAACTTCTCTGGCCACTATGAGTGGATCCAGAGCTATCTAAGCGATAATGGCTACAACGTTCATGGATGCTCATATATGCTTTCCCGATTCGGGCTTCCTCAAATACGCGAAAGAGCACTCATCATTGCTGCTAAAAGGAACTTGCCGCTGAGAACCCTTGATTCACTTTGGGAAGGGTGGGAAGTTTCTTCTAGTGCTGTCTCAGTTCGTAGGGCTTTTGAATCAATTGATCCTTCAGCTGACGGATACGATGTCTATCCTAGATTTGCGTCTAAGACCGTTGAAGAAAGAGTTGCAGCGATTCCCAAGGATGGGGGGTCGTGGATTGATCTTCTTCGCCGACAAGATAAAGATGAACTCCTGACTGATTCTATGAAAAAGAATGTTGCAGCCAAACGCTTTGGTTCTTATCCTGATGTGTATGGACGTATGGCACTTGACAAGCCTGCCCCAACGATTAAACGAGAATGTTCTCATGTAGGGAACGGAAGATATGTCCACCCGATCGAGGATAGGCTGTGTTCTGTCAGGGAGATTGCTGCCTTGCAGGGCTTCCCAAATGACTATAGATTTAACGGCTCTTCCATCTCAAACTTGTATCGGCATCTTGGAGACGCAGTTCCACCCTTGATCTCTTATCAGATTGCCCATACTGTTTCATGGATGTTATCCGGGAGAAAACCCAGTATTCTTGAGGCAATCCTTCCAGGAACCCAGTTAAGAATGACAGACTTTATTCGTTTATCTCAGCTCGCACTCGTTGCATGACATCCGCCTCATCCATTGATCGTACAGAGTCTGAGGAGAGAAGAGTATCGGAGTTCTTGGCCGCTCTCAGAAGCCCTTGCCTTGTAACCCAGAACAAAGACTCGAATTTGATTTCTGATGCCTTCGAAAATGAATTTAGATCTAGACTCCTGGCACATCACTGCTTTATTGGATCACCACTGTTCCAGGAAAGTTTTGACTCAGCATTTATCGCTGCGTCTGAGTTCGCTGGATTTCAAGTGGCACGTGCCCCTGAGGGGCAGAGGTTTTGGGATGTAAGTATCAATGACAAGAGGATAAGCCTTAAGTCATCTAAAGCAAAAAGCCTGAAATCAGGCACACTTCACATTAGCAAGCTTACTGAAGCGGCCTGGATACAGGATTGTCGCACTGCGGCCAAAAGACAAGAGCTGACGCTGGAGCTGTTTCGTGAGTACACTGCAACGGTTGATTCAATAATTCAATTGCGATTCTTTCAGCCATCTCTGCTTTATGAGCTTGTGGAGATCCCCGTCCAGTTATTTTCTCAGATCAGCACAATTGACCGATCTCTCTTTGCCGCAGATGGCCCCTCTATTGATATTCCTGTTGGCAAGCACCCGCCAGACTTCTGCCTCAAGCTTGACAGGTCCGATGCGAAGGTTACTCTTTCAAAGATTAACAAGCACTTGTGTACTGTTCATTGCACCTGGTGTCTCGCCCAAGAGTCTACAGAGATCTAACATCATGATACTGCGGACGGGGGCAGGTATTCACTCTCCAGCAAATCAGTTCCTGTCCGCCGCTGATCTTGAGCGTTAGCCAGAGCTGGCGAAACGGCTGAAGGTGTGAGAGGTCGATATCGAAGCTGGCCAGAAGCGGCAAGAGCAACGTGCTCGCCAGCTTCATTCACCTCTTTCTGCAGAACTTCAACACCCTGCTCTCCAGTGTTTCAGGTGGTTTCCTCAGCGGCGTCAACCACGACTCCACGGATCCCGCCCGCAGCCCTCTGACTCCGGGGCAGCTGGTTTCTTAACCTGTTAATGAGCTCATCATAAACTTCACCACTGCAAGCTGTCTTATGGTCTACATGAAATAAATAGGCTCCAATGCCTTCAGATCAATTTTTGCTCAGGATCAGCCCTTAGGAGGCTGGTGGCCCAAGAAACATCCACAAGACACAGGCATTTTCACCACTCTCAAAGGCAAACTGTATGGCTGTCAATGCTGGCGACATCGCTTTTGTAGGGGTCAATGCAGTTGATCCTGATCAGTTTGCCATTCTTGCGCTGAATGCCATCGCGGCTGGAGATAGCTTTTACGTAACCGACGGAGGTATCACTGGGGTAAGTGGCGCAGCATCCGCTTACTTTCGCGCAACCGAGGGCTTTATCCAATACACGGCACCAGCGGGAGGGATCGCTGCGGGTACCGTTATCCTGATCAACGCTGGTGGTGGTTCCGCTCCTTCAGTCTCACTCAATGGGGGCGGCTCAGCTGGTTCCGTAACGCTGCTCCTAAACAGCAGCAATGCCACGAACAACTTCTCATTTTCGACCAGCGGGGACTCTCTCACCGCCTATCGCGTCAGCAGCGGTACGCACCTCACAGGAACACCGATCCTAATCGCATTCATCGGCTTTGGCGTTACCCCCTATGGTTCAGGTAATGCAAGCAATTCCAACATACCCACCATAAACAATGGGCAGGTTCTCAATGTCGGTAACTTAGACAATGCCATTTTCACAAATGCGGCGAGCGTTCACTCGCAGCCGATCTCGGCACTCAGCTCAGCGGCGAATTTCACTGCTCGTAACACCACGCAGGTTGATCTCGCGACCCTTTCATCAGCCCCTGCTGCACCTACGGTGAGCCTTTCACTGAGCAGCTCCACAGGCTCAGAAACTGGCCAAACCATCATCACCGTCACGGCGACAGCATCAAGTGCTGTTGCCGGCAACCAAACCGTTTCTCTGGCTGTCACAGGCTCTGGCATCAGCCCAGGGGATTACAGCCTCAGCAACAGCACCATCACCATTGCCAGCGGCAGCACAAGTGGATCGGTGACCTTCACGGTGCTGGATGATGCTCTGGTTGAAGGCACTGAGACCGCCACCCTTACACTCAGCAATCCCTCGACTGGAATCAGCCTTAGCAGCAGCATCAGCCAAACGATCTTGATCTCGGATAATGAGTTCTTGATCACCGAGATCAACCCCTCAGGCAGCAGCAGCAGCTACCAAGCCGATTGGTTTGAACTGAGCAACAACAGTGCCAGCTCAGTTAGCCTTGTTGGCTGGACAATGGATGATAACAGCAACGCATTCGCAAACTCTGTCGCACTGCGTGGCTTGAGCACTATTGCCTCCGGCAGTTCGGTGATTTTTTTGGAGAGTGATGCAAGCGGCTCCAATGATGCCACCATCCTCGCCAACTTCTCCAGAGCTTGGTTTGGCACAAGCACCCCACCGAGCGGCTTCCTTTTCGGCTTCTACGGCGGCTCGGCTGTTGGGCTCAGTGCCTCCACAGATGCGGTGAATCTGTTTGATGCCGCTGGTAATCTGGTGAGCCGTGTCGACTTCGGCTCTGCCTCCGCCACAGCAAGCTTTGACAACAAGTCTGGTGCCTCCCCTGTTTCCACGCTGAGTGAGGCTGGAGTGAATGGGGCCTCCGTTTCCTTCAACGGCGCGGAAACGGGCTCTCCAGGAACGACCACCCATGCAATCCTGCCCACGCTGACGATCGCCAGCACCGATGACAGCGCTTCTGAAGCGGGTTTGAATCCTGGTGGGTTCCGAATTGCCCGAACCGGCGCAATCACCAGTACATTCTCTGTAGGCTATACAATAGCCAGCGGTAGTGGGCAGGCCAGCAGTTCTGATTACACGCCGGTTCTCAACGGCTCGGCAACGATTGCTGCCGGACAATCGTTTGTCGATATTACGATCACGCCAGTGGATGATCTGCTGGTGGAGGGCCCAGAGACCATCAGCCTGACACTGACAAGCAGCAGTACCTACAGCCTGGGCAATGCAACGGCTACCGTTACCATCACAGATAACGACTTCGTATCGGCTGCACCCTCGATTCAAGCGGCGGCCAGCACCACACCGTTCCTGAACCTGCCCGCAGCCGGCAGTGGTACCGCGAGCGGTGTGATCAATGACCCGACAGATCCCGCCCAAACTCTTGGCATTGATTTTGTGATCGCTGATGCGGATACCGATGTCAACAGCCTCACGGTAACGGTCAGCAGCAGCAATAGCAGTGTGGTGAGCTCCAGCAATCTGAATCTCAGTGGTTCGGGTGCCGGCCGCAATTTGAAGATCAGCCCTAACGGTGTTGGTTTGGCGGATCTCACACTGAATGTGAGTGATGGTATCAACAGCGCTGCCTATGTGATCCGCTACGCAGCATCTGCTGCATCGGTTTCTCCCAGCAGCACGCGCTTCTTCACGGGCACCAGTGATGCCTCAACGGCCATCGCGATCGACAACCAGCTCATGCTGGTGGCGGATGACGAAAACCAGGTGTTGCGGTTGTATGACCGCAGCAATTCCGGTCTGCCGATCGCCGGGTTCGACTTCACCACCTCCCTCGCTCTTACAGACACCTCGGCTGGGGTGCCGCGTGAGGTTGATCTGGAGGCATCGTTGCTGGTGGGTAACCGCATCTATTGGCTGGGTTCCCTCAGCAACTCCAGCAGCGGTGCTGATCGCCCCAACCGCAATCGCCTGTTCGCCACGGATCTGTCAGGCAGCGGGGCAACCACCAGCCTGAGTTATGTCGGCCGCTATGACAATCTCAAGGCCGATCTGATCCGCTGGGGGGATGCCAACGGTTACAACTTCACGGCCAGTGCTGCCTCGGGGGTCATCCCTGAGGTGGCCGATGGCAGTGGCTTCAACATCGAAGGGTTGACGATCGCACCCAACGGCACAACGGCCTACGTGGCTTTCCGTGCTCCCGCGGTTCCCACCACAAGCCGCGCCAAGGCCTTGATCGCACCGATCACAAACTTTGCAGACCTGGTGACCGGTTTGGCATCAGCCGCCAGCATTGGCGCTGCCATCGAACTGGATCTCGGCGGCCGCGGTATTCGGGAAATCAAGCGCAGTCCCGGTGGTGATTATCTGATCATCGCTGGACCCGCGGATACGGCCACAGGCACCGCCCCCAAGGATTTCCGTCTCTACACCTGGAGCGGCAATGCAGCGGATGCGCCTGTTCTGCGTTCGGCGGATCTCACTTCCTTGCTGGCAGGTGGCAGCTTTGAATCGATCGTGGATCTACCCGCGAGCTTGACCAGCAGCAGCCAGATCCAACTGTTGGTGGACAATGGCGACACAGACTTCTACAACAACGGCACAGCAGCCAAAGAGCTGAATCAGAACAACTTCAAGAAGTTTCGCGGTGAATGGCTCGCCTTGGGCACCCCGGTCTACGCCCTGCCGGTGGGTGCCTTATCCTTAAGCAGTGCTTACCGCCAAAACTTCAACTCCCTCATCAGATCTGGATCCACCACCTGGACGAACGGATCAACGCTGAGTGGCTTTTTCAGCGCAAGAACCGGAACCGGTACATCAATCGTTGCCAATGATGGCCTCAGCAACAGTGGCAACCTGTACAGCTATGGCACAACGAGCAGCACCGACCGCGCCCTCGGCTCCGTTGGTTCAGACAATAATGCTGCCGGCAGCTTTCTCTGGGGGGCGCGCTTCTTCAACGACACGGGCAGCACGATCAGCACTCTCTACATCAATTATGCTGGCGAGCAGTGGCGAAACAGTGCCGCGGCGGCACAGACTCTTGATTTCCAGTATCAACTTGGTGCAACAAGCCTGAATGCCGGAATCTGGACAGACTTTAATCCGCTTGATTTCACGAGCCCTGTGACGGGCGGTACCGCTGGTGCGCTTAATGGAAACCTCAGCACCAACCGCACCTTCCTCTCCGGCACCCTGAATGATTTGTCGCTTGCTGCGGGCCAGGAGATCTGGCTGCGCTGGTCGGACTCTAATCACAGCGGCAGCGATCACGGTCTGGCGATCGACGATTTCCAGGTCTCGATCAATCCTCTGCCCGGAATCTCGATTTCAGAGTCGGCTGGAAGCAGTAGCGTGAATGAGCAAGGTGCCACCACAGACACCTATACGCTCACTCTGAACACCATCCCCACAGCCCCGGTCAGCATTGTCGTCGCGGCTGCCGATAACCAGACCCTTCTCAGCACGGATGGCATCACCTTTGCTGCATCACTCACCCTCAGCTTCAGTGATCAAACCCCACAAACCATCACTGTAAAGGCGGTTGATGACGCCGTGATTGAAGCCTCGCCTCATCAAGGGGTGATCACACACACGGTATCGAGTGCCGATAGCAACTATAACGGCCTTTCGGTTCGTGCGGTCAGCGTTGGCATTCAGGACAACGACATTGAGCCCATTATCACCAAGATCAGCCAGATTCAGGGTGGTGGCTCCACATTCAACTCAACCTACGGCGGAACGCAGACCATAGAGGGAATCGTGACCCGAGTATTCCTTGGATCAACGAAGCTGAATGGCTTCTATGTGCAAGAGGAAACGGCCGACTCCGATGGCAACGCTGCCACATCGGAGGCGATCTTTGTCTTTGATCCTGCGGGTCTGTTCACCGGGAGTCAAGGCGACAAGGTGCGCGTCACTGGAAGCGTTGGCGAGTTTGTGTCCAGCAGCTCCAACATTGTCGGCAGCGGCTCCAGCAGCCTCACCCAGCTGTCTGCTCTGACGAGTGTCGTCAACCTCGGTGCGGCTTCACTTCCGGCCGCAACGAGCGTGATCCTGCCGCTTGCGGATGCATCGCAATTGGAGCGATACGAGGGGATGTTGGTGGAGATCAGCGCCGGCAGCAACCCACTGGTTGTGACCGAAACGTTCAAGTTGGGAAGGTATGGCCAGGTTGGCCTTTCGGCGGGGGAGCGCCTTGGACAGTACACGCAGTTCAACACACCCAGTGTGAGCGGCTATGCGAACTACCTGGCTGATCTCCAGGATGGCTATATCATCCTTGATGACGGCAGCACAAGCCAGAACCCCGAGCCCGTGATCCATGCCCGGGGCGGGCAGCCCCTCAGTGCCAGCAACCCCCTGCGCGGCGGCGACACGATCACGAGCATCACAGGTGTTTTGGATGAGCGCTTCGAAGGCTATCGCGTGCAGAGCGGCACTGCGGCCAACTTCAACGCCACCAACCCCCGCAGCACCACAGCACCGCCGGTGCAGGGAACACTCAAGATCGCCAGTTTCAACCTGCTCAATTATTTCAATGGCAATGGTAGCGGCGTTGCTGGCTCAGCCGGTGGTTTCCCAACATCCCGTGGCGCCAACAGCCTGGTGGAGTTCGAGCGGCAGCGTGCCAAAACTATCGCGGCCGTTCTTGGCCTGAGTGCCGACATCATTGCCTACAATGAACTTGAGAATGATGGCTATGGCCCCTCTGGTTCCGCTCAGCAGCTGGTGGAAGGCCTCAACGCTGCCCTTGGCGTCAACGCCTACAGCTTCATCACGCCATCGGCGGGCTTGCTGCAGCCCGATGGCCGCTTCGGTGGTGATGAGATCAGCGTTGGTTTCCTCTACCGCAGCGATCGTGTCCGCCAGGCGCCTGGCTCCACCGTTGCCGCGCTTCAGAGCGGCAGCTTCGACCAGGGCAGCAACCGCATTCAACGCCCCGCCCTTGCGGTCAGCTTCGAGCGCCTTGATGCCGGTGTCGCGACCGGCGAACAACTCACCACCGTCGTCACCCATCTCAAGTCGAAGGGCAGCAGCGCCGACGGCAGCGGCGATGCCGACTCCGGCGACGGCCAAGGGCTCTCCAACGGCAGCCGCACCCGTGCTGCCGCAGAGCTGGCCGACTGGCTGGCCTCCTCTCCCACCGGCCTCAACGATCCGGATGTGTTGATCCTTGGCGATCTGAACAGCTACCTGAAGGAAGATCCGATCACCACCCTTGCGGCTCGTGGGTACCAGAGCCTCTACGGGCCTGATTCCTATTCGTATCAGTTCAATGGCCAGTGGGGATCGTTGGACCACATGCTGGCCAGCGCCAGCCTCGCTGCCCAACTAGGGAGCGCCAGTAAGTGGGCGATCAACAGCGATGAAGCGGTGGTGCTGGACTACAACACCGAATTCAAATCCGCCTCACAGATCAACAGCTTCTACAATGCCGATTCCTTCCGCAGCTCCGACCACGATCCGCTCCTGGCTGGCTTTCTGCTCAATCCCTCCAATCGTGGCGCGGCCAGTTTCTTCATCAGCGGCTCCCCGGCGGTGGGCCAGACCCTCATCGCCACCCTGGCCGCTTCTGATCCCGATGGGGATGGTGCGTTTGCCTACCGCTGGCAGACCTCTCCCACTGGCAGCGACTGGAGCGTGGTCGGCACGAACAGCAGCAGCTACAGCATCGCGCCAGCCGATGAAGGCAAGCAGCTGCGGCTGGTGGTCTCCTACACCGATGCAAGTAGCTTTGCCGAAACCATCACCGTCGCGGCGGGCCGGGTGCCGCTGATGCCCGATCTGGCGATCACCGCCCTCACGCCATCCCAAAGCGAAGGCTCGATCGGCTCCACCGCCTTTGCCTTCCAGATCAGCCGCTCCGGCGATCTCAGCGGCAGCAGCCGCGTCGCCTGGGTTGTGGAGGGCAGCGGCAGCAATCCCGCCAACACCGCAGACTTCGCCCTCAATCAATGGCCCAGCGGCACCGCCGCATTCGCCACCGGACAAGACAACATCACCATCACCATCCCGGTGATTGGTGATGGCACGGTGGAGCCGGATGAGCGCTTCCGTGTGTTGCTCAGCTCCGCCATCAATGGTCGGATCACACCAGCAACCGCCAGCGTCACCAGCCTGATCCTCAACGATGATCTGCCCGCCCAGACCTTCAGCTTCACGGCTTCATCCACCACCGTGTTCGAAGGCAATGCCGTCGCGATCGGTGTGATCACCACCAACGTGTCAGCAGGCAGTCGGCTCTATTGGCAGGCCAGTGGCACCGGCATCACGACGTCCGACTTCAGCAACGGGGGCCTCCATGGTGAAGTGTTGATCGGCGGAGATGGACGGTCGTCCTTCACCAGAACCATCGCGGCTGATGCAGTGGTCGATCCTGACGAACTTCTTGAGATCAAGTTTTTCAGCGATGTGGCCCGCAGCCTGCAGGTGGGCAACACCCTCAACCTCACGATCAAAGAACCAAACGTTGGGCAGTCCACGGACAGCAACGACATCATCACCGGCACCGGCGCAGGGGAGCGCCTCAACGGGGTGCCGTCAGGCTCCAGCCTGCGCGGTCGGGGCTCCCGCGACGAACTCACCGGCCAGGCTGGAGACGATATCTTCGTGCTGGGTGATGTCAGCGGCCCTTACTACGACGATGGTCTGTCTGCCAACCGCGGCACCACCGACATGGCCATCATCCGGGATTTCGCATCGGGCGACAGGATCCAGCTCTGGGGTACCAGTTCAATGTACAACCTGGTTTCAGCTCTTTATCTTGGAACCAGTGGAGTTCGCATTGATCTCAATCCCCTCACTCCAGGTGCCCTTCCCGAAGCCATTGGCTTTGTCAGAGGTGCCACGCTGGCATCCCTGAACCTGTCTAATCCCCTGCAGTTCCTCGCTCTCAATTCTTGAATCGATGACAGCCTCACCTCGCATCCACGCCCTTGCTTTCATTGGTGCTTCCTTGCTGCCCCTGACTTCCCCGCTTGCGTCAGAGGCCTTAACCATCAACGTCAGCGGTACTGATTACGAAGTTTACTTTACCACCACCTCCTACAGCGCAAACCCTGATCTGTTCGGGTCAGCACCTCCTGGGCAGATGCCCTGGTGGGGCAATGCAACCCTTGCTTCCGTCTTCGCGGCCGAGGTGTACAACCAGCTGGGGGAGAATCTCTATCAGACGAGCTATGGAGCTGTTTTTGCCCATACCTATAGCCCGACTGGTTCCGGTGAGGTCTATGGTTTTGCTCAAAACACGATGGATATTAATGAAATGCTGGATCTCGGCGTTGCCAGCCCCCTCGCGGCCAGCATCCTCCATCCCTATGCGTATGCCAGAGCCAATACTCCTGTTCCCGCTCCCCTTCCACTTTTTGGAGCTGCTGCAGCGTTTGGCTGTGCAAGGCGGCTTCGCTACAAGCGCAAGCTGATCCTCGCGAGGGTTCCTGCCTCCCGATGGGCGAGCTGCTTGCAACGCACCCTTGGCTGATCGAGCACCATTGCCCGACCAACCAGCATTCTTGATCGCCAGGAATTTGCCGCATGGATACGCATTGCCACTCCGGCATTAAATTCGCCGGATCGCATCCCCAGGCCCCTGGCTTCAGCCAGCCCCCGCCAAGCCACTGTGGCGAATCAGGGCCTCGGCGGAGGGCGGCCGGCCGCGGAACTCCTCGAACACTTCCGCCGGATGGCGGCTGCCCCCCAGGCTCAGCACCGTGTCGCGGAAGCGGCGGCCGGTGGCGCGGATCAGCTCGTCGTTTTCCAGCCCCGCCTCCTCGAATGCGCTGAAGGCATCGGCGCTCAGCACCTCCGCCCACTTGTAGGAGTAGTAGCCCGCCGAATAGCCGCCCGCGAAGATGTGGGCGAAGGAGCAGAGCAGCGCGTCCTCCTCGATCGGCTCCAGCACGGTGGTGCTGGCCGCCAGCTCGCGGCGCAGCTGCTCCGGGCTCTGGCCGCAGTCGGGATGCCAGCGGCTGTGCAGCCGCAGGTCGGTCAGGGCGAAGTGCACCTGACGCAGGGTGGCGGCACCGCTCAGGAAGGTGCGGGCCGCCTGCAGCTTGGCGAATTCCGCCTCCGGCAGCGGCTCATCGCTTTGCCAGTGGCGGGCCATGCCCAGCAAGGTGGCGCGGTCATAGCACCAGTTCTCCATGAACTGGCTGGGCAGTTCCACCGCATCCCACTCCACATTGTTGATGCCGGCGGCCTGGGGCCGCTCGACGGTGGTGAGCATGTGGTGCAGCCCGTGGCCGAATTCATGGAAAAGGGTCTCCACCTCCTGGAAGGTCATCAGGCTCGGGGTCTCCCCCACCGGCGGGCTCTGGTTGCACACCAGGTAGGCCACCGGCAGCACAGGCGTGCCTTCCGGCCGCACGGAGCGCACCAGGCATTCGTCCATCCAGGCGCCACCCCGCTTGCTGCCCGGGCGGCTGTAGGGATCGAGATAGAACGCGGCGATCGGTGCGCCCGTACCGCGATCGTGCACCCGGAAGAAGCGCACGTCGCCGTGCCAGACCGGGGCCTCCCCGTCCGCCGCCGCAATGCTGATGCCAAACAATCGGTCGCACAGCTCGAACAGACCCTCCAGCACCCGGGGCAAGGGGAACCAGGGCCGCAGCGCTTCGCTGTCGAGATCAAAGCGCTCCCTGCGCAACACCTCCGCCCAGAAGCTCACGTCCCACGGCTGAAGACCCTGCGCCTCCGGTGCCCCGTGCCGTTCGGCGCATTGGCGCAGTTCCTCCAGCTCCTGCCTCGCCACGGGGTGTGCGGCGGCACGCAGGTCCTCCAGGAGCCGCTCCACCTCCGCCTCGGAGCCGGCCATCTTCGAGGCCAGGCTCACCTCCGCCCAGTTGGCGTAGCCCAGCCGTCGGGCCTGCTGCTGGCGCAGTGCCAGGATCCGCTCGATCACCGGTCCGTTGTCCCGCTCCCCGCCGGAGGCCCGGCTCACATGGGCTTTGTACGCCTGCTCGCGCAGATCACGACGCCGGCTGTACTGCAGGAACGGGCCATAACGGGGCATGTCAAGACCCATCCGCCACGGACCGCTCTCCGCCGTGGCCTCCGCCTCCCCGGCAGCGACCGCGGCGGCGGCCAGCTGGGCGCGGATGCTCTCCGGCAGCCCCTCCACCTCCTCCGCCGTGCTGAGGGTGAGGCTCCAGGCATTGGTGGCATCGAGCACCCGGTTGCCGAATGCGGTGGAGAGCTCCGCCAATTCCTGGCTGGCGGCGTTGAACGCCTCCTGCACCTCCCCCGCCAACGCGACTCCGCGCAGTTCCCGATCCCGCAGCTCTGCCGCCACGATGCGGCGCTGGGTGCCGTCCAGATCGTCCCGACTTTCCAGGCCCTTCAGGGCGGCATGGATCACCCGGCTCTGGCCGGCCCGGTTGCTGAAGGCCACCACCGCCCCCTGCTGGCGGGCATGGGCTTCGCGAAGCTCCGGGCTGTTGCACACCCCGTTGAGGTGGCTCACCACCCCCCAGCTCCAGCGCAGCCGCTCCCCCAGCCGGTGCAGGGGATCCATCACCTCGTGCCAGGCAGGGATCCGCCCGCTCGCCACCGCTTCGCCCAGGCGGGTTTCGATCGCCCCCAGTTCCGCCTCCAGCTGGGCCATCAACTCCGGGATGTGGGCATCAACGTGCTCCGGCAGGATCGCCTCGAACGGCGGCAGGCCTTCCCCGATCAACAGCGGGGGGAGCTGGGTGGCAAGGGCCATCGGCGCAAGCGGACGATCAGGCCCCCATTCCAGCGGATCGGCTCGCCGACCGGGGGAGGGGAAAGCGAACCTCAGCCCAGGGACTGGCTGCTGGCGAGGGCCGTCAGACCCACCTGGCCCAGCTCAGTGGCCAGGGCATTGGTGCTGGCTTCGTAGAGGTCGATCGCCACCCGCGGCCAGAAACCGATCACCAAGGTGGGCACCAGCAGCGTCAGGCCGATCACCAGTTCCCGCGGCCGCATGTCGCCCACCACCGCCAGGGCCGGGATGCGGGGCCCGAAGAACACCCGCCGGCAGAGCGACAGCAGGTAAACCGGGGTGAGCACCAGGCCAATGGCAGCCAGAACCACAGTGATCACCCGGAAGCCGGTGGTGAAGTCTTCGCTGGAGGTCACCCCGAGGAACACCGTGATCTCACTCACGAAGCCGCTCATGCCCGGCAGGGCCAGCGAGGCCAGGCAGCTCGCCAGGAAGAAGGCGAAGGTGACCGGCAGGGCCTTGGCCAGGCCGCCCATGTTGGGGATCGAAAGCGTCTCGGTGCGCTCATAGAACACGCCGGTGATGAAGAACATCGCCGCGGCAATCAAGCCGTGGCTGATCATCTGCAGCATCGCCCCGCTCAAACCCAGGGCATCGATCGCCCCTATTCCCACCAGCACAAAGCCCATGTGACTCACCGAACTGCAGGCAATCCGGCGCTTGACGTTGTCCTGCGCGAAGGCATTGAGGGCCCCGTAGATGATATTCACAATGCCGAGCACCACCAGGGCCGGGGCCAGCACACGGTGGGCTTCCGGCAGCATCTGAACGTTGAAGCGCAACAGGGCGTAGCCGCCCATCTTCAGCAAAACTCCCGCCAGCAGCATCGACACCGGCGCGTTCGCCTCCCCGTGCGCATCGGGCAGCCAGGTGTGGAGGGGGAACATCGGCAACTTGACGCCGAAGCCCACCAGGAATCCGAGATAGCAGAGCAGGCCGAGGCTGCCGCCGGGACTGCGGGCCGCCAGTTCGCCCAGGTTGAGGGTGAAGGGTCCATTCAGGGCCAGGGCCAGCCCGCTGATCAGGATCAGCAGCGAGGCGGTGGCGGTGTAAAGAATGAATTTGGTGGCGGCGTACTGGCGTTGCTTGCCCCCCCAGATCGCGATCAGCAGGTAGACCGGCACCAGCTCCAGCTCCCACGCCAGGAAGAACAGCAGGAAGTCTTGGGAGAGGAACACCAGGCTCTGGGCCGAGGCCTGCAGCAGCAGCAGGGCGAAATACAGGCGGGTTTTGCGGGCGATGTTCCAGCTGGCCGCCGCCGAGAGCAGGGTGACAAGGCCGCTGAGCACCACCAGCGGAGCTGAGAGTCCGTCTGCCCCCAGGGACCACTCCAGGCCCAGTGCGGGCACCCAGGCCACCCGCTCCACCAGCTGGAGGTCCGCCTGGTCCCCCTGGAACAGGCGGGAGAAGCACCAGAGCATCAGGCCCAGGTCGGCCAGCAGGGTGAGCAGGGCCAGGGTGCGGGGCAGCTTCGGGTCGCTGGCATCGCCTGGCAGCAAAGGCATCACCAGCGCCGCCGCCGCAGGCAGCAGCACGATCAGGCTGAGCCAGGGGAAGGTGGCGGAGGACGCGACCGGCAGGGAAAGGGAGGCGTCCATCAGGGGCAACGGCGTGCGGCTGGGCAGGGGCGGCTCAATCTGCCCCGGCCAGCATGGGCCGGAGAAGGGGGGCATCGCCGCGGCTGAGCATATCTACCCATTCATTGAAATTGGCGAGTTCCCGCTCCAGCGCCCGCCACCACGGGCTCCCACACGCTGCCGCGCTGCTGCAGGCCCACCACTGCGTGCCGACTGCTGACCCCCTCCTCCTGCCAGGCCCGCACCATCGCCTCCCCCACCGGCTCCGCCCGCTCCTCCGGGCAGAGGGCCAGCAGGGTCGGGCCGGCGCCGCTGATCACGCAGCCCCAGGCGCCCGCCGCCAACGCCGCTTCCCGCACCACCCGGCCCCCCTGGATCAGGCCCCAGCGGTAGGGCTCGTGGATGCGATCGTGCATGCCGTCGCTGATCAGGTCGCCGCTGCCACTGCGCAGACCCTGCAGGAGCAGGGTGAGGGCCCCGAGGTTCAGCACGGCGTCCTGGATCGGAATGCTGCGGGGCATCGCCCGGCGCGCCTCGCTCGTGCTCAGCCGGATCGCGGGAATCGCCACCACCGCCTTCACCCGGTCGGACCATTCGCAGCGCAGCACCCGCCAGCGCTGGGAGGCGGCCCGGGCCGTCAGGCAGAGCCCTCCCACCAGGGAAGGCACCACATTGTCGGGGTGACCCTCCAGGTCGATCGCCAGCTCCAGCAGCTTCTCGCGGCTCAGCGGCTCGCCCATCAACGCATTGGCCCCCACCAGTCCGGCCACGATCGCCGTGGCGCTGCTTCCCAGACCCCGCGCCGGGGGCACCGCCAGCTCCACCCGCGCCCGCAACGCCACCGGCTCCTGCCCCGCCTCGCGCCACACCCGCTGGGCCGCTCGATAGACGAGGTTGTCGGGCCCCCCGCGCAGATGGGTGCCCTCGCTCCCCTCGATGATCAGGTCAAAGCGCTCCCCATCCCCCTCGATCACATCGAGCGCGAAGCGGTTGGCCAGGTCGAGAGCCGCGCCGAGGCAATCGAAACCCGGTCCGATGTTGGCCGTGGTGGCGGGGACGTCCACCACCACCCCCTGGCCGATCTGGGGGCGCACCATGCCTGGATGTTCACAGGACATCAGTGTCGCAGTCAGCCGGTCTGGCCGCGGCCCTGGCTCAGCGCAACAGGGCCAGAGCGCGACAGGCGGCGCTGAACGACCCCACGGCCGGGTCGATCACCGCATGGATCGGCAGCGACTCCAGGCTGGACCGCAGCCGCCCCTTGGCCAGAAACGCATCCTGGAAGACCGGCGCCCGCAGCTCCGCCAGGAGCTTGCCCGCCGTACCGCCCGCCAGCCAGATCCCCCCGCGGCTGAGGCAGGCCAGCGCCAGATCCCCCACCACCGATCCGTAGGCCCCCAGCCAGAGGTCGAGGGCTTCCCGGGCCAGACCATCGCCCCGGCCTGCCGCCTCCGCCACCGCCGCCGGCAGGTCTGCGGCCAACCCGGCCGCCCCACCGGCCGCCTCACCGCCGGTGGCTTTCTGCTGCCAGCGCAGGGCCACGCCGCTGAGGGGAAGCTCGCCCTTCGGATCGTGGCGGCTCAGCAGCCAGCGGGCCACATGGCCCAGGCCGGTGCCGCTCACCACCCGCTCGATCGACACCCGCTCCAGTTGCAGGTCGTGTTGCAGCCACTGCTTGAGTTGCCACTCCGCCTCGCAGCGCGGCGCGAACTCCCCGTGGGCCGCTTCGGAGGCCACGGCTCTCAGCCCGCTGTCGGTGGGAACGCCAATGGCCACCCCCAATCCCGTCCCGGCCCCGAGGATCAGCCGCGGCTCCTCCGCCAGGGACGAGCCATCCCGCACCGGCGCCAGTTGCTGGGGCTGCAGATGCGGCAGTCCGTACACCAGCACGGCGAAGTCGTTGACCAGATCGACGCAGGTGATCGAGCAGGCGCTGGCCAGCTCCACTTCGCTCAGCTGCCAGTCGAGGTTGGTCAGTTGCGCCCGGCCGCCCTGCACCGGACCGGCGACGGCGAAACAGGCGGCCCTCGGCCGTGGCAGGCCCTGACGCTCCAGATCCGCCAGGAAATGGCACACCATCGCCGCCAGGCTTGGCCAATCGCTGGAGGCGTAGCGCTCCCCGGCGCGCAGCTGCAGCGCGTTTTGCTCCCAGCTGTAGAGGCTCAGAAGCGTCTTGGTGCCGCCGATGTCACCGGCGAGCAGGGTGGTGGTCACGGCTGGGACCCTGCGGGGAGCGGCAGGCTGGCGAGACGGACCGCATTGGCGGCGACGGCAGCGTCGATCAGGGCTGCCGCGGGGACGGCGCCGAGATCCCCGTCACGCCGGCTGCGCAGGCTCACCTGGTCCAGCTCCGCCTCCCGGTTGCCGATCACCGCCAGCACCGGGATCTTCATCGTTTCGCCGTTGCGGATCTGCTTGCCCAGCCGCTCGCCGCTGCGATCGAGGCCGGCGCGCACGCCAGCCTGCAGCAGGCGACTCTGCAGGGCTTCGGCGCAGGGCATCAGCTCATCGGTGACCGGCAGCAGCCGGATCTGCTCCGCTGCCAGCCAGAAGGGGAAGTCGCCGGCATAGTTCTCGGTCATGATCCCGAAGAACCGCTCCAGCGAGCCGAAGATGGCGCGGTGGATCATGATCGGCCGCTGGCGCGTGCCATCGGCTGCCACGTATTCCAACGCGAAACGCTCCGGCAGGTTGAAATCGAGCTGGATCGTCGAGCACTGCCAGAGCCGGCCGATGGCGTCCTCGATCTTCAGGTCGATCTTGGGTCCGTAGAAAGCACCGCCGCCCTCATCCAGCTTGTAGCTCCAGCCCTTGCGCTCCAGAGCCTCCACCAGGCCCTTGGTCGCCAGTTCCCACACGCCATCCTCGCCGATCGATTTCGCCGGACGGGTGGAGAGATGGATCTCGTAGCTGCGAAAATCGAAGGTGGAGAGAATGCGCTCGGTGAGATTGAGCACGCGCAGGATCTCCTCGCCGATCTGCTGCGGCAGGCAGAACACATGGGCGTCGTCCTGGGTGAAACCACGCACCCGCATCAGGCCGTGCATCACACCGGGGCGCTCATAGCGATAGACGGTCCCCAGCTCGGCCCAGCGAATCGGCAGCTCCCGATAGGAGCGCAGCCGCGCGGCGTAGGTGAGCACATGGAACGGACAGTTCATCGGTTTGAGCTGGAACTGCCGCTCGTCCACCTCCATCGGGCCGAACATGCTCTCGGCATAGAAATCGAGGTGGCCAGAGGTGCGCCACAGCTCGATGTCGGCCACATGGGGCGTGTAGAGGAGCTCGTAGCCGTCCTCGAAGTGGGCCTGGCGCCAGAAGTCCTCGATCAGCAGCCGCATGCGCGCGCCGCGCGGATGCCAGAACACCAGGCCGGCGCCGGCCTCGTCCTCGATCGAGAACAGATCGAGATCCTTGCCCAGGCGGCGATGGTCGCGGCGCAGGGCCTCCTGGCGCCGCCGCTGGTGCTCGGCCAGCTGCGCAGGGGTTTCCCAGGCGGTGCCGTAGATGCGTTGCAGCTGGGCATTGTGCTCGTCACCCCGCCAGTAGGCGCCAGCCACGCTCTCCAACGCGAACGCCTTGGGATCGAGCTCGGCGGTGTTCGACACATGGGGACCGGCACAGAGGTCCCACCAGCCGTCCCCAAGCGTGTAGATCGTGATCGGATCCTGCAGCCCCGCCAGGATTTCCAGCTTGTAGGGCTCGTTCTGCGCCCGGATGCGCCGCTCGGCCTCCTCGCGGCTCACCTCGATGCGCTCCAGCGGCAGCCGGCGGGCGATGATCCGCCCCATCTCCTTCTGGATGGCCTTCAGGTCGGCTTCGCTGAAGGGCTCGGGATGGTCAAAGTCGTAGTAGAAACCCGTTTCGGTCCAGGGGCCAATCGTGACCTGGGCCCGTGGAAACAGCTTCTGCACCGCCATCGCCAGCACATGGCTCATCGAATGGCGGATGCGCAGCAGCTGAGGGCTCTCGCTCGTCTTCGGCAGGGAGAGGGGCGCCGCCACAGCCTCGCCGGTGCCGCCGCCGTTCTCCCCGGAGGAAAGCGGGGCCGCATCGGCGATCGGCGAGCTGGTCACGGAAGGGGAGGAGGCAGAGGGGGGATCCTACGCAGGGCTTCCCGGGGCGCCTGGCCCGGCTGCCCGCGCTCCCCGCTGACGCTCCAGTTCGCGGCGAAAGAAGGCCTGCAGTTCTGTCGTGCTGCGCACCGGCTGGCCGTAGGCGCTGCCGCCCCCCTCCGCCGGCAGGGAGGCCCATTCCGGCGCCAATCGGGCCAGCACGGCTGTACTGAGGCCCTCGCGGTCGAAGCTCTCCAGCGCCCCTCGCTTGCGCACCAGATGGAGGGCGGCCTGATCCTGGCTGGCCGGGCCAAAGTCCGGCAGTCCCAGGTCCCGTGCCGCCGAACTCCAGGTCTGGGGCAGAAACTGATAGGCCCCGGCCGCGGCGCTCGTGTAGCGACGCCGCACCACCAGCTCCGGGTGGCGCCCGAAATCGGCAAAGCGGCCCCCGCCGTACAGCACCCGGTACCCCTCGCGGCTGCCCCCCAGCCAGGTGCCCTCCGCGTAGCGGATCGTGTGGAGCAGAGCGCGGCGCTCCGGCGTCAGGCGGTAGACCTCCGGAAGCGATCGCGAGCCCATCTCCGCCCCCTCGGCCGGCGGCGCCGGCACCTTGGCCAGATGCGGTCCGGGTCCCGACAGCGGCAGCAGCAGCAGCAATGCCGCCAGGCAGGGATGGCCGACGGGCAACGTCACGCGCCGGGGCGGCCTGCGCCGGGACAAAGCACGGAGGAGCGGCAGAGAAAGGCGGCGGAGCAAAGGCGCAACCAACAGGGGTATGGCCAGGACCCTGCTCAAGGACGCCGGTTTGGCACCACCCCCCCCGGAACCGCCCTGGACAAGGGGCGGACTCTGTGCCCTCCCGCGCGTCCGCGGGGATCAACTTGTGTGGGAAACCTCACCAGAACGGGGCTTGTCGCCCCCTTGCGCTCCCTCCGGTCCCGGCGAGAGTTGTGCCTGAGACACGCGCAACTGATCAGCTCCGCTAATCACAGCAGGGGTGAAGGTTAAGAAACGGGGGAAGCTCCGGCTCGCTCAGGTGGCTGGCAGAAAACCGAGCGCGTCCCGCAGTCGAGCCAGGCTGCGGTTGGCCACCGCCTCAGCCTGGAGGCGGCCCTGGCGCAGCACCGCCTCCAGGCCGCTGCGATCCGCCCGCAGTTCCCTGTAGCGCTCCTGGATCGGGCGCAGCGACTCGATCACCGTTTCGGCCAGCAGCGGCTTGAATTGCCCCCAACCCATCGCGGCGCAGCGCTGGGCTGCTTCCTCTCGCCCCAGGCCGGCCAGAACGGCGTAGAGGCCGAGAAGGTTGTCCGCCTCAGGCCGCTCGGGGTTGGCGAACTCCAGCCCGATCACCGCGTCGGTCTTGGCCCGCTTGATCTTGCGGGTGATCAGCTCCGGCGGATCCAGCAGGGTGATGCGCGATCCCTCATTGGGATCGCTTTTGCTCATCTTGCTGCGGCCATCGGCGAGGCTCATCACCCGGGCCCCTTCCGCCAGGATCAGAGGTTCGGGCACCTTCAGGATCGGCACCGGCTCGCCGGCGCCGTCCCGTGCGCCGTAGCGGGCGTTGACGCGCTGCTGGGCGATGTCGCGGGCCAGTTCGAGATGCTGCTTCTGGTCTTCCCCCACCGGCACCAGATCGGCGTCGTAGAGAAGGATGTCGGCGGCCATGAGCACCGGGTAGTCGAGCAGGCCGGTGGAGACCTCGGCTCCCTGGCGCAGCGCCTTCTCCTTGAACTGGATCATCCGCTCGAGCCAGTTCAAGGGCGTCAGGCAATTCAGCAGCCAGCACAGCTCGCTGTGGGCGCTGACGTGACTTTGCACAAACACCGTGGAGCGGGCCGGGTCAATGCCGCAGGCCAGGTAAAGGGCCGCCGTTGTGAGGGTGTCCTCCGCCAGCCGCGCCGGATCCTGCGGAACGGTGATCGCGTGCAGATCGACGACACAGAAAAAGGTGTCGTGGCTGTCCTGCAGCTGGACCCAGTTGCGGATGGCACCGAGCCAGTTGCCCAGATGCAGGGCCCCGGTGGGCTGAACGCCGGAGAGAACCCGGGGTCGTGGCTCCGCCATGCCGATTCTCAGGCCTCTGCCCCGGCTTCGGGTTCAACCCCCGGTTCGGGTTCAACCGCGGCTTCCGGCTCGGGGCTGGTCTCCGGCAGGGAGGTGGGGTCGGCGGCAATCTCCTCCCCCTCCGCGATGGGTTCGCCCTCCGGGAGGGGTTCCCCGTCCGGAGTCGCTTCCACGACGGCGGGCGGCGCGGCGGGCCGGGCGGGGCGCGCGAAGGGATCCACCCGTGCGGCGCGGCTCCCCCGCCCCTCCTCTCGATGGCCGGGGAAGCCATCGCGGCGGCGCTCACCGCCTTTGCTCCCTTCCCGGGCGGCGGGGGGCTTGCCGGCCCCCTGGGCGCTCTGCTGGGCGATCAATTCCGCGAGCTGCCCCTGCTCCAGCTGCTGGGCGAGGGTGCGCAGCGAAAAGCCCAGAACCGCCACGGTGGAGCGCAATCCGAACGCCTCCTGGAGGGCACGGGCCGCCTGCATCTCGTTGTCGCTCAGGCGAATGCGGAAGCCCCCGCCCTCGCGGCCGCCCCCGTCACGGCCTTCCCGGCCACCGCCATCACGACCACCGCCATCACGGCCACCGGAGGGGCGTCCGCCCCTGGCTTGACCCTGGCCTCCGTAGCCGCCGCGATCCTCGCGACCGCCCGTGGGAGTGGAGGGAGTGCTCTCGTCGGCCATTGCCAGACCCTGTTCAGGCGCAAGTGTGGCGCATCGGCCGTTCCGGTTCGTCAGCAGCTGGACACAGCCAAAGCAGATGGTGCTCCGCTTCCGTGCTGGCTTCTCCCTCCGCCCCCTCCCGGGCCAGGACCAGCAGCGGCAGCCGTCGCGGCCGCTCCAGCCGCCATCGCTGGCGGTATTCCGCACGCAGGGCCAGATACCGCTCGAGGGTCCAGCCCCGGTTCCCCTGGTCCCGCGCCCTCCAGAAGCGCCGCTGCGCCTCCCGGCAGGCCTCCG
The DNA here is from genome assembly GCA_044351065.1 of Cyanobium sp. Lineage (GTDB taxonomy): Bacteria > Cyanobacteriota > Cyanobacteriia > PCC-6307 > Cyanobiaceae > Cyanobium. Next base: position 23,079 of record JBILGK010000027.1, read on the forward strand.
CACCGAATTCCTCCCAGCAACGGTGCTGGGCTTCCCAGCTGCCCAGGCCCTGGCCCAGCAGCTCCTGATACCGCACCAGTTCCGGAGCCTCGCCGGTCGCGTCGGGGGGGAGGCGCCGCGCCAGGCCGGTGAGCGACTCCACCGTCAGTCGCAGCCAACAGCGCTCCAGCAACAGGACCGGCAGGCTCTCGCTCCAGCGGTCTTGCTGCTGCAGCTCCTGCCAGTGATGCCAGAGGTTGTGGCGCTGACGGGGCGTGAGCCGTTCAAGGAGATCGGCCTCCTTCAGGCGGCCGACCTCGGCACAACCCTGCGCTCCCGGGCTGTCGCGCGAACGGGCGTGCGGGGGGAGGTTCGCCGGGTGCCTCTCCATCGGATCGCGATCCTCTCCGCCAGAGACGAAGCGAGGCTATCGCCCTCTGCCGGGAGGCAGCCGGTCCCCGGGGGCTTGCGAGGCGGGATTCGCCAGGACGAGCCTCGGGATCTGAGCTAAAGAGGCTGTGCTGCAGGCTTGCCCCGTGACAGTTCCGGACCTCGCCCCCTCCCGCCCAGCCGCGCCCGGCCCGGTGCTGATGTTGGGCGGTGGCCTTCTGGTGAGCGAAGCCCTGGCCAGCTGGCTCCATCTCGAACCCTCCAGTCTTCTGGCCGGCAGCCTGCTCGCCGGGGGCTGGTGGCTGCTCGCCCGCCGCTCCGGACGGCCCACCGCCCGGCTTCCCCGCAGCATCGATGGCTGGGTCGAGCGCTGTGAGGGGGTGCTGGCGCAGTGGGAGCGGTTGCTGCCCGAGCCGGAGCGCGACCACTGCCTCCCCGCCCGCCGCAGCGAGCTCGAGGCCCTGCGGCGCGAGGAGCCCTGCCGGGCCCTCAGCCTTGCTCTGGCCAGTTCCCAGCCGCCGCCGGCCTCCTTCCAGCCCGGCTTCCGCTCCGCCCTTCAGGGTCCTCGGGGTCTGCGGCTGCACTGGGGAGAAGCGCTGCCCACCAGCAGCGCCGACTGGCGCTGGAGTGCGCCCTTCGAGGGCAGCGACCTGCTCCTGTTCCACCTGCAACGTCCGCTGCGGGGCGCGGATCTGCGCTGGCTCGAAGCTCTCCCCGCCGGCCAGCCGGTCTGGCTTCTGCTGGAGGAGGGCCGGGGCGGGAGCGAGCGCGAAACGCTGCTGCAGGAGATCCAGAGCCTCTGGAACGGGGCGCTCCCCCAGCAGCTGCTGCTGTGGGATGGCAGCGCCACCGCCCTGGCCGCCAGCCTCGCGCCCCTGGCCGACTGGTTGGAGCGGGAGGGAGGGGGTCTGGCGGAGCGCACGGCCCTGCGCCGCCTCGCCCAGCTGCACGCCCGCTGGCAGAGCGACCTGGAGGGACTGCGCCGGGCTGAATGGCAGCGGCTGCTGCGCCGCACCCAGTGGCTGGTCGCCGCCGGGGTGATCACGGCCCCCCTCCCCAGCGTGGATCTGCTGGTGCTCGCCTGCGCCAACGGCTTGATGCTGCAGGAGATGGCTCGGCTCTGGGATTGCCCCTGGCAGGCCGACACCCTGCGCGCCGCGGCCCTGGAGCTGGGGCGCGCCGCCCTGGCCCTGGGGCTGGTGGAGTGGAGCAGTCAGGCTCTGGCGGCCGCCTTCCGGCTGCACCACGCCGGCTGGCTGATCGGCAGCACCCTGCAGGCCCTGAGCGCCGCTTACCTCACCCGCGTGGTGGGGCACGCGATGGCCGATGTGCTGGCCCTCTCGGCCGGGGTGCCGGAGGCCGACCTGGAGGCGATTCGCCGTCGGGCGCCGATCCTGGTGGCCCGCGCCGCGGAGGCGGAGAAACTCGACTGGCCTTCCTTCCTGCAACAGGGAATCGACTGGCTGCGCCAGCAGGGCGGCCCTGGCGCCGCTGCGGCAGTTTAACAAATTTACATGAAAAAATTTTGCAATTCGCTCGGCGGATAGCGCTTTGCTTGCCGGACGTCAGTTCGGCCGTAGCGTGGTAATGCTCGCGAAAGTCCCTGCGACTGGGCGAGTCTTCTCTCCATTCCCCTCTCACCGCATTCCTCATCACCATGACCACTGCCCTTCGCAGCGGCCGGGTTGGAAGCTGGGAAAGCTTCTGCCAATGGGTGGCCTCCACCAACAACCGCATCTATGTGGGTTGGTTTGGTGTGCTGATGATCCCCTGCCTCCTGGCTGCGACCATCTGCTTCATCGTCGCCTTCATCGCCGCTCCCCCCGTCGACATCGACGGCATCCGTGAGCCTGTTGCCGGCTCCTTGATCTACGGCAACAACATCATCTCCGGCGCTGTGGTTCCCTCCAGCAACGCCATCGGCCTGCACTTCTACCCGATCTGGGAAGCCGCCAGCCTCGATGAGTGGCTGTACAACGGTGGCCCGTACCAGCTGGTGGTGTTCCACTTCCTGATCGGCATCTCCGCCTACATGGGCCGCCAGTGGGAGCTCTCCTACCGCCTCGGCATGCGCCCCTGGATCTGCGTGGCCTACAGCGCACCGCTCTCGGCCGCCTTCGCCGTGTTCCTGGTGTATCCCTTCGGCCAGGGTTCCTTCTCCGACGGCATGCCCCTCGGCATCTCCGGCACCTTCAATTTCATGCTGGTGTTCCAGGCGGAGCACAACATCCTGATGCACCCCTTCCACATGCTGGGTGTGGCCGGTGTGTTCGGCGGCAGCCTGTTCTCCGCCATGCACGGCTCGCTGGTGACCAGCAGCCTGGTGCGGGAGACCACCGAGAGCGAGAGCCAGAACTACGGCTATAAGTTTGGCCAAGAGGAGGAGACCTACAACATCGTGGCTGCCCACGGTTACTTCGGTCGCCTGATCTTCCAATACGCCAGTTTCAACAACAGTCGCAGCCTCCACTTCTTCCTGGCCGGTTGGCCTGTGGTGGGCATCTGGTTCACCTCCATGGGCATCAGCACCATGGCCTTCAACCTGAACGGTTTCAACTTCAACCAGTCGATCCTCGATGCCCAGGGCAGGGTGCTGCCCACCTGGGCCGATGTGCTCAACCGCGCCAACCTGGGCATGGAAGTGATGCACGAGCGCAATGCCCACAACTTCCCCCTCGATCTCGCCGCCGTGTCCGCCGGCCCGGTCGCCCTCACCGCTCCTTCGATCGGCTGAGCCGGTCCGGCAAGCCCCTTGGCCCCCTCCGAGGAGGGGGCTTTTTCATGGCGGCTCTCCCGTCTGCCGGGGCGGCCAGCTCCGATAGCGTCGGATCCGGGGCTCTTCCTTGTGCATCGCCCCCGCCGCCCGTGCCGTCTCGCCGGATCATTCCCTTCGCCCTGCTCGCGCTGCTGATGGGCTGCGGCGTGCACCGGCCGGAAGCTGGCGGCGCGGATGCCCGCCCGCGGGTGATTGCCAGCTTCACCGTCCTGGCCGACATGGCGGAGCGGGTGGCCTGCGGCCGACTCCGGGTGGAGTCCCTCACCCGTCCCGGCGCCGAGATCCATGGCTATGAGGTCACCCCGTCCGACCTGCGGCGGGCGCGGGGGGCGCAGCTCCTGCTGGAGAACGGCCTGGGTTTGGAGCGTTGGATGGATCGTTTCGCCGCCAGCCTCGGGCCGATCCCCCGGGTCACCCTCAGCCGCGGGGTGGCGACGATCCCGATCGACGCCGAAGGGGGCAGGGCGAGCAATCCCCACGCCTGGATGTCCCCGAAGGCGGCGCACACCTATGTGGCCAACCTGCAGCAGGCCTTCACCCGTCTCGACCCCGCCGGGGCGGGCGACTATCAGCGCTGTGCGCGGGCCTATCTGGCGCAGCTCGATCAGCTGGATCGCGAGCTGCGCCAGGAGATCGCCGCGCTGCCGCCCCAGCGCCGCCTGCTGGTGAGCTGCGAGGGGGCGTTCTCCTATCTGGCCCGCGATTACGGGCTTGAGGAGGGCTGGCTCTGGCCCGTCAACGGGGAGCGGGAGGTCACCCCCCAGCGCATGCGCCGGCTGATTGAGACGGTGCGCGCCCGCCGGGTGCCGGCCGTGTTCTGCGAAAGCACGGTGGACGCGCGGGCCCAGCAGCGGGTGGCCGCCGAGAGCGGCGCGCGCCTGGCCGGCATCCTCCATGTGGATTCCCTCTCGCCGCCGGGGGGGGTGGCCGCCACCTACCTGGATCTGATGCGCCACAACGTCGGGTCGGTGCGCCGCGGCCTCGCGCAGCGGTGAGGCGGCCCCGTTGAATGGGGGGATGAACGCGCCCTCCCTCACCCTCGCTCCCGGCGGCTCCGCCGACCCGAGCTTGCGCGTCCGCGGGCTCACCGTGTCCTACGGGGGAGAGCCGGCTCTGGACTGCGTGGACCTCACCCTGGAGCCGGGCAGCATCTGCGCCCTGGTGGGTCTGAACGGGGCGGGCAAGTCCACCCTGTTCCGCGCCCTGATGGGGTTCCTCTCCCCCCGCAGCGGCGAGATGCGCATCGGTGGCCTGCCGGTGGCCCAGGCCCAGCGGCGCCAATGGGTCGCCTATGTCCCCCAGGACGACCAGTTGCCCTGGGACTTCCCGCTGCGGGTGTGGGATGTGGCGATGATGGGCCGCTTCGGCCACATGAACCTGCTGCGCTGGCCCGCCGCCGCCGACCGTCTGGCGGTGAGAGAAGCTCTCCGGCGGGTCGAGCTGAGCGACCAACGGGATCGGCCGATCGGTTCCCTCTCCGGCGGGCAGCGCAAGCGGGCTCTGCTGGCCCGGGCGATCGCCCAGCAGAGCCGCCTGCTGCTCCTCGATGAACCCTTCACGGGCGTCGATCGCCGCACCGAGCGCCTGATCATCGACCAGCTGAAGGAGCTGCGGGCCGCCGGTGCCTCGGTGCTGATCGCCACCCACGACCTGGACGCCATCCCGAGCTTCTGTGATCGGGTGCTGCTGCTCAACCGCCGCGTGCTGGCCTGCGGTCCCACCGCAGCCGTGTTCACCCAGGCCAACCTGTTGCGCACCTTCGGGGCCCCGGCGGGTCTGGAGCGATGATCGGCGCGTCGGCAAGTTGGCTGCTCGAGCCGCTGCAGCAGGTGTTCATCCAGCGCGCCCTGGGGTTGGGGTTGCTGGTGGCCGTGGTCTGCGCCCTCCTCTCCTGCTTCATGACCCTCAAGGGCTGGGCTCTGATGGGGGATGCCATCTCCCACGCGGTGTTGCCCGGCGTGGTGCTGGCCTACGTGGTGGGGGCTCCCTTCGCGCTGGGGGCCTTCCTGTTCGGGGTCGGTTCGGTGTCGTTGATCGGCTGGCTGCGCCGCCACACCCGCGTGCGGGAGGACTCCCTGATCGGGCTGGTGTTCACCGGCTTCTTCGCCCTGGGGTTGGTGCTGATCTCGAAGCTGCGCAGCGGCGTGGACCTCAGCCACATTCTGTTCGGAAACCTGCTGGGCCTCAATGACGGTGACATCCGCCAGACCGTGGCGATCGGGGCCGTGGTGCTCCTGGTGGTGCTGCTGCGCCGCCGCGACCTGCTGCTGTTCTGCTTCGATCCCGGCCACGCCCGCTCGATCGGCCTGCGCACCGGTGTGCTCCATTACCTGCTGCTCACCCTGGTGAGCCTGGCGGCGGTGGCTGCCCTGCAGGCTGTGGGGATCATCCTGGTGGTGGCCTTGCTGGTCACCCCCGGCGCCACCGCCTTCCTGCTCACCGACCGGTTCGACCGCATGAACCTCTACGCAGTGGTTCTGGCGATGCTGGCCACCGCCGTGGGGGTGATCGTGAGCTACTGGCTCGATGCCTCCACCGCCGGCTGCATCGTGCTGGTGCAAACCGGCCTGTTCCTGGTCACGATGCTGCTGGCTCCCCGCCACGGCCTGCTGGCCCGTCGCCGGCAGCGGCGGGGCGGGCCACCACCCGCACCACCGACGTGACGGTCTCCCCCGCTGCCGACGGCCCCCGCCAGCGTTGGCCCTGGTGGCCCCTGCTGCCGCTCTATCCCTACGGCCTGCGCCGCACCCTGGTGCGGGAGCTTCTGCCGGAGCGGCTCTGGTCGTTTGAGCAACTGCAGGGGGTGTGGTACGTGGCTGTGCCGATCCGGATGAGCGTGGTGCGGGTGGCGGACGGGCTGCTGCTCTACGCGCCGGTCGCCCCCACCACCGAGGTGCTGGACCAGCTGCACGCCCTGGAGCGGCGCTGCGGACCGGTGCGCTCGATCGTGCTGCCCACCGCCTCCGGGCTGGAGCACAAGCTGCCGGTGCCTGCGATGGCCCGGGCCTTCCCCGCCGCCACCGTCTGGATCACGGCGCAACAGTGGAGTTTCCCGCTCAACCTGCCCCCCGTCTGGCTGGGCTTCCCGCCGGGCCGCACCAAGGTGCTGCTGGAGGATGGCGTGCCCCATCCCGACCAGCTGAGCTGGGAGGCCCTCGGTCCGCTGGATCTGGGCCTGGGCACTTTTCTGGAGGTGGCCTGCCTGGATCGCGCCAGCGGGGCGCTGCTGGTCACCGACGCTCTGGTGACGATCCCCGCGGATCCGCCGCCCCTGTTTGACCTGGATCCCACGCCGCTGCTGTTCCACGCCCGGGAACGGGGCTCCGAGCCGCTGCGGGACGACCCGGCCCAGCGCCGCCGGGGTTGGCAGCGGCTGGTGTTGTTCGCCAACTATCTGCGGCCCGCTCCCCTGGATGTGCCGCCCCTGGGGGAGGTGCTCCGCGATGCGTTCGCCCCCGGTTGCCGCAGTGCCCGCAGCCACTTCGGCCTCTTTCCGTTCCGGTGGCGCCAGGGCTGGGAGCGGGAGGCGGAGGCGCTGATGCCGCCGGAACTCCGCCCCCAGGTGGCGGCGGTGCTGGAGCGACTGGTGTTCCCGCGCCAGCGGGAGGCCCTGGTGGCCTGGCTGCACCGCTTGGCGGGGCTGGGGGAGATCCGCTGGCTGGTGCCCGCCCATTACGCGGCGCCGGTGCCGATCGATGGGGAGGCGCTGGGGGCCTTGGCCGAAGGGCTTGAGCAGCGGGAATGGGCTGTGGACCAGGGCTCGTGGGCGTTCCTGGCGGGGATCGACCGGGCCCTGGTGCGCGCGGGTGTGGTGCCCGGCGGCGGTTGAGGGGAGGCTGGGGGGAACGGCGCCGGGGGCTCAGAGCCGCAGTTCGCCGGGATCATCGCTGTCGGTGGCATCCAGCCCACCGCCGATCAGGGAGGTCTCCAATTCCATGCGCTGCTCCATCTGGCGCAGGAAGTAGCCGGTCATCATCGCGGAGGCCAACAGGCCGGCGAGGCTTTCGCGACTGGCCTGGATCTTCACCTCGAACTGCTCGCCGGGGAGCATCCCGAGCAAACCCTGCACGTTGTGGCGGATGATGTCCTGTATGTCTCCGCTGGCGGAGCGGGCCACCCGCTGCAGCACTTCGGGAGATTGCTCCTGCAGATATTGGATCAGGGAGTTGCCGCTGATGGCCTCGTTGTCGGTGGTCAGGAAGTCCGGGTTGAACATGGATCCGTTCCTGGAGAGTGGGCGGCCGTTGCCGGCCGAACCAAGGCCGTGCCCGCAGGCTCGCACGGCACCTTAACGCAAACGCCCTGCAGGACCGAACCTCAGCCTTGCCCCGGGCTGACAGGCAGGGGATCGCCAAGCGGCCCGAAACGCGACAGGGGCCAGTAGCGCCACACTGCCGTGCCGATGACCTCCCCCTCCGGCAGGGGGCCCCAGAGATGGGAGTCGAGGCTGGCGTTGCGGTTGTCCCCCAATACCAGCAGGTGGCCCGCCGGCACCGTCAGCGGCGGGAGGGAGTAGGCCATCGGCTCCTGGCCCCAGTCCCGGGCCACCGGCTCCTCGTTGCGCCAGAGCTGACCCTGACGCACCTCCACCCGGTCACCGCCGACGGCGACCACCCGCTTGATCAACGCCGCTTCCGGGTCATAGCCCGCCTCCCGCAGCACCGTCGGCGGATGGAACACCACGATCGTGCCGGGCCCCAGCGGGCGATGCAGGCGCGGCCGCAGCTTCTCCACCAGGATCCGATCCTGCAGCTGCAGGGTGGGGAGCATCGATCCGGAGGGAATCCAGCGCGGTTCGATCACCGCCCAGCGCAGCAGCAGCGCCACCAACACCCAGAGCAGCAGGGAGCGCACCTGGGCCCGCAGGCCGGCGGAGGGGGAGGAGCCGGCGGTCACGGGCGTTCGGGAGGATGGTCGCTCCATCCTGATGGGGGCACCCTTCCCTTGTCGCCGGCCCCACCGCCCCGCGCCGATCTGGCCTTCGCCAACGGGCGGGCCGCCCTCGCCCTGCTGGCGGCCCTGCGGCGCGGCGGCCTGCGCCATCTGGTGCTCTGCCCCGGCAGCCGCTCGGGGCCGCTGGCGGTGGCCGCCGCCCTGCTGGAGCCTGCCGGGCTGAGGCTCCACACCGCGATCGACGAGCGATCCGCCGCCTTCTTCGCCCTGGGTCTGGGGCGAGCGGAGGGGCTGCCGGCGGCGGTGGTGACCACCTCGGGCAGCGCCGTCGCCCACCTGCTGCCCGCGGCGGTGGAGGCCGACCACGGCACCGTTCCCCTGCTGCTGCTCAGCGCCGACCGACCGTCGCGCCTCAAGGGGTGCGGCGCCAATCAAAGCGTGAATCAGGAGCAGTTTCTGGTCTGCAGCTGCCGCTGGGTGAGCGCGGGGGCGGGGGAGGGTCTGGCAAGCCTGCCGCTGGAAGCGTTGCAGGAGCTGGCCGGCACCGCCATGGCCCACGCCCTCGGGGATGGCCGGGGGCGGCCACCGGGGGCGGTGCACCTCAACCTCCCCTTCGAGGAGCCGCTGCACGCCGGGGCGGAGGCCCTGCGGGAGCTGGAGCGGATCGCCGCCGCGCTGTCGCGCCAACGCGCCGCGCCGGGGACTGTCCCTGCCGCCGCTCTCGCCGGGCCTGCCTGCGCGGCCGCCGTCGCCGACGGGCTGCCCCCACCCGCACCCCCGGCGGGGGATCTCCCCCTGGATCCAGGGCGGCCGGGGGTGGTGGTGGCCGGCCCCTGGCGCGGCCCGGCGTCCGCCTGGGAAGCCCACCGCCGTGCCCTGCTGCGCTGGCAGGGCAGCAGCGGCTGGCCGGTGCTCGCCGATCCCCTCTCCGGGCTGCGGGGCGATCCCGAGCTGGCGCTGATCGGCGCCTACGACCTGCTGCTGGCGGATCCGCCGGCGGATCTGTGGCCCCGGACGCTGCAGGTGCTGCGCCTCGGCAGCCTGCCCGCCAGTCGGCCGCTGGAGCGCTGGCTGGCGGCGGCCGGCGGCCGGCAGTGGCTGGTGAGCGAGGCCGATGCCCGCCGCCTCGACCCCCTTCACCGGGTGGCGGGTCAGAGCGCTGCGGGGCTGGCCGCCTGGCTGGAGGGTCTGCCGCCGGCCGTGCTGGCCGGGCCGCCGCCGCCGACGAACACGGCCCTGGCGCTCCGCTGGCAGCGGGCCGAAGCGGCGGTGCAGGCCTGCCTGGACGAGGCCCTGGCCGAGGGCTTGCCAGAGGTCTCGGGCCTGAGCGAGCCGCTTCTGGCTCGCCAGCTCAGCCGGCTGCTGCCGCCCGGCCTGCCCCTGCTGCTCGCCAACAGCAGCCCCGTGCGCGACTGGGCGGCCTTCGCCCACCCCGAGGCGCCGCCGCGGCCGCTGTTCGGGTTCCGCGGCGCGTCGGGCATCGATGGCACCCTCTCGATCGCCGCCGGCCTGGCGGAGGCCCTGGGGCAGGCGGTGCTGCTTTGCGGCGATCTGGCTTTGCTGCACGACAGCAACGGCTGGCTGTGGCGCGATCAACTCCGTGGCCGGCTGACGGTGCTGCTGATCGACAACGGCGGCGGCGGCATCTTCGAGCAGCTGCCGATCCGCTGCCCCCCGCCGGAGCGGCTCGACTTCGAGCGCCTGTTCGCCATGCCCCAGGGCGTGGATCCCCTGGCCCTGGCGGCGGCCCACGGCGTTCCGGGCCGGCCGGTGCGGCACGCCGTCGAGCTGGCGGAGGCCCTTGGCTGGGCGCTGGAGCAGCCGCTGGCACTTCTGCGACTGATCACCGACCGGCGGGCCGACGCCATGCTGCGGCAACGCTTGCGCACAATGGCGGCGCGGTCCCTGCCTCTCCCATGACCCCGCAGACCCCGGTGCGCTGGCGCTCGATCGGCGCCTACAGCGATGTGCTGCTGGAGCACAGCGACGAGGGCATCGCCCGCATCACCATCAACCGCCCGGAGAAGCGCAACGCCTTCCGGCCGCACACGGTGCAGGAGCTGTGCGCAGCCTTCACCCGGATGCGCGATGACCCCACGATCGGCGTGGTGCTGTTCACCGGCGCCGGGCCGGCGGCGGACGGCGGCTGGGCGTTCTGCGCCGGCGGGGATCAAAGCGTGCGGGGCGATGGGGGCTACGTGGATGAGAGCGGGCTGCCGCGGCTGAACGTGCTGGATCTGCAGCGCTTGATCCGCAGCCTGCCGAAGGTGGTGATCGCCCTGGTGGCGGGCTATGCCATCGGCGGTGGCCAGGTGTTGCACCTGCTCTGCGATCTGAGCCTGGCGGCCGAGAACGCCGTGTTCGGCCAGACGGGGCCGCGGGTGGGGAGCTTCGACGGCGGTTTCGGCGCCAGCTATCTGGCCCGGGTGGTGGGGCAGCGCAAGGCGCGGGAGATCTGGTTCCTCTGCCGCCGCTACGACGCTCGCCAGGCCCTGGCGATGGGCCTGGTGAACCAGGTGGTGCCCCTGGAGCAGCTGGAGGCGGAAGGGGTTGCCTGGGCCCGGGAGGTGCTGCGCCACAGCCCCACGGCGATCCGTTGCCTGAAGGCGGCGTTCAACGCCGAAACGGACGGCATGGCGGGTCTGCAGGAGCTGGCAGGCCAGGCCACCCATCTTTTCTATCGCACCGAAGAAGGGCAGGAGGGCCGCAATGCCTTCCTGGAGAAACGCGACCCCGACTTCTCCGGCAGCCCCTGGCTACCTTGAGGCTCAGCGTTTCGAATCCCAGCGCCCGGCCCGTGGCCCGTCGCCCCCCCCCCCGCTTCCGCCCCCGTCGCCGCCCGCTCCAGCTGCTTGCCCTGGTGACCTCCGTGCTGGTAGCCGCGCCGCTGCGGGCGGCCGAAGCCCCGGCGGCCGCGGCGCTGCTGGGCGACGGCGAACCGTTGCGGCTGCGCTCCCCCGAAGCCCCGACCAATCCCGGCCCCACCCCCCGGGCCCAGCCCGAACCACCGAGCGAAATCAAGAGCGCAACCCCGGCGGCGAACGACACCGAACTGGTGCTCGATCGCCGTCACCGCCTGCTGCGGGTGATGGCGGAGGGGCGGGAGCTGCGACGCTTTCCGGTGGCGGTGGGCATGCCTGGCTGGGAGACGCCGGTGGGGCGCTTCGCGGTGATCGAGATGACGGCCGACCCGGTGTGGAAGCACCCCGCCAAGGGCACGATCCACCCGCCGGGGCCCAGCAATCCCCTCGGCAGCCGTTGGATCGGCTTCCACCGCGACTGCCGCGATCGCTCGGGCTTCAACGGCCAGGAGCAGCTGACGGTGAAAGGCTGCGCCACCGCCGGCTTCCACGGCACCAACGACCGTGCCAGCGTCGGCCGGGCCGCCTCCCACGGCTGCGTGCGTCTGTTCGACGAGCACATCAAGGAACTCTTCCGCCTGGTGCGCCTCGGCACCCCGGTGACCGTGCTGCCTTGAGGCGTAGAGTCCCGCCACCTCGTGGGCGAACGGCATGCGCGTCCTGTTTGCGGCGGCCGAATGCGCGCCGATGGTCAAGGTGGGGGGCATGGGGGATGTGGTGGGCTCCCTGCCCCCTGCCCTGGCGGAACTCGGCCATGACGTGCGCATCATCCTGCCGGGCTACGGGCGGTTGTGGAGCCGCCTGACGATCCCGCCGGAGCCGATCTGGCGCGGCCACACGATGGGCAACGACTTCGCCATCTTCGAAACCCGCCATCCCACCAATGGCATTCCCATCTATCTGGTGGGTCATCCGGTGTTCGATCCGGAGCGGATCTACGGCGGGGAAGATGAGGATTGGCGTTTCACCTTCTTCGCCAGCGCCAGTGCTGAGTTCGCCTGGAATGGCGGCTGGAAGCCCCAGGTGATGCATTGCCACGACTGGCACACCGGCATGATTCCGGTCTGGATGCACCAGGATCCGGAGATCAGCACGGTGTTCACGATCCACAACCTGCGCTATCAGGGTCCGTGGCGCTGGAAGCTGGAGCGCATGACCTGGTGCCCCTGGTACATGCAGGGGGACCACACGATGGCGGCGGCACTGCTCTATGCCGACCGGGTGAATGCCGTCTCCCCCACCTATGCGCAGGAGATCCGCACCGCCGAATACGGGGAGAGGCTGGAGGGGCTGCTCAACTTCATCAGCGGCAAGCTGCGCGGCATCCTCAACGGCATCGACATCGCCGACTGGGATCCGGCCATCGACACCAGCCTGGTGGCGAACTTTTCTTCGGTGGATCTCACCGGCCGCCCCGCCAACAAGCGGGCCCTGCAGGAGCGGATGGGTCTGGCGGTCAACCCCGACACCTACCTGATGGGCATGGTGAGCCGGCTGGTGGATCAGAAGGGCGTCGACCTGCTGCTGCAGGTGGCCGATCGGGTGCTGGCCTACACCGACAGCCAGGTGGTGGTGCTGGGAACGGGGGATCGGGGCTATGAGTCGGGTCTGTGGCAGATGGCGGCCCGCCATCCGGGGCGGTTCGCGGTGTTCCTCACCTACGACGACGCCCTCTCCCGCCTGATCTATGCCGGCAGCGATGCGTTCCTGATGCCCAGCCGCTTCGAGCCCTGCGGCATCAGCCAGATGCTGGCGATGCGCTACGGATCGATTCCGGTGGTGCGCAAGGTGGGCGGCCTGGTGGATACGGTTCCGCCCCACGATCCGCGGAACCACAGCGGCACCGGCTTCTGCTTCGACCGCTACGAACCTGTGGATTTCTACACCGCGATCGTGCGCTCCTGGGAGGCCTTCCGCCATGTCGACAGCTGGCAGGAGCTGCAACGGCGGGCGATGACTCAGGACTTCAGCTGGAGCCGTTCCGCCCAGGAGTACGACCGCATGTACCGGGAGGTGGTGGGGGTGAAGGAGCCCACACCGGATGCGGAGCAGGTGGAGCGTTTCTCGCTCGGCCAGGGCGCCGATCCGAGCCTGAAGGAGAAGGGAGCGACGGTTCCGCCCCCCACGGGCGAGGCTCCCGCCCCTGCTCCGGCCCGCCAGGAGCCCCCCCGCTCCCGCAATCCCCTCTCCCTGCTGCGCCGCCGCAGCGAGGACTGAGCCCCGGCGGCGATGAGGGAAGGCCGCCGCGAAGGATCCGATCTGCCCGCCGAGTACGTCGATCCCTGGCGGCTGTTGGGGCGGGATCTGCGGGCGGTTCTCGCCAGCCTGCGCCTGCGCCTGTGGGAGCTGTGGCGCCGCAACCGGTCCGGTCAGCTGTGGCGCCCGGCCGTCTGGCCCGCCACCCTGGCGCCGCTGTTCTGGCCGGTGGCGCTGGCCCTGCTGCTCATCGCGCTGGCGGCGGGGTTGACGGGGCTTGGGGCGTTTCGGGCCGCTCCGGGGCCAGCGGCGGCACCGGCTGTCTCCGGGAGGGCCTCTTCTCCGCTCGACGCCCTCCCTTTCGCCGAAAGTTCTCCGCCCGAGAGTTCTTCGCCCGCGAGTTTCTCGCCCGAGAGTGCTTCGCCCGTAATCCCTTCCCCCGAGATCCCGCCCACCGAGAGGCCAAGCCCGGTGCTCCCTCCCCCTGAGAGTGGGGCGGGGCCGCCAGCGGATCCGCTGCGGAGCGCCCTGGGGGAAACGGGCGAGGGTTCCCTGCTGGAGGCGGCCCGGGCGGAACCCGGCCGGGGGCTGCTGGTGCTCTCCGCCGCACCGGCCTACGGCGCCTTGCCGGCGGCGGAGCGGCGGGAGCGGGCCCGGGGGTGGTGGCGCCAGGGCCAGGAGATCGGCTACGAGCAGCTGGAAGTGCGCGACGGCAGGGGGCGCCTGCTGGTCCGCTCGGCCCTGGTGGGCGGGGGTCTGGTGCTGTTCGAGCCGGCGGCGGCCGTGGCCGACGGCGATCCGGCATGATCCGGGCCGAGTGCATCGTTGCGCCGATGAACCTGCCTCTGGATCCACTGGTGACCCTGTGGGGAGAGCCGCAGGGCCCGCTGCCGGCGGAAGCGCTCACGGGGGTGAGCACCGACAGCCGCGGCGATCTGCGCGGGGCGCTGTTCGTGCCGCTGGAGGGGGAGCGGTTCGATGGCCACGGGTTTCTGGAGGCGGCGCTGGCGGCGGGGGCGGCGGCGGCGGTGGCCCGGGCGGATCGGCTGGGCGAGGCCGAGCGGGCGGCTCTGGCGGAACGTTTTGGTGTGCCGGTCTGGGGTGTCGCCGATACCCGGCTCGCGTATCAGCAGGTGGGCCGGGCCTGGCGGCGTCAGCTGGGGGTGCCCCTGGTGGGCGTGACCGGTTCGGCGGGCAAGACCACCACCCGGGAGCTGATCCGCGCCGCCCTGGCGCCCCTGGGTCCGGTGGCGGCGAGCGTCGGCAACGAGAACAACGATGTGGGGGTGCCGCGCACGTTGCTGCGGGCGCCGGCCGACACCGCGGTGCTGGTGGTGGAGATGGCGATGCGGGGGCTGGGGGAGATCGATCGCCTCACCCGCTGCGGCGAACCGGACGTGGCGGTGATCACCAACATCGGCACCGCCCACATCGGGCGCCTGGGCAGCCGCGAGGCGATCGCGCGGGCGAAGTGTGAAATCGCGGCGGGCTTGCGCGCCGATGGGCTGATGGTGATCCCGGCCGGCGATCCGCTGCTGGAGGCCGCTCTGTCGCGGGTGTGGACGGGCCGGGTGCTGCGGGTGGGGCTGGAGGATGAGCTGGCGGGCTTTGATGCGGCCCTGCCGCCGGCCGAGCTGGTGGGCCGCCTGGATGGGGAGGGTGAAACGCTCACCCTGGTGGATGGCCGCGCGGCAGGGCCGCTGGGCCCCAGCCTGGGGTTGCCGCTGGAGGGGCGACATCATGCGCGCAATTTCCTGCTCGCGGTCGGGGTGGCGCGGGAGCTGGGGCTGGAACCTGAACGCTTGGCGAATTTGACGGTGGAGGTGCCCGGCGGCCGCAGCCGGCGGCTGAACGTGGGCGGGGTGGCGGTGCTCGATGAAACGTATAACGCCTCCCCCGAATCGATGCTCGCTTCCTTGGAGGTGCTCGCCGGCCGCGGGCAGGGCCGCCGCTATGCGGTGCTCGGCACGATGTTGGAGTTGGGTGAGCTGAGCCTGCCCCTGCACCGCTCGGTGGGGGAGCGGGCCGCGCAACTGGCGGCGGAAGGTCGGCTCGATGGCCTGGTGGTGGTGGATGCCGGCCCGGAGGGCGAAGCGATGGCGGCGGGGGCGGCGGGCTCGCTGGCGCGGCTGGCGCGGGTGGCCACGCCAGCGGAGGCGGCCGAGGTGCTGGCGGGCTGGTTGGAGCCGGGTGATGGGGTGCTCCTCAAGGCGAGCCGGGGCGTGGCGCTGGAGCAGGTGTTGCCACTGCTGGCGGAGCGGCTGGGGCCGGTACCCGGTTGATCATCCCAAGCACAGCTCCCGCAGCCGGGCCATCCCTTGGCCGCTGCGGGCCGACACCTCCACCACCGCCGCCCGCGGCGCCACCCGGGCGAGGGCGGCGTGGGCGGCGGCGCGGTCGAAGCCCACGGCCTCGGCCAGATCGATCTTGCTGATCACCACCACATCGGCGCTGCGGAACATCGCCGGGTATTTGAGCGGCTTGTCCTCCCCTTCGCCGGCCGCCAGCAGCACCACCCGCAGGTGTTCGCCCAGGTCGTAAGCGGCGGGGCAGACGAGATTGCCCACGTTCTCGATCAGCAGCCAGCGCAGCCCCGCCAAGGCCACGCCCTCGGCCGCCAGCACCGCGACACCCCGCTCCACCATCGCCGCCTCCAGGTGGCAGGCCTGGCCGGTGGTGATTGGCACGGCGGGCAGACCGGCAGCCCGCAGCCGCTGGGCATCGAGATCGGTGGCCAGGTCTCCCACCAGCACCGCCATGGCGCCGCAATCGGTCCAGTCCCGGGCCAGGCGCTCCAGCAGGGCGGTCTTGCCCGAACCGGGGGAGGAGAGCAAGTTGAGCACCCGCACGCCGGCCGCGTCAAAGCGGGCGCGGTTGGCGGCCGCATGGGCATCGTTGTGCTCCAGGAGCCGCCGGGCGACGCGTACCTGGCGGGATTCGGGCTGCACCCTCACGGCAACCCCGGCGGGTTGGGGCTGGCCGCAGGCGCAGATGCCGCACATGGGGGGTGGGGTGGAGGTGAACCAAGTGCCACCGAATAGATTCAGAGTAGGCCGAGGCGCGATCGGTTCAGAAAAAGATTCAGAAAGTTCACTGCCCGCACCCATGCGCTGGTCTGAACTTGTCCCGCATGCGGCAATAGCAAGCCAGGCTTCTATTCGGCGAACCTCACGGACGGGATGGGGGAATCCTTGGCGGGGCTCCAGTCAGGAGCACCATGTCGGTCAGCCGCACCGAAGCCTGCTGCAGCGCTTTTGCGAATCATTCCCCACACCATCCGCGGCAGATGGGCAGCAAGGAGGTGAACACCTACCTCATCTTTTTTAGCAACCTTGAGGGGTGGTGGCCAGTGTGCTGTACGGAAGTGGGCTGCGGTGGATGGAAGCCTTGAGGCGCCGGGTGTAGAAGAAACTCTTCCGCGAAGCGGTGGGGTTTCGGTTTCGAGCGGCGTGAGCTGTCTGTGCGCTTTGGAAACGGCGGCAACAATCGGCTGATCATGCTTGCCGTGAAGGCGCCAGGGATCAACAAACGGCCATCTGCCACGGCGTTCGCCATGCGGCGGCCGATGGTGCTTGTGTGGGAGGAGCACCTGGCCCTGATGCTCCAGATCAGGGCAAGACAAGACCTGCTTGCCTCCGCGAGGCCATCGTTTGCAACTCCTGTGGGCCGGCCGACTGGCCGGCGCTGTGGGCGCTGCTGGAGCCGGTGTTCCGGGCCGGTGAAACCTTCCCCCACAACCCGGCGATCACGGAAGCGGAAGCTCAGCTGGGCTGGGTGGAGCAGAGCCAGGCGGTGATGGTGGCCGTGGATGCGGCTGGCTCGCTGGTGGGGGGGCCCATGTCGCCAGTGCGGGCTACGTGGATGCCCTGGTGATGATCCAGTCCCTCGTAGAGGGGCCGGACCCATGAAGGTGGTGCCGGTTCCACCGGCTGCTGCACCCGCCACTGGCTACGGCCGAGCTGGAGATCAGGATTCAGCCAGAGCCGTGATTGCCTCGATGCAGGTGGAGGCGTTCAACAGGTCGTGGAACTGCGCTGCGTTCGGCACGGCGGCACGGGCGTTCTCTACCGAGGTAGGCCTCACGTTCGGACATGGCCCTCTGAATCTTGTTGTGCAGCAGCCAGGCCGTGTCGTACTGGACGCTCAGTTCGCGGCTGTGCGCTGGCGAGGAGATGCCGGTTTTGGCCTGCCCGATCCGATGGAAGGTCTCACCCCTTCCCGCAGCAGCACACACCTGTCCGGTCACAGCACACACCTCCGCCCTTGGAGGAGAGACTTGCCAACGCATTCACCCCGATTCATCGGGGCGATTTGAGGTGCATTTGTGACTGCCGGATGCCCAACAGCGCCTGCAGCCAGGGGCGTTGCCGCTGCTGCCGATGCACCAGGAACCGCTGATGCCTGGAGTAGCCCGGGGGCAACAGCCAGATGGGCACCTACTGCTTCGCAGCCTTGCGGCTTGGTTCGCACCCCGCCGATCGATAGCCACAGCTCCCCGAAGTCAGCCTGCCGCGGCATTGCCGTGGTGCTGCTCGAATTTCTGCTGAAGCCACTCCCGATGGCCATCGAGCTGGCCGAAGCGATCGGCCGTGCGGCACCGCTGCCGGGCTCCGAGTGCCAGGTAGCGATCCAGTCGTTCCCGCATCATCACAAGCCCCTCCGGCGTTGCACCGCGCCCTGCAGCGCTGCCAAACCCTGTGGTCCTCCTGGCCGGCTGATCTCAGTCCACGCCAAAGTTGGCCGGCTGTTGATGACAACCTCGTGTTTGTCTCGATCGAGCTTACGCCCAATACTAAGTTAATTCTCAGGAAAAGTCTGGCTCTGTCTGGCACGGTAAAATAGTCTCAGCAAAAATGCCTCAACCATGAGCCTGCCAAAGGATATCGCCTCACTGGGCCAGCATCCATCCGAGCCCCTGCGGCAAAAGCCCGCCCAACGCCATCAAGGCAGCACCCGCGCCAGGGCTCTGGCAGCACACAAACCTTTCACTTCGATGGGCAATCCTGGCCTTTCCGCAACGTTCAAGCAAGAAGCGCGTTTCTTGCTGGCCGGCTTGATCGCCTCCTTTCCGCTGGCAGCTTCACCAGTTTTTTCGGCGCCAGCTCCCCCCCTTAGCTATTTGCAGATTCGCCGTGTCGAATCCTCAAGTCGTGGACTCGAATACGTATCAGATAACCTGCTCTCGACAGTGGGCGATCATGGTGGCGCCACCCTTCGCGCCCTGACCGTAGAGGTTGGATACGGCGGTAGTAGGATCGCAAAGATGAATGGCGCCGTCCTGCCAACTTCTGCAAATTTGTCTTCTACGCCATTTTGTAATCCTGCAAACTTCCTCCAGCCCTGCGGTCCTGGTCAAACAATAATCGGTTGGGTTAGAATCTGGAAGCTAGATGGCTACCAAAGTGGTACTTTTTCCTATCAAAGCAGATCCTTGAATTCACCCTGGAATACTCTTTTTGACAGTATTTTCATCAGATAACTCAAGTCACACTTTTTCCGAGCCTGTCGCCATATATTCCAGGTAGGAGGTGCATGGCTTTGCTTGCTCACTTCTGGCAAAGCCAGGCGCGCCTCCCCTTGTCGCCTGCGTAAATCGCTCGCTTAACGGCTTTGCTCTTGGGGTACTGCCGGGCGTTCCTATTGTTTTGGAGTGCCCCGCCAGAGCATTCCGTGGCCGACATTCCCATCCGGCGGCAATTCCTCTGCTGATCGACCGTCTGCTCTGGCGGAACGAGCCAAAAGGCGCCACAGTGGCGAAGCTCAGGAGGATGCCAGCGTGGCCGTCAATCACTGGAGCGTGATCCTGGCCTCACCGCGCAGCCGTCGCCCCCGCTGGCTGAGTGAAAGCGGACGTCTCACGTCCGACCCTGGCCGGGCGCTGCGGCTGGTCAGTCCGGAAGTGGCAGCACAACGACTCCAGCAGTACTTCCAAATCCGGGGCTGGGATCCTGAGGGGATGGAGCGCTTCCTGCTCGTTCCGGCCCCGGAGATGCCGACGGCCTCCCGCCGCATGGCGGCCTGAGCGCGTCGCTTCCCGGCTGGCCGGCTGGTTTTCCAGCATGGCTCCATGCGCAACGACTACGCTCGCTCTCGCCTCTGCCCGATTCCCACACAAAAAACCCCCTCCGAGGAGGGGGTGATGCACCGGGCGAAACCGGTTGGGGGATTCCAGAGAGAGAGTGATCAGCCGATCGCCGGGGCGATCAGGGCCACCGGGGTGGCTTCGGCAGCCGCCAGGTCGAGCGGGAAGTTGTGAGCATTGCGCTCGTGCATCACTTCCATGCCCAGACCAGCGCGGTTCAGCACATCAGCCCAGGTGTTCACCACACGGCCTTGGCCGTCGAGGATCGACTGGTTGAAGTTGAAGCCGTTCAGGTTGAAGGCCATCGTGCTCACACCCAGGGCGGTGAACCAGATGCCGATCACAGGCCAGGCAGCCAGGAAGAAGTGCAGGCTGCGGCTGTTGTTGAACGAGGCGTACTGGAAGATCAGGCGACCGAAGTAACCGTGGGCAGCCACGATGTTGTAGGTCTCTTCCTCTTGGCCGAACTTGTAGCCGTAGTTCTGGCTCTCGCTCTCGGTCGTCTCACGCACCAGGGAGGAGGTCACCAGTGAGCCGTGCATGGCGGAGAACAGGCTGCCGCCGAACACACCGGCCACACCCAGCATGTGGAAGGGGTGCATCAGGATGTTGTGCTCCGCCTGGAACACCAACATGTAGTTGAAGGTGCCGGAGATGCCCAGGGGCATGGCGTCGGAGAAGGAACCCTGACCGAAGGGATACACCAGGAACACAGCGCTGGCAGCGGCCACGGGGGCGCTGTAGG